>NZ_JBYSXY010000030.1:0-42581 GCF_058782685.1 Pseudomonas sp. FW306-02-D09B
GAGAGGATTTTGATACGGCCAAGCTTTTCAGCGAAAAGCACTTCGCGAAAGCTTGACCGGAAACAGAGTATCTACGGGTCGCCTGCGGCGTTCAGCCCGTCACCAATTGCTCGGCCCGGTGTATATCGACCATGAACCTGTCGGCCGGTAACGGGTGGCCGAGCAGGTAGCCCTGCAAGGAATCACAGCCTAGCTGAGTCAGGAAGTCCTGTTGCACATCGGTTTCCACGCCTTCGGCGACGATGCGCAAACCCAGCGCCTGCCCAAGGGCGACGATGGCCGAGACGATCGCCGCGTCATCGCTGTCGCGCTCAAGGTCACGGACAAAACCACGGTCGATCTTCAGCTCATTGGCCGGCAGGCGCTTGAGGTACATCAAGCTCGAGTAACCGGTACCGAAGTCGTCGATGGACAGATCGACGCCCATTTCCGACAGTTGCTGGAGCACCGTCATGCTCGCGTCGGCATCGCTCATGGCGGTGGTTTCGGTGATTTCCAGGGTCAGGCTGTTAGCCGGCAAACGGTGAGTGGCCAAGGCTTTGGCGACGCTTTGAACCAGCCCGGTATGACAGAACTGCAACGCCGAAAGATTCACTGCAATACGCCAATGGGTGTACCCCTGGCTGTGCCAGAGGCTCATTTGCCGACAGGCTTCGTTGAGCACCCAGTCGCCGATCGGGATGATCAACCCGGTTTTCTCCGCCAGTTCGATGAACTTGTCCGGCAGCAGCATGCCCAGGGTCGGGTGTTCCCAGCGCAGCAAGGCTTCGGCGCCGACCGGCCGACCATTGCTGGCGTCAAACTTGGGTTGGTAGTGCAGGCTGAATTGCTGTTGCTCAAGCGCATTACGCAAATCCTGAAGCATTTGCAGTTGCTTGCGGGCGTTGGTATTCATCGAGGCATCGAAGAAGCTGTGACCGTTCTTGCCCGCGCCCTTGGCGTGATACATCGCCGCGTCGGCGTTCATCAGCAGTTCTTGCGGGGTCTGTCCGTTGCCAGGATATACGGCAATGCCAATGCTGGCAGAGATCTGCAAGTCGTGTTCGGCGACCCGGAATGCGCGCGAG
Source organism: Pseudomonas sp. FW306-02-D09B (assembly GCF_058782685.1). Classification (NCBI taxonomy): domain Bacteria; kingdom Pseudomonadati; phylum Pseudomonadota; class Gammaproteobacteria; order Pseudomonadales; family Pseudomonadaceae; genus Pseudomonas; species Pseudomonas sp. FW306-02-D09B. The sequence goes on from NZ_JBYSXY010000030.1 coordinate 1,068, forward strand.
ATCAACCCCACCTGACGCGCCGCCAGGCGCAAGGCATCGTCAGGTTCGGCGAGCTGTACCAGCAACACGAATTCATCGCCGCCTATCCGCGCCAGCGTGTCCTGGCCGCGCAGGTCCTCGCGCAAGCGTACGCCGACTTCGCGCAGCAACTGGTCGCCTATATGGTGACCAAAGGCATCGTTGACCGGTTTAAAACCATCGAGATCGATGAACATTAACGCAAAACAACCGCCCTGCTCCTGCACCACATGCATGGCTTGATCGATGCGATCGGCCAACAGTACACGGTTCGGCAACCCGGTCAGGGGGTCGTGCAATGCCAGCTGGGTGAGTTCGCGGTTGGCCAGGGTCAAGGAATTGGCCAACTCGGCGGTGCGTGCTTCCAGGCGTGCATCGAGGATCGACGTCAGCAGCGCGATGCTCAACACTGCCAGAGTGGTGACCAGCACCAGATTGTCCAGGCCCTTGCCACTCAAACCGTCGACTGTCGCGCCACAGTAGCTACCTTCGGCAAATCGTGCGGCCGCCATCCCTGTGTAGTGCATACCGACAATCGCGATACCCATGATCACCGCGGCGCCGCCACGAACGAGGCGCACATACGGGGTGTTCTGGCGTAAACGAAAGGCAATCCACAATGCCGCGGCCGAAGCGCCGACCGCGATCACCAGCGAAGCACCAAACAATGTCGGATCGTAATCGATACCCGGCAGCATGCGCATGGCGGCCATGCCGGTGTAATGCATGCCGCTGATGCCCGCGCCCATGATCAATGCACCAAACGCCAGTTGCCAGCCCGGCATACGCGGCTGGCTGACCAGCCACAGCGCGAACCCGCAGGACAGAATGGCGATCACCAGCGACAACGCGGTGATACCGATATCGTAGCCGAGGATGATCGGCAACCTGAATGCCAGCATGCCAATGAAGTGCATCGACCAGACGCCGATACCCATCGCCAACGCGCCACCCGCCGTCCAAAAATGAACTGCGCGGCCTTTGGCGGTTGCGATACGACCGGTCAGGTCCAGGGCGGTATAGGATGCAAGAATCGCCACGCAAAGGGAGATCAGAACCAGCGCGGGGGAATAGCTACCGATGAGCATCAGAACTTCTCGTGGCGCCCCCGCTGGACTGCATCCATGCTCGTTGGGGCAAAGTGCGCGATTGTACTGATTCCATCAACGAACGCACTCACAAAGTAACCAAAAGGCCATTAGCGCGACGGACAGTCTGAAACAAGGCAGAACATGCCCTTACAGAGCGTAAGGCTGACTGCAATTTGTGGCGAGGGAGCTTGCTCCCTCGCCACAGAAACGCTCTACCCTAGTTTTTTTCGCTGATCTGGGTCTGACCATCCCAGCCACCGCCCAATGCGGCGATCAAGTTCACGCTGGCAATCAGCCGGCTTTGCTGCAAGGTCAGCACGCTACGCTCGTTGCTCAGCGCTGTGGCCTGGACCACCACCACATCAAGGTAGGCGATCAACCCGGCCTTGTACTGGTTCAGGGTCAGGCGCAACGACTCGCGGGCCGCGTCCAGCGCTTCCTGACGCACCGCCGCTTCGTCTTCCATGACCTTGAGCTGCACCAGGTAGTTTTCGACTTCGCGGAACCCGTCGAGCACGGTTTGCCGATACTTGGCCACGGTCTGGTCATAGGCCGCCTCGGTTCGGTCGACTTCCGCCGAGCGCTGGCCGCCGTCGAACAAGGTCATGGCGAGTTTCGGCCCTACCGACCAGAAACGGTTCGGCAAGCTGATCAGGTTAGAGTAAGTGCTACTGCTGTAGCCGCCACTCATGCTCAAGGTCAGGTCCGGGTAGTAGGCTGCCTTGGCCACGCCGATGTTGGCGTTGGCGGCAATCACCGAACGCTCGGCGGAGGCAATGTCCGGGCGTCGCTCCAGCAGTTGCGAGGGCAGGCTCAGCGGTACCTGCGGCAATGCTGGAATGTTCGGGGTTTCTGCCAGGTTGAAGCCAGCCGGCGGCAAGCCGATCAGCACCGCAATCGCGTTCTCGAACTGCGCACGCTGCCAGATCAGGTCGACCATGTCGGCCTGTGTGCTTTTCAGTTGGGTTTGCGCCTGGGCCACCGCGTCCTTGCCGGACACTCCCGCGCGGTACTGGTTTTCGGTCATTTGCAGCGAGCGCTGATAATTCTCGACCGTGGCTTGCAGCAGGCGCTTTTGCTGGTCGATCACTCGCAATTGCAGGTAGTTCTGCACCAGCTCCGATTGCTGGCTCAGGCGCATCGCGGCCAGGTCGGCAAAACTCGCTTGGGCACTGGCCTTGTCGGCTTCCAGGCCGCGACGCAATTTGCCCCAGACGTCCGCTTCCCAACTCACCCCAAGCTGAGTGTTATAGGTGTCGCGGATACCACTGTTGGTACTGCTCAGGCTCGAACTGCTGCTACCGGTGCCTTGACTCGAACGGGTTTTCCCGGCGCTCAGATCAACCGTCGGAAAAAACGCACCTCGGGCACTGCGGACCAACGCCTGAGCCTGACGGTACTGGGCTTCGGACTGGGCAACGGTCTGGTTGGCACTGTTGAGTTTTTCGACCAGCCCGTTGAGCTGCTGATCACCGTACAGTTCCCACCAGGCGCCACGCGCCAATGAATCACTCGGCGTCGCCTGACGCCAACCGTCTGCCTGCTTGTACTGTGCCGGCTCGGCCACTGTCGGACGCTGATAGTCCGGGCCGATGGCGCAGGCACTGAGCATCAAGACGCTGAGCGAAAGACTCAGTAAACGCGAACCTCGGGCCGATACCAGGCGCCGGGCCATCGGTGCGTCGAGGTTGAGTGGGCAACGGTCAGTCATAGCGGAGTTTCCAGAGAAGCATCGGTACGAACCCCACGCCAGCGGTTGACCCGATGGCGCAAACGGTCGAGATAGAGGTAAACCACCGGGGTGGTAAAAAGCGTCAGCACCTGGCTGAAAATCAACCCGCCGATAATGGTCAGGCCCAGTGGCTGGCGCATTTCCGCGCCTTCGGCGGTGCTGAGCAACAACGGCAAGGCGCCCAGAATCGCCGCCAGGGTAGTCATCAGAATCGGCCGCAGACGCAACAGACACGCACTGCGAATCGACTCCAGCGGCTCCATGCCCTGATGGCGTTCAAGCTGTAGCGCGAGGTCGATCATCAGAATGGCGTTTTTCTTCACCACGCCGATCAGCAAAAACAGCCCGAGCAGCGAAATCAGGCTGAACTCGCCGCCCAGCACATAGATCGACAGCAACGCACCGACCCCTGCCGAAGGTAATGTCGACAGGATCGTCAGCGGGTGCACATAACTTTCGTACAGCACGCCCAACACCAGATACACCGCCACCAGCGCACCGAGAATCATCCACGGCTGACTCTTCTGGGTCGCCGCGAAAGCGTCGGCAGTGCCGGCCATCTTGGCGATCACTTCTTCCGGCAACCCCAGCTTGGCAATCGCCCGTTCGATGGCGGCCGAGCCTTGTTCAACGGTGACGCCTTCGGCCATATCAAAAGAGATGCTTTCGGAAGCGAACTGCCCTTCATGGCTGACCCGGTCGTTTTCCAGGCTGTTTTCATAGTGGGCAATCGCCGACAACGGAATGCGCGCGCCGGCAGCGGTAATCACCTGGACCTGATTGAGGGTGATCGGGTCCTGGGCGTATTTCGGATTGACCTCCATCACCACCTGATACTGGTTGAGGCTGTCGTAAATGGTCGATATCTGGCGCTGGCTATAAGCGTTGTTCAGCACGGCGGTGACCATCGACATGTCGACACCCAGGCGTTTGGCCTGATCACGATCGACCACCAGCGTCACCTGTGCAGCACCCCGCCCTTCGCGGGCGTCGATGGCGGTCAGTTCAGGCAATGCCTTGAGTGCGGTGACGACCTTCGGATACCACTCGCGCAACGCCGATAAATCGCCGCTTTGCAGGATGTAGGTGTATTGCGAGGTGGTCTGCTCGCGGCCACCGCCAAACTGCAAGTCCTGGTCAGCCATCAGCATCAATTGGGCACCGGCGACCTTGGGCATTTCCTTGCGCAGGCGTTCGATGACCTTCTGCGCAGAAATATTGCGTTCCTTGATCGGCTTCAGGCGCACCAGCATGAAAGCGTTATTGGTGCCGTTGGTCCCGCCGATAAAACCGGCGACACTTTCCACCGCAGCGTCTTTCAACACTGCACGGCGGAAGGTTTCCATTTTCGGCTGCATGACGTTGAACGACAGGCCATTGTCGCCGCGGACAAAACCGATCAGCTGACCGGTGTCCTGCTGCGGCAGGAACGTTTTGGGCACCACCACATACAAGGCGATATTGACGCCAATGGTGACAAACAGGCTGAGCAGAGTCAGCCGCTTGTGACGCAGCACCCAATCCAGGCCGCTGGCATAGTGCTTGACCATCCAGTCGTTGGCGCGCCGGCTGGCACGCTGCAAACGGTTTTCCTCGCCGGGTGTGTGGGGTTTCAGCCAGCGGGCACAGAGCATCGGCGTCAGGGTCAGCGAGACCACCAGCGACACCACGATTGACGCCGCCAGGGTGATCGAGAACTCACGAAACAGGCTCTCGATAATCCCGCCCATGAACAGAATCGACAGGAACACCGCCACCAGCGAAACGTTCATCGACAGCAAAGTAAAACCGACTTCCTTGGCGCCCAGGTACGCCGCCTTCATCGGCGCGATCCCTTCGTCGATGTGCCGCGAAATGTTTTCGAGCACCACGATGGCATCGTCCACCACCAGCCCCGTGGCCAGAATCAGCGCCATCAGCGACAGGTTGTTCAGCGAAAAGCCATAGAGGTACATCACCGCGAACGTACCGACCAGCGACACCGGTACCGCCAGCGTCGGGATCAACGACGCGCGGAAGTTACCGAGAAACAGGTACACCACCAGAATCACCAGCGCCACGGCAATCAGCAGGGTCATTTCCGCTTCGTGCAAGGTCGCCTTGATCACCGGTGAACGGTCCATCGCCAGGTTCAGTTTGACGCTGGCCGGCAACACCGCCTGCAACGCCGGCAACTGCGCCTTGATATCGTTGACCGTTTTAATGATGTTAGCGCCGGCCTGGCGGTTGATCACCAACAGCACTGCCGCGTCATCGTTGAAGAAACCGCTGTTGTAGCGGTCTTCGACGCTGTCGCGGACCTTGGCCACATCACTCAGGCGCAACGCCGAGCCATTCTGGTAGCGAATGATCAGCGGTTCATAATCCTTGGCCTTCTCCAACTGGTCGTTGGCCTGGACCTGCCACATCCGCTGGTCGTCTTCGATCGAACCCTTGGGCCGGCGCACGTTGGCGTTGGCAATGGTGTTGCGTACATCATCCAGCGCCACGCCGTACTGGTTCAGCAGTTGCGGTTCAAGCTCGATGCGCACTGCCGGCAACGAACTGCCGCCAATCTGCACCTCGCCGACACCGGGCACCTGAGACAGGCTTTGCGAAAGGATGGTCGAGGCCAGGTCATAGAGCTGACCTTTTTCCAGCACATCCGAGGTCAGCGACAGCACCATGATCGGTGCCTGGGACGGGTTGACCTTCTTGTAGGTCGGCATGCTGCGCATACCGCTGGGCAGCAGGTTGCGCGAGGCGTTGATCGCCGCTTGCACTTCTCGCGCCGCGCCATTGATGTCGCGGTCCATGTCAAATTGCAGGATTACCCGGGTCGAACCCTGGCTGGACCGGCTGCTCATGGTGTTGACCCCGGCGATGGCGCCGAAGGATCGCTCCAGCGGCGTCGCCACGGTGGACGCCATGACCTCGGGGCTCGCGCCCGGCAGGCTCGCCGACACCACGATCACCGGGAAATCCATTTGCGGCAGCGGCGACACCGGCAGCAAGCCGAAACTCACGCCGCCCAGCAACATGATCGCCAGGCTCAGCAGCATCGTCGCTACCGGCCGGCGAATGAAAGGTCCGGACAGGTTCATGGCTGCTCTACCGGCTCCAGGCGCTCAGGCGCACGCCGCCAGCGCCGACCGAGGCGGTCGAAGTACAGATAGATCACCGGCGTGGTAAACAGCGTCAGCACCTGGCTGACCAGCAAGCCACCGACCATCACCAGACCCAATGGCTGGCGCAGTTCGGCCCCCGAACCAGTGGCGAGCATCAACGGCACCGCGCCAAACAACGCGGCCAGGGTGGTCATCAGGATTGGCCGGAAACGCAGCAGCGCCGCCTGATAAATCGCGGTAGCCGGGTCCATGCCCTGATTACGCTCGGCGTCGAGGGCGAAGTCGATCATCATGATCGCGTTCTTCTTGACGATGCCGATCAGCAAGATGATGCCGATGATCGCGATCATGCCCAGGTCGTTGCCGCTGAGAATCAACGCCAGCAAGGCGCCGACCGCCGCCGATGGCAGCGTCGAGAGAATGGTGATCGGGTGAATGTAGCTCTCGTACAGCACGCCGAGCACGATGTACATGGTCACCACCGCCGCCAGAATCAGCAGCAAGGTACTCGACAGCGAGGCTTCGAACGCCTGGGCCGCACCCTGGAACTGAGTCTGCACGCCAAGCGGCATGCCGATGTCCTGCTGCACCTTGTTGATCAGCTCGACGGCCTGCCCCAACGCCACGCCGGGCGCGAGGTTGAAAGACATCATCACTGCCGGGAACTGGCCGATGTGCGCAATCGCCAATTGCGCCTGGCGCTCTTCGACGTGGGCCAGGCTGGACAGCCGCACCTGGCCGCCATTGGTGGTCTTGACGTGAATCTGCTCCAGCGCCTGCGGGCCGATCTTTTCGCCGTCCTGCGCCTGCATCACCACGCGGTATTGGCTGGCCTGGGTGTAAATGGTCGAAATCTGCCGCTGGCCAAAAGCGTCGTACAGCGCGTCGGTGATGTTCGACACCGAAACGCCGATTCGCGAAGCCGCGTCACGGTCGATCACCAGATAGACCTGCAAGCCCTTGTCCTGCAAGTCACTGGCAACGTCAGTCAGCTCGGGTTGCTTGCGCAGCGCCTCGACCAGTCGCCCGCTCCACAGGCTGAGCATCTCGGCATCCGGCGACGACATGCTGAATTGGTACTGTGTGCGGCTGACCCGGTCTTCGATGGTCAGGTCCTGCACCGGCTGCATGAACAGACGAATGCCCACCAGTTTGTCCAGCTGCGGCTGCAACCGGCTGATCACCTGGGCCGCGCTCAGATCACGCTCTTTGTGCGGCTTGAGATTGATCAGCAAGCGCCCGCTGTTGAGGGTCGCGTTGTCGCCGTCGACTCCGATATAGGACGACAGGCTTTGCACCGCCGGATCGGCCAGGATGACCTTGGCCAGCTCCTGCTGGCGCTGGCTCATGGCGGCGAAGGAAATCGACTGCGGCGCCTCGGAAATACCCTGGATTACCCCGGTGTCCTGCACCGGGAAAAAGCCCTTGGGTACAACGATGTACAGGAACACCGTCAGGCCCAGGGTAGCGACGGCCACCAGCAAGGTCAGCGGCTGATGCTTGAGCACCCACTGCAACTTGCGCCCGTAGGCGGCGATCAGCCAGTCGATCCACGCACCGCTGGCCCGGTAGAAGCGGCCCTGTTCTTCTGGCTTGGGTTCACGCTTGAGCAACCGCGCGCACATCATTGGCGTCAGGGTCAGGGAAACCACCAGGGAAATCAGGATCGCCACCGCCAGGGTAATCGCAAACTCGCGGAACAGCCGCCCCACTACATCGGCCATGAACAACAGTGGAATCAATACCGCAATCAGCGACAAGGTCAGCGATATCAGGGTGAAACCGATCTGCTTGGCGCCCTTGAGCGCCGCCTGCAACGGGCTATCGCCCTCCTCGATGAAGCGCGAAATGTTTTCCAGCATGACGATCGCGTCGTCCACCACAAAACCGGTGGCAATGGTCAACGCCATCAAGGTCAGGTTGTTGACCGAAAAACCGGCCAGGTACATCACGCCAAAGGTGCCGATCAACGACAACGGCACGGCAATCGACGGAATGATCGTGGCGCTGGCCCGGCGCAAGAACAGGAACGTCACCATCACCACCAGGGCGATGGCGATCAGCAATTCGTGCTGCACGTCGGTGACGGACGCGCGGATGGTCTGGGTACGGTCGGTCAGCACGGTAACGTCGAGGCCAGCCGGCAGGTTATCGGTGATGCTCGGCAACAGGGCCTTGATCCGGTCGACCACCTCGATCACGTTGGCCCCCGGCTGGCGCTGGATGTTCAGCAGCACGGCCTGGTTTTCATTGGCCCACGCGGCGAGGCGTTCGTTTTCGGCGCCATCGACAATCTGCGCGACGTCCTTGAGTCGCAACGGCGCGCCGTTCTTGTAGGCCAGAATCAGTTCGGCGTAGTCCTTGGGCGAGGTCAACTGATCGTTGGCGTCGAGCATCGAGACTCGGGTCGGGCCGTCGAAGTTGCCTTTGGGCTGGTTGACGTTGGACGCAGCGATCAAGGTGCGTACGTCCGACAGGTTCAAGCCGTTGGCCGCCAGGGCTTCCGGATTGACCTTGATCCGCACGGCCTGACGCTGGCCACCGGCAATACTGACCATGCCGACGCCACTGATCTGGGCGATTTTCTGCGCCATGCGCGTGTCGACCAAATCATTGAGTTTGGGCAGCAGCATGGTTTTGGAGGTGATCGCCAGAGTCAGCACCGGGGTGTCCGCCGGGTTGACCTTGTTGTACACCGGCGGTGCCGGCAAGTCCTTGGGCAACAGATTGGTCGCCGCGTTGATCGCCGCCTGCACCTGCTGCTCGGCGACGTCCATGTTGATGTCGAGACTGAAGCGCAGGGTCAGTACCGAGGCACCGCCGGAACTGGTCGAGGCCATTTGTGTCAGGCCGGGCATTTGCCCGAACTGGCGCTCGAGTGGCGCAGTCACCGCACTGGTCATTACATCCGGACTGGCGCCCGGGTACAGGGTCATGACCCGAATGGTCGGGTAGTCGACCTGAGGCAATGCCGAGACCGGCAGCAACTTGTAGGCAATCATGCCGGCCAAAACGATGGCCAGCATGCTCAGGGTGGTGGCTACCGGGCGAAGGATAAACAGCCGCGAGATGTTCATGCGCGGCCCTTGTGCGCCTTGCCAGTGGCTTTCGGATCAGTCGTGGCGTTGGTCGATGGGTCCTGGCTTTCGGTCGGGGTCGGGGTCGCGGGGGCGACATTACTGCTGTCGTTGACCACCTCGACTTCACTGCCCTCCTTGAGGCGGTCAGTGCCTTCCAGAACCACACGATCACCGGCTTTCAAGCCTTCCTGGATCACTGTGTTGTCGCCATCGCTGGCGCCGATCTTCAACGGGCGAATAGTGACTTTTTTATCACCGTCCAGGACGTAGGCAAAAGTGCCGTTGGTCCCGAACTGAATGGCTGCCGAAGGCGCCAGCACCACGCCCTTGAGGGTGTCGGCCAGCAGTCGGACGTTGACGAACTGATTAGGGAACAGCGCCAGATCGCGGTTGTCGTAGCGTGCCTTGAACTTCAGTGTGCCGGTGGTGGTGTCGATTTGGTTGTCGAGGCTTTGCAAGACACCGCTGGCCTGCAATTTGGTATCGCCACGATCCCAGGCTTCAGCCGGCAGTTTGGCACCAGAGTGGTAGCGGGTCAGCACGGTATCGAGCGTGTTTTCCGGCAAAGTAAAGACCACGCTGATCGGCTGGGTCTGGGTAATGACCGCCAGGGACGTGGTGTCATTGGCGGACACCAGGTTGCCAACGTCCAGCTGCCGCAGACCGACGCGCCCGGTGATCGGGGCACGGATCTTGGTGAATTCCAGATTGAGTTTGGCGTCGTTGACCGCCGCCTGATTGGTCTTGACCGTCCCCTGGTACTGCCCCACCAGCGCAGCGGCGGTGTCGAGGGTCTGTTTGGCGATACTGTCTTGCGCATACAAACCGCGATAGCGTTCCAGATCCACCTGTGCGTTTTTCAACTGTGCCTGGTTCTGCAACAACGTGCCTTCGGCCTGCAGCAAGGCGTTCTGGTAAGGGCGCGGGTCGATCTCGGCGAGCAGGTCGCCTGCCTTGACCATTTGCCCTTCTTCAAACGCAATCTTCACCAGTTCACCGCCCACACGGCTGCGCACATTGATGGTGTTCAGCGCAGTGACCGTGCCCAGCGCTTTGTAATAGAGCGGGAAATCACCCACGACAGCAGGCGCGACCCGAACCGGGACCGGTCCTGTGGCGCCACCAAAACCCGGACGCATCCCGCCAGACTTGCCGACATGCCCCGCCGCCGCTTTAGCTACTGGGGCGTCTTTGTGAGCCGTACCGCCTGGCCAGAACTTCCAGCACAGGCCGGCAATGACCAACAGGACCAGCAGGCCAAATAGCCAGCGACGGGGATGACGGGAAGCAGAGGATTGCATGGAATGATCAACCATTGGGCGCGTGTGGGCATCTTTATACGGGAGAGTGAACGATAAGCACTGACGGCATTGAAGCAAAGCGCCTTTACCGGCAATTTACCTTCAGCCTGCTTTTGCGATTTTTTGCTAAGGCACTGAAGCACAAATGAAAACGGCCTGGACAGAGCCAGGCCGTTAATAATTGTAAAATGCGGTTACTTCAAAACGGCCAACGCCGCTTCGTAGTTTGGCTCTTCAGCGATTTCTTTAACCAGTTCGCTGTGCAGCACAGTGTCGTTTTCATCGAGTACCACCACGGCGCGGGCGGTCAGGCCTTTGAGCGGGCCGTCGGCAATGGCAACGCCATAGTTTTCGATGAACTCACGGCCGCGCAGGGTCGACAGGTTCTGGACGTTTTCCAGGCCTTCAGCGCCGCAGAAACGTGCCTGGGCGAACGGCAGGTCAGCCGAGATGCACAGGACAACGGTGTTGGCCACGTCGTTGGCCTGAGCGTTGAACTTGCGTACCGACGTGGCGCAGGTCGGAGTGTCGATGCTTGGGAAGATGTTCAGCACTTTGCGCTTGCCGGCGAAGCTTGCCAGGGTCACGTCGGACAGATTGCCGGCAACCAGGGAAAAGGCTGGCGCCTTGGAACCGGCTTGTGGCAGTTGGCCGTTGACTTGAACCGGATTGCCTTTGAGGGTGACTTGAGCCATGAACGGAGTCCTTCTGAACGTTGTTTGGAAAATATCGAAGAGGTCGAAGTTAACCACGAAATTGTCCGACGACCTATGGCCGAACACAAATTGTGATATCTCGCGACCCAAACTGGATACAACACAAGCCGCCCCTGTAGGAGCAAGGCTTGCCCGCGATTGGAACACTGCGGTGCAACAGCCTCACCGCGTTATCGTTCTTCGCGGGCAAGCCTTGCTCCTACGGGGGCGCGATTCAGCCCAGCAAACGAAGCATATTGCGGTGCCGCGCCTCGAAAATCCGCCGCATGTAGGCATTGACCATCAACCACTCGAAAAGTGCACCGCCAATGGCCGCATAGGTGACGCGATCGGTGTACAGCGTCCCCCCCTCCGCCGCCGCGACCCGGTGCTCATGACGAAATGCAGCCATCGGGCCCTTGAGCATTTCGTCGATGAAATGGCTGTCGCTGACCTCGCGAATCGTCACGGTCCAGGTCGCCGGAATACAGCCGAACATCCAGTGACGAAAACTGAACTCGCGACCGGCAGCAATGCGCAAATCGTTCACGTCGATGTTGCCTAATGGCGTCACCCGTTCCGGGAAAATTTTCGGGAAATTGGCGCCTTCTAGGCAAAAATCGAGAACCTGCGCGGGTGTTTGCCCTTTGATCAGGGTGGAGAGTTCCAGTACGGGCATGGTCAGTGTCCTTCCTTTGAGCACGAATACCGGCAGATTAGCATTCACCCTTTAACGCATTACAGCGCTTTTCACATGCAAGCCTGTGAATAGGCTTATTATTTTGGCGCACGAAATTTAGGGGACTTTATGTACAAAGTGACCAGGTAACGACCCGCAATGACGTGCACCTTTGTTCGGTAACGGAAACTTGTTTCGACAAAAACCGCAAACTCGACGACATTACGCCCGTGCAATGACACCTGAATCGCGCTTATCCATAGGACTGTGCAATGACCATCGAAAAACCGACCCGCCTGTTGCTCGCCGGCCTCTCTTTGCTACTGAGCGCAAGCGCCTGGGCAGATTTCAGCGCCAGCCCCGAAGAAGCCCGGGGGATCGCCAAAGACGCGTATCTCTACGGCTTCCCGGTGGTTGAGATGTACAAGACCCTGTACACCCAGGCGGTGGACAAGAACGGTCCGAACTTCAAGGCACCGCTCAACCATATCAGCAATACGGCAAGAGCGTTCACCCCCAAGGACACCGCGTTCGTTAGCCCAAACCCGGACACTCCCAGCTCATTTCTCTGGATGGACCTGCGCGCCGAGCCTGTGGTTGTGACCCTGCCGCAGATCGCCGAAGAGCGTTACTACTCGGTACAACTGGTCGACCTCTACACCCAGAACTTTGCTTACCTGGGCACCCGCAGCACGGGCAACAAGGGCGGGACCTTCATGATTGCCGGTCCCAATTGGCAAGGTCAGCAACCGCTGAAGATCGATCGCCTGGTACGTAGCGAAACCAATATTGCCTATGCGCTGTACCGCACGCAGTTGTTTGATGAAAAGGACCTGGAGAAGGTCAAGAAAATCCAGCACGGCTACAAGGTTCAGACGCTGAGCCAGTACCTGGGGCAATCGGCACCGGCTGCTGCACCAAAAATCGACTGGCCAAAGCCAACTCCGACCATGAGCGACAGCCCGGAGCTGTTCCGCTACCTGAACTTCATGCTCGGCTTCGCCCCGGCGCAAGACGTTGAAAAAGACCAACTGGCACGTTTCGCGAAAATCGGCATTGTTGCCGGCCAGCCGTACGACCTTAAAACTCTCACCGCCGAACAGCGCAAAGCCCTCGACGACGGGATTGCCGATGCCAAGGCCGAGTACGCGGCGTTCAAGAAAGACAAGATCGATACCCATCAGGTCAACAACGGTGACTTGTTCGGCACCCGCGACCACTTGAACAACAATTATCTGTACCGCTACGCCGGCGCCAACCTGGGGATCTTTGGCAACTCGGCCGATGAAGCAGCCAAGTTCAGTTATCTGGTCGACAGCCTGGGCAAACCGGCCAACGGCGCGAGACACAGCTACACCGTGCACTTTGACAAGGATCAGTTGCCGCCAGCCGATGCGTTTTGGTCACTGACCATGTACGACGGCAAGACCAAGCTGCTGGTGCCTAACCACAAGAAACGCTATCTGCTCAACTCGCGCATGCTGTCCACCTTCAAGCGCGACCCGGACGGCGGACTGACGCTTTACCTGCAGCACTCCGAGCCGCTCAAGGATCAGCGCAGCAACTGGCTACCGGCGCCGCACGGCCCGTTCTACGCGGTGTTGCGCCTGTACCTGCCCCAGCCTCAGGTCGGCAACGGTCAATGGAAACTGCCGCCGCTGACCCCGATCAACCCGTAAGTTGAAGTAATACGCAAACCGTGTGCACCCCCGCGACCGTGGGTGCACACATTACCCGGATCTGTTGAACGTATTGATCAGCGTCGGCGAAACAACGGTCGCGGCTCGATCACCGAGCGACCGTAATGCACGCTCATCCCCACCAGCCCCTTCAGGGCATCTTCAGCGCATTTGTCTTCACGCACCGCGAACGCATCGAAACCGCATTGGCGCATATGGCTGAGCTGGTCGCGCAGCACATCGCCAATCGCCCGCAACTCCCCCGCCCAACCCAAACGCGTGCGCAACAGGTAAGCCTGGCTGTAAGCCCGACCATCGCGAAAACTTGGAAACTCCAGCGCGATCATGGGTATCAGCTTGAGCCACGGCTTGAGACTGTCGACCTCGTCATCCGGCCCCAACCACACCGCGTCTCGTGACGGATGATGTTCAGTACGGCGGGTCAGCCACAGAGCCAGCGGCAAAATCAGCGGCCCCGCTGGCAGTTGGCTTTCCAGGTCCCTGACCAGGGTCCACAGATCGTCGTCGACCTTAAGCGCAACACCTTCTTCCAACCGCAGCAGATTATTCATGCGACGACCTCCAGGCTCTTGGGATAAATGCGCTCCTTGAACGGCTCCAGACCGATGCGCTGCAAGGTATCGACAAACAGTTCTTCGCTCTCGCGGTAACAGACAAAGGTCGCGATGATCCGCTCGATCACCTGCGGTACTTCGGCGGCGCTGAACGACGGACCGATGACCTTGCCCAACGCGCTGTTCTTGCCCTGTGATCCACCGAGAGTGATCTGGTACCACTCGCTGCCATTCTTATCGACGCCGAGAATGCCGATGTTGCCGATGTGGTGATGACCACAGGCGTTCATGCAGCCAGAAATATTGAGGCTGATGTCACCCAGGTCATGGAGGTAATCCAGGTCATCGAAACGTGCCTGGATCGCTTGGGCGATGGGGATCGACTTGGCATTGGCCAGCGCGCAGAAATCGCCGCCGGGGCAGGCAATGATGTCAGTCAGCAAACCGATATTGGCGCAGCCCAGTTCGTGCTCGCAGGCCAGGCACCACAATGCGTACAAGTCAGCCTTGGGTACATCCGGCAGGACAATGTTCTGTTCATGGGCAATGCGGATTTCGCCGAAACCGAACTGCTCGGACCAGTCGGCCACCGCGTCCATCTGCGCATCGGTGACATCACCGGGCGGCGAGGCCATGCCAGGTTTGGTCGACAGCACCACGCTGGTGTAGCCAGGTACTTTGTGCGGCTGCACGTTACGCGCGACCCAACGCGCGAACGCCGGGTTCTCGGTCAGGCGAGTACCGAAGTCCAGGTCGGTGTCGGCCAGCGGCACATAGGTGGGTGGCACGAATGCGCTGGCGACGCGCTGGTATTCGACGTCGGTCAACTGCGCCGGGCCGTCCTTGAGGTGTTGCCACTCCTGTTCGACTTCCTGGGCGAAAGCCTCGATGCCCAGCGCCTTGACCAGAATCTTGATCCGCGCCTTGTACTTGTTGTCACGTCGACCGTGGCGGTTGTAGACCCGCAACACGGCCTCGACGTAGGACAGCAAATGCTGCCACGGCAATCCTTCACGGATCTGCAAGCCGAGGATCGGCGTGCGCCCCAGACCGCCGCCAACAATCACCCGCAGCAGCATCTGCCCCGCCGCGTCGCGGTAAAGATAGAGGCCGATGTCATGCATCATGATCGCCGCACGGTCCTGTTCCGCCGAGCAGATGGCGATCTTGAATTTACGTGGCAAAAACAGGAATTCGGGGTTGATGGTCGACCACTGCCGGAGGATTTCCGCCAAGGGCCGCGGGTCGATCAGCTCATCGGCCGCCACCCCGGCAAAGGCTTCGGTGGTGATGTTGCGCACGCAGTTGCCGGAGGTCTGGATCGCATGCATTTCGACCTGGGCCAGGCGCTCGAGGATGTCCGGCACCTGGGCCAGTTCGATCCAGTTGAATTGCATGTTTTGTCGGGTGGTGAAGTGCCCGTAACCCCGATCGTAATCCCGGGCGATGCTCGCCAGCGTACGCATCTGCCGGGCGCTCAGGGTGCCGTAAGGAATAGCCACCCGCAGCATGTAGGCGTGCTTTTGCATGTACAGGCCGTTTTGCAGGCGCAACGGCAAAAACTCTTCCTCACTCAAGGCTCCAGCCATGAACCGCTCGACCTGATCGCGAAACTGCGCAACCCGTTCAAAGACCAGGGCCCGGTCATAGTCATCGTACTGATACATGTCGCTACCTCATCAGGGTTGATCGGGCTCTGCGGCTCGTTTCTGGGGGAGTGACTATGCAGTAGCGGCTCAGGTGGTTACAGATTCAGCTAAAGACTAAAAAACCATATCAGGGCGCGGCAGATCACCGCAGGCAGGCCCTGCATCTGATCCGTATTAATGCAGTTTTTCTGAGTCTGTTTTGTTTCGACAAGGGTTTCTACAGTTGACCGCATGCCAGACCGGGTGGCCTGGCAAGACTTTGCAACCGTGGAAGCATTGACCATGAGCACAGCAGCAATCGGACAGGCCTATAACTACAAGGTCGTCCGCCAATTCGTCGTGGCAACAGTGGTATGGGGTGTTATCGGGATGGCGATGGGCGTGTGGATCGCCTCGCAACTGGTGTGGCCGGAGGCGAACCTCGATTTGCCCTGGACCACCTTTGGTCGCTTGCGCCCGCTGCACACCAGCCTGGTGATTTTCGGTTTTGCCGGCAGCGCACAATTTGCCGCCAGCTACTACGCGGTTCAGCGCACCTGCCAGGTGCGACTGTACAGCGACAAACTCGCCGCCTTCACCTTCTGGGGCTGGCAATCGGTGATCGTCAGCATGCTGATCACCCTCCCCCTGGGCTACACCACCACCAAGGAATACGCCGAGATCGAGTTCTCCGGCGCGGTGTGGATGACGGTGGTCTGGGTCGCCTACGCCATTGTGTTCTTCACCACAGTGGTGCAGCGCAAGACCAAGCACATCTACGTCGGCAACTGGTTCTTCGGTGCGTTCATTGTGGTGATCGCCATGCTGCACGTGGTTAATCACCTGTCGATTCCGGTGGACTGGTTCAAGTCCTATCCGGTGTATTCCGGGGCTACCGATGCGATGGTGCAGTGGTGGTATGGGCACAACGCAGTGGGCTTCTTCCTGACTACCGGCTTCCTCGGGATGATGTATTACTTCGTGCCGAAACAGGTCGGCCGGCCGGTGTATTCCTATCGGTTGTCGATCGTGCATTTCTGGGCGCTGATCACCCTGTACATCTGGGCCGGCCCGCACCACTTGCACTACACCGCACTGCCGGACTGGGCGCAATCGCTGGGCATGGCGATGTCGCTGATCCTGCTGGCGCCGAGCTGGGGCGGGATGATCAACGGGATGATGACGCTCTCGGGCGCCTGGCATAAGTTGCGCACCGACCCGATTCTGCGGTTCTTGGTGCTGTCGCTGGCGTTCTACGGCATGTCGACGTTCGAAGGGCCGATGATGGCGATCAAAACCGTCAACGCCCTCTCCCACTACACCGACTGGACCATCGGCCACGTACACGCCGGCGCCTTGGGCTGGGTGGCGATGATCACCTTCGGTTCGCTGTACCACATGATCCCGAAAGTCTTTGGCCGCGAGCAGATGTACAGCATCAGTCTGATCAACACGCACTTCTGGCTCGCAACCATCGGCACCGTGCTGTACATCGCCTCGATGTGGGTCAACGGCATCACCCAGGGCCTGATGTGGCGCGCCATCAACGACGATGGCACGCTGACCTATTCCTTCGTCGAAACCCTGGTGGCCAGCCATCCTGGCTTCATTGTGCGTTTCGTCGGCGGCGTGTTCTTCCTCAGCGGCATGCTGCTGATGGCTTACAACACCTGGCGCACCGTGCGGGTCGCCGACCTGAAAATCGCTGAGCAAGAAGCGCAGATCGCTTGATCCGGCCCATGACGCAAGCCCCACCGGCTTGCGCCTCTCACCTCAGGGAATGTTTGTCATGATCGAAGTCATGTTGAATCTGTTGGGCGTGGCGTGCCTGTATTTATCGGTGGAGTATTGCTTGAAGCATCAGTCGGCCGAAAGCCTTGAAGATGCCAGTCTGATACCGTTTGCCGATGACCCGGAAGTGGCACGGCGGGTGGAGTTGGCGACGGGCAAGACGGTGAAAGCCGTTGCCCCCGAAGAAGCCAGGCCGGGTTGGGGGAATCTGGAGGTTTGAAGTCAAACCACACCCCCTGTGGCGAGGGGGCTTGCCGGAACGCCGTACCGCCCCGTTCGGCTGCGAAGCAGTCGTAAAACCGGCAGATGCATTTTCCCTGACACAATACGATCATCGACTTTTGGACCGCTTCGCGCTCCAACGGGGGCAAGCCCCCTCGCCACAAAAGTTCACACCTGCCAGAACTCGACTCAACCCCGATCGCGCGGTATCAGGCTCTGCAACTGCTGCGCCAGGAAATTCGCGTCGAAGGCAAAGGTGTCCGGGTCTTTCAGGCCATTGGTCTTGCGCCACTGCCAGTCAGTCGAAGGGGGTTGGCACACCAGCGACACGCTGCCGTAACGCGCAGCGGTCAAGCCCATGACCGCCAGTGTAATCAGCCCACCGGCACCCATCACTTCCGGGACGATTTCCACCGGTTTGCCGGCAATCAGAATGCTCAGTTTTTCGGTCTTGAAGGTCGAGCTTTCGACCGGCACGTTCGCCCCGAACGCCACATAGGCTTCGCGGCTCACCTCCAGCAAATGCGGGGCCTTGACCGGGGCCAGCCACTGCTCGATCTGCCCGAACAACTCGCCAATTCGTGTTGCCCACACTGCCGATTGGGTTTCAAACAGCTGCTTCTTGTGCGCTTCGCTTTCTGCGTAGTGGCGAAGCATCTCACCCAGTTGCTGTACGTCATCCATTGCTGTGTTCCTTTGGTTGAAGCAGTACTGCGGACTTTGAGCATGGCAGATGCACGCTGCCGGCGTACGACTAAAACCGGGCATGCACACCTTGCTGACACTTTAGCGCCGCGCCAAGGGTTTACTCCGCTGCCGGATCGCGGACATTGTAGGCCGCACTACGTCATCAACAGGAGCGTATTGGTCCCGGATGCCGCCGAACGGTATGCGCAAGCTGCGCTGGCGTTCGCCCTCAGCGACTGACTCAGCGCGCCTTGAGCAGACGGCGCAAGCGCGCCATGCTCAGGGCATCCACCAGCACCCCATCGCGCACTGCATACTCGCGAAACAAGCCTTCTGTGTCGAAACCAAACTTGCGATACAGCCCGATCGCCGCTTCGTTATCCGCATACACCGAGAGTTCGACCCGTTGCACGTTCATCCAGTTGTCGGCAAGGTCGAGCACCGCCGCGAGCAGCCGAGAGCCAACGCCCTGGCCTTGCCACGCGACCGCCACGCCCATGCCGATGTTGGCGCAATGACTGCGACGAATCCGCGAAACCTGCTCCAGGCCGACGTTGCCAATCACCTGGCCCTGATGCAACGCCACCAGTTGCACCACCCGCTCGTTCTCCGGCGCCAGGCGCTTGCGCCAGACTTCAGTGGACTGAAACGGCATTTGCAGCACCTGGCGGGCAACCGCCGGATCGTTGTAAAGCGCGGTAATGCCCTCGATGTGGGCTTCGCTCATACGCTCAATGCTGATCACAGGATCGATGGCTGACATGGTGATTCCTCCTTGAAAGTAGCATGGCCATCGAGTCTAAACGGATCATCACCCGGATGACGACAGCCATAGCGCGACGAGGCGCGAATATGGATGCGCTGCAGCTTCTTCCCGACACCGCAATACGGGTAATCTGGCGCCATGCACGTCTTCCCAATACACCAACTGCCGCAGGAGCCTCGCGGGTATGGAACTTCATGTTGTGATCAACGGCCGCAAGGACCTCGCCGGTCAGCTGTATCAGCAACTGCGCAGCGCCATAGAGTCGGGTCGCCTGTCAGCCGGGACACAGCTACCGCCGAGCCGCTTGCTCGCCGAACAATTGGGGATCTCACGCAAGACCATTTCCGACACCTACGCGCAGTTGACCTACGAGAACTTCCTCACCGGCAGGATCGGCAAAGGCACCTACGTCAATCCCCGCCCCTCGGCAATCGTCCGCAAACAGAGCCATTGCGAACTGGCGAGCGCCGACACCCTCGAGCGTTGGCGCAACATGCCGTGGTTCTTGCGCCACCCCACCCAGGAAGGTTCGCTGCGTTACGAGTTCATCGGCGGTGCCACCAGCAAGGGCCTGTTTCCTCAGGATGACTGGCGCCGCTGCACCGCCCATGCGCTGCGGCAGATTGCTGGCTCCAAGGGTTTTTACAGCGAGCCGGAAGGCCTGCCGACGCTGCGCCACGCGATCGCACGGCATATCGCCTTTTCTCGCGGGGTCAATTGCCAGGACGACGACGTGGTGGTGTGCAACGGCGCGCAGCAAGCGCTGGACCTGATCTCCCGCGTACTGACCGAGCCCGGTAGCCTCGTCGCGATGGAAGATCCCGGCTACCCGCCGGCACGCCTGTTGTTCGCCTCTCACGGCGCCGAAGTGGTCGGGGTGCCGGTGGATAAGCAAGGCATTCAGGTCGAGCTGATTCCCGATGGAACCCGGCTGATCTATGTCACGCCCTCGCACCAGTTCCCGCTCGGCATGCCGATGAGCCAGGCACGGCGCGAAGCCTTGCTGGCAAGGGCACATGAGCTGGGCGCGATCATTATCGAGGACGACTACGACAGTGAGTTCCGCTACGCGGGCCGACCCACCGACTCCCTGCAAAGCATGGATGAGCGCGGGATCGTTGCCTACGTCGGGACTTTTTCGAAAACCCTGTTGCCGGAATTGCGCCTGGGTTACGCGATTCTGCCGCCGGCCATACTCGAAGCGGTGATCCGTGCCAAGCAACTGACCGACCTGCACACCTCGACCCTGCCACAATGGGCCTTGGCCAAGTTCATCGCCGAAGGCTGCCTGCTGAAACACATCCGCCGCTGCCATACGGTCTATGCCGGGCGGCGCGAGCGCATCCTCGCACGCGTCGCCGGGGACCTTTCGCCCTGGCTCGAAGCGGTGCCAACCACTGCCGGCTTTCACATGGCCTTGCTGTGCAAAGTCGAGATGGATGTCCCGCGGGTCATCGCACTGGCGAAAAAACTCGACGTCGGGCTGTATGGCCTGAACGGTTTTTACTATCAGCAACCACCACGGGCCGGGCTGTTCATGGGCTTCGGCTCCATCGAAACCCTGGACATCGATAGTGCCCTTGACCGTCTGCGGGAAATTTTGCAGCAAGTCTGTTGAGGTCTATTGGTATGGCGCTTTTACTGCCAATTGGCTGTTGGCCGCTACCAACCACAGGCCTATCCTGCACAAGCGTTATCCCACCTTGAGCGAGCCTCGTCCGGCTTGATACAGGAGCGTGTGCGATGCCCAACGAAATAATCAATACGGTCCAGGTACAGGCCGCCGCTGGCCGCTCGGATGAACTGGGCAAGCAATTGCAGAAGATCGTCGAAACATTGCGTGAGCTCCCAGGCTGCGATTCCTACATGGTCGACCGCTGTCCGGAGGATGACAATCGATGGACGGTCAGTGCCCGCTGGCAGTCCGAAACCGCCATGCAATCACACTTCTACTGCCCGCAAGTTCAAGGCTTCATCAGCCTGATCGACAGCCGACTGGCCAGCAGCGTCGACTTCAACAGTTTTCCCATCGTTTAACGCGGCGACACGATGAACTACTGACGCTATTGAAAAACTAATACCCGCGCTTCCAGCCATAAGCAACAGGGCCTGAACTCTATATTCGGGCCCTGTTTATTTCCTTCGGAAATCAACTACGCACTTTTAAACCCCTAATAAATCAGCCCTCCGACCAGTGGAACTATTGGCTATTTAATTTCCCGCCAACAGGTTTAGCCTGGAACTACGTCGACACTGTTCGACCCGTTAAACTTCCCGATTGAATGTGTTTCACTGGAGACACACCATGAACATAGTCCTGGTAACCAGCATCAGCCTCACTGCCTTATTAACCGGCTGTTCGGTGCCCACCGCTCCAGAAGAGCAAGCCGCGCTGAGCAATTACTTCGCTGCACCACTCGTGCACTCCAGCGCCACCCATGTCACCAACGGTCCGAACGTGTCACTGGGCATTGTCTACAGTCAGAACACCCAGAACAGCCGTGCCTACCTCAAGGACTACCAGGCCAACGCCGGCACCGGTTTTGGCCAGAGCCTGCTGGTGCAGCCGATCCACGACGCCTATGTTTCCACCTCCCAACCGGACATGGCGGTGAATTGGATCAAGGCCTCCCTGCAACGGCAGTTCGGCTCGGTAACGGTTTATCCGGACATGCAAAGTCTTAAAGCTGCAAAACCGGATGTCGTGGCGGTCATCGATACCCATAGTCAGCTCATCACCTCGCGCAGTTCCAATGTACAGGCCGACGTCTCGGCGGCTTTCTATGATGCCAGGCTCAATTACATCGGAACCGCTCAAGGCCATGAGGCAAAAAGCCTGAGTCCGGTGTGGGCGGATTTTAAACCTACCGCCGAGATAGTTGCCGACATCAATGAACAGCAGAGCATTCAAGTTCGCGCCTTGCAAAAGTTTGACCAGTCGCTCAATAATTTATTGACTAAACCGTCAGATAAACTTTCGTTATCGAGCGAAGGATTGCGAACCATTAAATAACCCTCCCCTCCAGGCCTGAAAACACAGCCAAACCGTACTGTCTACTGTCAACTCTGACAGTAGACAGTGACTGATCCTTCCTTCTCTAATCCACCTCGACAGACAGGTGACGGGCCGACGGACTATCGTCCGGTCTTTGGTGGTTTCATTGAATGGAGTATCGATGCGATGGCTTCACAAAACCAAAATACCTCTAATAATACGCTGGGAAATCTCTCGCCGAATCAGATAGACGATCTCATTAAGAGTTTGTTGGGCGAGCGAAGCCAAAGGACAGGAATTGGGCCCATGCATGGCAGGGTCTCTGCGCCAAAATCCCGCGCTCAGTTTCTCCTTGAGGAAGGCAAGCTGGATCCCGGTCAATCCAATGGGTGTGAGGGCGGAAAACTGTTTCCTGAGACTGCTGGGGGGTTGCCGGACCCTGCGGCTCCAGAAGATGTGCGCAATATCGCACCTCCCGTTGACGGGATGATTGCCAGCGGCGGGCATAGCGATGCACGCGCCCTGCTAAATGCACCAGGCCCCCAGTGGCAAAAACATGACGTCACGTCGGGCCAGAACCTGGCGATCCTCTGGGAATTAAGCCAAGGCCACTTGACCCGCCGATGGAAGTACTTGATCACCAAAGCGGACTGGAACTCTAATGAACCACTGGCGAGGAAACACTTCGAAGAAACCCCGGTCGCGACGTACCTCAACACGTACCAGCCGTATTGGGGACCCGAAGCCGAAAAAGAACTGATGCCAGGTCCTCTTCAAAGTCACCAAGTGACATTGCCTTCACGCAAGGGATACCACGTCCTTCTCGCCATTTGGGACGTGGCAAATACAGATAAAGCCTTCTATCAAGTGATTGACCTGAACTTCACTTCCTGATCGGCAATGCTCGCTGGCCTTAACGAAAAAAGCCCCGCCTCTCTCGAGACGGGGCTTTCTATTCAGCGGCTGATGATCAGGCAGCAGGCTCCAGTTCAGCGATTGCAACGGTCGTGACAGGCACCACCGCTTGACCGCTCAACGCCAGGTCCAGCAGTTCGCGGTTGGCGACCGCGTACATGGCGTAGTCGGTGCCGCTGGCGGCGCGGATGTCCACCAGCATGACGCGCCAGCGCTCGACCATGGTCTGGTTCTGGTCCATCCACAAGGCCAGACGCGTTTCCACGTCCTGCTTACCGTCGCCCATTTGCAGGACCGAGATGGTGATCGCCCGTTGCTGCCAGTCGATGTCATCGCGGAACGCTTCACGGGCCAGCGCTTGCCAGTTGTTTTCCACCGGCAAAGCGCTGATCTGTTGCAGGTACCAGGTCAGGTCCAGCGCGCTGCCCACGGCGAAGTAGGCCTTGGCCACGTCCGCTGCGTTCTGGCCAGTCACATCCGCCGCCTCGATGATTGGCAACAGGGTGTACAGGTGAGTAGTGCCTGCAACCATGCGCGCCAGCAATTCAGGTACGCCAGCGGCGACGTAGGCCTGATAGCGGGTCTGCCAACCTTCGCGGGTCGGGCCTTCCAGCAGTTCGTCGAGCTTGAGGCCCAGCGCTGCCAGATGTGGACCGAAGTGTGCGACGTCTCGCGCTGCGTTCTGTTCGTTGCGACGGCTGCGCAGGAACCAGCGAGTGGCACGACGGCCCAGACGCATCAGCTCATCCATCAGCTCCAGTTGTACGTCGGCCGAAACCTGGTAATCCAGGGCCTCTATCTGCCGGAACCAGTGCGGGAGATGGAAGATGTCACGCACGATCACATAGGCGCCGGCCACGTTCGCCGGGCTCATGCCGGTCGACTCTTTGAGTCGCTGAACGAAGGTGATGCCCATGTGGTTGACCAGATCGTTGGCGATCTGGGTACTGACGATCTCACGCTTCAGACGGTGACGACGCATGGCCTCGGAGAACTTGCTGACCAGCATCGGCGGGAAAGCGGTTTCCATGTCGCGGGTCAGGTAATCGTCGTCCGGCACCAGGGAGTTGAGCAACTGCTCCTTGAGGTCGATCTTGCTGTAGGAGATCAATACCGACAGCTCGGCACGGGTCAGGCCGTGGCCTGCCGCAACGCGCTCGTTCAGTTGATCTTCGGTCGGCAGGAACTCGATGGCACGGTCCAGCTTGCCACGGCCTTCCAGGTCGTTCATCAAGCGCTTGTACTCGGCAATCCGCACGTAGGCGCGACGGGCTGCCAGGGACAGGGCCTGGGTCTGCTTGTAGTTGTTGCCGAGAACCAGACCGCCGACTTCATCCGTCATGCTGCCAAGCAACTGGTTACGTTGCTTCTCGGTCATG
Source organism: Pseudomonas sp. FW306-02-D09B (assembly GCF_058782685.1). NCBI lineage: Bacteria > Pseudomonadati > Pseudomonadota > Gammaproteobacteria > Pseudomonadales > Pseudomonadaceae > Pseudomonas > Pseudomonas sp. FW306-02-D09B. The sequence continues at coordinate 25,408 of NZ_JBYSXY010000030.1, forward strand.
TCGCCAGCCTGCACCACTTCGTTGAGCAGGATCTTGATGTTCACTTCGTGGTCGGAGCAGTCCACGCCACCGGCGTTGTCGATGAAGTCGGTGTTGGAACCGCCGCCATTGAGACCGAATTCGACACGACCCAGTTGGGTCATACCGAGGTTACCGCCCTCGCCCACGACTTTGCAGCGCAGTTCGTTGCCGTTCACACGCAGTGCATCGTTGGCCTTGTCGCCGACATCGGCGTGGCTTTCGCTGCTGGCTTTGACGTACGTACCGATACCGCCGTTCCACAGCAGATCCACCGGTGCCTTGAGCAAGGCGTTCAGCAGTTCGGTCGGGGTCAGCTTGTCGGCCTGAATGTCGAAGCGCTCTTTCATCTGCGGGGAAATCGCGATGCTCTTCGCGCTACGGGAGAAGATCCCGCCGCCTTCAGACATGATGCTGGTGTCGTAATCCGACCACGCCGAACGCGGCAGGTCGAACAGACGCTGACGCTCAGCGAAGCTGTTGGCTGGCTGTGGATTCGGGTCGATGAAAATGTGCAGGTGGTTGAACGCTGCGACCAGTTGCAGCTTGTCGGACATCAACAAACCGTTACCGAACACGTCACCGGCCATGTCGCCGACACCCACGACAGTGATGCTGTCTTCCTGGACGTTGATGCCGCGCTCGCGGAAGTGACGTTGTACGCCAACCCACGCGCCTTTGGCGGTGATGCCCATTTTCTTGTGGTCGTAACCGGCCGAGCCGCCCGACGCGAAGGCGTCACCGAGCCAGAAGCCGTAGTCGATCGCAATACCGTTGGCGATGTCGGAGAAGGTCGCAGTGCCCTTGTCCGCTGCCACCACCAGGTACGGGTCATCGTCGTCATGACGCACGACGTTGGCCGGCGGTACCAGCGCGCCGTCTTTCAGGTTGTCGGTGATGTCCAACAGACCGGAAATGAAGATGCGGTAGCAGGCGATGCCTTCTGCTGCGATCTCATCACGGCTGCCGCCCAACGGCAGGCGACGCGGCAGGAAGCCGCCTTTGGCGCCTACCGGCACGATGACCGAGTTCTTCACTTGCTGGGCTTTTACCAGGCCCAGGACTTCGGTACGGAAGTCTTCTTCACGGTCGGACCAGCGCAGACCACCACGAGCCACGTTGCCGAAACGCAGGTGCACGCCTTCGACGCGTGGCGAGTAAACGAAGATTTCGAACTTCGGTACTGGCTTCGGCAGCTCTGGAATAGCGTGCGGGTTGAACTTGAAGCTGAAGTAGGACTTGTTCTGACCGTTGGCGTCGGTCTGGTAGAAGTTGGTCCGCAAAGTAGCCTTGATCAGGTCCAGGTAGCGACGCAGGATGCGGTCTTCGTTCAACACCTGAACGTCGTCCAGAGCGCTCAAAATCGCTTGTTCCAGGCGCAGCTGCTTGTCGTCGAGGTCGTCGCTGGTCAGCTTGCGCGCCAGGTAGAAACGGGTCTTGAACAACCGGGTCAATTCGCGAGCGATATCGGTGTGGTTGTTCAGGGTGCTGGCGATATAGCCCAGGTCGAAGCCCAGACGGATCTGCTTCAGGTAACGGGCGTAAGCACGCAGCAGCGCCACGTCGCGCCATGGCAGGCCGGCGGTCAGTACCAGACGGTTGAACGCATCGTTTTCGGCGTCGCCGCGAACGATGTGGACGAACGCGTCCTGCAGGGTGTCGTTGAGCTGCTGAATGTCGAGGTTCAGGCCTTCAGCAGCGGTGAACGCGAAGTCGTGAATCCAGAACTCGCGACCGTTGCTGTGACGCAGGCGATACGGGAACTCGCCCAGCACGCGCAGGCCGAGGTTTTCCAGGATTGGCAAGACGTCGGACAGGGCCAGTGGGGTATCGGCGTGGTACAGCTTGCAGTGCAGCTCGCGCTGACCGGACACCTGACCCAGCGGCTGATAGAAGCTCATGACCAGCGGATTTTTTTCGCTCAGGCTCAGCAGGTGCTGCATGTCGACCACAGCCGAATGCGCAGCGAAACGCTCGCGGTAGCCGGCCGGGAAGCCTTTCGGGAAGTCGGACAGCACATTGGTGCCCTGGGCTTCGCCGAAACTTTCGACCACCAGGCTTGCGTAGTCGTCCTGCCAGCTGCGGCAGGCCTGAACCACTTCTTTTTCCAGCAGCAGTGGATCGATGTCCAGACGATTCTTCGGGTCGACCCGCAGAATCAGTTGTACACGGGCCAGCACGGACTCGGAGAAGAAGGTCCAGAATTCGCAATCGCTGGCTTTCAGGCGATCCATCAGCACTTGCTGGATCTTCTGACGCACTTCGGTGGAATAGATGTCGCGTGGCACGTAGGCCAGGCAGTAGCAGAAGCGACCGTACGGGTCTTTGCGCAGGAACACGCGAATCTTGTTGCGTTCCTGGATCTGCACGATCGACATCACGGTGCTGAACAGCTCGTCGACCGGAGTCTGGAACAGATCGTCACGCGGCAGTACTTCGAGTACCTGGGCCAGTTCCTTGCCCAGGTGCGCCTTGGACTGGAAGCCGGAGCGCTGTTCGATGACATCGACCTTGCGACGGATGTACGGAATGACCCGCACGCTTTCGCCATACACCGACGAGGTGTACAGGCCCATGAAACGGCATTCCTTGATGACTTTGCCGCTGGCATCGATCTGGCGGATCGACACGTAGTCAGGGTAAGCCGGACGGTGCACACGGCTTGGGTGCGCAGCCTTGGCGAACGACAGCGGCGTCGGTTCGCGCAGGTAGTTCACGGCGTAGTCTTCGATACGCAGGTCGTCAGCCGTCAGGCCGGCGCGCAGCAATCGGGTCAGGCCCAGGAACGAGCTCTGGTCGTACTCGATATGGCCGCCATCCTTGTCATCGCGAACCACGAACTCTTCGTAACCGAGGAACGTGAAGTGGTTGCCCACCAGCCACTCGAGGAAGCCCTTGATCTCGCTCTTTTCTTCGGCATCGACGGCAAACTTGCTCTTGTCGATGCCTTCGATCAGTTCCTGGACCTTGGCTTTCATCGGTTCGAAATCGGCGACCGCAACGCGGACTTCACCGAGAACCTGCTCCAGTTCCTTGCTCAATACATTGAGTTCGGCGGTATGGGCGCAACGGTCGATCTCAAGGTACATCAGCGATTCTTGCAGAATGCCTTCGCCCTGGGTGCCTTTAGGCAGGATTTCCAGCAGTTCGCCCTTGGCGCCGCGACGCACGCTCAGCACCGTGGTTTGCAAGGTGTGGATGCTGTAACCGCGACGGTTCAGCTCGGTGCGCACCGAGTCCACGAGAAATGGCAAGTCGTGGTGCAGCACTTCGACCGCCGTGTGGGTCGACTGCCAGCCGTGACGTTCGTAATCCGGGTTGTAAACGCGCACTTGTGGTTGCGCGTGATCAAAGCGCTCAAGCAGGCGCCAGGCAGAAAGGGTGCAGCCGGCGAGGTCGGACAACCGGCGCTGGGTCAGCTCATCGAGGGAAATAATGCCGAAGAATTGTTCAGCGAACAGCGCCACTTGTGGCAGTGACTGTTCACTGATGTGCTGCGCCAGTGCCGCTTGCAGTTGTTGCTGGAAGTCGGCTTTGCTGGCTGCGGTGAAGAACGCCATCTGTGGTACTCCGCTTGGGCTTGTTATTGATGGAAGCGTCGCGTGCAAAACCCCTGTCGGGGCAATCCGTCACCCAGTTCCTGAATCTCGGGCAGAGGTTAACAGGGTGACAGATGGGTGAAGCTGGACGAGACACTCAGGTCACATTCACCTTCCATGAATGGGCATCTGTAAAAACGACTGCCGGATAGACAAGCAATGTCTTTAGAGGTGCCCATTGGTTGCGCAGCTTATCGGGTGCGACAACCTGCCTGCTTGCGATGCTGCGACATATTCGGTCATCGGCACGTAACTCATCGGCAGCGCATCGAACAACACTAGCAGTTGCGTGAAAAAAAGACGGTTTTATGCCCGGATTTACGGTGCCTTCGTACCAGAAATGACCGACTCCCCCTGTAGTGTTCACAACACACTTTCAGACACACATCCGAGCAGAAATTCACTCGGGCTGGCAGAATCGGCTTTTTTCGTCTTCATAACGCTCGTTGAGCGAGGATTTTCCCCATGCAACTGACCACCGCCCACCTCATCGCCAACCCGTGCGATGACGAAGAAGACAACCTGGCCATGCTCTGCTGCCACAGCAATCAGGGCGAGATGTTTTTGATGACTCGCTACCCGGATGAAGATGAGCTGGAGATCACCCTTGATGGCGAACCGTCGACCCTCGACGGCGTGAAAGTCACCCTCAGCCCTACCCGCCTGCTGATCGAAATAGCCGCCGCTGACGCCGATGCGCTGAATGGCGACGATCATCTGGAAATCCACCACAGCACCGCGCCGGCGGATCTGGCTGAAGTGGAAGAAACGTTGCAGAACATTCTCAAGGGCACGGGCACTTATGTGAGCCAGTTGAGCTGACCCCAGCGGGTGGGTGGCCTCACGGCCCTGGGAAGATTGACTATGCTTGCCTCATACACTCCGGTGACGAGGGATTTATGGACGATCCAGTCGACAACAAACCACCCAGCTTCTGGCAGATGCTGCACAGCGTGATGGCGGCGGCGTTCGGCGTACAGAGCGGAAAGAACCGCGCCCGCGACTTCACACACGGCAAACCCAGTCATTTCGTGATATTGGGCATTCTGTTCACCGCAGTCTTTGCGCTGACGCTGTTTGGTATCGTGAAACTGGTTCTGCATCTGGTCGGGGTTTAGCCCGACGTCAGTGCATCAGTGCTTGCAGGCTGAACGGATAGCGATAGCTCAGCGGACGATCCTTGGCCGAAAAGCTGCGGAAGTTCACGCCGTAGTTCTGCGTGGCACCGATGGCCAACAAGCGCCTCGCCTGTTCCCGATCAATCAACTGCAACAGCGGGACCTGCCGGTCACGACCGCCATATCGTTCGACATGGACACCCTGGTCATAGTCATGCAACTGCACCAGCGCCCAGCCGCCCAGGCTGAAGTGTCCGCCTACCAATACGCTAAGACGACCATCCAGCAGTGCCTGCAAGGCTGACGGAGAGGTATTGACGGCGCTGAACAGCGCGCCCTTGCCCGGCGTGCCGCCCGCCTCTTCATAGGCCTGCATCGCGCCGAACGCCATTTCATCGTTGGCCGTCCAGATCAGCGACGTCTGCGGATAGCGCTTGAACAGCAACGTCGCCTGCTCATGGACGCGCTGACGGTTCCACCCGCCGTACGCCAGTTGCTGCAAATGCACTTCGGGGTGCTCGCGCAACGCCCGCATCAAGCCCTTTTCACGCAACTGCGAGGCCGGCGTGATTTTCAAACCGGCAAACGCCAGCAATTCAAGTTTCTGACCGGGGGCGACCGGAGGATGCAGGCGGATCAACTCCTTGAGCATCAGGTAGCCGCCCTCCTCATCGTTGGGTACCAGGCTACCGAGCAAATCGGGGTATTTTTTCTCGCGATTGCCGAGCAACGCCAGTTGATCAGCGTTTAGCGCGCTATTGACGATAAACAGCTTCACGCCGCTGCCCTCCGACAGCCGCAAAATTTCCGGCGCAACATATTGCTCGTTGGCGAACACCAGATAGTCCGGACGTTTTGGCCCTTGCAGGGCTTCACGGGCCTGTTTGATCGTGGTTTCAGGCACGCGCTCGGAATACTGAATCTGCAGGTCCATGCCCAGATCCCGGGCGGCAGCCTGCATGAATTGCGAATAGCTCAGCCAAAAAGTTTCCGTAGAGGTGCCAGGACTCAGGAACAGCACTGACGCCGCTTGCGTACCCGATCCATAGACCGAGCAAACCGTCAGCAATACCCCACAGAAAAACTTGAACATTGAATATCCGAGCCCCGGCAATTAGCCGCGCATTATAGCCAGCGAAGTGCTGGCAAATCGCGATTAATCGACGTTTTGTCCGACAATCTTCAGAACAGGGCCCGGACACGTTTACCTATTGATGGCTGACCCAGAACACCGCAGTGCCCACTACCAGGATGATCAGAAACAGAATGGCCCATGCATCGACGGTGCTATCGCTTTTCCGTGCTTTGGTTGGGTTGCTCATTGCATCGCCTCTTGTCGGTTTTATCGGTGATTGCAGAAAGACTCGAGCACAGTTAAGTAGAGGATTGCCCGCACCACAAATGTGGGTAAGACAATAACCAATCTCATTAGTCGATTTGGTTCTTTACATATACTCAAACATCACTTTTGCGCATAAACGCAAACTGGTATCTTGCCTCGGCTCCGTGGGGAGTGCGCGGCCGTGCGCGCAGAATTGCCAAGGCAGTATCGGAATCAAGCGAGCGGAAAACGCAGCTGTTCCTGATTGGCCCAAGCCTGAGAACAGGACCTATATGTACGTATACGACGAGTACGATCAGCGGATCATCGAGGACCGCGTCAAGCAGTTCCGTGATCAGACCCGACGCTATCTGGCAGGCGAGCTGAGCGAAGAAGAATTCCGCCCCCTGCGCCTGCAAAATGGCCTTTACATCCAGCGCTTCGCTCCGATGCTGCGGGTTGCCGTGCCTTATGGCCAACTGACTTCGCGCCAGACGCGAATGATGGCCAAGATTGCCCGCGACTACGACAAGGGTTATGCCCACATCAGTACCCGGCAGAACGTCCAGTTCAACTGGCCGGCACTGGAAGACATCCCGGACATCCTGGCTGAGCTGGCGACCGTGCAGATGCACGCTATCCAGACCAGCGGCAACTGCCTGCGCAACGTCACCACCGATCAGTTCGCCGGTGTCGCTGCCGACGAATTGATCGATCCGCGTCCGTGGTGCGAAATCGTCCGTCAGTGGACCACCTTCCACCCGGAATTCGCCTACCTGCCGCGCAAGTTCAAGATCGCCATCAACGGTTCGACCTCGGACCGTGCAGCCATTGAAGTCCATGACATCGGCCTTGAGCCGGTGCACAACGCCGCAGGCGAACTGGGTTTCCGCGTGCTGGTCGGTGGCGGCCTCGGTCGTACGCCTGTCGTTGGCGCGTTCATCAATGAATTCCTGCCGTGGCAAGACCTGTTGAGCTACCTCGACGCCATTCTGCGTGTGTACAACCGCTATGGTCGTCGCGACAACAAGTACAAGGCGCGGATCAAGATTCTGGTCAAGGCCCTGACGCCTGAAGTCTTCGCACAAAAAGTCGACGCGGAAATGGAATACCTTCGCGGTGGCCAGACCACGCTGACCGAGGCCGAAGTGCATCGCGTCGCCAAGCACTTCGTCGATCCGGACTACAAAGCCCTGAACGATCAGACGGCAGAACTGGCTGAACTCGACAAGCAATATCCGGGCTTTGCTCGCTGGCGCACCCGCAACACCCTGGCTCACAAGAAGCCGGGGTATGTCGCGGTGACCCTGTCGCTCAAGCCGACCGGCGTTGCTCCGGGTGACTTGACCGACAAGCAGCTCGATGGCGTTGCCGACCTGGCCGACCGCTACAGCTTTGGCCAGCTGCGCACCTCCCATGAGCAGAACATCATTCTGGCTGATGTCGAGCAGAGCCAACTGTTCACCCTGTGGGGTGAATTGCGCGAGCAAGGCTTCGCTACACCGAATATCGGCCTGCTGACCGACATCATCTGCTGCCCCGGTGGCGACTTCTGCTCCCTGGCCAACGCCAAGTCGATCCCGATCGCCGAAGCCATCCAACGCCGTTTCGATGACCTGGACTACCTGTTCGACATCGGCGAACTGGACCTGAACATTTCCGGCTGCATGAACGCCTGTGGTCACCACCACGTCGGGCACATCGGCATCCTCGGAGTGGACAAGAAAGGTGAAGAGTTCTACCAGGTATCCCTCGGCGGCAGCGCCAGCCGTGACGCCAGCCTGGGCAAGATCCTCGGCCCGTCCTTTGCACAGGACGACATGCCTGACGTGATCTCGAAGCTGATCGACGTGTACGTGGAACAACGTACCGAAGACGAACGCTTCATCGACACCTATCAACGTATCGGCATCGACCTCTTCAAGGAACGCGTCTATGCAGCGAATAATTAAGAACAACGAAGTCATCGACGAAACCTGGCACTTGCTGCCCAAGGACGCGACCTTCGACGGCATTTCCAACTGCGACGACCTGATCGTCCCGCTGGCCCTGTGGCGCGATCACGCGCATGCGCTCAAGGCTCGCGATGGCGGTTTGGGCGTGTGGCTGGATGCCGATGAAGAAGCCGAGGAAATCGGCGACGACGTCGATCATTTCCAGGTCATTGCCTTGAACTTCCCGGCCTTCACCGACGGGCGCAACTACTCCAACGCGCGCCTGCTGCGTGACCGTTACGGCTACAAGGGCGAACTGCGGGCGATTGGCGATGTGCTGCGCGACCAGTTGTTCTACCTGCACCGCTGCGGTTTCGACGCGTATGCATTGCGCGCCGACAAGGACCCGTACGAAGCCCTTGAAAGCCTCAAGGACTTCTCGGTGACCTACCAGGCCGCCACCGACGAACCGCTGCCGCTGTTCCGTCGCCGCTGATCGACAAAAAAACCTTGAGCCCGGCACCTGTGCCGGGACTCAAGGTCTTTCATTGTGACTACAGACTCCCCTCGCTTCACCTATGGCGCTTGAATGGTATCGCCATCGAGACTGGCTTTTTTCACAGGCGGCTCCATGAATAAAGTGATTCTGTCTTCCAGTCGCTCAAAACTGGCAAACGGGTCATCCCCATCGAGAGGCGACCATTCCACCCCCTCGAACAGGTGCTGGCAAAGCTCCTGCGAAGCATCCATCTCATCAACCATTCGCCACACTCGCTGCTGTAAAGGTGCATAGTCCACCAGGAAATCAGCCGTGCGCGTCAGTACGTCCAAAGTGTCGAAGAAACGATTACTCCCCTCTTTTGCAAAAAGACGCTCCCAGCGTGCGGTCTGTTGTGCCGCCTGCTCAGGGAGAAGCCCGGTCAACCAAGCGTTTGGCCTGGCAAAATCGCGTGCCGCAGCCCCCATCCACAGGTTGATCCGGGTCTGCTTACGGTGTTCCATGATCCATTTCAAACTGTCTGCGTCGGTTAACGGATTGCCTGAAAGCAAGACGTTGCCCACGGCCACCGACTGCTTACGAACCGATTCAGGCACTCGGACAAGCTGGTTATCACGTAGATCCAACCGCTCCAGGCCAGGAAAATCCAGAGCAAAAGTCGGGCAAGACTCAAGCTCCGCACGCCTCAACTTGAGTTGACGCAATTCGGACATCTCAAACACTGGCGGTGGGAGACCCAACGGATTTTCGCTTAGATCGAGCTCCTGAAGTCGGGTGAGCTCGGCGAGTTGGCCTACGGTTCCCTCCGTCAGGACCAGCCGGGTCGCTTTCAGGTTCAAGACCTCAAGCCGAGACAACTGGCCGATGGCAGGCGGCAATCGACCAACCGCTATGCCATTCTGGTCAAAGAGTCGTAGATCAACGCCCTGCATATTCAATGTGCGAAGGTTGGGGAAACACTCAAGGAATCCGTTAAGGCTGCCGCGCTGCGTTAACTTGAAATTCGGCATGGTGAGAGAGACTACGTCATTCAACTTTACGTTGAGCTGCGGGAGGTAGTGCATCTGCTCGAAGTCCATATCCAGGTGAAAGCCGATGAACTGTCCGTCCCGATAAACCCGGCTTTCTGGCCCGCTACGCTTTTGCCAAATGGCGATCAGGTCTTCGGCCAGCTCATATCGGGTATCACGTTCAATATCCATCCATTCGTCTATGCGCGCGTCGTTCTCCGCCTTAATCTCGGCGTCGCTCATTCCCTCCGTGCCCTCATCACCCGCGAGCAGAATATCTATATCCATCTCTTCGATATCATCGGTGATGTTTTCGATCCAACCGGTGATATCGAAACGTAGTTGCTCTGACTGCAACCTCAGCCGATAAAGATCAGCCTGAGCCTGGGCGCCTGCATTCAATAGAAACTCATCCGCTTGTTCAGTCGTAAACGCAGGATAAATCTCTTTAACCTGAAGCCTCATGATCTCTATGGACAGCTCACCGGACTGCGCGGTGCTCGGGAATCCACCACCTCGCAAACCGAGACGCTGAAAGGTCAACCCGGTGTCCATCCTGCGCAACCCGAGCATCAATTCGGAGCGCGGCAGGGTGTTTTCCCGAGTTTTGAACTGCAAGTCCTGCCATTCATGGCCTGGACGCAAACCGAGGGCCGCGCGTTGTTCTTGCGGCAGAAGCCCGAGCAGCACTTGATCAAAGTCAGCCGTACCGACCCGCCCGTAGAGCGCCTCGATTCGAGTCGCACGCGACCAGCCCGGCAGCCGTTCCAGCGTCTGCAATACAAGCACATCACTGTCGGCGTTTTCGACCGACTTCAGATAAAGCCCCTCATAGGCACGGCACAGACGTACATGCTGCGTGTACTGCTGCGCCTTGCCGCCCAACTGCCCGAGCACTCGCTTGGCGTCAGCCAGTGTGTGGGGCGCAGCAATGTCCACTCCCGACCTGTCGAGCATTTGCTCCACCGCACTTTTTGGTAAACCCGGGTATTGATCCCGAAATAACCTGATCCAGTCATTATCCGAATGCTGTAGCGCGTCGTAGCGCTGCCTGAACTGTTCGACTCGCGTGCTTTTTAGCTGTTCGGCCTGCGCCGAGCCTTCGGGGAACGCATCAATGGCACGCTGCAGATCCTGATCGAGCGTGAAACGACTGATGGTATCCGCCAGCACCGGAGCCGGTGACCGCTGCCCGGTGTGCATCAGGCGTAATACATCATCATCCACGGGGCTGACATAAGCTATCTGGACCAGAACCTCATCACTGAATGCCTGGACACTCGGCCCAATACCTCGCATCAGCTGCGCCCGTTCAGCGCCAACGGAGGAAGGTGCAACATTTCCGTCCATCAGCGAGGACTCGCCGGACAAGGGTTCGTCCATAAACGCGGGGGCAGGACCGGGTTCAGACCCGATGCCGACGGCATGTTCTTCGGCCTTGATGGCTGCCCCTTCCGCGGCCAGTGGCAAGGCATTGAGCAAACCGAATACGGTACGCGTGACACCTGCCGAACGCTCTTCAGCGGTCTTGCCATCAACCGCCTGAGCCAATCCATAACCGGCATCGATCAGTCCGGCCAGCGCCAACAAACCTTCGCCACCCGGAACGAACAACGCCAAGGGACCAAATTTGTTGATCCATTGCACAATGGGCTCGACCACCGCTCTCAAATCATCCCGATTGACCTGGGCATCGTCTCGAATCTTTTCAATACTGGACTGGGCCGCTTGCTTCATCAGCAACACCCACTGCGCGAAGGGATCGATTGGAGACGTTGCGACCTCGAAGTGAATGTAATCGGCAGGATCCCAGTAACCATCATCGTTGAAAAAACCATGGCCTTTCTTCAAATGATGCTGTTTGGGGTAAAGCGCCATGCCGTCCAACGCGGTCGACACGCCTGCGTGGAATGTGCCGTCCTGCCGGTCATCTTCGGAAAAATGCGCTGCCAGAGCATCCCGCCGGGCGACGTCCCGGCCCACATCGACCACCCATTTGTGCAAGGCCTGTTGATCGGCAAATTCGTGGAACGGAGAAGAGTTACTCGGGACATAAAGCAAAATCCGCTCACTGATTCTCTCTCGAAAGCTCCAGATATCGCTCGATACATAACGGTAAATGACCAGACGCGCAGCCTCTATGGAGGATTCGGTCGTCGCCCAGGCCTGCAATTGCTCAACCGTCAGTTGCTCCCACGTTTGCTGCGGATCAAACCCGGCTATCTGCAGTGCCAGTTTGAGTCCGTCCTGGGTCAGGCTGTTTTCCCGGTGTTGCAAATAAGCCGCCATGACAAAGGCCGTCTTGACCGAAGTGCGCAGCGGATAACCTTGGGGGGCAAGACAGACCTCGTCGGAAGGCCACGCGGCGTGCACATAAGCGGTGTATTTGTCCTTGAACTCCAGCTCCCACACCCACTTTTTGAACGCTGCCGGCTGCAGCTTTAGCTGAGTGCTCGGACCGTAGAGCTGAGGGTCGGTCTGGCGGTAGATGCCCTCATAGTCCAGGAACCCGCCGTCTGGATTGATAGACTCATCGATCTCGACGATTTGGACTTCCGGGCCCACGACAGGAGGCGTGTACAGGCCGAATCCCGTTTCCCCGAAACGACCCGCGCCCACAGTCTGATTGTTGCTCAGCAAGACCTGTACCAGGCTTTGTGATTTTCTGACCCGGCCTTGCTGCACGTCCTGCTGTGCAGGGTAACCATAGAAATGGTAATTGAGGTCAACCAGGCGAGCAGCCAATAACTCTGTTCCCCAACGTTCCTCGATCAGCTTCGCGGCATATTGGGTCGGGGTCGAGGGCAATACGGCGTCCAGTGCAAGGCTCGACAGTGGCTGTTTGTTTCGAGCAGATAACCGGCGGGTGACCGGCGGGTGTTGACTCTCTAGCGCCATCATTTGCAATCCTTTGCAGTTGATTCGGGAGCTGAGAGCTTATGCATCGCCTACCGCAAAAAAAGCAGGAAATGTCCTCAATCCGGTGGGAAAACACGACGGCCTCAAAAGACCTGAAATGCGGCGGGTAAACACTCGAAACTGAGCCTGTACAGCGTCGAGCATTGCACTCGACGCCGTAAAAACGGGCCCGCATTGGCGAGCCCCTTGCTCCCTACCAAAAACGCTGCTGGGTGAGACGGCTCCACCACGTCAGCAAGACCCGATCAATCGAACCGCTGGCCGCCAGGCCGACGCGTTCTTGCAGGCTCTTGCGTTCGGCATAATGCAGGTGAAACAGCTCTGCGCCCTTGGCCCGTTCGGCGAGGTATTCATCACTGGTTTTCAGCTCATCGACCAGTCGTTTTTCCAGTGCGGCAACACCCAGCCAGACTTCACCGGTGGCCACTTCGTTGATGGCCAGTTGCGGCCGGTAGCGTGAGACGAAGTTCTTGAACAGTTCGTGAGTCACATCCAGGTCTTCCTGGAACTTCTCCCGGCCCTTCTCGGTGTTTTCGCCAAACACTGTCAGCGTGCGCTTGTACTCACCCGCCGTCAGGACTTCAAAGTCGATGTCGTGTTTTTTCAGCAGGCGATTGACGTTAGGCAACTGCGCCACCACCCCGATCGAACCCAGAATGGCAAACGGCGCGCTGATGATCTTCTCGCCGATGCACGCCATCATGTAACCGCCGCTGGCCGCGACCTTGTCGATGCACACGGTCAATGGCACACCGGCCTGACGAATGCGCGCCAGTTGCGAGGACGCCAGACCGTAGCTGTGAACCATGCCACCGCCGCTTTCCAGGCGCAGCACGACTTCGTCCTTTGGCGTGGCCAGGGACAACAGTGCGGTGATTTCGTGGCGCAGGCTTTCAGTCGCCGAAGCCCTGATGTCGCCATCGAAATCCAGCACGAACACCCGGGGTTTGGCTTCCGGCTTTTTCTTCTGTTTTTTCTCGGACTTGGCTTCGGATTTACGCAAGGCCTTGAGCTGGTCCTTGTCGAGCAGTGTCTGCTCCAGGCGCTCACGCAGCTCCTTGTAGAAATCATTGAGTTTACTGACCTGCAACTGGCCCGTGAACTTGCGCCGGCCTTTGCTGCGCAACGCCGCAAAGCTGGCCAGGACCACCAGAATGGCGATCACCAAGGTAACGGTTTTAGCCAGAAAACTTGCGTACTCGGCAAAAAACTCCACATTGACTCCTTAACGACAGTGCGCCGCAGAACACGCAGGCGCGTATACCTTCAGCATACCCATGCAGCCGCGTTGCGACCAGTCGTGAAACCTTCTGCAACAGGCCTCCAACGAGCATTTCAAACAAGCGTATGTTTTTTCATTGACAGCTCATCGCCATCCTCATAACCTCGCAAAACCTTCAACGTACCCGGATGACGCGGACGTGGGCAGCATCTATTTGATTCGACATGGCCAGGCCTCTTTCGGTGCAGACGACTACGACGTGCTGTCGCCGACCGGTATTCGCCAGGCAGAAATACTCGGCAGTCACCTGGCTGAACTGGGATTGAGTTTCGATCGCTGCCTGTCGGGCGACCTGCGTCGCCAGCAACACACCGCCAGCAGTGCCCTGGCACAATTCGGCGCAGTCGGCCTGCCAGTGCCGCCGCTGGAAATCGATTCGGCTTTCAACGAGTTCGACGCCGACGCGGTGATTCGCGCGCTGATTCCAGACCTGCTGCCCGAAGAACCCGAAGCCCTGAATATTCTGCGCAATGCCGCGCAGAATCGCGGCGAGTTTCAGCGAATCTTTGCCTTGATCATCGAGCGTTGGCTGGCCGGTACTTACGACCCACCGGGGCTGGAAAGCTGGCCAGGCTTCGTCGAGCGGGTCCAGGCCGGTTTGCAGCGTATTCTCGAACAGGCCGACAACACCCAGAAAATCGCCGTGTTCACCTCCGGCGGAACCATCACTGCCCTGCTCCACCTGATTACTCAAATGCCGGCCAGGCAGGCCTTTGAGCTGAATTGGCAAATCGTTAACACCTCGCTCAACCAACTGAAGTTCCGTGGTCGCGAGGTGACACTGGCTTCCTTCAACAGTCATGCACATTTGCAACTGCTGAAGGCCCCGGAGCTCATCACTTTCCGTTGAGTCCGGATCACTGTGACCCTTGCTGTAACACTTCATAAAAGGATCGAACCATGACCTCCGTAGCTGACGCCGTACAAGCCATGAAAGCCAAGTTCAACCCAGCCGCTGCTGCCGGTCTGGACCTGGTTTTCGGTTTCCGCATCGACGACGACAAGAACTTCTCGCTGATCGTTAAAGACAGCACGTGCGAGCTGAAAGAAGGCGAGAACCCGGACGCTCAAGTGACTCTGGTCATGGACGGCGAAACCCTGGAAGGCATCGTCGACGGCTCGACCGACGGCATGCAAGCGTTCATGGGCGGCAAACTGCGCGCTGAAGGCGACATGATGCTGGCCATGAAACTGTCCGAGCTGTTCCCAAGCTAAGACGACGGCTCCCAACCTTGGGAGCCCTCTGGCTGCTTACGAATCCCGCCCTTATGGCGGGATTCGTCGTTTCTGCCAGTCGTAAATGTGCACGCCCGACACATCGACTGCGGATTTGCCGTCTATATTCTTTGCTGGCCGTATGGCTGCACATTCGGCTGCTCGCTCGACCGAACACCTGCGGAGAACGGCGCCATGAGCCCACCTGATGAACACGACGACTTCAACCACCGCCGCGTACTGCAAGGCCTTTCGGCAGGCACCGTCAGCGCCTGGACCAGTCCTCTATTTGCGCAGAGCACCAGCATGACCAACTCCCCAGCCGATCTCATCCTGTTCAACGGTCGCATGCACACGGTCGACCGGGATAAACCCCTTGCGAGCGCGGTCGCCATCAAGGACGGGCTGTTTATTACCGTCGGCAATGATTCGGACGTCATGCCCCTGCGCGGCGCCAGCACGCAAGTCATCGACCTGCAAAAACGCACGGTGATCCCTGGCCTCAACGACTCGCACCTGCACCTGATCCGTGGTGGCCTGAACTACAACCTCGAACTGCGCTGGGAAGGCGTGCCGTCATTGGTCGACGCCTTGCGCATACTCAAGGATCAGGCCGACCGCACGCCGGCACCGCAATGGGTGCGCGTGGTCGGTGGCTGGACCGAGTTCCAGTTCGCCGAAAAGCGTCTGCCGACGATTGAAGAGCTGAACAAGGCTGCACCTGACACACCGGTGTTCGTCCTGCACCTGTATGACCGCGCCCTGCTCAACCGCGCGGCGTTGAAAGTGGTGGGTTACGACCGCAATACCCCGAACCCGCCGGGTGGCGAAATCCAGCACGATGCCAATGGTGACCCTACGGGCATGCTGATCGCCCGCCCGAATGCGATGATTCTCTACTCAACCCTGGCCAAGGGGCCGAAGCTGCCACTGGAGTATCAGCTCAACTCGACCCGGCAGTTCATGCGCGAACTCAATCGCCTCGGCGTCACCAGCGCCATCGATGCCGGAGGCGGTTTTCAGAATTACCCGGACGACTATCAGGTCATCCAGCAGTTAGCGAAGGACCGGCAACTGAGCGTGCGCATCGCTTACAACCTGTTCACCCAAAAACCCAAGGAAGAACTGACCGACTTCAAGAACTGGACCAGTACCTCGCACTACGGCCAGGGTGATGATTTCCTGCGGCACAACGGCGCTGGCGAAATGCTGGTGTTCTCCGCCGCCGACTTTGAAGACTTCCTCGAACCACGCCCCGATCTGCCGCAAACCATGGAGCAGGAACTGGAACCGGTGGTGCGGCATCTGGTCGAGCAGCGCTGGCCATTTCGCCTGCACGCCACCTACAACGAATCGATCAGCCGGATGCTCGATGTGTTCGAAAAGGTCAACCGCGATATCCCGTTCGACGGGCTGCCGTGGTTCTTCGATCACGCCGAAACCATCACCCCGCAGAACATCGAGCGGGTTCGTGCACTGGGCGGCGGCATTGCGATTCAGGACCGCATGGCTTTTCAGGGCGAATACTTTGTCGACCGTTACGGCGCCAAAGCCGCCGAGCACACCCCTCCGATCCAGCGCATGCTCGCCGAAGGTATTCCGGTCGGTGCCGGCACCGACGCCACACGGGTTTCCAGCTACAACCCATGGACATCACTCTACTGGCTGGTCAGCGGCCGCACCGTCGGCGGCCTGGAGCTTTACCCGCAAGGCCTGAGCCGCGACACAGCGCTGGAACTCTACACCCATGGCAGCGCCTGGTTCTCCTCCGAGCAAGGCTCAAAGGGCCAGATCAAGGTCGGGCAACTGGCCGATCTGGTGGCGTTGTCTGCCGACTACTTCAGCGTCGACGACGAAGCGATCAAATGGATTGAATCGGTGCTGACCGTGGTCGATGGCAAGGTGGTGTACGGCAGCCTCGAATTCGAAAAACTCGGCCCACCGCGTTTGCCGGTCATGCCCGACTGGTCACCGGTGGTGAACGTGCCGGGGCACTGGAAACCCTTGGCACCGCTCACTGCCCAGATGCATCAATGCGCAGGTGCCTGCGCAGTGCATGCCCACAGCCATGAGCGGGCGCGCTTGTCGAACGCACCCGTCAGCGACTTCCAGGGATTCTGGGGCGCGTTTGGCTGTTCGTGTTTTGCGTTTTGACGAATGCCTTTGACAGTAAGCCCGCCAATGGCGCAATGCTGTTCACTTAAGGAAGTCTGGAGGCCTGAGAAGTATCTGTGGCGAGGGAGCTTGCTCCCGCTGGAC
>NZ_JBYSXY010000031.1:0-40205 GCF_058782685.1 Pseudomonas sp. FW306-02-D09B
GTTTACCAAGGAGTTTTCCGTTTCGACTGCGCCGGAAGTGGGGCGAATTATAGACTTCCAGAATCTGCCGTCAACACCTAATTTGGTTTTTCTATCAGAAATCGAAAAACGGCACTCGTTACGGCCTATATATAGAGGCGCCAACAAAGAGTGCGCAGTATATTGCTCAACACCTAGTAGCTAAGCATGATATGCCAGCCGTACACTCTCTCGCCTCTCACTTCGGACGACGATACGCAATGAATGACCAGCCCCGCAGCCTTGCATCGACTCTGTTCCCGGTTGGCCTGCTATTAATAGCCATGGCGTCGATCCAGTCTGGAGCCTCCCTGGCAAAAAGCATGTTCCCAATAGTCGGGGCGCAAGGGACGACCACCCTGCGACTGATTTTCGCCAGCGTGATCATGTTGCTGCTACTGCGCCCCTGGAATGCGAGGCTCACCGCCAAGTCCTTACGCACCGTCATCGTCTACGGCATGGCGCTGGGCGGCATGAACTTCCTCTTCTATATGTCCCTCAGGACTGTCCCACTCGGAATTGCCGTTGCTCTGGAGTTCACGGGCCCACTGGCAGTGGCAATTTATGCCTCACGCAAGGCGATCGACTTTCTGTGGATCGGTCTGGCCATCGTCGGTTTGCTGCTACTTATACCTACAGACGCAACAAACACGAGCATCGACCTCATAGGCGCCGGTTATGCTCTCGGCGCCGGGGTATGTTGGGCACTGTACATTCTGTTCGGTCAGAAAGCCGGGGCAGATAACGGCGTCCAGACCGCCGCGTTGGGTGTCATGATTGCAGCACTCTTCGTTGCGCCTATAGGCATCGTCCATGCCGGAGCCGCGTTGCTCACACCGTCACTGATCCCCATCGCTATTGGCGTAGCCGTTCTGTCCACTGCCCTTCCGTATACCCTTGAGATGATCGCCCTCACCCGAATGCCGGCGCGAACCTTCGGCACACTGATGAGCATCGAGCCCGCATTCGGCGCATTGTCCGGGCTGCTGTTTCTGCACGAATACTTGTCCCTGGCACAGTGGATGGCCATCACTTGCATCATTCTGGCATCCGTAGGCGCGACCATGACCATGCGCAGTGAGTCCAAGCCTTTGGTAGCAGTAGATTGATACGCGCTTTTACGAAGGTCTGGTATTTACCGCTCAATTGAGCCATGTTTAGCCACAACTCAATGTCAGACATGGACTTTTTCGGATAGGGATATCACTAACGATAAAAACGAAAGCGCATGCTGGCAGACTCGGGCACCAGACCCGAGACCGTAATAGGGATTGGAATGAAACGATTTTTGGTATTGCTTGTTGTACTGGCCATTGCGGGTTGCGCTGCGACCTCCAGGACTGAGGTCAAACGCGGAAAAAAAGGCCTGCACATTAACTGCTCAGGCCTCTCTTCTTCCTGGGACAAGTGCTACACCAGTGCGGCCAACTCATGCGGGCCGAATGGCTACAAGGTGATCGCCAAATCCGGAGACGCCGTGGAAGACCCGGGTGACTATCCGTTTGGACTCAACCCTGCTGGCTATACCAGCCGCAGCATGATCGTCATCTGCAAGTAACCAGGTGCGCTCCTATTCAGCGCGTTGACCGGCTATCTGGCGTCCGATTTCTTCGTAGCTGGAATGCAGTACGGTGCGCTGGACCTCCGGATTCACCAGCATTCGCGCAACCACCAGCGCGCCAACGCACTGCGACAGAATGGCCCAGGCCAGGCTGTCACTCTCCAGGATGCGCGCCCAACTTTCCTGCAGCCGACAGATCCACTGCTCGGCTTGCTGGCGTACCGCGATGTCCGAGCGAGCGATCTCGGCGCCCAATGTCGGCAGTGCGCACCCGGACTCGGGATGCTCGACATGCGCCATGCTCAAGTAATGCTTGAGACAGCGCTCCAGCTTGGCTCGACTCAGCTCGCCATTACCGCTCAATCGCTCAAGGCTCTGACACAGCTCACGCTCGACGATCGAGCTGAAGAGTTCGTCTTTCGAGGAAAAGTGGCTGTAAAACGCACCGCCACTGAGCCCGATGGCCTTCATCAAGCCATCGACCCCCACCGTGCAAAAACCTTCTTTCTTGGCTGACACCGAGCTGCTTTCAAGCAGCTTCTGCCTGGTTTCCAACTTGTGACTGGCTGAGTAACGCATCGCTTCTCCCGAGAATCCATCGCCTTGACGTCTTCAAGATCGTAGCATAACGTTCGTTTGGCTAACGATCGTTTACCAAAGAGAGATGACTATGACCACAACTAGCAATAACAAGAAAGTCGTACTGGTTGTCGGTGCTGGCGATGCCACCGGCGGAGCTATTGCCAAGCGTTTCGCACAGGAAGGGTTTGTTGCCTGCGTCACTCGTCGCAGCGCAGACAAGTTGCAGCCATTGGTCGATGCCATTCAGGCCAGTGGCGGTGAAGTCCACGGTTTTGCGTGTGATGCGCGCAAGGAAGAGGATGTCGTCGCGCTGGTTGAACAAATCGAAAGCCAGATCGGCCCGATCGAGGCGTTCGTCTTCAACATCGGCGCCAATGTGCCGTGCAGCATTCTTGAAGAAACCGCCCGCAAGTATTTCAAGATCTGGGAAATGGCCTGTTTCTCTGGATTCTTGAACGGCCGTGAAGTGGCCAAGCGTATGGCCACCCGACAACGCGGCACTATTCTATTCACCGGGGCCACCGCCGGCATGCGCGGTGCTGCTGGCTTCGCGGCGTTCGCCGGCGCCAAGCATGGCATCCGCGCCCTGGCCCAAAGCATGGCGCGGGAACTGGGCCCGATGAACATTCATGTCGCCCATGTCGTGGTAGATGGCGCGATCGATACCGACTTCATTCGCGACAGCTTCCCGGAAAAGTATGCCCTCAAGGATCAGGACGGGATTCTCAACCCAGAACACATCGCCGAGAACTACTGGTACCTGCACAGCCAGCCTCGCGATGCGTGGACCTTCGAACTGGATCTGCGGCCCTGGAGCGAACGCTGGTAAGCCATCCTCTCTAACAATAATCAGAGTGCATCGAACATGAGCAAACGCGTAGAGTTCTTCTTCGACCTCGGCAGCCCTGCCACTTACCTGGCCTATACCCAACTACCGAAAATTTGTGAGCAAACCGGTAGCCAGCTGATCTATCAACCGATGCTGCTAGGTGGCGTATTCAAGGCCACCGGCAATGCCTCGCCGGCAACGATTCCGGCCAAGGGGCATTACATGTTCCTGGACCTGAATCGTTACGCCAAGCGCTACGACGTGCCATTCCAGCTCAATCCGTACTTTCCCATCAATACCCTTTTGTTGATGCGCGCCGTCACCGGCATCCAGCTACGACACCCCGAGCGTTTCCTCGATTTTATTGATTGCCTGTTCCGTGCGCTCTGGGTTGATGGCCGCAACCTCAACGACCCGGCGACCGTCGCCGCGGTGTTGGCCGAGCATGGCTTTGACCCTGATGAAGCGCTGGCATTGACCGCCGATGAGGAAGTCAAAGCCGCACTCAAGGACAAAACCGAACAGGCGATCCAGCGCGGCGTGTTCGGTGCGCCGAGCATGTTTGTCGATAACGAATTGTTCTTCGGTCAGGATCGCTTGGATTTCGTCCGTGAGGCCTTGGGCTAGATCTCGATAACCAGTCGACCCTGCGCCTCACCCGAGGCTTGCAGGTCATAGGCTGCCTCGGCGGTTTGCAGCGTGAACCGCCGGGGATCGAGCAAAGGCTTCAACAAGCCTGCTTCAATCAACTTCGCGGCCTCGCCAAGTATCTGTCCGTGCCGCTCGCGACCGTTACCGGTCAGCAAAGGCAGCAACGTGAAGACTCCAGAGTAACTCGCCGCCCGGAACGACAATGGCGCCAGACTGTGTTGCCCCCAGCCGAGACAGCTCAACACGTGCCCCTGATAAGTGCGCACAGCCTTGAACGACGCATCCAGCGTCTCGCCTCCGACTGTGTCATAAACGATATCGAAACCCTCCCCCGCCGTATGCTGCTGTACATACTGTTCAACCGACTGCTGGCGGTAGTCGATAAAGGTTGCACCGAGGCTTTCGATAATCGCCTGCTGCCTCGCCGACCCCGTGGCAAATACCTCGGCACCGAATGCCCGGGCCAACTGCACCGCCACATGCCCGACGCCACCAGCGCCACCGTGAATCAATACCTTGTGATCAGTCTGAACCCGAGCGCGATCCAGCAAGCCTTCCCACGCGGTGATCAACACCAGCGGCAGCGCTGCCGCCTCAGTCATGCTCAGATTGATCGGTTTGCGCGCCAGCAACCGCGCATCAACAGCGGCGAATTGCGCCAGTGAGCCTTGCTGACCGCCAATCCCGGTCGCCATGCCATACACCTGATCGCCGACCTGCCAATCGCTGACCCCGGCACCGAGCGCTTCGACAATCCCTGCCAGATCCATACCCAGCACCGCCGGCAATGGCTGACGGGCATGAGCTGCCTCCCCGGCGCGGATTTTCCCATCCAATTGATTCACCCCACTGGCGATGATTCTGACCAACACCTGCCCCGCTTCAGGCACGGGCTTAGGGATGGAGGCCAAACGAAACGGTGCATTGGCTGAGTCGACGATCAGGGCGAGCATTTCAAGTGAGTCAGTCATTTCGCAATCTCATGTCAGTGGAGAGTTGCGTTGATCATCCGCCCGCCCACTCATGCCGATAAGACGCTATATAGCTATAGTGACCATGCCTATTTGGAATCAATGAGAAAGCCCTTGGACAAACTCAATGCAATGGCGGTTTTCGTAAGAGTAGTCGAGCGCGGCAGTTTCTCTGCTGTCGCTCGGGAACTGCAGACCAGCCAACCGACCATCAGCAAAATCCTCCGGGCTCTGGAAACAGAGCTTGGAGGCAAGCTGATTGCCCGTAGTACTCGCCAGCTTTCGCTGACCGACGAAGGCCAGCGTTACTACAACGAATGCCGACAGATTCTTGCGGCGGTCGACGCGGCCGAACACAGCTTTCAGTCCGGACGGGAAGCGGTCGCCGGACCTTTGCGAGTGGGCTCCTCCGTCAGTTTCGGGCGATTGCAGATTGCTGCGCGACTGCCGGATTTCCTTGAGCGCTATCCACACGTTGAAATCGATTTACAGCTCAGCGATCAGAATCAGGATCTGGTCAGCGAAGGCCTGGACGTCACATTACGCATTGGCGAGTTGAGCGACAGCGGTTTGATCGCCCGGCAGATCGGCACCACCCATCGAGTCACCGTCGCCAGTCCCAACTATCTGGCTCGCCGTGGCCAACCACACACACCGGAAGAGCTGAGCCAGCATAACTGCCTGCTGTTCAACCTGCTGAGCAGCCAGAATCAGTGGATCTACGAAAAAAACGCTCAGCGCCACAGCGTGCGGATCAAAGGCAACGCCCAGAGCAACAGTTCGGAGGCCATACGCGAGATGGTATTGGGCGGGCTGGGTATTGCGCTGTCGCCGGTGTGGTTATTCAGCGAGGATTTGAAGGCTGGTCGGGTGATCGCGATCCTGCAGGACTACCGCGCACAAGCGTTGCCGATCCATGCGGTGTCCCCGGCCAATCGTCGCCAATCGGCCAGGGTCAAGGCGTTCGTCGACTACATGAGCGATGTACTCGCCCACGCACCCGAGCTTACGCCGCCGTCCGAAGACTGACGGCGCACCACCGACTCAGATCGCGGCGGTTCGGGTGTTCAGCCACGCCAGCGCAGCACCGTCAAGCAAAGGGCTCAAACGTTCACGAACTTGTGCGTGGTAAGCGTTAAGCCACTCGCGCTCGTCCTGAGTCAGCAACGAAGGCTCCAGGCAACGGGTGTCGATCGGGCACAAGGTCAGGGTTTCGAACTTGAGGAACTCGCCAAACTCGCTGCTGCCCGCCTCGCGGTTCAACACCAGGTTCTCGATCCGCACGCCCCAACGACCTGGACGATAAGTGCCCGGTTCGATCGAGGTGATCATCCCCGGCTGCATCGCGGTTTGCGGCGCCGGTGCGGCTTGGTAGGCAATCACTTGCGGGCCTTCGTGAACGTTCAGGAAGTAGCCGACGCCATGCCCGGTGCCGTGACCATAATCGACGCTCTCTGCCCAGATCGGCGCACGTGCGATGGCGTCGAGCAACGGCGAAAGAATGCCGCGCGGGAACTGCGCACGGGACAAGGCAATCACACCCTTGAGGACGCGCGTACAGTCGCGTTTCTGCTCGGCGGTCGGCGTGCCCACCGGCACCATCCGCGTAATGTCGGTGGTACCGCCCAGGTACTGGCCGCCGGAGTCGATCAGCAACAGGCCGTCACCTTCGATCACCGCGTGCTCTTCTTCGGTCGCGTGGTAGTGCGGCATCGCACCGTTGGCGTTGAAGGCGGCAATCGTGTTGAAGCTCAGCGACACATACCCCGGACGACGGGTACGGGCGGCGGTCAGGTGTTCGTCGATGGTCAGTTCGGTGATGCGTTCACGACCCAGGGCGCTGTCGAGCCAGGTGAAAAACTCGCAGAGCGCCGCGCCGTCCTGTTCCATGGCCTGACGGATGTGTTCGGCATCGGCGAGACTTTTCTGCGACTTGGCGAGGGTGGTCGGGTTCAGACCTTCAATCAGCTTCACGCCGCTGCCGAGGTTATTCAGCAAACCGCTAGTCACCCGTGCTGGATCGACTTGCAGGCTTGCCCCATTTGGCACGGCAGCCAGCGCCGAGGCCACTTCGCTGTAGTCGCGCAGGGTGACGCCGTCCTGTTCGAGGATCGCGCGCAATGGCGCATCGACCTTGCTCAGCGCGACAAACAAGGTTGCCTGCTGCTGGCCGATCAGGGCGAAGGACACGAATACCGGGTTGAACGACACATCACCGCCGCGCAGGTTGAACAGCCAGGCGATGTCGTCGAGGGTGGCGATAAAGTGCCAATCGGCACCGCGCGCTTTCAGGCTTTCACGCAGCTTGGCGAGTTTCTCGCCACGGCTGACGGTGGCCTGCGGCGGCAAGTGCTGATAGATCGGTTGATTCGGCAGGCTCGGACGGTCGCTCCAGACCTCGTTCAACAGATCGATATCGGTGCGCAGCCGTGCGCCACGCTCCTCAAGCTTGCTGCTCAGTGAGCGTGCCGACGCCACGGCCATCACCGCGCCATCGACCGCAACCACGCCCCCTTCCGGAGTTTGTTCGGCCAGCCAGTCCAGCGGGCCGGGTTGACCAGGCTGCAATTTTACCAACTCGATGCCGCTGCCCTTGAGTTCCTTGGTCGCCTGTTCCCAGTAGCGACTGTCGGCCCAAACACCCGCGAAGTCCTGGGTAACAATCAACGTGCCGACCGAGCCATGAAAGCCCGACAACCATTGCCGCCCTTGCCAGTAACCCGGCAGGTATTCCGACAAATGCGGGTCGGCCGACGGCACCAGCAGGGCGTGGATGCCCTCCCGGCTCATCAGCTCGCGGGTATGCGCCAGGCGCTGGGGAACCGTTCCATGGGTCAAAGGCTGCGTACTCATCATGTCTCCTGCTAACCACTTTAATTTTGTTATAGGGCGCTGACTTTTGGTCTGCGCATCAGGATTGGGCGGTAGCCCAGAACGCCGGTGCACTGGCGGTTGCTGCTTTAATCAATTGTGCGGCCTGATCGATGTCCTGCTCGGTGGTGAAACGCCCAAGACTCAAGCGAATGGTCCGACCCGCTGCCCGCACTTCGTGCCCCAGAGCCAGCAGCACATGGGACGGCGCATTGCTCGCGGAGTTGCAGGCCGACGTCGCAGAGAAGGCGATCGAAGCACTCAAGGCCTGGGAATTGAACTCGCCCTCATTGAAGGTCAGGCTTAGGGTATGGGGAATGCGTTGGGTCGGGCTGCCGTTCAAGCGTAGACCGGCAATACCGCTGAGCTGCCCAAGCAAGCGCTCGCGCAGACGGGCGATAGTCGCCGCCTCTTCGGCAAAGTGTTCAGCCGCCAGCGCAAAGGCTGCACCCATGGCTGCGATCTGATGCGTGGCCAGGGTCCCGGAGCGTAAACCGCCCTCGTGCCCACCGCCATGGATCTGCGCCTGCAAGCGCTGCTGGGCACGCGGGCCGACGTAGAGTGCGCCAATCCCCTTGGGACCATAGATCTTGTGCGCGGAAAACGACATCAGGTCCACCGGCCATTGGGCCAGATCAATCGCTACCTTGCCCGCGCCCTGCGCGGCGTCGACGTGAAACAGCGCGCCGTGCTCACGCACCCGCTGACCGATGGCCGGGATGTCGTTGACAGTACCGAGCTCGTTGTTGACCAGCATCAGCGACACCAGAAAAGTGTCTTCGCGCAGTGCCTCGCTGACTGCTTGCGCAGTGATCAAGCCTTCGGCATCCGGCAGCAGATAAGTCACGGCAACCCCGGCGTCCTGCAATTGCCTGGCGGTATCGAGGATCGCCTTGTGCTCGATCTGGCTGGTGATGATGTGCCCGCCGGACTGCCCGCGGGCCTGGGCCACGCCTTTGAGGGCGAGGTTGTTGGATTCGGTGGCGCCGGAAGTCCAGACGATCTGCTGCGCTTTCGCGCCCACCAGATCAGCGACTTGCTGGCGCGCCTGCTCGACCGAACGTCTGGCCTGCTGGCCATAAGCGTGGGAGCTGGAGGCCGGATTGCCGAAGTTACCGCTGAACCCCAGACAGTCGACCATCACCTGAATGACCCGCTCATCCACCGGAGTGGTGGCGGCGTAATCAAAATACAAAGGACGTTTATTCATAAAAAAGACTCGCAGAGCTTGTTCCGGGATCAGGTGTATTCGCTGAAAGCACCGCACTGGAGGTGGTGTGAAAACTGCGGGAAATCAGCAATACCTGATCGGATGCCGTTAAAGAAGTACGACTTCATTTCAAAGTGCGTAGGAACGCTCCTGAAGTCGAGCTTAACAGGCATCGGACACCGGGTTGAAGCGCAAGTCAGCTAAAGCTCTCGTGCAGCATCGGATACAGCGAAGCGACCAGCAGCAGGGCCATGCCCCAGTTGAACACCCGCAACCAGCGCCGATCACGCAGGACATTGCGCAACAGGCTGCCGCAAGCCGCCCAGACACTGACGCTCGGCAGGTTGATGATAGCGAATACCGCAGCGATGACGATCACATTGGTGAAATAGCCCTGCAGCGGTGTGTAGGTACTGATTGCACCAATTGCCATGATCCAGGCCTTGGGGTTGACCCACTGAAACGCCGCCGCGCCCCAGTAGCTGATGGGCTTGGCGTGACCTTGTTCGGCTTCGGGGACAGGACCCGAATGGGCGATTTTCCACGCCAGGTACAGCAGATAGGCCGCGCCGACATAGCGCAGCACGCTGTACAGCACAGGATAGGTTTGAAACACCGCGCCCAGGCCAAAACCGACGGCGAGCACAAGGACGAAGAAGCCGCAGCTGATGCCGAGCATATGAGGGATGGAGCGGTTGAAGCCGAAATTGACGCCAGAGGCCAGCAACATCGTGTTGTTGGGGCCGGGGGTGATCGAGGTCACCAGGGCGAACAAGGCAAAACCCAGCAGTAAATCCAGCGAGAGTGTCATGGGGCGAGTCCGTCAGGGTCAGTCAGGTGTTGACCCTATCGCAGCCCCCGTGTGAAACCCACGGACAGTTACGTGAAACTTCGAGCGGTACAGTCGCTTAGCTGGCGTGGCCGTGAACAGCCACAGCGCGCTCGGCGTTCATCTCGCCACGCTGGTCGTAACCGAACGTCTTCTGCGGCTGGCCAAGCAATTCGGCTTTTTTTGCCTGGTATTCATCAAACGACAAACCGCGACGATTCAAGGCTTCCATCGCCAGCTCTTGGGTTTCTTCGGCGGTATACGGGCGCAATTCGGGAGCAGGATGACTGGCGCAACCGGCGAGCACCGAGGCAACCAACAACAATGAGGTAACGAGCAAATGGTTCATGGAGAGGCTTCCTGCGGGCGGTCTTGAGCAACGAACACAGGCTACTCCCGCCCCTTGAGCGACAAAAATCATCGCTCTCGATAGTCGCTATCGACCGTTTCGAGACTTGCTGCCGTTTTGTATGGGCCTTCGAAACGAACTGCCGGTTCATCGTTGATGGCGCAACAGTGGCGATGCTGCAACCCGTCGGCCACTCGGTCGCCTTATTGGCGCTGACCTATAGTGAATCGACCGGAAATCGGCGAAGGATTTGCAACATCCACCCACAAGAATATGGAGAACGGTCATGAGCGTTAAACCCATTCCCGAGGGTTATCACAGCGTCACGCCCTACCTGGGAATCCAGAAAGCCGCCGAGGCGATCGACTTTTACAAAAAAGCCTTTGGCGCTACGGAAGTCATGCGTCTGGCGATGCCCGACGGCAGCGTCGGCCATGCTGAACTGCGAATTGGCGACTGCGCCATCATGCTCGGTACACCGTGCGATCAAGGTCCGCTGAGCAACCCCGACAAATCACCGTCCGTGGGTTTGCATCTGTATGTCGAGGATGTGGACAAAAGCTACGCCCAGGCAATCAAGGCGGGTGGCACGGTGGTTTCGGAAGTGAAAGATCAATTCTACGGCGACCGCTCGGGCACCTTGAAGGATCCCTTCGGCCATGTGTGGTTCCTGTCGTCGCGCAAGGAAAACCTGACTCAGGCGCAAATCGAAGCGCGGGCGAAGGAGATGTTCAAACAGCAGTAACCCCCTCCCCCCGCAGGACACGGCGTCGCCCGCCCATAAGCTTCCTCTGTGAAGCCACGGGCGATGCCGTCCGCGCTTACAAAAACCCTCAAGAAAACCTGAAGACCCGAGTGCTAGTCTGCCCAACGCACCCTAGGGATAGACAAGGAACAGGTCTTCAGCATGAGTGACTACATCAAACTGAACAAAGCCAACTGGGACGAACGCGCCCCGTTGCATGCCGCCTCAACCGAATATGGGACTCAGACTTTCATCGACGACGCCTATCACCTCTCCGACGTCGTGCGCTTCGACGTACCGTTATTGGGGGATATCTCGGGCTTTCGCGGCGTGCATCTGCAATGCCACATCGGCACCGACACGCTCTCGCTGGCCCGCCTCGGGGCGCAAATGAGCGGGCTCGACTTCTCACCGGCCGCCATCGTCCAGGCACGCGCGTTGGCCGAGCGCAGCGGCGCGCTAATCGAGTATGTCGAATCCGAGGTTTACCACGCGGCTTCTGTGTTGCCACCCGCCTCGTTCGATCTGGTCTACACCGGCATCGGCGCCTTGTGCTGGCTGCCGAGTATCGACACGTGGGCGCGCACGGTCAGCGACCTGCTCAAGCCGGGTGGACG
The DNA here is from genome assembly GCF_058782685.1 of Pseudomonas sp. FW306-02-D09B. Classification (NCBI taxonomy): domain Bacteria; kingdom Pseudomonadati; phylum Pseudomonadota; class Gammaproteobacteria; order Pseudomonadales; family Pseudomonadaceae; genus Pseudomonas; species Pseudomonas sp. FW306-02-D09B. The sequence goes on from NZ_JBYSXY010000031.1 coordinate 11,234, forward strand.
CTTGTTCATCCGCGAGGGCCACCCGATGTTGTGGTCGATCAACGAAGGCCGCGAAGACGCCTTGTCCGTCGAGTTCCCGTATTTCGAGCGCGAAGAGCCTTTGGTCTGGGATGACGAATGCACCTATGTCGAGACCGATGCGCGGCTCAAGGCCTCCGTCACGCATGCATGGAACCACGGTCTGGGAGAAATCATCACCGCGCTGCTGACCCACGGGCTGGACATCACCGGTCTGGTGGAGCATCAAAGTATTCCCTGGAACGCCTTGCCCGGTCAGATGGTCTGCGATGACCACGGCGAATACCGTTTGAAAGAAGCCCCGTGGCGCCTGCCGCTGAGTTACACATTGCAGGCGGTGAAACGCCGGGGCTGAGCACGGTGGCAGGTGCGCATTCCGGCCAGGGCGCGTACGTACTGGTTTACCTGCTCTGGAAACGCATCAGCGCTCCAAGGAGTTACACCCTCGGGAGGCTTGCTATGGGAGTGCTGTCAGCAACTTGTTCATGGGGACGGCCGTGAGCCCGGCAACACTGAAGGCTTCTGCGCAGCGTCGGTACCCAAGGTGCTGAAAAAACTCTTCACTGGTGCCGGTGCTGTTGAGTCGTGCCTGACTGAAACCATGCTCGATCAACCAGATTTCGAGACCCTGGATCAACGCCTGCCCGGCACCCCGGCGAAACCATTCCGGCAGGACGTAACAAAACCCGACCTTGCCGCTGACAGCAGCCATGGCCACCCCAATCGGTTTGTCGTCCAACAGCGCGAGGTTCAGGTACAGGCGTGGATCGGTCAGCCAGGGTTGTACATGTTCAACGGTTTTGTTGTGGGTCCAGGCCGCAACGACTTTCGGGTCATTGCGGTGATCCCCAGCGCACCCGACCTTGATCGAGCGCTCGACGATCCGGCTGATAATCCCCGCGTCCGCGGGCCCGGCCTTGCAAATGTGTAGGGGGGAATCCATAGCGCTATCACCTCATTCCATTGAGTCAAAGCTGCGAGGGACGATAGCGCCGCGAGGGTCAGGTGACTAATGGAGAGAAGTTACATTTGATGTGCAGCGAAAATCGCTATCGCGGGCAAGCCTTGCTCCTACGGATTGATGTAGTCCACAAGTCGTGCAGCCGGCTTATAACCTGTAGGAGCAAGGCTTGCCCGCGATAGCGGAGTCAGGGCTGCAACGGCATCGTCAGATCAACCCGCAAGCCATCGGCACGGCTGTCGAAATGCAACACGCAGCCACAGCGCTGGACGATCGCCTGGACAATCGCCAGCCCAAGCCCACAGCCGGTGCTTGCGCCGTTGCGCCAGAAACGCTGGGTCAGGTGTTGCAGGTCATCGGCGGCGATGCCGGGGCCATGGTCGCGCACCTGAAAACGCACGCGGTTACCCATGGTTTCAAGGCTCAGTTCCACCGCCGCATCCGCCGGGGTGTGGCGTAAGGCGTTGTCCAACAGATTGCGCAAGGCGGCAATCGACAGCACGGCTGGCATCTGCACCGGTGCCTGTGAGTACTTCGCTGGCAAGTGCAGTTTGATCCGCTGACGATCACCGCTAGCCGCGTCTTGAATCGCCAGACGGGCCACCTCTTCGGCGCTGCACTGCACGCCATCGTCGAACGACAGACTGCCTTCGACCCGCGCCAGCAACAGCAATTGCTCAAGCGTGCGGTGCAAGCGATCGGCGCCTTCCTCGGCGCGGGCCAGGGACTGATCGCGGGCGGCGCCTTCGGTCATGCGCGCCACTTGCAGGTGCGTCTTGATCGCCGTCAACGGGCTGCGTAGCTCATGAGCGGCATCGCCAGTCAGCCGTCGCTCGCGCTCGATAGCCTTTCCGATTCGCTGGAACAGCTGATTCTGGGTTTCCAGCAACGGTTGCAGTTCGCTCGGCAGCGGATGGATTTGCAACGGCTCAAGGGAGTCGGCGCTGCGGCGCATCAAGGCATCGCGCATGCGATTAAGCGGCGCCAGGCCTTGGCCGATCCCCAGCCAGAGCAGCCACAGGCAACCGAGCAACGCGACGCCCACCGGCACCGACGCGGCCAGCAGTACCGACATGTTCAGTGCCTCGCGCTCGACTTGCCGGTCGGCCGTGGTGATGCGCACATCACCGCGAGCCAAGGTGAAACTGCGCCAGCGCGCACCGTCGATCATCTGGTCATGGAAGCCCATCTGTTCAGCTTCCAGGGTTTGTTCGGGAGTGCTGTGACTGCGGGCCAGAATCTCGCCGCGCAAGGAGCTGACCTGACAGGCCATGCCCCCCGGAATATTCAACTGCTCAGCACTGAAATGCGTGCCATCGCCCTTGCTCGGCAGCGCCGGCAATTGCTCCAGCAACCCGGCAACCATACGCGCCGAGGCCACCAGCCGCTGGTCGAGGGAAAACATCATCTGATTGCGCAAGTCGCTGAGCATCCAGGCCGCAGCCAGGGCCCAGATCAGCGCGAAGGCCGCGCCGAGGGTCAGACTCAGACGCAAACGCAAACTCATCACTTCGATTGCTCTCCGCCATCCGCCGGCCCAAGGCGATAACCCAGCCCGCGCACGGTTTCAACGATGCCGTTGCCGAGTTTACGTCGCAGGTGATGGATATGTACGTTGAGGGCGTTGCTTTCCAGTTCATCGTTGAACCCGTAGACGCTGTCCTTGAGTTGCTCGGTCGACAGCACCCGGCCACGGTTGTGCAGCAAGGCTTGCAACAACGATTGCTCGCGGCGCGACAGGTCTACCGGTTGACCGGCCAGCAGCGTTTCGCGGCTGCTCGGATCGTAAGTCAGGGCGCCATGCTCGATCAGATTGACACTGCGCCCCGCCACCCGCCGCAGCAAGGTGTGCAGACGCGCAGCCAATTCACGCAGGTCAAAGGGCTTGAGCAGATAGTCATCGGCGCCCGCTTGCAGGCCATCGACGCGGTCGGTCACCGAATCGCGCGCGGTCAGAATCAGCACCGGAATCTCCAGGCCGTGATGACGCAACTGCTGCAGCAGCTTCAGACCATCTTCGTCCGGCAGCCCCAGGTCGAGCACCATCACGTCGAACTTGGCAACCTTGAGCATCGCCCGGGCAGCCGAAGCCGTGGCGACATGCTCCACGGTCAGGCCCTGGGCCGTGAGGCCGGCAACGATGCCGCTGGCGATCAGCTCATCGTCTTCGCAAACCAGTACGTGCATGCTGAACTCCATAAAAAACACGATTCAAACAAGCCGACATTAAGTCGCGATTATGTCCGGGACCGCGGCGGGAGAGAAGCACGAATTCCCAGCCCCGCCTTCCTTGCAATGAAGGTCAAGTACATGCCATCAACGCCAGACCTACCCGACAACTAAATATCAAATCAACAGCACAACTAAAACCCTCGTCCAGCATCGAAATAAATCCATGTAAAAAACAAAACACGGCATCCAGCCCTGACGGTAGCCTTAAAACAGAAACATCAAAACAAACACCCCACAGTTAAAGGAAACTGAAAGTGCCAGCACTGAAAAACTTTGTCGCCGTCGATTGGCGCGCCGGAAAAGACCTCATCTACTTTTTCTTCAAGGATACCAACACCTACTCCCGCTTCAACATTGGCGACAACAAAGTTCCGAATGGATACCCGACAGCGGTCAACGGCCGCTGGGGGGATTTCGACAAACACGTTAAAAACCTTCGTTTTGGATTCAACACCACCGGAATCATGTCAACAACCCCGGAAGCAGACAAAATTGACGCGGACACTTTATGGCTATTCTATTACGAGGGCGACACGCCAATGGTCTGTGAATACAATCAGGACACCGACAGTGTCAATAGCACACTGCCTGTAAAAGACTCGCGATGGTGGCAACTGCTCCCTTATTTTGACCGCATTATCACCGGCACATGGTGGCAGCTATACGGCCGCCTTCCTTTATTTCGGTTCCTCATGAATGACGGACACTTCATCAACCTTGACTTTAGTAAAAACAAATTAACACACGAAGCGATTACGAACACAACCTGGCCGGGACTCCAAGACTACAAAGATCGAATCATTACAGCAGCGCAAAACGATCGAACCTTTACAGACAGTTATTACTATATTTTTCTGACCCATAATGAATACATAAGATACAACATCCACGAAAACCGGGCCGAGACCGGCCCGTGCGCAGTCAATGATGAGTCCTGGCCGGGGCTATTGCGAGACTGAGAGTACGTCGGGACCCGCTTCTTGCGAGGCGAGCACTGTCCATGGGTGCGGTTAATCATCGGTTAATCGCCACCCATCATCGTGCACCCTACTTGCACCGCGATAAGGCTTACCCATGCGTCGTCTGTTTCTACTGTTTTTTCTTTTCATCGCAGGGCTGGCCCAGGCGGCGTCGAACCCGTTCGACACCAAACCGGATTTCCTGCCGGTCGGCAAAGCCTTTGTTTTCACCTCCGAACGCCTTGAATCCGGCGAAACCCAACTCTTCTGGCAAATTGCCGACGGCTACTACCTTTATCAGCAACGGATGAAGTTCGACGGTTTGCCCGACGCGGATAAACCGCCGCTGCCGTTGGGTGAAGCCCACAGTGACGAGTTTTTTGGTGATCAGCAGGTGTATCGCCAGGGCCTGGAGTTGAAAGTCCCGGCCGGTGCCAGTGGCCAGATCAAAGTGGGGTTTCAGGGCTGTGCCGATGCCGGTTTGTGTTATCCGCCACAAACTCAGGTGATCGACCTCGGTGGCAGCACGGCGGCGGTCAATGCCGCGCAAGCACCGGATGAAGCCTTGGCCAGCGGTCTGCAACAGCGGGCGCTGGGCTGGAGTTTGCTGGTGTTCTTTGGTCTGGGACTGTTGCTGGCTTTCGCGCCTTGCTCGTTACCGATGCTGCCGATTCTCGCCGGTTTGATCGTCGGCAGCGGCGCCAGCCCCAAGCGTGGTTTCGCTTTGGCCGGCAGTTATGTGGTCTGCATGGCGCTGGTGTACGCGGCGCTGGGCGTAGTAGCCGCGTTGCTCGGTGCGAACTTGCAGGCCTTGTTGCAGAACGTCTGGTTGCTCGGCAGTTTCGCCGTGGTGTTTGTGTTGTTGTCGTTGCCGATGTTCGGCTTCTTCGAACTGCAACTGCCAGTCGCTCTGCGTGACCGTCTGGAAAACGCCAGTCGCAAGCAAGGCGGCGGCAGCCTTATCGGTGCCGGGGTGCTCGGCGCCTTGTCCGGATTGCTGGTCGGCCCGTGCATGACCGCGCCGCTGGCTGGGGCCTTGCTGTACATCGCCCAGAGCGGTAACGCGCTGCACGGAGGGTTGATCCTGTTCGCCATGGGCATCGGCATCGGCTTGCCGCTGCTGTTGCTGGTGACCGTCGGCAACCGCTTCCTGCCCAAACCCGGCACCTGGATGAACCTGCTCAAAGGCATCTTCGGTTTTCTGTTCCTCGGTACCGCGCTGGTGATGGTGCGGCCAGTGCTTGATGAGTCGCTATGGATTGGTCTATGGGGTGCGCTGCTGTTGATCATCGCCTACAGCGCCTGGCGCCAGACCGGTGGATTCGGCCGCGCCGCCCATGTGTTCGGTGGCATGGCGCTGCTTTCCGGATTGTGGGGCAGCCTGCTGTTGATCGGTGCTGCGGGTGGCAGCGATGACCTGTTCAATCCATTGCAGGTTTACAGTGCACAGGCATCGACCCGCGTCGCCGGCCCCACGGCTGACGACGCCTTCATCACCGTCAAGGATCCCGCTGCGCTGCAACACGAACTCGACACTGCCCGCGCCCAGGGCCAGTGGGTGCTGCTGGACTACTACGCTGACTGGTGTGTGTCGTGCAAGATCATGGAGAAACAGGTGTTCGGCAAACCCCAGGTAATGGATGCGCTGGAAGATGTCCGCTTGCTGCGCCTGGACGTGACCGCCGACAATGCTGCCAGCCGTGAACTGCTCGGCCGTTACAAAGTGCCGGGGCCGCCAAGCCTGTTGTGGATCGGCACCGACGGCATCGAGCGCCGTAGCCAGCGCATCACCGGAGAGGTGGATGCCGCCGGTTTCCTCCAACGCTGGAACATGACTCGGGACGCTCGTTAATGCTGACCTTTACCCTCGGCACCTTTGCCATTGCGCTCAACCACCTGCTGCTGATCAGTGCCCTGGCACTGGCCACCCTGGTCGGTTGGCGGGTGGCCAAGCGCGGTGGCGAGAACCCCGAGTCGGTGCTGTTCAGCCTGTTCCTGCTGGGCTTGCTCGCGGCCAGAGTGGGATTCGTGCTCACCTACTGGGCCCACTACCGTGATGACCCGTGGCAGATCATCGACCTGCGCGATGGCGGTTTCCTCGCCTGGCCCGGGGTGATTGCCCTGCTGTTGGCAACGCTGTTGCGGGGTTGGCGCCGACCAGATCTGCGCAAACCGTTGGGCGCGGGCGTCGGCAGCGGCCTGTTGTTCTGGTTGCTGGCAAGTTTGTCCCTGAACCTCTACGAACAAGGCACGCGCCTGCCGGACATCGTCTTGCGCAACGCCGCCGGCGAAACCGTGCAACTGGCCGATTATCAGGGCGGCCCCTTGGTGATCAACCTGTGGGCCACCTGGTGCCCGCCCTGCCGGCGTGAAATGCCGGTGCTGGAGAACGCCCAGCAACATCGGCCCGACCTGACCTTTCTGTTCGTCAATCAGGCCGAAAGCATGCAAAGCGTCAGCACCTTCCTCGCAACCCAAGGCCTGAGCCTTTCCAATGTGCTGTTCGATGGCGGCGGCCGACTGAGTCAGGCCGTTGGCTCCATGGCGCTACCGACTACGCTGTTCTACAGCGCCGAAGGCCGAATGCTCGGTAGCCACCTGGGTGAATTATCGGAAGCCAGCCTGGCCCGTGCCCTGGAAAACTTCGACTCCCCAACTTCTGCCATACAGGCCACACCTTCAAGGAAACTGCCATGCCCCGCCTCCGCCACCTGCTGACGCTGTCCCTGGGCGCAGCGCTGCTGCAAATCCCGATGCTGCAGGCCGAAGAACTGCCTGCGGCGATCCGCAAGATCGAAGAAAAAGGCGCGAAAATCATCGGCAGTTTCGATGCGCCCGATGGCTTGCGTGGTTATGCCGCGCAGTACCAGAACCGCGGCATGGCCTTGTACCTGACGCCCGACGGCAAGCACGTGCTGCTCGGCAACCTGTACGACGCCGATGGCAAGGACCTGAGTGCCGAGCCGCTGCAAAAACTGGTCTACGCGCCAATGGCCAAGGAAGTCTGGGCGAAGATGGAAGCCAGCAACTGGATCGCCGACGGCAGCAAGGATGCACCGCGCACCGTCTACCTGTTCAGCGACCCGAACTGCCCTTACTGCAATATGTTCTGGGAGCAGGCCCGGCCGTGGGTGAAGGCCGGCAAAGTGCAGCTGCGGCACATCATGGTCGGGATCATCCGAGAGGACAGCCCCGGCAAATCCGCTGCCCTGTTGGCCAGCAAAGACCCGGGCAAGGCCCTGGAGGAACACGAGAAGGCGGGCAAGCAAAGCTCGTTGAAAGCGCTGACAAGCATTCCCGCCGCGATCCAGGCCAAACTCGACGCCAATATGAAGTTGATGGAAGAGCTCGAATTGTCCGCCACCCCGGCCATCTTCTACATGGATGACAAGGGTGAATTGCAACAACAGCAAGGCGCGCCGTCGCCGGAAAAACTGGTGAAGATTCTCGGGCCGAAGTAGTTTTTTGCCGTCAGGTTTCTACTGGATGCAACGACGTCATCGCGAGCCTGCTCGCGATGGCGTCCGAATGATCGACTAAGTTCTCTCCGCCAGAAACTTCAGCAGCGCCTTGGTGACGAACTCAGGATTCTCCAGGTTCGAAATGTGCCCTGCCTCCGGCACCAACAGATACGGGCAACCGATCAACTCGGCCATTTCCCTGGTTTCCGACGGTGGTCGCGGTTTGTCCTGATCACCGCACATCAGCAGCGTGGTTTCAGGATTCAGCTCGCCCAGACGCGGCAGCAGATCATCACGACCAAACGTAATGCGCCCCATCGGCACAATGCTTTCACGCAAACGCTCAGGCGGCAGCGCGGCCAGCCTGGCGCGGAAATCCAGATAAAGCGCCGACTGAGGGTCGATGCCTGGACGGAAGAAAATCGGCACTACGATATCGAGTAACTGCGGCGAGATCACACCGCTGTCTTCGATCTGCTTGAACAGCGAGAAATAGTACTGGCGAGTCGGCTCGGGCTCGACACCGACATAGGTGTCCATCAACACCAGGCCGTTGAGGCGCTGTGGGGCCGACAGCGCCAGACGCACGCCCCACATGCCGCCGACCGAAAGCCCGACCAGGGTGACGCGGTCAATATCCAGATGATCAAGCAGCGCCAGTACCTGCCGCGCCTGATCATCCAGCGAAGTCATGCCCTCAGGTAACGGCCCGGACTCCCCGTGCCCCCACAGGTCCACGGCAATCACCCGATGGTGTTGCGACAACGCCACAATCTGCGGCGCCCACATGGCCTGGTCCCACAAGTAACTACCCGCCAACAGCACCACCGGACCAGTGCCTTGGTCGACGTAGTGAAGCGATTGTCCATCAATCGTAGCGAAGGGCATCAACTGTCTCCTTTCTGAATCGAGTCAACCAAAAAACTCCGGCAGCCTGTCCCGGCGACGGGGGACAGTCAATCCGAACTTCAATTGAGGTCGTAACAAGTCTGCGCTGGTCAGTAGCAAGCGCGGTTCAAGGACTGTCTGCGTGAGGTGTGGACAAAGGGACCTCAATATAGCAATCGCTATCAATTGACAATCATTATCATTAACACTAGCTTGTCACTCGATGCGTAGGACGGCTCCGCCCCCCCCTTGGTCGTCCTATTTACTTTTTGCAGCAAGGTGATTTCCATGACGGAACCAGTAACCACAAGCAGGTGCGACTCACCCTTACTCCAGGCGTTCGTTAATAATCGACTGATTCTGGTCAAAATCGCAGCCCGCATTACCGGCTGCCGATCCCGCGCTGAAGATGTCGTTCAGGATGCGTTTTTCAGGCTGCAATCAGCACCGCAAATCACCTCCTCGTTCAAGGCTCAGCTCAGCTACCTGTTTCAGATCGTGCGCAACCTGGCGATTGACCACTACCGCAGACAGGCGCTGGAACAAAAGTATTCGGGCACCGAAGAAGAAGGCTTGAACGTGGTCATTCACGATGCCTCGCCAGAAACCTCGCACATCAACTTCTCGATTCTGGAAAACATTGCCGATGCCCTCGGCCAATTACCGAGTCGCACCCGCTACGCCTTCGAGATGTATCGCCTGCACGGCGTGCCGCAAAAGGATATCGCCAAGGAACTCGGCGTGTCGCCGACCCTGGTGAATTTCATGATTCGTGATGCCCTGGTGCATTGCCGCAAGGTTTCGGGCAAGCGCAGCGATACGTTCGCCCGCCGCTAAAAGATCGCAGCCTGTGTGTTGTGGTTCAGTTTTTTTTGGACCGTTCTGGAGATACCGCCTTGAGCCTTACCGAGCAAGCGCAAGTTTCAGGTCAAAGGGTTGGCCTGACTTCAGCTTTTAGGCACCGGCACGATGGCAATCTTGTACGGATCGAAAATCTTCAGCATCTGCCCGTTATCCCGCAACCCCTGCAGCAACTTGCCGAAGGTTTCCGCGCTGATCGGCGCTTGCGGACGTAACAGCGCGTAATGGTGATAAACCTGATCGATGCGCTGGGATACCAACAACTGCGGCCTGACCTTTTCATTGCGCAGCAGGTAATCGTAGAGGTACGAACGTGTGACCAGTGCAATGTCGGCGCGATTGCGCAGAACCATTAAAATATTGCTGTCGTGAGAAGTCGTGAGCGTCGCGTTGTAACTGTCCTTGAGAAATTGCGGATCGTTATTGAAATTGGCGAATTCATAGTGATAACCGCTGTACAGCGCCAGACGCTTGCCTTTCAAATCGGTGAAGTAACCCTGCTGACGATCCGGCTTGCTCTGTGCGACAAAGATTTCAGCATCTTCCAGCCCCATGTCGACGGTGCTGTGCGGGATATCCTTCCAACCCCACTCCGGGTTTTCGAAGATCGCCATGTCAGTCCGGCCATCCTGGAAATCACCGAATCGACGCTGCAAGGAAGTCGGCACGAGTTTGAACTCATAGTCGGTTTGCGAGTGGTTCAGCGCCTCGACCAACTGCGGTAGCAACCCGGTATCGTCGCCATTCTCCGGTCGAACGGTGTACGGCGGAAAGTGCGCAGCGCCCACCTGCACTACTTGTGCGGCCGAAACCGGGAGTACGGATAGCGCACCCAGCGCCATCAGCGAAATCCGTAAAGCCTTCCGAACTGGCGAAGACATCAAAACGAGCCCACCTCTAAAGATATATCGACTACAACCAAGCTAGGCGGTTTTATCCGCTTCGACAACTTGGTGATGGCTATTTAATAAGTTTTTGCGAAACGGTCACTTTTCTTCCAACACCAGAATCAAGGCTTCGTCGGCCAATTGATCGAGGCTCATGCTGCCATCCGGCCGAAACCAGGTGGTGGTCCAGGACAGCGCGCCGGTTAGAAAACGTCGGGTAATAAATACGTCGCCGCGAATGAAACCGGCGTCTTTCGCCTCACCCAGTACCTGCAACCAGATCTGCTCATAGATATCGCGCAGCGCTAGCACCTGGGCCTGACCTTCTTGCGAAAGCGAACGCCATTCGTAGACCAGCACCGCCATTGCTTCGCCGCTGCCGCCCATGATCGACTGCAACTCACAGCGGATCAGTGCCAGCACCCGCTCGCGCACATTGGTCGCTTGCGCCAGGGAGGCGCGCATCAATGCGGTGTTGTAGCGAATGGTTTCTTCCATCACCGCCCGCAGGATTTCATCCTTGCTTTTGAAGTGATGAAAAATGCTTCCCGACTGAATCCCGACCGCACTGGCCAGATCACGCACCGTGGTGCGCTCGTAGCCCTTGTTGCGAAACAGGTGAGCGGCCATTTGCAGCAGTTTGCCGCGAGCGCTGTCGGGATCGGTCAGTTGCCCGTTGTCGACCAACTCGCGCATTACCAGCAGGGCTTTTTGCTCGTCCACCCGTTCTCTCCTACAGTCGCTCAATCAATTGTGCGATCACACCACGAATGCAATGGGTTTGCGCGGGCAATTTAAGCTGACCGGGACGACCAAGCAAGCGCTTGGGAAGAAGATGTAACCAGCATTTACAAACCAAGCGCTTGCTTGGTAGTCTCGAGCCACTTCTGTCGGAGGCTTGCAATGAACAAAACCGTTCGTATCGGCTGCGCCAGTGCCTTCTGGGGCGATACCTCGACCGCCGCCGCGCAATTGGTTGACGGTGCCCAGCTGGACTATCTGGTGTTCGACTATCTGGCAGAAATCACTATGTCGCTGCTGGCCGGCGCGCGAATGAAAGATCCCCAGGCCGGTTACGCGACCGACTTCGTCGAAGTCCTCAGCCCGCTCCTCAAGCAACTTTGCGAACAGAACATCCGCGTGATCAGCAACGCCGGCGGGGTCAACCCACTGGCCTGCGCAGCAGCGCTGCAAGCGGCGTGCGATAAAGCCGGTGTGCCACTGAAGATCGCCGTGTTGCTCGGTGATGACCTGCAACCGCAGTTCAAGCAATTGGCTACCAGCGGCATAAAGGAAATGTTCAGCGGCGCCCCACTGCCGCCAATGTGCGTGTCGACCAACGCCTACCTCGGCGCCCCCGGCATCGTCGAGGCGCTACGCCTGGGTGCGGACATCGTTATCACAGGCAGAGTGGTCGACAGCGCCGTGGTCAGCGCGGCATTGGTGCATGAGTTCGGCTGGTCATGGCAGGACTACGACAAACTGGCCCAGGCCGCGCTGGCCGGGCATCTCATCGAATGCGGCGCACAGTGCACCGGCGGCAACTTCACCGATTGGCAAAAGGTGCCCGACTACGAACACATCGGTTTCCCCATCGTCGAAGTCAGCGCCGACGGCCAGTTCATCGTCAGCAAACCTGAAGGAACCGGCGGTTTGGTCACACCGCTGAGCGTCGGCGAGCAACTGCTGTACGAAATCGGCAATCCTCGCGCCTATCTGCTGCCCGATGTGGTCTGCGATTTCAGCCTGGTCAAACTCCAGCAACACGCCAACAACGCCGTGCATGTACACGGCGCCAAAGGCTTGCCACCACCCCGTCAATATAAGGTCTGCGCGACCTGGCCTGACGGCTTTCGCTGCACCGCCAGTTGCCTGATCGCCGGGATCGACGCGGTGGCCAAGGCACGTCGGGTGAGCCAGGCGATCATTGCCAAGACCTCGGAAATGTTCAGCCAACGCGGCTGGGCGCCCTACAGCGAAGTGAACATTGAGCTGCTCGGCAGCGAAGCGACTTATGGTCCGCATGGCCAGCGCCAGGACAGCCGCGAAGTAGTGATCAAACTGGCGGTGCGGCACCCGGACAAACAAGCGCTGATCCTGTTTTCCCGCGAGATCGCTCAAGCCGCCACCGGTATGGCGCCGGGGTTGACCGGAATCGTCGGAGGCCGGCCAACCGTGTACCCATTGATTCGTCTGTTCTCGTTCCTGATCGACAAAAATACCTGCGTGCTGGAAGTCGACCTGCAAGGCCAACGTTATCCCTGCGCCCTGCCTGCCCTCGATCACCTCGACGTTGCCGACCTGCCGCTGCCCTTTGATCCACCCAAACCCCACGCTCGCGCCGACGCCAGTGTGGCACTGGTGAAACTCGCTGTGGCGCGCTCCGGCGACAAGGGCAATCACAGCAACATCGGCGTCATGGCCCGCGCCCCCGAATACCTGCCGTGGATTGCCGAAGCGCTGACGCCTGCAGTGATCGTCGACTGGATGAGTCACGTGCTTGACCCGATCCACGGACGTGTCGAGCGCTGGTATTTGCCCGGCACTCACAGCCTGAATTTTCTCCTGGAAAACGCCCTCGGTGGCGGTGGCGTGGCCAGCTTGCGAATCGACCCGCAAGGCAAGGCGTTCGCCCAGCAGCTATTGGAAATCCAGATCCCGGTGCCGCAAGGCATCGCTGACCAAGTCAAGTAGAGGACGGTTGCCGTGGCCTTTGATTCGATATTCAAACCCGAGCTGTTTGCCGGCCAGACGATTATTGTCACCGGCGGCGGCAGTGGCATCGGCCGTTGCACCGCCCACGAACTGGCGGCCCTCGGCGCTCATGTGCTGTTAGTCGGGCGCAAACCCGAGAAGCTGCAAAAAGTCGCGAGGGAAATCATCGAGGACGGTGGCAAGGCGGATTGGCAGGCCTGCGATATCCGCGACGAGGACGCGGTCACGCAATTGGTCGGGCAACTGATCGAGGACCACGGGCCGATTCATGGCCTGGTCAATAATGCTGGCGGCCAGTACCCGGCGCCCTTGGCCTCGATCAATCAGAAAGGTTTCGAAACCGTGTTGCGGACCAATCTGGTGGGCGGGTTCCTGATGGCTCGGGAGGTGTTCAATCAGTCGATGAGCAAGCACGGTGGCAGCATCGTCAACATGCTTGCCGACATGTGGGGTGGCATGCCCGGCATGGGCCATTCGGGCGCCGCACGTTCGGGGATGGACAATTTCACCAAGACCGCCGCAGTCGAATGGGGTTACGCCGGGGTGCGGGTCAACGCGGTCGCGCCCGGCTGGATTGCCTCCAGCGGCATGGACACCTACGAAGGGGCGTTCAAGGCGCTGATCCCGACCCTGCGCGAACACGTGCCGCTCAAGCGGATCGGCACTGAATCGGAAGTCAGCGCGGCGATCGTTTTCCTGCTGAGTCCGGCGGCGGCCTTTATCAGTGGCAGCACACTGCGGATCGACGGTGCGGCGAGCCTCGGCAGTCGTGCCTGGCCACTGCACAAGGCGCAGCACAGTGAATCCTTCAATGGTTTTCACCGCGCAGGCTTACCCGACGTACTCAAGGGCGAGGACTGAGCCATGCCACAGATTGAGTCGCAACTCGACATCCTCAGCCGGCAGTTTGCGCAGAACCGCGAGGCGATGCTGAGCAGCATCGAACAGTTCCGCCAGTTGGAACGCAACCTGCTGGCCAAAGCCGCAGAGGCCAAACCGAAATTCGACAAACGTGGGCAACTCCTGCCTCGCGAACGGCTGAACCTGCTGCTTGATCCTGGCGCACCGTTTCTCGAACTGGCGAGCCTGGCCGGCTACAAACTGCACGACGACAAGGACGGCAGCCAGGCCGGTGGCGGGTTGATTGCCGGGATTGGTTATGTGTCCGGTGTGCGGGTGCTGGTGGTCGCCAACAACAGCGCGATCAAGGGCGGCACCATTTCCCCCAGCGGCCTGAAGAAGTCCCTGCGCCTGCAACAGATCGCCACGGAAAACAAACTACCGGTGATCACCCTCGCCGAGAGCGGCGGTGCCAACCTCAATTACGCCGCAGAGATTTTCGTCGAGGGTGCACGCAGTTTCGCCAATCAGGCGCGGATGTCGGCCATGGGCTTGCCGCAAATCACTGTGGTGCATGGTTCGGCCACCGCTGGCGGCGCTTATCAGCCTGGGCTCTCGGACTATGTGGTGGTGGTGCGCGGCAAGGCCAAGCTGTTTCTCGCCGGCCCCCCGCTGCTCAAGGCCGCTACCGGTGAAGTCGCCACCGATGAAGCACTCGGCGGCGCCGAGATGCACGCGCAAATCGCTGGCACTGCCGAGTACCTGGCCGAAAACGATGCCGACGGCGTGCGCCTGGTACGCGAAATCGTCAGCCTGTTGCCGTGGAATGCGCAGTTACCGCAGCGCAGCGCCGAACACTGGGACGAGCCGCTCTACCCTATCGACGAACTGCTGGGGCTGATTCCCGACGATCCGAAAAAGCCCTACGACGTGCGCGAGATCATTGCGCGCATCGCCGATGGCTCACGCTTTCTCGAGTTCAAGGGCGAGTTCGATCAGCAAACGATGTGCGGTCATTTGAAGATCCAGGGGCGGCCCTGCGGTTTCATCGGCAACAACGGTCCGATCACCCCGCAAGGTGCCAGCAAGGCCGCGCAGTTCATCCAGCTCTGCGACCAGAGCCAGACACCGCTGCTGTTTTTCCATAACACCACCGGTTTCATGGTCGGCACCGAATCGGAACAGCAAGGGGTGATCAAACACGGCGCGAAGATGATTCAGGCTGTCGCCAACGCGCGGGTGCCGAAGCTGACCATGGTGGTCGGCGGCTCTTACGGTGCTGGCAACTACGCAATGTGCGGCCGCGGGCTCGACCCGCGTTTCATCTTCGCCTGGCCCAACAGCCGCACCGCCGTGATGGGTGGCGCCCAGGCCGGCAAGGTGCTGCGCATTGTCAGCGAAGCCAGACAGGCCAAGGACGGTTTGGTCCCGGACCCGAAGATGCTCGACACGCTGGAACAGGTCACCGCGCAAAAACTCGACAGCCAGTCCACCGCACTCTACGGCAGCGCCAACCTGTGGGACGACGGGCTGATCGATCCACGCGATACGCGCACCTTGCTCGGCTATCTGCTGGATATCTGCCATGAGGCCGAGGTTCGTCAGTTGCAACCGAACAGTTTCGGTATCGCACGTTTTTGAGGCTCTGATCACCACCCGATTTAGGGAGAACAATAAAAATGATCTTCACCCAGGAACACGAAGAACTGCGCCGTACTGTCCATCATTTTGTCGACCGTGAAATCAACCCGTACGTCGATGAATGGGAAAAAGCCGGGCGCTTTCCGATCCACGAGATTTTCCGCAAGGCCGGTGCGCTCGGTCTGTTGGGGATTTCCAAACCGGAAAAATTCGGTGGCATGGGCCTGGACTACAGCTATTCGATTGTCGCCGCTGAAGAGTTCGGGACCATTCATTGCGGCGGGATTCCGATGTCGATTGGCGTGCAGACCGACATGTGCACCCCGGCCCTCGCCCGTTTTGGCTCCGACGAGCTGCGTGAAGAATTCCTCCGCCCGGCGATCACCGGTGAACAGGTCGGCTGCATCGGCGTCTCGGAAGTTGGTGCCGGCTCTGATGTCGCCGGGCTGAAAACCACCGCGCGCAAGGACGGCGGCGACTACGTGATCAACGGCAGCAAAATGTGGATCACCAACTCCCCAAGCGCCGACTTCATCTGCCTGCTGGCCAACACCTCGGACGACAAGGCGCACATCAACAAGTCGTTGATCATGGTGCCGATGAACAGCCCCGGCATCAGCCTCAGTTCGCCTCTGGACAAACTCGGCATGCGCAGTTCGGAAACCGCCCAGGTATTTTTCGACAATGTGCGCGTGCCGCAACGCAACCGCATCGGCCATGAAGGCGCAGGCTTCATGATGCAAATGCTGCAGTTCCAGGAAGAACGCCTGTTCGGTGCGGCGAACATGATCAAGGGCCTGGAATACTGCATCGACAGCACTATCGAGTATTGCAAGGAGCGCAAGACCTTTGGCACTGCGCTGATCGACAACCAGGTGATTCACTTCCGCCTCGCCGAGCTTGCAACTGAAATCGAATGCCTGCGCGCGCTGGTCTACCAGGCCACCGAGCAATACGTCAAAGGCCAGGACGTCACGCGCCTGGCGTCCATGGCCAAACTCAAGGCCGGGCGGCTAGGCCGGGAAGTCAGCGACAGTTGCCTGCAATACTGGGGCGGCATGGGCTATATGTGGGACAACCCGGTGGCCCGCGCCTACCGCGATGTACGGCTGGTGTCGATTGGCGGCGGTGCCGACGAGATCATGCTGGGGATCATCTGCAAATTGATGGGCATCCTGCCCGGGAAGAAAAAATGACCACCTTGCCCGTTTGCCAGACCCTGCTGCTGGAACTGCACAACGGCGTTCTGCACCTCACCTTGAACCGGCCAGACTGCCGCAACGCCATGAGCTTGCAGATGGTCGCCGAATTGCGCGCCGTACTCGCGGCGGTGCGCGATGACCGGGACATCCGCGCGATAGTGCTCGGCGGTGCCGGCGGGCATTTTTCTGCCGGCGGTGATTTGAAAGACATGGCCAATGCCCGCGCTCAAGGTCAGCAGGCCTACCGCGAATTGAACCGCGCGTTTGGCGCCCTGCTCGAAGAAGCCCAGCACGCGCCGCAAGTGCTGATCACGGTGTTGCAAGGCGCGGTGCTCGGCGGCGGCTTCGGTCTGGTGTGTGTCAGCGACATTGCACTGACCGATCACAACGCCCAGTTCGGCTTGCCGGAGACCAGCCTCGGCCTGCTGCCGGCGCAAATCGCACCGTTCGTGGTCCAGCGTATCGGCCTCACTCAGGCACGACGCCTGGCGCTGACCGCCGCGCGTTTTGACGGGCATGAAGCGCGGCGTCTGGGGCTGGTGCATTTTGTCGAACACGATGCCCAAGCCTTGGCCGAACGTCTGGATGCGGTGCTCGCGCATGTGCTGTGCTGCGCGCCTGGCGCCAATGCCGCGACCAAGGCCTTGTTGCTGGCCAGCACCGAACAGTCCATGGGACCGTTGCTCGACCAGGCAGCCGATTGGTTCAGTGAAGCCGTGACCGGGGCGGAAGGTGTCGAAGGGACGATGGCCTTCGTACAAAAGCGCAAACCGGGTTGGGCGCCTTAAAAAGCTTCGCGAGCAAGCCCGCTCCCACAGGGGAACGCATTTCCAATGTGGGAGCGGGCTTGCTCGCGAAGAGGCCCTCAAAAACACCGCAAAATACAAAGGATCACCCCATGCCCACCTTGCGCAAAATCCTCATCGCCAACCGCGGTGAAATAGCCTGCCGCATCCAGCGTACCGCCCAGGCGTTGGGCTATCGCACGGTGGCGGTGTTCAGCGATGCCGACGCCGACGCTCTGCATGTGCGCATGGCCGATGAAGCGGTCAACATCGGCCCCGCTGCTGTTGCCCAGTCCTACCTGAACAGTGCGGCGATCATCGACGCTGCATTGCGCAGCGGCGCGGACGCGATCCATCCCGGCTACGGCTTCCTCTCGGAAAACGCTGAATTCGCCACGGCATGCGCCCAGGCCGGCATCACCTTTATCGGTCCGGATCCTGCGGCCATCGAACTGATGGGCAGCAAACGCCTGTCGAAAATCGCCATGCTCGCCGCTGGCGTGCCGTGCATCGGCGGTTACCAAGGAGCGGAGCAGGATGACGCTACCCTCAGCCGCGAAGCCGAACGCATTGGCTATCCGCTGATGATCAAGGCCAGCGCCGGCGGCGGTGGGCGCGGCATGCGCCTGGTGCACACTGCGGATGAGTTGCTTGCGCAGATCCGTACCGCACGCTCCGAAGCCCTGCACGCATTCGGCAGCGACGAGTTGATTCTCGAACAAGCACTGATCGAACCGCGCCATGTCGAGATCCAGCTGTTCGGCGACCAGCATGGCAACCTGATCTACCTCGGCGAGCGCGACTGCTCGATCCAGCGTCGCCATCAAAAAGTCATCGAAGAAGCGCCGTGTCCGGTGATGACAGCCGAATTGCGCGACGCCATGGGCGAGGCTGCGCTGAAGGCCGGACGCGCGGTGAATTACGTCGGCGCCGGCACCGTGGAGTTCTTGCTCGATGCGCGGGGGCAGTTTTACTTTCTGGAGATGAACACCCGCTTGCAGGTCGAGCACCCGGTGACCGAGATGATTACCGGCCTGGACCTGGTGGCCTGGCAACTGGATGTCGCCGCTGGGTTACCGCTGCCGTTGCGCCAGGAACAGGTCGAACTCAAGGGCCACGCGATGGAGGTGCGTCTTTACGCCGAAGATCCGGCGCAGGATTTCCTGCCCCAGACCGGGCGCATTATGCGCTGGGAGCCGGCCCTCGCGGACGGGGTGCGCATTGACCACGGCTTGCTTGAAGATCAGCAGGTCAGCCCGTTTTACGACCCGCTGCTTGGCAAAATCATCGCCTACGGCGCCACCCGCGAGGAGGCTCGGCGCAAGTTACTACGGGCAGTCCAGGACAGTGCCTTGCTGGGCTTGCAGACCAATCAGCGTCTGCTCGCCGGTTTGCTGGAGCATCCGCAGTTCATCGCCGGGACCTTCAATACCGGGTTCATCGCTCAACACTTCGCCGATCACCCAAGCCTCCACTCGCACGCGCCCACAGCCGAAGAGCTGGCTATCGCCACGGCGCTGTTCTATCAGCAGTCCGCTGGCGCCCATCCGCCAGGACTCGCCGGTTGGCGCAACAACGCCAACGCGCCGCTGTTGCAACAGATCGGCCTCAACGGCGATCGCTGGTCAACCGAAGTGACGGCTCTGCCCGACGGGCAACTGGTCATTCAGGTGGCCGGGGAAACGCTGCAACTGAAACTGCTCGATATCAACGCCCGCTCGGCCAACCTGGAAATCAACGGCATTCGCCGCCGCTACGCCTATCAACTGGCCGCCGGACAACTGTGGTTGTTCACTCGCCCCGGCAGCTTGCTGCTGCAAGACCAGACATTGGCGCCCGTCAGCAGCCAGGTCGGCACCAGCACCGGCACGCTGAAAGCCCCGATGGATGGTGCGATTGTCGACGTACTGGTCAGTGAAGGCTCATCGGTGACCAAGGGGCAGCTGTTGCTGGTGCTGGAGGCAATGAAAATGGAGCACCCGCTCAAGGCTGGCATCGACGGTGTGATCAAACGGTTGCAGGTCAGCCCCGGCGATCAGGTAAAAAATCGTCAGATTTTGTTGGAGGTTGAATAAGCCGCTAGGCGGATCCATCGCATTTGGCTACGCTCAGCCTCATCAGGACGCGGACACCAGGAAACCTGCGATGCCTCATTGGCTGGTAATTGATCTCGAAGCGACCACCGATGACGGTGGCTGGCCAGTAACCGAGATGGAAATCATCGAAATCGGCGCCACCCTGGTCAATCGCGCAGGCCGCGAACTGGACTACTTCCAGCGATTCGTTCGGCCCCTGCGACGACCGCTGCTGACCCCTTTTTGTCGCGAACTGACCCACATAACCCAAGCCAATATCGACGCTGCCCAGCCACTGACCGAGGTCTGGCCGCTGTTCGAGCGCTGGCTCGGCCAGCATCATACGCGCCTTGAAGGTTGGGCCAGCTGGGGCGATTACGACCGACAACAACTGCTTCAGGAATGGCAACGCCTGCAACTCGATAGTGCCCTCAGCCGAGTCCCACACATGAACCTGAAGCAACGCTTTGCCAAGGCCCGCCGACTGGAGCGGCCGCTGGGGCTCAATGGCGCCCTGCAATTGGCGGGTATGCAATTTACCGGTCAACAGCACCGGGCGCTGGAAGATGCACGTAATACTGCGCGGTTGTTACCGCTGATTCTTCCGGCCTGATCCTTGAGGGCAACAGGTGACGGACGAAAAGGCCTTGTGCATACTGGCCGGCCTTTTTAGCCCATTTCGAGGAATCGCCCATGTTTAAAGTCAACGAGTACTTCGACGGCACCGTCAAGTCGATTGCCTTCGGCACCGCTGAAGGTCCGGCCACCATTGGCGTCATGGCACCGGGCGAATACGAATTCGGCACCAGCCAGCGTGAGATCATGCACGTGGTTTCCGGGGCCCTGACCGTCAAACTGCCTGACAGCAGCGACTGGGAAACCTTCGCCGCCGGCAGCCAGTTCAACGTACCGGCCAACAGCAAGTTCCAGCTGAAAGTCGCCGTCGACACCGCTTACCTGTGCGAATACCGCGGCTAAGCGTTTCACCGCGATAAAAAAATGCCCGTGTCGAAAGACACGGGCATTTTTCATTCCAGCATTACAGCCTCATTCGAGAATCTCTACCGGCATGCCGACTTCGAGCCGGCCATTGCCGTCGTTGACCAGGTTCTGGCCAAACATCGCGCCATCCTCTTGCGCACGGTATTTCTGCAGCGTCGCCAAGGGTTCACGGTCGTCACTGCGCTCACCGGTTTGCGGGTCGATGGTGGTGAGAATGCAGCGTGAACACGGCTTGACCACACGAAACTCGACATCGCCAATGCGAATGCGCTTCCAGCCGTCCTCGGCAAATGCCTCGCTGCCCTCGATCACCAGATTCGGTCGAAAACGCAGCATCTCCAGTGGACGGCCGACCCGTTGCGACAAGTCCTCAAGCGAAGCCTGACCAATCAACAACAGCGGAAAACCGTCGGCAAAGGCGACTTTATCGTCCTCCTTGCCGTAGCCGGCCTGAGTGGTACGGGCCAGCGCCTCGGGCACCTGCACCAATCGGGTAGGTTTGCCAATGAATTCACTGACCCAGGCGCCGGCAGCCTCCCCCGCATCGGGAACTCGCAAGGTATCGCGCCAGATGGTCACGCCACGCAGTTCAGCGTCGCTGGCAGGCAAGGCAATATCGATCGACGAGTGACCGGGTGCACTGAGCGTCAGACCGCCGGAGGTATTCCACAACGCCGACAACTGGCTCATTCCCGATTCCGCACGTTGTGTCAGGAAACGTCCGCTGGCCTCGTCCACCAGCATCCAGCGTCGATCCCCCTCCAGCCCCAGTTTGTCCAGGCTGGCCTGTTGCAGGATTTCGCCCTTGCCGGACTTGAGTGGATAACGGTAAAGCGCGCTCAGACGCAACATGGCCAGCTCCCTGGTGGGCAAAAGCGCCACGATATACGAGCCGGCGGATGAATCAAAGAAGCACATCACGGGCAGACATCCTGCCTGCCCGTGACGTTCCGTCAGGCCGGGACTGCGTCGAGCATCAGGCGCTGGCGCACCACGTCGACCAGTTTGTCTGGCTGGAATTTCGAGAGGAAGTTGTCACAACCGACCTTCTTCACCATCGAGTCGTTGAAGCTGCCGGACAGCGAGGTATGCAGGACGACGTACAGGCCGCGCAAGCGTGGATCGTTGCGAATCTCGGTGGTCAGGCGGTAACCGTCCATCTCGGGCATTTCCGCGTCGGTGAAGATCATCAGCAATTTGTCGGTCATGACCACACCCGTATCGGCCCAGGCCTTGAGCATGTTCAGCGCCTTCAGACCGTCACTGGCGATGTGCATTTTCACCCCGAGCTGACCCAGGGTATCGCGCAACTGGGACAGGGCAACATTGGAGTCGTCCACCAGCAGCACTTCACGACCGCGGGCGCGCTCCAGCACCGGATCTTCGAGCTTGTCACGCGAAACCTTGGCGTTGTAAGGCACGATCTCGGCGAGTACTTTTTCGACGTCGATGATCTCCACCAGTTGGTCATCGACCTTGCTGATGGCCGTCAGGTAATGCTGGCGCCCGGCACTGGTTGGCGGCGGCAGAATAGCTTCCCAGTTCATGTTGACGATGCGATCGACGCCACCGACCAGGAAGGCCTGCACCGAGCGGTTGTACTCGGTCACGATGATGGTGCTGTTGGGCCCCGGCACCAGCGGTCGCATGCCGATGGCCTGGGACAGGTCGATCACCGGCAATGTCTGGCCACGCAGATTGACCACACCACAGACAAACGGGTGACGCTGCGGCATCAAGGTCAGCTTTGGCAATTGCAGGACTTCCTGCACCTTGAAGACGTTGATTGCAAATAACTGCCGACCGGCCAGGCGAAACATGAGAATTTCCAGGCGATTCTCACCCACCAGCTGTGTGCGTTGATCTACTGTGTCGAGAATGCCGGCCATTGATGACTCCTGGGCTTTTCTGATGAATTCACTAAAGAAAGTTATCGGCGGATCTCACGCAATCTTGACCCGCAAACAAAATGCCACGCAAAGGAATTGATGTCACATTAACATCATGCTCTACTGAAGCGGCTATTTCATCCACTGCACAACCCTGCGCGCGACCCGTCTTTGCGTGTCAAGTTCCGTGACATCAGGGAATCCCCTAGCCGCAATCGGGATCAGCCTGATATTCGCGATATCCAATAGCCATTAATGTGACGCCATTCTCACTGCATGAATGGAGTCAGGCTTTTGTCTGTGATCGAAGTACCGTTGCCGAGCTCTTTTTTCAGCCCGCCGGGTTACGCACCTCATGCCTCACGGCTAATGGGTTCGGCACCTCGTTACGCTGTCAATCAGGCTCGCTCCATCGGGGCATTCGCGTCGAACGCAAACAGACCGTTCATCGTCAACAGCAAAAAATCAGAACTGCCCTACAGATTCCGGTCGTGGTCCGGCAGTACCTTACGCCCGTTCGCCATACGGCTGATTGCATCACCTGACTTGATGTCGTGGAGAAAAGCATGCTGAACGATCGTAAAAACTGGAATCAGCGACTGCCCGAATTCTTGATCGAGGCAGAAACCCTGCTGGCCAAATCCGAGGAATGCCTGAGCCACCTGCAACTGATCAACAATGATCAGGACGCCATCGATTGCATGCTGAACACACTGTTCACCCTGGCCAACCGGGCCGATGCATTGGCACTGCGGGCGGTATCCGAGTTCTCGATGTGCATTCACGCCTTGCTCAACGGTGCACGCAATCAAATCGACCTGAACGACCAGGCACTGTGTGCCTTGAAAGAGTGCTTCACATTGATGGCCTGGCAACTTGAACTGGTCGACCTGACTACCGGCCAACTCAGCCTCGATGACGCCGAACAGCTATCGTTGATCGAAGCCTTCGCGATGGAAATTGGCCGTGCCCCGACGCGCCTGGCATTACCCACCAAGCCATTCGCATGCGTTCCGCTTTCGGCAAGACATGCCTGAGTTGCATCAGATAATGCATGGCATCGTTTGATAATTTTTAACACTTCCAGCAACAACGCTTTCGCGTCGCAATTGAATACTTCATATCTTTTAACGTCAGAATCAAATTAATAACCCAAGCATTAGTTGCCGACTTCCGACCTCCTGAGCTACACGTCCAGAGCGCTGCAAACTGATTAGTGACGTAATGAGTCATGCTGGACGCTCAGTCACCAGCCCATGACCGCCAACGTGGAGCATATGTCCAGCAACGGCTAAATTCCTGACCCTTTGGACATATATAGCGAACGCGACCAACGGTATGTTAAGTGGTATTATGCGGCCCAATTAGTTGGTTCTGCGCTATGGCACTCTGACTTCAGGCGGAGCCTATCCCCTTGTACAGTGCAACACTCGATTTTGACAATCAGACTGCGCTAACTTGAAGCTCACTATTCAATTACCAGCATTTTCCACACAGAGACCCGTCAGCCATCGTGACCGGTCTGCCCGCAGCGAACATTCATTGGCTCCATCCGCTATGTACGCCAGCCTCAAGTCAGTCGCCTCTTGGCCACCCTCCCGAAAAAGCGTTCGCCGGTTTACACTGCTGCTGTGCCTGTGCTCGGCGGTGGGCAGCCTGCTGGTTTACTGCCTGTCCAGCCAATTTCCAGTCGCACTGCTGATATTGAATCTCGCGGCAGCCACCAGCGTCTGGGTGCAGTATTGCAGTTCGCGAAAATCGATCAGGTTCCAGCCTCAGGAACTGGCCGATCGTTTGCTGGAAGTACAGGAAAACGAACGCCATCGGCTCAGCCGTGAACTCCACGACGACATCGGCCAATTGCTGACGGCGGCAAAACTGCAAAGTGAATGGCTCAAGCGACGTCAGCCCGAAGAACTGCAAAGCCATTGCACCCTGCTCTGCGACACGCTGGAAGAAACCCTGACCAAAGTTCGTGATGTCTCGGCCATTCTCAATCCAAGACAACTCACCAGCCTTGGCCTTGAAGCCAGTTTGCGTGCACATCTGCTCAAAATGCTGGCCAATACTGCCGTGAACTGGAGCCTTGAATGCCAGCAGCGCCTGACCGGTATTCCAGAAGAAATGGCGGTGGCGGCGTTTCGGATTTCTCAGGAAGCCGTCACCAATATGCTGCGCCATGCCCAAGCCAAAAACCTGCTGATTCGCCTGCAACGTCTGCCCCAAGGACTGGCGCTGTTTATCAGCGATGACGGACTGGGCTTTTCTCCAGCCACCCATCCTGGTCGTGAAGGGCAACGCGGAATGGCCGGCATGTCGGAGCGGGTCGAACAACTGGGCGGCACCTTGAGCGTCATCAGCGAGCCCGGCAAGGGTACGCAGATCGAAGCACTTTTCCCCTGGGCACCCCGCGCGCTCGAACGAGCCAGTACGAATAAGGTTCAACATTGACTTGTAACTTGCTTCTGGTGGATGACCACTCGCTGATCAGAGCCGGCGTGCGTGCGCTGGTTCTGGACATTCCCGGTTACGCCGTCATTGGTGAAGCCAATGATGGTGCGCAACTGCTCGAAATGGTCGAGAAGCTAAGCCCCGACATCATCCTGCTGGATATATCCATGAAGGAAACCGGTGGGCTCGAGGCTCTGCAAAGACTCAAGGCCGTACGCCCACAAAGCAAAGTGCTGATCCTGTCGATGCACACCGACCCGACGCTGATCATGCAAGCCCTGGAGTCAGGCGCTCACGGCTATCTGCTCAAGGACACCACCGCCACGGAGCTGGAACACGCGCTCGAAGCCTTGCGCAACAACGAACGCTACCTGAGCCCGGCCATCGCTCACACCGTGATCAACCAGGCGCTGGTGCGTGCCCAGAAAAGCCGGCCAGAACCCGTCGACACCCATAATCTGACGGCTCGCCAGCTAGAGATTCTGCGCTTGATCGTGCGTGGCAAATCCACTCGCGAGATTGCCAATGGTTTGGGCCTGAGCATCAAAACGGTGGAAACCCATCGCTCTCAGATCATGAAGCGCTTGCAGATCTTCGATGTCGCGGGCCTGGTACTGTTTGCCGTGCGCGAGCAAATCATCAGTCTCGACGATTAGGCCAGATGCAACGCCCTGTAGTGCCTATCCCTCAGGCATTCAGAAGCGTCCTACATGTCGACTTTTTTCTTACAAGTCATGATGAATATGCCCAATTGACGGTCATTTGGCATTGGTACACCTTGTGACTGCAGTTATCAGGCAACAGCAAAAAACCCACAAGGATGTGCACGCAATATGACCAGGGTCTATCAGGCAGGGAGCCATGCACTTAATGCAAAGCCATGACTTACGATTTCCAGCGAACCGGGATGCACCTCCAAACACCGGCCACCCCGCTCACCCGATTGAATGCAATTGCACCGTCAACACACCTGGAGTGAACGACATGGAACCGCGCGTTGTAGAGCTGGAGACCCACCTCAAGTACATCCGCAGAGATATGGAAGAGGTCCGAAACAACGTCAAGTCCATCAAGCACAGGCTTGCCTACTCGGCAGGCGCTGCGGCGGTGATCATCAGCCTGCTCGGCTGGATTGCCAACAGCCGCTTCGATCAACTCGTGACGCTACTTAACGCATAACCTGCACCACGAAACACCAGGCCCGACGTGATCCGTACCGGGCCTGGTGCTGGCGAGGCTGTAGTGCGCAAAGACCTAGCCCAGCACTTCACTCAGGGGGATGAAGTTCACCCAATCACCCTCGACCAACGTGCGATCTTCCAGCACTTCAACCAGCCCATCCGCCCAGGCAGCACTGCGCAAAACACCCGAGCTCTGATTCTTGTAGATAATTGCCCGCCCATGCTCCAGACGACCACGCAGGTATTCACGGCGATTGCCGGCCTTGGACCAGGCGAATCCTGCCGGAACCTGAAACTGCAAAGGCCGAACCTCTCTCACGCCTTGGCGGCGTAACAGATAAGGGCGTGCCAACAAGGCGAAGGTCACCAGTGTCGACGCAGGATTGCCAGGCAACCCAATCACCGGCACGCCTCGAAAATGCCCGAACGTCAGTGGTTTCCCCGGCTTGATGGCCAATTTCCACAAGGCCAGTTCGCCCTCTTCGCGCAGCGCAATACCCAGGAAATCCGCCTCGCCTACCGATACACCGCCCGTAGACAGGATCAGGTCGACATCCCCCAGTTCGGCGAGCCGATTGCGAGTGGCCTGCAAATCGTCCGGCAGAATCCCCGCATCGATCACTTCGCAGCCTAAACGCTGCAACCAACTGCACAGCAATACCCGATTGCTGTTATAGATCTGACCCGGACCGAGGGCTTGCCCAGGCTCGACCAACTCGTCTCCGGTGGACAGCACCGCAACCCGTACCTTGCGCACGACTTCTAGTTCTGCACAGCCCAGTGACGCCGCCAAACCTTGCTCGATGGGACCCAGGCGCGTACCGGCGGTCAATACCTGTTCACCCACCGTGGTTTCCTGACCTTGTGGGCGAATGTTTTGCCCTGCGCGCATCGGCTCGGTAAAACGTACCCGTTGGTCCGCCTGGACCTCGGCGTTTTCCTGCATTTCTACGCAGTCTGCACCCACTGGCACCGGGGCACCGGTGAATATCCGTGCACATGTACCGGGTGCCAATGGCTCCGGGGCTTGCCCGGCAAAAATCTTCTGGCTGACCACCAGTGGCTCGCCAGTCCAATCGGCCAGGCGCAAGGCATAACCATCCATGGCGCTGTTGGGCCATGGCGGCAGATCAAGGGTCGATACCAGGTCCTCGGCAAGAACGCGGCCCTGGATCGCGGCCAACGGCAATCGTTCGCGCTCGAGGATTGGCGACGCCTCAGCCATTTCCAGCAAGCGTGCCAGCGCCACTTCGACGGGCATCAAGCTGCCGGTCTTGCCCGGCTTACCCACGGGATTCACAGGGTGCCGCCTGCTTCAAGTGAGCGACGAAGTTACACGGACGATGCCGCGAATCCAGTTGCTCCGCGAGAATCCCGTCCCAACCGGTTCGCACCGCATTGGTAGAACCCGGCAGACAGCAGACCAGCGTGCCATTGGCCAACCCTGCCAGTGCACGCGATTGCACCGTCGAGGTGCCGATGTCCGCAACCGAGATCTGCCGAAACAGCTCGCCAAATCCGTCGACCTGCTTATCCAGCAGGCAACTGACAGCTTCCGGTGTACTGTCACGACCGGTAAAACCCGTACCGCCCGTAATCAGCACCACTTGCACGACGTCGTCAGCGATCCAGGTCGCGACTTGCGCACGAATTTTGTAGAGGTCATCTTTAAGCAGAATACGCGCGGCCAGGTTATGCCCGGCAGCACTGAGGCGGTCAACGAAGACCTGTCCCGAGGTATCGGTTTCCAGCGTGCGGGTATCACTGACAGTCAGCACCGCAATGTTCAGCGGGGCGAAAGGTACATCAGCCTTGGCTTTCATAGGCTCGTCCAGTTGTAGGAGAAACAGCCCGGTGTTATATCACAGCGCCTCATTTTTTCAGCGCACCGATGGAGATGCAGCATGACCTCGAACTTCCAGTTGCCGCCCTGCTCCATCCTGCTTCTGGCGGGAGGACGTGGTCAGCGCATGGGCGGTCAGGACAAGGGGCTGCTGGTGTGGCAAGGCCTGCCTCTGATTGCTCATCTGCATCACCTGACTCGAGGCTTGAGCGATGACCTGATCATTTCCTGCAACCGCAATATGGAAAAATACGCGCTTTATGCCGACCAGTTGGTGCATGACGACAATAGCGACTTCCCTGGCCCATTGGCCGGGATTCGCGCCGGGTTGGCAGTCGCGCGACATCCCCATTTGATGGTACTGCCCTGCGACGTGCCGCGCATTGACGCCCAACTGCTCACGGCCATGCGAGAAGCCGCCCGCCAACAGCCGGACAAACCCTTGATGCTACGCCAGGGCGAGCATTGGGAACCGTTGCTGTGCATTATCCCTGTAGCGCTGGCAGGCGAGTTTGAAAACGCCTGGAACGAGGGTGAACGCAGCCCCGGACGCATCATGCGCAACCTGGGCGCCATCGCACTGCAATGCCCCGAAAACGATCGACGCCTGGCCAACCTGAATACACCTGAACTGTTAAGCCTGCACAGCAACGTGCCAGAATGAGGCCAACCAAGGAACTTGCACGCCAGGCATACGTCTCAGCCCAGTACTCAAAAGAATTCATATTCGGAGAAATCACATGACTCATCGGACCCTCGCCACTCTCATGCTCGCACTGGGCCTCGCTACCCTCGCCGGTTGCTCATCGCCCGCGGTGATCACCTTGAATGACGGTCGCGAGATCCAGTCGGTCGACACCCCCCACTTCGATTCCAAGTCGGGCTTTTACGAATTCGAGCAACTGGATGGCAAGCAAACCCGCATCAACAAAGATCAGATTCGTACCGTTAAAGACCTGTAAGCCTCACGGCGACAGCCTGGTACAGATAAAGCCCGCCAGTGTGCGCAATGCTGTTCACTTAAGCCGATGTTTCAGGCACAACCGCAGTTGTGGCGAGGGAGCTTGCTCCCGCTGGGGCG
>NZ_JBYSXY010000032.1:0-30278 GCF_058782685.1 Pseudomonas sp. FW306-02-D09B
CGGTCTGACAGTCACCTCATTGTTGAATGTCAGACCGCATTCGCGAGCAAGCCCGCTCCCACATGGGTTTGTGGTGTCAGGAGAAAGGGTTAAATCATCACTTCCAGCGCCTGCTGGTCGCTGTCGAAGTCCAGATACTCAACCAACTCCGCCAGCGGCAACGGCTTGCTGATCAGGTAACCCTGCACCTGATCACAACCAAAATCACGCAGCAGCTCAAGCTGTTCAAGGGTTTCAACGCCCTCGGCGACCACTTCCAGGTTGAGGTTGTGGGCGAGGTTGATCATCGCGTGGACCAGCTTGCGATTTTCCTCACGCGTCTCCATGCCACCGACAAAGCTTTTGTCGATCTTCAACAAGGCAATCGGCAGGCTGTTGAGGTGCACGAATGACGAAAAACCGGTGCCGAAATCGTCCAGGGAGAAACGCACGCCCAGACGCCCCAAAGCGTCCATGGTCTGTTTGACCAGATCGCTGCGGCGCATCACTGCAGTTTCCGTCAGCTCGAATTCCAGCCACTGCGCTTCGACACCGCGCTCGGCAATCAACCGGCTCAACGTCGACAGCAACTGACTGTCCTGGAACTGCCGGAACGACAGGTTGACCGCCATGTGCAACGGCGGCAGACCGCGTTCGCGCAACGCCTGCATGTCGCGCAAGGCACGGGAAATGACCCAGTACCCCAACGGCACGATCAAACCGCTCTGCTCGGCCAGCGGCACGAACTCGCTCGGCGGCAGCAACCCGCGCTCGCCATGACGCCAGCGCACCAGAGCCTCGAGGCCGACAATTTGCCCGTCGTCGAGGTTCAGCCGCGGCTGGTAATGCAGTTCCAGCTCATCGCGGCGCAAGGCCCGGCGCAGTTCGCTTTCAAGATCGGCGAGGCTGCGCGCGTTGCGGTTGATGCGTTCATTGAAGATATGAAAGGTGCAACCTTGGGTGCTTTTGGCCTGCTGCATGGCGATATGCGCGTGCCACATCAGCGGGTCGGCGCCAGCCTGCGCGCGCGCGTGGGCGATGCCCAGGCTGCAGCCGATCAACAGGCTTTCGCCGTCGACCCAGTAGGGTTCGGCCATGACTTCGGTGATGCGTTCGGCCATCCACTCGGCGCGTTGCGGTGCGCGGCGGGTGTCGATGAGCAAGGCGAATTCGTCGCTGCCCAGACGCGCCAGTTGATCGCCGGCCTCAAGCTGGCTCTTGAGCCGCGAGACCACTTGCAGGATCAGCCGGTCGCCGGCCTGGTGGCCGAGGGCGTCGTTGGCGTGTCGAAAGTTGTCGAGATCGAGGTGCCCGAGTGCCAGGCCACGGCCGTCGTTTTCCGCCAGACGCGCCGCCAGCAGGGTCTGAAACCCCTGGCGGTTGGCAATCCCGGTCAGCGGGTCCTGCTCGGCGAGGCGCTGCAAGGTGTTTTCGAGCACGCCGCGCTCACGCACATGGCGCAGGCTGCGGCGCAATGTATCCACATCCAGCGCATCGCGAACCAGCCAGTCGCTGACACCGTCCGGTGGGGTGGACGGTTCATGTTCGAGCAACAGCACCGTCGGCAGGCTGCAACGGCCTGGCTCCGGTTGAAGTGCGGGAATGGTCAACAGGACAGCACTGCGGTTGTCAGCAAATAGACTGCTCACCGACTCCCAGGTCGGTGCACTGATCAGCACAGCCGAGCTCCCCATAGGAGCCAGACACTCGCGTAACAACGCTGCCCACGCTGGCTCTTCGGCCAGAAGCAGCAAACGCAAGGGTTCGACAGGCGTAGACAAGCTAGCTCCCTAGACTCTGCAAAAGATGTTGGCGGCGGGCATTATGACGCGCAGATAAACAATGACAAATGATATTGATTATCAAACAGCCCGTTGTACCGCGATGAATCGAACATTAGTAGTCGCCAATTCAGCACGCATCCTGCGGGAAAGTAACAAAACCGGCAAATTTAGATAGCGTGGTACGTCACAAGTCGGAGAGAGGCAGCAGAATCTGTGCATCCTGTTAAAATGCCCGCCCTTTTCGCAAACGACTCCCTTTTCCGTCATGTCCCGACTCAATCCCCGGCAGCAAGAAGCCGTGAGCTACGTCGGCGGCCCTCTTTTGGTGCTCGCCGGTGCTGGCTCCGGCAAGACCAGTGTCATCACCCGCAAAATCGCCCACCTGATCCAGAGCTGTGGCATTCGTGCCCAGTACATCGTCGCCATGACCTTTACCAACAAGGCCGCGCGCGAGATGAAGGAGCGGGTCGGCACGTTGCTCAAGGGTGGTGAAGGACGCGGTCTGACGGTGTGCACGTTCCACAACCTTGGGCTGAACATCATCCGCAAGGAGCATGTGCGGCTGGGCTACAAACCCGGTTTCTCGATTTTCGACGAGACCGACGTCAAAGCCCTGATGACCGACATCATGCAAAAGGAATATTCGGGCGACGACGGCGTCGACGAGATCAAGAACATGATCGGCGCCTGGAAGAACGACCTGATCCTGCCACCCGAAGCCCTGGAAAACGCCCGCAACCCCAAGGAGCAGACCGCCGCCATCGTCTACACCCACTATCAGCGCACGCTCAAGGCGTTCAACGCAGTGGATTTCGACGACCTGATCCTGTTGCCGGTAAAGCTGTTCCAGGAACACGCCGACATCCTCGAAAAGTGGCAGAACAAAGTCCGCTACCTGCTGGTGGACGAATACCAGGACACCAACGCCAGCCAGTACCTGCTGGTGAAATTGCTGATCGGCACCCGAAACCAGTTCACCGTGGTGGGCGACGATGACCAGTCGATCTACGCCTGGCGCGGTGCCCGTCCGGAAAACCTGATGCTGCTCAAGGACGACTACCCGTCCTTGAAAGTGGTGATGCTGGAGCAAAACTACCGCTCCACCAGCCGCATCCTGCGCTGCGCCAACGTGCTGATCTCGAACAACCCCCACGAGTTTGAAAAACAACTGTGGAGCGAGATGGGCCATGGCGACGAGATCCGGGTGATCCGCTGCCGCAACGAAGACGCCGAAGCCGAGCGCGTGGCCGTGGAAATCCTCAGCCTGCACCTGCGCACCGACCGCCCGTACAGCGATTTCGCAATTCTCTACCGCGGTAACTACCAGGCCAAGCTGATCGAGCTGAAGCTGCAACACCACCAGGTCCCTTATCGACTGTCCGGTGGCAACAGCTTCTTCGGACGTCAGGAAGTCAAAGACCTGATGGCCTACTTCCGCCTGATCGTGAACCCGGATGACGACAACGCCTTCCTGCGGGTGATCAACGTCCCACGCCGGGAAATCGGTTCGACCACGCTGGAGAAGCTCGGTAACTACGCGACCGAACGCAAGATCTCGATGTATGCCGCGACCGATGAAATCGGCCTGGGCGAACATCTGGACAGCCGCTTCACCGATCGTCTGGCGCGCTTCAAGCGCTTCATGGACCGCGTGCGTGAGCAGTGCGCCGGCGAAGACCCGATCTCCGCCCTGCGCAGCATGGTCATGGACATCGACTACGAGAACTGGCTGCGCACCAACAGCTCCAGCGACAAGGCCGCCGACTACCGCATGGGTAACGTCTGGTTCCTGATCGAGGCGCTGAAGAACACCCTGGAAAAAGACGAAGACGGCGAAATGACCGTCGAAGACGCAATCGGCAAGCTGGTCTTGCGCGACATGCTCGAACGCCAGCAGGAAGAGGAAGACGGCGCCGAAGGCGTGCAGATGATGACCTTGCACGCCTCCAAGGGCCTGGAATTCCCCTACGTGTTCATCATGGGCATGGAAGAGGAAATCCTCCCGCACCGCTCCAGTATCGAAGCCGACACCATCGAAGAAGAACGCCGTTTGGCCTACGTCGGGATTACCCGCGCACGTCAGACCCTGGCGTTCACCTTTGCCGCCAAGCGCAAACAGTACGGCGAAATCATCGACTGCTCGCCGAGCCGTTTCCTCGATGAACTGCCGCCGGACGATCTGGCGTGGGAAGGCAACGACGACACCCCGACCGAAGTCAAAGCCGTACGTGGCAATAGCGCATTGGCGGATATACGCGCGATGTTAAAACGCTAGAATCGGCTACTTTTTAATCTACTTTCGGCGCCCGTAGCGCCAACAGAGG
Organism: Pseudomonas sp. FW306-02-D09B; assembly: GCF_058782685.1. Taxonomy (NCBI): domain Bacteria; kingdom Pseudomonadati; phylum Pseudomonadota; class Gammaproteobacteria; order Pseudomonadales; family Pseudomonadaceae; genus Pseudomonas; species Pseudomonas sp. FW306-02-D09B. The sequence continues at coordinate 4,088 of NZ_JBYSXY010000032.1, forward strand.
AAGCTGTTGTGGAAGCACTGCACAAGAAAATTCGCGAAGAAGGCATCGTACTTTCCGACCAGGTCCTGAAAGTCGACGCCTTTCTGAACCACCAGATCGACCCGCAATTGATGAAGCTGATCGGCGACGAATTCGCCACGCTGTTCAAGGATTCGGGGATCACCAAGATCGTCACCATCGAAGCGTCGGGCATTGCTCCGGCGATCATGACCGGTCTGAACCTCGGCGTGCCGGTGATCTTCGCCCGCAAGCACCAGTCCCTGACCCTGACTGAAAACCTGCTGTCGGCGAGCGTTTACTCGTTCACCAAGCAGACCGAAAGCACCGTGGCCATTTCTCCACGTCATCTGACCAGCAGCGACCGCGTGCTGATCATCGACGACTTCCTGGCCAACGGTAAGGCGTCGCAGGCGCTGATTTCGATCATCAAACAGGCCGGTGCCACCGTGGCAGGCCTGGGTATCGTGATCGAGAAATCGTTCCAGGGCGGCCGCGCCGAGCTGGACGCGCAAGGCTACCGCGTCGAATCCCTGGCCCGGGTCAAGTCCCTGGCTGGCGGTGTCGTGACCTTCATCGAATAACCCGCCACACCACAAAACCAGTGTGGGAGCGGGCTTGCTCGCGAAGGGGCCGTGTCAGTCGACATCGATGTTGACTGACACGGCCCCTTCGCGAGCAAGCGAACGTCGCCCGGCCCTTCCCACATTTGATCTTTGTTAACCGTTAATACGCGGTAGCCTTCAGGCCTGCCAGCAGCAACCGCTGATACAAGTCCGCCTTCAAGCCCTCAGGCTTCGTCAGCTGCATCCGCTCCAGATGAACCGGGTACTCCGAAGGTTCCGGCGCATCCAGCGCGGCCTTGCCCAGCTCCAGAATCTCGGTGAGTTTGAACTTGCTCTTGAGCCAGTTCAGCGCCCGCAACAAATCCCGCTCTTCGCTGCTGAAATCACTGCCCAACGGATACTCCGGAAACAACCGCGGGTGCCGTGCAGCAATCGCCTGCAAGCGCTGTGGGCTGTTGTCGGTGAAACGCGGATCGAGGCGAAAATCCTTCGGCAGTTTGCCGGCCTTCTGCGCCTGTTCGATCAAGCCTGGCTGGAAGCGTGAATCGCTGATGTTGAGCAACGCTTCGATCACCTTGGCGTCGGTCTTGCCGCGTAAATCGGCGATGCCGTATTCGGTGATCACAATGTCGCGCAAGTGCCGTGGAATCGTGCAGTGGCCGTATTCCCAGACCATGTTCGAGCTCACTTCACCGCCCGACTCACGCCAGCTGCGCAGGATCAGAATCGAGCGCGCGCCTTCCAGCGCATGGCCCTGGACGACGAAGTTGTATTGTCCGCCGACACCGCTGAGCACCTGACCGCCTTCCAATTGATCAGCAACACCGGCGCCGAGCAAGGTCATGGTGAACGCGCTGTTGATGAAACGCGCATCCAGGCGCTGCAAGCGCTTGAGCTCTTCCTGGCCGTACAGCTCGTTGATGTAACTGATGGCGGTCATGTTGAATTCAGCGAGCTTGCTGTGGGGTAATTCCCGCAACCGCTGATAGAAACTGCGCGGCCCGAGGAAAAATCCACCGTGTATCGAGATGCCGCCCACTTGAGCCGACTCATCCAGAGTCCCGGCATTGGCGTGCTGTTGCAGGGCAACGCTCGGATAAACCTTGCGCCGCACGATCCCGGCATCGGACAACGCCAGCAGACCGTTGACGAACATCTCGCTGCAACCATAAAGCCCCTTGGCAAAAGGCTCCACGCCACCTTCACGGCTAATCAGCTGCGCCCAGTAATGCGCATCAAGGTCCGTCAACAACGCACGGTAGCCGTCGTTATCCGCCTGCCGTGAGAGCAACGCAGCGGTCAGCGCATCACCCATGGCACCGATGCCGATTTGCAGGGTACCGCCGTCCCGCACCAAGGTGCTGGCGTGCAGGCCGATGAAATGATCCTGAACGCCCACCGGCATGTTCGGTGTGGAAAACAGCGTGCTGCCCTCCTCCTCGTCGATCAGCAAATCGAACGCCTCACGGTCGACTTCCGAGTCTCCCGGCATGTACGGCAGATCCCGATGAACCTGGCCGAGCAGCAGGATGGTTTCCCCGGCAGCACGACGTTTGGCGATCATCGGCAACAGGTCGAGGGTGATGTCCGGGTTGCAGCTCAGGCTTAGTCGCTCCGGCTGCTGCGGATCATGGGCCACCAATTGCGCCACCAGGTTCAACCCGGCGGCATTGATGTCCCGGGCGGCGTGGCTGTAGTTGCTGCTGACGTAGTCCTGCTGCGCCGACGCGCTGTGCAGCAAGCTGCCGGGCTGCATGAAGAACTGCTCGATGTGAATGTTCGCCGGGAGGCTGTCACGGTGCAGGTCGGCGAGAAAATCCAGCTCGGGATAATCGCCAAACACTCGCTCGATGAAGGGTTCCAGAAAGCGCCGCTGCAAGCCGTCGCCCAATGACGGACGACCCAGGCTCAACGCGGTGTAGATCGTCAGATGCCGCTCGGGCAACTGGGCGATGCGCTGATAGAGCGCGTTGACGAAGCGGTTGGGTTTTCCCAGCCCCAGCGGCAGGCCGAGGTGTATATGCGCTGGCAAACGTGCGAGCACATCATCGACTGCCTGTTCGATTGATACCGACTGCACCATCAGACCCTCCCGACCTGTCCATGAATTGAGGTCGGTTCGAGCTTGCCGCTTCCTCATCGCGATGACCAGTCTCAAGGTCAAATCCCAGGTACAAAAAAGCCGCTCGCAAGCGGCTTTTTCGCTGAAGACGGGGCTTATTTCAGGCCGGACATCTTCTGGATGGCGCCTTCAAGGTCTTTCACTTCGCAGTCGCTGCAGGTGCCTTTTGGCGGCATCGCATTGAGACCTGTCAGCGCTACTTTCGCCAGGCCAGCAGCAGTGCCGCCTTCTTTGTCGGCGCGTTTTTTCCAGTCTGCAGCATCACCGATTTTCGGTGCGCCCAGCAGACCCGTGCCGTGGCAAGCATTGCAATGTTTGGCAATGATTTCATCGGGAGTCTTCGCTGCACCGCCGCCTACCGAAGCGGCGACTTCCATCCCCTTGCACTCCTGGCCTTGTACACAGACCTGGCCGACGGGCTCAAGGCGCTTGGCGATATCGTCAGTGGTCGACGCCTGAGCGCTAACTGCCCAAAGGGCCAATACGGTTGCTGGTGCGGCCAGCATTTTCATAATTAGATTCACGCGTACACCCTCAATGGTGGCTAGTCACGCCCACGGCCACGGTTTCGCAGGCGGGCGCAAGTATAGCGGTAAGCCCGCCACACTGAAACAACCCTAAAGTCCTAGGGGTATTACGTCGTGGCGAAATACAGCATGGGGCGACTCGCAAAACCTTGCCGGACGCCTGTTTTCTTAGAAATTCGCCGGTGTGGCTGCGCTAATTAGTCGCGCTGGCGCATCGAACGGATTTCGGAAACGGTGCGGTTTGGTGCTTTCGAAATAGTAGCTGTCACCGGCCTCGAGCACGAATGTCTCGAGCCCGACCACCAACTCCAGCCGACCTTCGAGCAGAATCCCGGTTTCCTCGCCCTCATGGGTGAGCATCTCTTCACCGGTATCGGCGCCTGGCGGGTAGATCTCGTTGAGGAACGCGATAGCACGGCTCGGGTGGGCCTTGCCGACCAGTTTCATGGTCACGGCGCCATCGGAGATATCGATCAGCTCATTGGCCTTGTAGACAATCTGCGTCGGTTTTTCCTGAAGAATTTCTTCGGAAAAGAACTCGACCATGGACATGGGGATGCCGCCAAGTACCTTCCTCAGCGAACTGATCGAAGGGCTGACGCTGTTTTTCTCGATCATTGAAATGGTGCTATTGGTAACGCCTGCCCGCTTGGCGAGCTCTCGCTGGGATAGACCTTTCAGTTTACGGATCGATTGCAGTCGTTCACCGACGTCCAATGCATTAGCCTCCCAGGATTCAGATTGTGTGGATAGTGAGCGTTATCATGGCGACAGCGTTCAGTATTTACAACACTTGGGTCTGAATCCTGTTTGGCAAAACGACTTCCGGTCTCGACTGCCCGCCTCAGCTCCCGGAATAGAGCCGTGGCACGCGACGCAGGTTGCAGAAGATCTGGTAGGGAATGGTCCCGGCAGCCATGGCGACGTCGCTGGCGAGGATGTTTTTACCCCACAATTCGACCGTCGAACCGAGGCCTGCCTGCGGTACGTCAGTCAAATCGATGCAGAGCATGTCCATCGACACCCGTCCCAGCAGCTGGCTGCGCTGTCCGGCCACCAACACCGGCGTGCCGGTAGGCGCCTGACGCGGATAACCGTCGGCATAGCCCATGGCAACCACGCCGATGCGCATCGGCTTCTGGGTGATGAACTTCGCCCCATAGCCCACCGGCTCACCGGCCGGCAGTTCGCGCACGCTGATGACTTTCGATTCCAGGGTCATCACCGGCTGCAGGCGCGCCGCCAGCGGATTGGCTTCTTCGAAAGGTGTCGCGCCATAAAGCATGATGCCCGGGCGAACCCAATCGCTCGGCACTTGCGGCCAGCCCAGCACCGCCGGCGAGTTACACAAGCTGACCTGCGCCGACAAGCCCTGGCGCGCCGCTTCAAATACCGCAACCTGCTCCGCCGCGCTGCTGCTATGCAGCTCATCGGCACGCGCAAAGTGACTCATCAGCACGATCTTCGAGACTTTGCCGCTGGCCAGCAAACGCTGATATGCCGCCTGATAATCCGCCGGATGCAGGCCGACCCGGTGCATGCCCGAATCAAGCTTGAGCCAGACCGTGATCGGCTTGCTCAACGCGGCTTTCTCGAGCGCTTCGAGCTGCCACAGCGAATGCACCACGCACCAGAAATCATGCTCAACGATCAGCGACAGCTCATCGGCTTCGAAAAACCCTTCGAGCAGCAGGACCGGCGCACGAATACCTGCGGCGCGAAGTTCCAGGGCTTCTTCGATACAGGCCACGGCGAAACCGTCCGCCTCGGCCTCCAGCGCCTGGGCACAACGCACCGCGCCATGGCCATAGGCATCGGCCTTGATCACCGCGAGGGCGCGCGCGCCCGAGACTTCACGGGCCAGTTGATAGTTATGACGCAGGGCTTGAAGATCGATCAGGGCACGGGCAGGACGCATGGCGGCAGACTTCTAGGCGGTCATGAGGAAGAAAAAACCGGTGCTGACTGACGGCGTGAACCGCCAACAGCACCGGGAGAGGGATCGTTGCTTAAGGCAGAGCAGCCACTACCGACAGCTCAACCAGGATTTCCGGTTCGCACAGCTTGGCTTCGACTGTCGCACGGGCGGGCGCGACATTCTTTGGCAACCAAGTGTCCCAGACACTGTTCATGCCCTCGAAATGGGCATCGATGTCTTTCAGGTAAATCGTCACCGACAGCAGCTTGGTCTTGTCGGTCCCGGCCAGATCCAGCAAACGCTCGATGTTGGCGAGGGTTTCACGAGTCTGCTGTTCAATCCCGGCATTCATGTCGTCGCCGACTTGCCCTGCCAGATACACGGTACCGTTGTGGACAACGATCTGGCTCATGCGCTCATTGGTGAGCTGGCGCTGGATTGACATGCTTTTCAGACTCCTTTGGGGTGTTGCCATAACGGGAAATATCGAGGCCTTCAGCACTGATCTGCGGCGTTTTCTTCGCCATCAGGTCGGCCAGCAAGCGACCGGAGCCACACGCCATGGTCCAGCCGAGTGTGCCATGACCGGTGTTCAGGAACAGGTTCTTGAACGGGGTGGCGCCAACGATCGGCGTGCCGTCCGGTGTGGTCGGACGCAGGCCGGTCCAGAAACTCGCCTCGGCGAGGTCGCCGCCCTGAGGATAAAGATCGTTGACGATCATCTCCAGCGTTTCGCGTCGACGCGGGTTCAACGACAAGTCAAAACCGGCTATCTCAGCCATGCCGCCGACACGAATGCGGGTATCGAAGCGGGTGATCGCAACCTTGTAGGTCTCGTCGAGAATAGTCGATGTCGGGGCCATCGCCGGATTAGTGATCGGCACGGTCAACGAGTAACCCTTGAGCGGGTACACCGGGGCCTTGATGCCCAACGGCTTGAGCAACTTCGGCGAGTAGCTGCCGAGCGCCAATACGTAGCGGTCGGCGGTTTCCAGCTTGCCGTCGATCCACACCCCGTTGATCCGGTCACCGGCGTAGTCGAGGCGCTGAATGTCCTGGTCAAAGCGGAATTCCACGCCCAGTTTCACGGCCATTTCGGCCAGGCGCGTGGTGAAGATCTGGCAGTCGCCGGTCTGGTCGTTCGGCAGGCGCAAGGCACCGGCGAGGATATCGGTCACGCTGGCCAGCGCTGGTTCGACGCGGGCAATGCCGGCGCGGTCGAGCAGTTCAAAGGGCACGCCGGACTCTTTCAGGACCGCGATGTCTTTTGCCGCGCCATCCAGCTGCGCCTGAGTGCGGAACAGTTGCGTGGTCCCCAGGGTGCGGCCTTCGTAGGCGATGCCGGTTTCAGCACGCAGTTCATCGAGGCAGTCACGGCTGTACTCGGACAGACGGACCATGCGCTCCTTGTTCACCGCATAACGGCTGGCGGTGCAGTTGCGCAGCATCTGCGCCATCCACAGGTATTGGTCGATATCGGCGGTGGCCTTGATCGCCAGCGGTGCATGGCGTTGCAGCAGCCATTTGATAGCTTTGAGCGGCACACCCGGCGCGGCCCACGGCGAGGCATAACCCGGCGAGACCTGGCCGGCGTTGGCGAAACTGGTTTCCATGGCAGCAGCCGGCTGACGGTCTACAACCGTTACTTCAAACCCGGCCCGAGCCAGATAGTAGGCACTGGCGGTACCGATGACGCCGCTACCCAAGACCAGAACGCGCATTTTCGTATCCCTCATCGCGGCTTACCGCTGACGTTTGTTGTTCAAATCACAGATGTGCGCAGTGTAAAAAACATTTGCCAGTGCTTTTCACTATATAAGCACCTATATTTGGCGACAATTCTCGGCGAAATAGCTTTTTACGGAGGCGCATCCCCTATGCGGACCAATACTCAGACCAAACGCGAACTGGACAAGATCGACCGTAACATCCTGCGCATCCTTCAGGCAGACGGGCGGATTTCGTTTACCGAGCTTGGGGAGAAAGTCGGGCTGTCGACCACGCCCTGCACTGAGCGGGTGCGACGCCTGGAACGCGAAGGGATCATCATGGGCTACAACGCCCGGCTTAACCCGCAGCACCTCAAGGGCAGCCTGCTGGTGTTCGTCGAGATCAGCCTCGACTACAAGTCTGGCGATACTTTTGAAGAGTTCCGACGCGCCGTGCTGAAACTGCCGCACGTACTGGAATGCCACCTGGTGTCAGGGGATTTCGATTACCTGGTGAAGGCGCGGATTTCCGAGATGGCCTCGTACCGCAAACTGCTGGGCGACATCCTGCTCAAATTGCCCCACGTGCGTGAGTCCAAGAGCTATATCGTGATGGAAGAAGTGAAAGAGAGCCTGAACCTGCCGATTCCGGATTGAGGTCAGATCTGAGGAAATGGTCGTCTGGACGGACGCTTTCGCGAGCAAGCCCGCTCCCACATTAGATATTCAGTGGACACAGATTTGTGTACAGCAGCGATCCAATGTGGGAGCGGGCTTGCTCGCGAAGGCCGCGACTCGGTCAATCTGAAATGAACGCGACCTTCTAAACCAACACCTGCCGGGTGCTGGCCATGTATTCATGGATCTGCTTCTCGACCCGAGGGTGAATCAACTCCACCGGGCGGCGGCCGTTGGGGCACGGCAGGGTTGCCGTGGTGCCGAACAGCCGACAGATCAACGGCCGCTCGTCATACACCGTGCAGCCATCGGGGCCCAGGTGCACACAGTTCAGCTCATCCATCGCAGCGTCCTGCTCGGCCCTGGTCTTACGCGGCAGACGCGACATTTCTTCTGGCGATGTAGTCACCGGGCCACAGCAGTCATGGCAGCCGGGCACGCACTCAAACGAGGGGATTTGCTGGCGAAGAGCGCGGATTTTCTGACTGTTGCAGCTCATCGAAGCGAGTACCGGGAAAGTGAACGGGGTGGGATTTTGCCCTAAAAGCCTCGCGCCAGACAGCATTAGCCGACCAGTGTTGCCCAGCCCGAAAGGCCCGGCTTATGCTCCGTAAAATTTACTACACACACGAAACCCGGATGACACACATGAACGCCCGTGTTCAGCAGCCTGCCCCGAACAACCGGCATACAGCGTCTTACTACGCCGCCAGCAGCCTACCGCAGCCCGATTATCCGGCGCTCAAAGGCGAACTGCTGGCGGACGTGTGCGTGGTGGGCGGCGGGTTTTCCGGGCTGAACACTGCTATCGAGTTGGCCGAACGCGGCCTCAACGTGGTGCTGCTCGAAGCGCGCAAGATCGGCTGGGGCGCCAGTGGGCGCAACGGCGGGCAGCTGATTCGCGGCGTGGGTCATGGCCTCGATCAGTTTGCCGAGGTGATCGGCACGGACGGCGTCCGCCAGATGAAACTCATGGGGCTGGAAGCGGTGGAGCTCGTCCGGCAACGGGTCGAGCATTTTCAGATCGCCTGCGACCTGACCTGGGGTTACTGCGACCTGGCCAACAAACCTCGCGACCTTGAAGGTTTCGCCGAAGACGCGGCCGAACTGCACAGCCTCGGCTATCGCCATGAGACCCGATTGCTGCAAGCCCATGAAATGCACAGCGTGGTCGGTTCCGACCGCTACGTCGGTGGCTTGATCGATATGGGTTCCGGGCATCTGCACCCGCTGAACCTGGCCTTGGGCGAAGCTGCTGCGGCGCAGCAACTGGGTGTGAAGCTGTTCGAACAATCGGCCGTGACCCGCATCGACTATGGCAACGAGGTCAAGGTCCACACCACGCAAGGCACGGTCCGCGCCAAGACCCTGGTGCTGGGCTGCAACGCCTACCTCAACAACCTTAACCCCGAGCTCAGCGGCAAAGTGCTGCCCGCCGGCAGTTACATCATCGCCACCGAACCCTTGAGCGCAGCGCAGGCCCACGCATTACTGCCGCAGAACATGGCGGTCTGCGATCAGCGAGTGGCGCTGGACTACTACCGGCTCTCGGCGGATCGGCGTTTGCTGTTCGGCGGCGCCTGCCACTATTCCGGTCGCGACCCGTCGGACATCGCCGCCTATATGCGACCGAAGATGCTCGACGTCTTCCCGCAACTGGCCGGGGTGAAGATCGACTATCAATGGGGCGGGATGATCGGCATTGGCGCCAACCGCCTGCCGCAGATCGGCCGGCTCAAGGACCAGCCGAATGTGTATTACGCCCAGGCCTATTCCGGTCATGGGCTGAACGCTACCCACCTGGCCGGCAAGCTGCTGGCCGAAGCCATCAGCGGTCAGCAAGGTGGGGGGTTCGATCTGTTCGCCAAGGTGCCGCACATTACTTTTCCGGGCGGGAAGTATTTGCGTTCGCCGTTGTTGGCGTTGGGGATGTTGTGGCACCGGCTTAAAGAACTGGCCTGACACGTTTATGGCGCCTGTAAGGACGCCTTCGCGAGCAAGCCCGCTCCCACAGGGGGGTATCTGTGAACACTCATCTTGTGAGCAACAGAAACCAAATGTGGGAGCGGGCTTGCTCGCGAATCGATTTGAAGGGCAGCGCAGTCTTCAAAGCCTCCAGAACGGTTTGAGCCCCTCCTCCCGCGCCTCTGCACGACTCAGCCCCACATCGCGCAGCTGCTCGGGCGAAAGCTCAAGCAAACCCTTGCGCGTGTGCAGACGATGCCAGAACAGTCCCCAGCGACCGAGACCGGACGGGGCGTTGCGCATCGTTGACGCGCGCATGCCCTTATCCTGCCCAGCCTCCAGTTCCTGACTGTGTAACGCCAGCCGCACATCGCTCAAGCCGTTCATTTTGATTGCTCCTGTTTACTTGGGTCGCCAGAGATTCCATGATGCGCGGGGTGGTAAAACCGTTACAGATTCAAAGTAGCTGTATTACATCCATACAGATTTGCCGTTTTAGCGACTGAATCCTGTATTTCTGCCCCATCTGTACTGGTCCCCTGAATCCCTTCACCGAGGCTGCACCATGACTCTTTACGTCAACCTCGCCGAATTGCTCGGCACGCGTATCGAACAGGGCTTCTACCGTCCGGGCGATCGACTGCCGTCTGTACGGGCATTGAGCGTCGAGCACGGGGTCAGCCTGAGCACGGTGCAGCAGGCCTATCGGGTTCTGGAAGACAGCGGGCTGGCAATGCCGAAGCCGAAATCCGGCTACTTCGTGCCGGCCGGGCGCGAGTTGCCGGAGTTGCCCGTCGTTGGCCGTCCAGCCCAGCGCCCGGTGGACATTTCCCAGTGGGATCAGGTGCTGGAGCTGATTCGCGCCGTCCCGCGCAAAGACATCGTGCAGCTCGGTCGCGGCATGCCGGACGTCACCACGCCGACCATGAAGCCTCTGCTGCGCGGGCTGGCGCGGATCAGTCGACGGCAGGACATGCCCGGCCTGTATTACGACAACATCTACGGAATCCTCGAACTGCGCGAACAGATTGCCCGCCTGATGCTCGACTCCGGCTGCCAACTGAGCGCCAACGACCTGGTGATCACCACCGGCTGCCACGAAGCGCTGTCCACCAGCATTCGCGCGATCTGCGAGCCGGGCGACATCGTGGCCGTCGACTCGCCGAGCTTTCACGGCGCCATGCAGACCCTCAAAGGGCTGGGCATGAAAGCCCTGGAGATTCCCACCGACCCGATTACCGGGATCAGTCTCGAGGCGCTGGAACTGGCGCTGGAACAGTGGCCAATCAAAGCCATACAGTTGACCCCCAACTGCAACAACCCGCTGGGCTACATCATGCCGGAGGCACGCAAACGGGCACTGCTGACCCTGGCACAGCGCTTCGACGTGGCAATCATCGAAGACGATGTGTATGGCGAACTGGCCTACACCTACCCGCGTCCCCGCACGATCAAATCCTTCGACGAAGACGGCCGCGTCCTGCTCTGCAGCTCGTTTTCCAAGACCCTGGCTCCGGGGCTGCGCATCGGCTGGGTCGCGCCGGGCCGGTATCTGGAGCGGGTGTTGCACATGAAATACATCAGCACCGGCTCCACCGCCCCGCAGCCACAAATTGCGATTGCCGAATTCCTCAAAGGCGGGCACTTCGAACCGCATTTGCGACGGATGCGCACGCAATACCAGCGCAATCGCGACTTGATGCTCGACTGGGTCAGCCGCTACTTTCCCGTCGGCACCCGTGCCAGCCGCCCGCAAGGCAGCTTCATGCTGTGGATCGAACTGCCGGAAGGTTTCGACACGCTGAAACTGAATCGTGCGCTGATCGACCAAGGCGTACAGATTGCCGTCGGCAGCATTTTTTCCGCCTCGGGCAAGTACCGCAATTGCCTGCGCATGAACTACTCGGCCAAACCGACACCGCAGGTTGAAGAGGCAGTGCGCAAGGTCGGCGCGGCAGCGATCAAGCTACTGGCCGAGCATCACGAGGACAAATGACGCAATCAACCGACGCTTGAGCATTCACGGAGCATTGCCAAATGCCGTGCCATACTCCGGATCCTGCCCATTCGCGGAAACTCCGATTTGCGCTCCAGACAAGCCCTGTTTTTTCTGCCGCTCGTCTCGCTACTGAGCGGCTGCACCTCTCTCACCGTACATCACGAGCCGAGCCAGGCGCTGCCGGCGGCGGACTCTGCGTTCGGGCGCTCGATCCAGGCACAGGCTGCGGCGTATCAGGGCCGTTCCGGCTTCCGCCTGCTGCCCAACAGCAGTGAAGCCTTCATGGCGCGTGCCGAGCTGATTCGCAATGCGCAAAGCAGCCTCGACTTGCAGTACTACATCGTCCACGACGGTGTCAGCACACGGCTGCTGGCGGCGGAGCTGCTCAAGGCTGCCGACCGCGGCGTGCGCATACGCATCCTGCTTGACGACACCACCAGCGATGGCCTGGACCAGATCATCGCCACCCTTGCTGCGCATCCGCAGATTCATATTCGCCTGTTCAACCCGCTGCACCTGGGCCGCAGCACCGGGCTGACCCGTACCATGGGGCGGCTGTTCAATCTGTCTTTGCAGCATCGGCGCATGCACAACAAGCTGTGGCTGGCGGACAACAGCGCAGCCATTGTCGGTGGCCGTAATCTGGGCGACGAGTACTTCGATGCCGAGCCCGACCTGAACTTCACCGACATCGACATGCTCGGCATCGGCCCGGTAGCCGAGCAGCTCGGGCACAGTTTCGACCAGTACTGGAACAGCGCCCTGAGTAAACCGATCGATGAGTTTATCTCGAGCAAACCCACGGCAAAGGATCTGGCCAACACCCGACTGCGACTGAAAGAGTCGCTGGAGGGTACCCGCCAACAGAACCATGCGCTGTACCAGCAACTGAAGATTTACCAGACCCATCCACGCCTGGATATCTGGCGGCGTGAATTGGTCTGGGCCTGGAACCAGGCATTGTGGGACGCCCCCAGCAAGGTGCTGGCCAAGGACGAACCGGATCCGCAACTGCTGCTGACCACCCAACTGGCGCCCGAACTACAAGGTGTCAGTAACGAGCTGATCATGATCTCGGCCTATTTCGTCCCAGGCCAGACGGGGCTGGTCTACCTGACGGGACGCGCGGATGCCGGGGTTTCCGTCAGCTTGCTGACCAACTCCCTGGACGCCACCGACGTACCGGCCGTACACGGTGGTTACGCGCCTTACCGCAAGGCGTTGCTGGAACATGGCGTGAAATTGTTCGAGTTGCGCCGCCAACCCGGCGAGCACGGCGGCAGTGGCCCGCACCTGTTCCACGGCGCCGCCTCCCGTAGCTCAGATTCCAGCCTGCACAGCAAGGCGATGATCTTTGACCGGCAAAAGGCGTTCATCGGCTCATTCAACTTCGATCCGCGCTCGGTGCTCTGGAACACTGAAGTCGGGGTGCTGGTGGACAGCCCGGAACTCACCGAACAGGTTCGTGAACTGGCCCAGCGAGGCATGTCTCCGACCCTGAGTTATGAGGCTCGACTGGAGAATGGCCAGGTGGTGTGGGCCACTGAAGACAACGGCCAACCACACACCCTGACCCGAGAACCGGGGAGCTGGTGGCGACATTTCAATGCCTGGCTCAGCAAATCGGTGGGGCTGGAGCGGATGCTCTAAGCACTGCATGACCCCGCGCCATCACACCGTCCGTAGCAGCTGCCGAAGGCTGCGTTCGGCTGCGCAGCAGTCGTAAATGCGGATATCGCGGTCTTGCAGTTTAACCGTGACTACAGGGTTTGCGTCTGCTGCGCAGCCGAACGCAGCCTTCGGCAGCTGCTACACATTACGCTGGTTGCGCAGTGCCAAACGCCCCTTGGCGTAGCAACAGGATCACCAGCCCAAACGCCCCTGCCGCCATCAGCAACGGCAAAGCGTGCCCACTGATCCATTGACTGCCCGCACCGGCCGCCAATGGGCCGATCAGACAACCGATACCCCACAATTGCGCAATGTGAGCGTTGGCTCGCACCAACGCATCATCGCGGTAGCGCTCGCCGATCAGAATCAGCGACAAGGTAAACAAGCCGCCGGCACTGGCGCCAAACAGCACCCACAACGGCCAGATCAGCAAGGTCTCGAGCAACAGTGGAATCGCCAGGCTCGAGAGCATCAGGATGACTGCACAACCGGCAAACAACGTACGCCGCGACAGTCGATCTGCCAGCGCGCCAATCGGCAGTTGCAACAAGGCATCGCCGACCACCACGGTGCTGACCATCGCCAGGGCGATTTCAGCGCTGAAGCCCTGGCGCAGGCAATACACCGGCAGCAAGGTCAGGATCATCGCCTCGAACGCAGCAAACAGCGACACCGCCCAGGCAATCGCCGGCAGGCCCCGACAAAAGCTCAGCAAGTCGCTGAAGGTCACGCTGCAGGCTTCGCTGCTCGGCGCGCCGCTGCGTCCCAACAGCAACAGCGGCGACGTCACCAGCAAGCCGACACCAACCCAGAACCCGAAATCGTTGTCGGTGCCCAACGCGCCCAACAGCAACGGGCCGGACAGTTGGCTCAGGGCATAACTGCTGCCATACAGCGCCACCAGCCGCCCCCGCCATTGTTCGACCACCAACTGGTTGATCCAGCTCTCGCCGAGGATGAACACGAGGGTCAGGATCACCCCGATCATCAAACGCAGCACCAGCCAGACCGGATAACTTGGCAACAGCGCCAGCAAACCGATGGAAAACGCCCCGGCCCACAGGCACAGGCGCATCAGATTGGCCGTGCCGAAACGCGCCGCCAGATGACTGGAGACCTTGGCCCCCAGCAGCACGCCAATCGCCGGCATCGCCGCCATGACGCCGATTGCAAACGAGCCATAACCCCAGCTTTCCAGACGCAACGACACCAACGGCATGCTGACGCCCAGGGCCAGGCCGACGCTCAGGACAGAGGCCAGCACGGCGAAATAAGTCGCCCAACGCATGTTCCACGCTCCTGTGGATAATTATTTTTTACAAACGGCACATAACAAACGTGGGAGCGGGCTTGCTCGCGAAGAGGCCAGCACATTCAACATCAATGTTGACTGTTACACCGCCTTCGCGAGCAAGCCCGCTCCCACATTAGACCTGCGTTGTATCGAGCCCCGAATGTGATCCGAGCCCTCTACAGGTTTACAACTTGATCCAGGTCGCCTTCAGCTCGGTGTACTTGTCGAACGCGTGCAGAGACTTGTCGCGACCGTTGCCCGACTGTTTGAAACCACCAAACGGTGCGGTCATGTCGCCACCATCGTACTGATTGACCCACACGCTACCGGCCCGCAGGGCCTTGGCGGTCAGGTGGCCCTTGGAGATATCCGAGGTCCAGACTGCCGCGGCCAGGCCATATGGCGTGTCGTTGGCGATCCGGATCGCTTCCTCGACGCTGTCGAAGGTGATGACCGACAGCACCGGGCCAAAGATCTCTTCCTGAGCGATCTTCATGGCATTGCTCACGCCATCAAAAATCGTCGGTTCAACGTAGGTGCCACCGGTTTCCTGAAGAATCCGCTTGCCGCCCGCCACCAGTTTGGCGCCGTCGGAGTGCCCGGATTCGATGTAGGACAGCACGGTGTTCATCTGCTGCGTGTCGACCAGCGCGCCAACGTTGGTGGCCGGATCCAGCGGGTTGCCCGGCTTCCAGGTTTTCAGGGCCTCGATCACCAGCGGCAGGAATTTATCCTTGATCGAACGCTCGACCAGCAGACGCGAACCGGCGGTGCAGACCTCGCCCTGGTTGAACGCGATGGCACTGGCAGCGGACTCAGCCGCAGCTTGCAGGTCCGGCGCATCGGCAAACACGATGTTCGGGCTCTTGCCGCCAGCTTCCAGCCAGACGCGCTTCATGTTCGATTCGCCGGAATAAATCATCAGTTGCTTGGCGATCTTGGTGGAGCCGGTGAACACCAGCGTGTCGACGTCCATGTGCAGGGCCAACGCCTTGCCAACGGTGTGACCGTAACCTGGCAGCACGTTCAGCACGCCTTTCGGGATACCGGCTTCAACGGCCAGTGCCGCGATGCGGATGGCGGTCAGCGGGGACTTTTCGGACGGCTTGAGGATCACCGAGTTACCGGTGGACAGCGCCGGACCGAGTTTCCAGCAGGCCATCATCAGCGGGAAGTTCCACGGCACGATGGCACCCACCACACCCACTGGTTCACGGGTCACAAGACCCAGTTGGTCGTGCGGGGTGGCGGCCACTTCGTCGTAGATCTTGTCGATGGCTTCACCGCTCCAGCTCAGCGCTTGCGCCGCGCCCGGAACGTCGATGTACAGGGAATCACTGATCGGCTTGCCCATGTCCAGGGTTTCAAGCAGCGCCAGCTCTTCGGCATGCTGCTTGAGCAGACCGGCGAAACGAATCATGGTGGCTTTGCGCTTGGCTGGTGCCAGACGCGACCAGACGCCCGAGTTGAACGTGCTGCGAGCGTTTTCTACGGCGCGCTGGGCGTCGGCGGCATCACAGCTGGCGATCTTGCCCAGCAGGCGGCCATTGACGGGGCTGATGCAGTCGAACGTCTCACCGGAGACCGCTGCGGTGTATTCGCCATTGATGTAGGCACGGCCTTCGATCTTCAGGTCGCGGGCGCGTTGTTCCCAGTCGGCACGAGTCAAGGTAGTCATACGAGAGTCCTCCTCTTATTGAATACGAGCGCCACGCGATCTACGCAGGCACCTACAGGAATTCTGCCCGGCCAGTTTTCAATTCGGCCCAAGGCAACTGCCACCCTAAACCAGCGCCCCCTCATGTTTCAATATATTTGACACAAGGCTGGCAAACGGCCTTGCGATGTTCATTTTAATAAACATAGACTTTGATTTTCAGGCAATCACGGGGAATTACAAGAATGAGCATCCAGGACATTGTCGACTTCAGCCAGGCCACCACACCCGTCGAGCGCTACCGCCCGGACGCCGCAAAAGTGCTCAAGGGCGACCCCGAGCAAGCCGTCTACAACCACTACAGCAGCCCGTGCGGTCAGTTGAACGCGGGCGTCTGGGAAGGAGAAGTCGGGCAATGGACGGTGAACTTCACCGAACACGAATACTGCGAAATCGTGCAAGGAGTTTCGGTGCTGCGTGACCACGACGGCAATGCCAAGACCCTGCGGGCGGGCGATCGCTTTGTCATTCCGGCCGGTTTCCGCGGCACCTGGGAAGTGCTGGAACCGTGCCGCAAGATCTATGTGGCGTTTGAACAGAAGGCCTGAGGCTTTTCTGACCACAACAAAAAAGGCCCGTATCTTGCGATACGGGCCTTTTTCTCAAGAGGGAAAAATCAATTACTTGATTTTGCCTTCTTTGTAGATCACGTGCTTGCGAACAACCGGATCAAATTTCTTGATCTCGATTTTGTCCGGAGTAGTGCGCTTGTTCTTGTCGGTAGTGTAGAAGTGACCAGTACCAGCGCTCGAAATCAAACGAATCAATTCACGCATGATTAGCTCCCTTAGATCTTGCCAGCTTTGCGGATTTCGGCCAGCACGACAGTAATGCCACGCTTGTCGATGATACGCATGCCTTTGGCAGATACGCGCAGACGCACGAAACGTTTCTCTTCTTCAACCCAGAAGCGGTGATGCTGCAGGTTCGGCAGGAAACGACGACGGGTTTTGTTGTTTGCGTGGGAAATGTTATTCCCAGTCACCGGACCCTTACCGGTAACTTGACAGACTCTCGACATGCCTCAGCCCTCTAAAACCACATGCCCAACCCGGCATGGGTTGGCCGCTTAATCTCTCAGTCATTTGGCGCCAGGCGCCGCGTTTCTTTAAGGGTCTTACCGGCTACACCTACAGTGAAGGAACCGGGCCCCTAGAAAAGAGCGCTGCTTTATACCAGAAAGACTAGAGAGCAACAACAATCGGTGTGCATTGAATTAACAAAACCCCTATTTTTCGGGCTCCGAGCGCCTTGGACAAAGGCTGTCATCGATGGTGACCGCTCGTCGCAGAAAGTCGGCCAACAGGCCAATCCAGGGTTTTCCTTGGGCAGTACTCACCGAAAACAATCGCACATACTCCCCTTAAAATGAAAAAGGGGATAGTCATTTGTAAAAGAGCCCACTAGGGTAAGCCTTTTCCAGACTGCACTCGCAGATGGGCCTTCGATCTGCACAGGAATTCACACATGCGCCTCGCTGCCCTACCGTTGTTGCTCGCCCCACTCTTGCTGAGCCCATTGGCCCAGGCGGCCGCTTTAAGCGTCTGCACCGAGGCCAGCCCGGAAGGGTTCGATGTCGTTCAATACAACTCGCTGACCACCACCAACGCTTCGGCCGATGTGCTGATGAACCGCCTGGTGGACTTCGACACCACCAGTGGCAAAGTCGTCCCCAGCCTGGCTGACAGCTGGGAAGTGTCGGCTGATGGCCTGACCTATATCTTCAAGCTGCATCCACAGGTGAAGTTCCACCACACCGAGTACTTCACCCCGACCCGCGATCTGAACGCCGAAGACGTGAAGTTCAGCTTCGAGCGCATGCTCGACCCGGCCCACCCTTGGCACAAAGTCGCCCAAAGTGGCTTTCCTCACGCTCAATCGATGCAATTGCCTGCGCTGATCAAGAAAATCGACGCGCTGGACCCGCTGACTGTGCGCTTTACCCTGGACCACCCCGACTCGACCTTCCTTGTCACCCTGAGCATGGGGTTTGCCTCGATCTATTCGGCCGAGTATGCCGACCAGTTGCTCAAGGCCGGCACGCCCGAGAAACTCAACAGCCAGCCAATTGGCAGCGGCCCGTTCATCTTCGGGCGCTTCCAGAAAGATGCGTCGATTCGCTACAAGGCCAACCGCGACTACTTTGCCGGCAAACCGGCCGTGGACAGCCTGGTGTTCGCCATCACCCCGGACGCCAACGTGCGTTTGCAAAAGCTGCGGCGTAACGAGTGCCAGATCGCCCTGTCGCCCAAACCGCTGGACGTGCAGGCCGCCGCTCAGGACCCGACCCTGAAGATCGAGAGTACGCCGGCGTTCATGACCGCGTTCGTGGCCATCAACAGTCAGCATCCGCCACTGGATAAACCCGAAGTCCGCCAGGCGATCAACCTCGCCTTCGACAAGGCCAGCTACCTCAAGGCCGTTTTCGAAGACACCGCGCAGGCTGCCAACGGTCCGTACCCACCCAACACCTGGAGCTACGCCAAGGACTTGCCGGGCTATCCGAAAGACATCGCCAAGGCGCGCGCGCTGCTGGCCAAGGTCGGGCTCAAGGAGGGGTTTAAAACCACGATCTGGACCCGTCCTTCCGGCAGCCTGCTCAACCCGAACCCAAGCCTTGGCGCCCAGTTGCTGCAGGCGGACCTGGCCGAAGTCGGGATTCAGGCGGAAATCCGGGTGATTGAATGGGGCGAGCTGATTCGCCGCGCCAAGGCCGGCGAACACGACCTGCTGTTCATGGGCTGGTCCGGCGACAACGGTGACCCGGATAACTTCCTCACGCCACAGTTCTCCTGCGCGGCGGTCCAGTCCGGGACCAACTTCGCCCGCTACTGCGACCCGGCCCTGGATAAAGTTATCAGCGCCGGCAAGACCACCACCGAACAAGGCGTGCGCAGCAAGCTTT
This sequence comes from Pseudomonas sp. FW306-02-D09B, assembly GCF_058782685.1. NCBI lineage: Bacteria > Pseudomonadati > Pseudomonadota > Gammaproteobacteria > Pseudomonadales > Pseudomonadaceae > Pseudomonas > Pseudomonas sp. FW306-02-D09B. The sequence goes on from NZ_JBYSXY010000032.1 coordinate 23,156, forward strand.
ACGAACAGGCCCAGGCACAGATCCAGCAACAGGCGCTGTGGCTGCCACTGGCACACCCGACCGCCTACGCATTGACGCGCAAGGACGTTCAGGGCTACCAGGTCAGCCCGTTCGGCCGTCAGGATTACTCGAAAGTCAGCCTGAAATAACCCCGGACTACATCCATCCGTACTCGGCCATCGACAGCGGATCGCCATCGCCGACGATGAAATGGTCGAGTACCCGCACATCGATCAGGTCCAGCGCCTCTTGCAGGCGCCGGGTCAGCGCTCGATCCGCCTGACTGGGCTCGGCACTGCCTGACGGATGGTTGTGGCACAGGATCAACGCCGCGGCGTTGTGCGCCAGTGCACGCTTGACCACCTGACGTGGGTAGACACTGGCGCTGTCGATCGAGCCGCGAAACAGTATCTCGAACGCCAGCACCCGATGCCGGGAGTCCAGGAACAGACAGCCAAACACTTCATGCGGCTCATGGCGCAACATCGCCTTCAGGTAATTGCGCACCTCGATCGGGCTCTTGAGCACCGAGTCGCGACGCAAGCGTTCCGCCAAGTGCCGCCGCGCCATCTCCAGCACTGCCTGCAATTGGGCAAACTTTGCCGGCCCCAGCCCAAGCTGACTGCCGAACGTCTGCTGATCGGCTTCCAGTAACGTGCGCAGGCTGCCGAATTGATGCAACAGGTGTCGCGCCAGATCGACTGCGCTTTTGCCGGTCACCCCGGTGCGTAGAAAGATCGCCAGTAACTCGGCGTCCGAAAGGCTCGCCGAACCCTGCTCCAGAAGCTTCTCCCGCGGACGCTCTGCCGCCGGCCAATCGCGAATGCTCATAGCACCTCCATGTGTGTGGGCGCCGCTGTTCCGTTGCGGTCGCTGTGATATCGTAGTCCATCTTTTTTGCGGGCGATTTCACCCTGGGGAGGGGTTTCGCCACGTAGTCATCAATGAATTGAAAGGCAGGCCTATGCAGCGGCTGTATCGGAAACGCATCGTTCTCGGCGTCGGCGGCGGCATTGCCGCCTACAAGAGCGCCGAACTGGTTCGCCGACTCATCGACCAGGGCGCCGAAGTGCGCGTGGTCATGACCCGCGGCGGCAGCGAGTTCATCACCCCGCTGACCATGCAGGCACTCTCCGGGCACCCGGTCCACCTGGACCTGCTGGACCCGGCGGCCGAAGCTGCGATGGGCCACATCGAGCTGGCCAAATGGGCCGACCTGGTGCTGATCGCGCCGGCCACCGCCGATCTGATCGCGCGCCTGGCCCAAGGCATCGCCAATGACCTGCTGACCACCCTGGTACTGGCCACCGACGCCACCGTCGCGCTAGCCCCGGCGATGAACCAGGCCATGTGGCGCGACCCGGCTACCCAGGCCAACACCCAATTGCTCGAAAGCCGTGGCTTCAAGGTCTTCGGCCCGGCGTCCGGCAGCCAGGCCTGCGGCGACGTCGGCATGGGCCGCATGCTCGAAGCCGACGATCTGGCGCAATGCGCCGCCGACTGCTTCCAGCGTCAGGCGCTGACCGGCAAACACGTACTGATCACGGCCGGTCCGACCCAGGAAAACATCGACCCGGTGCGCTACATCACCAACCACAGCTCCGGAAAAATGGGCTTTGCCCTGGCCGAAGCCGCGGTTGAAGCCGGCGCCCGGGTGACCTTGATCACCGGCCCCGTGCACCTGCCAACCCCGGATCGCGTCACCCGGATCGACGTGGTCAGCGCCCGCGACATGCTCGCTGCCTGTGAAGCCGCGATCCCCTGCGACCTGTTCATCGCGTCTGCTGCGGTTGCGGACTATCGCCCGGAAGTCGTCGCCCCACAAAAACTCAAGAAAGACCCTACGAACGGCGACGGCTTGTTGCTACAAATGGTCCGCAACCCAGACATTCTGGCGACCATAGCCACACGCCCCGACCGTCCGTTCAGTGTTGGTTTCGCCGCCGAAACCGAACACCTGCTCGACTACGCTGCACGCAAGCTGAAAGACAAAAACCTCGACCTGATCGTCGCCAACGACGTGGCCAACCCGAGCATTGGCTTCAACAGCGAGGAAAACGCTTGCAGCGTGATCGACCGGGAGTTGCACGCAACACTCTTCGCCCAGACCAGCAAGGGCAAAATCGCCCGCCAGCTGATCACTTTTATCGCCGAACGTCTGAACCAGGTTTAACTCGCATGCACGCTTTACAAGCCAAAATCCTCGACCCACGCATTGGCCGCGAATTCCCGCTGCCGCAGTATGCCACGCCAGGCTCCGCCGGCCTCGACCTGCGGGCGATGCTGGAACAGGACACGGTCATCAAGCCGGGTGAAACCCTGCTGATCCCGACCGGCCTGTCGGTGTACATCGGCGACCCGGGCCTCGCCGCACTGATCCTGCCGCGCTCGGGCCTGGGCCATAAACACGGCATCGTGCTGGGCAATCTGGTCGGGCTGATCGACTCCGATTACCAAGGCCCGCTGATGGTCTCCTGCTGGAACCGCGGCCAGACCGACTTCAACATCGTGGTCGGCGAACGCCTTGCCCAACTGGTGCTGGTGCCAGTGGTTCAGGCGCACTTCGAGATGGTGGAAGAGTTCGTCGAAACCCAGCGCGGCACCGGTGGCTTCGGACACTCGGGCACCAATTGATACGATGGAGATCCTCTGTGGCGAGGGAGCTTGCTCCCGCTGGGCTGCGTAGCGGCCCCGAGACTTTGTGGGCGCTACTCACCCAAGCGGGAGCGAGCTCCCTCGCCACAATGTTTATGCTGTCTCACCTGTAAGGTTCACCGCGAGAATCAAGGCATGAGCCGGCTTTCATGAGTGTCATGGCCCTTTCGCACCACGAACTCTCTGCGGAAAACGCCGTCATAACTTCCAGTTTGAGCCTGCCGACGAATGATTCGCAGGCAGGTCCAGCCACTTTCGAGATGGAGCATTTCCACAGATGAGCACCCCAACCCGCGTCGCCCCCAAGTTCCCCGACAGCATTTTCCGCGCCTACGATATTCGTGGCACCGTTCCGGAATTTCTGAACGCTGAAACGGCTTACTGGCTCGGTCGCGCCATCGGTGCCCAAAGTCTGGCCCAGGATGAGCCGAATGTTTCTGTCGGCCGTGATGGTCGCCTTTCCGGCCCGGAGCTGGTGGAACAACTGATTCAGGGCCTGTACGACAGCGGCTGCCACGTCAGCGACGTCGGCCTGGTGCCAACCCCGGCGCTCTATTACGCGGCCAACGTGCTGGCCGGCAAGTCTGGCGTAATGCTCACCGGCAGCCACAACCCGTCGAACTACAACGGCTTCAAAATCGTCATTGCCGGCGACACCCTGGCCAACGAACAGATCCAGGCCCTGCATGACCGCCTGAAAACCAACAACCTGAGCAGCGGCAAGGGCAGCATCACCAAAGTCGAGATCCTCGACCGCTACAGCGCCGAAATCGTCCAGGACATCAAGCTGGCCCGACGCTTGAAAGTCGTGGTCGACTGCGGCAACGGTGCCGCCGGCGTTATCGCGCCTCAGTTGATCGAAGCGCTGAACTGCGAAGTCATCCCGCTGTTCTGCGACGTCGATGGCAACTTCCCGAATCACCACCCGGACCCGGGCAAGCCTGAAAACCTGGTGGACCTGATCGCCAAGGTCAAGGAAACCAACGCCGATCTGGGCCTGGCCTTCGACGGTGACGGCGACCGCGTCGGCGTGGTGACCAATACCGGCGACATCGTGTTCCCGGACCGCCTGCTGATGCTGTTCGCCAAGGACGTGGTTGCACGCAACCCGGACGCCGAGATCATCTTCGACGTCAAATGCACCCGTCGCCTGACACCGCTGATCAAGGAATATGGCGGTCGCCCGCTGATGTGGAAAACCGGTCATTCATTGATCAAGAAGAAGATGAAACAAACCGGCGCCCTGCTCGCAGGCGAAATGAGCGGGCACATCTTCTTCAAGGAGCGCTGGTTCGGTTTCGACGACGGTATTTACAGCGCCGCGCGGCTGCTGGAGATCCTCAGCAAGGAAAAATCCACTGCGCAAGAGTTGTTCGAGACCTTCCCGAACGATATTTCTACGCCAGAAATCAATATCCATGTGACCGAAGAGAGCAAATTCAGCATCATTGATGCACTGCACGATGCCCGTTGGGGTGAAGGCGCCGAATTGACCACCATCGACGGTGTGCGAGTCGACTATGCCGAAGGCTGGGGCCTGGTTCGCGCGTCCAACACCACACCGGTGCTGGTCCTGCGTTTCGAGGCCGATAACGACGCCGAACTGCAGCGCATCAAGGACGTGTTCCACACCCAACTGAAACGTGTTGCACCTGACCTCCAACTACCATTTTGATTTTTTGAAGCGCCTTTTATTGAAGTGCCGGAGCCCCGAATGACCATCGAACGCGAAGCCGCCGCCAACACCGCCAAGGTCCTGTCCGAAGCGCTGCCTTACATTCGCCGCTATGTCGGCAAGACCCTGGTGATCAAATACGGCGGCAACGCGATGGAAAGCGAGGAGCTGAAAACCGGCTTCGCCCGCGACATCGTGCTGATGAAGGCTGTGGGCATCAACCCGGTGGTGGTTCACGGCGGCGGCCCGCAAATCGGCGACCTGCTCAAGCGTCTGTCGATCGAAAGCCACTTCATCGACGGCATGCGCGTCACTGATGCCCAGACCATGGACGTGGTGGAAATGGTCCTCGGTGGCCAGGTGAACAAAGACATCGTCAACCTGATCAACCGCCACGGCGGCAGCGCCATCGGCCTGACAGGCAAAGACGCCGAGCTGATTCGCGCGAAGAAGCTCACCGTGACCCGCCAGACACCGGAGATGACCCAGCCGGAAATCATCGACATCGGCCAGGTGGGCGAAGTGGTCGGGATCAACACCGACCTGCTGAACCTGCTGGTCAAAGGCGACTTCATCCCGGTGATCGCGCCAATCGGTGTCGGTGCCAATGGCGAGTCGTACAACATCAACGCCGACCTGGTAGCCGGCAAGGTCGCTGAAGCACTGAAAGCTGAAAAGCTGATGCTGCTGACCAACATTGCCGGCCTGATGGACAAATCCGGCACGGTCCTGACCGGCCTGAGCACCCAGCAGGTCGACGAACTGATCGCCGACGGCACCATCTACGGTGGCATGCTGCCGAAGATCCGTTGCGCGCTGGAAGCCGTACAGGGCGGCGTCGGCAGCTCGCTGATCATCGATGGCCGGGTGCCGAATGCGATTCTGCTGGAAATCTTCACCGACACCGGTGTGGGCACCTTGATCAGTAATCGCAAGCGTCCATAAGCAACACAAACAAAAAGACCCCGCTCAGCCTGGCTGAGCGGGGTCTTTTTTTGCCTGCGATCTCAATAGGACAGCATTTTGTGGCGAGGGAGCTTGCTCCCGCTTGAGTGCGCAGCGCTCACAAAATCCTTGGGTCTGCTACGCAGCCCAGCGGGAGCAAGCTCCCTCGCCACACAAGCTCGCCCCCATAAGCGTTGTGGTTAGACGCCGAATTGCGCGCGGTAGGCTTCTACCGCTGGCAAATGCTGCTTGAGCTGCGGATCGTCAGCGAGGAATTCCAGCACCTGATTCAGCGAAACAATGCTGATCACCGGGATACCGAAGTCACGCTCCACTTCCTGGATTGCCGACAATTCACCGTTGCCACGCTCCTGACGGTTCAGCGCGATCAGCACGCCGGCCGCCTTGGCGCCTTCCTGGGAAGCGATGATCTGCATCACTTCACGGATTGCGGTACCGGCGGTGATCACGTCGTCGATGATCAGCACGTCGCCGGTCAATGGCGCGCCGACCAGGCTGCCGCCTTCGCCGTGGGCCTTGGCCTCCTTGCGATTGAAGCACCATGGCAGATCGCGGTCATGGTGCTCGGCCAATGCCACGGCGGTGGTCGCCGCCAAAGGAATGCCTTTGTACGCTGGGCCAAACAGCACGTCGAACGCGATGCCGCTCTCGACGATGGCTGCCGCGTAGAAACGACCCAGCTGCGCCAGCGCAGAGCCCGAGTTGAAAAGGCCGGCATTGAAGAAGTAAGGACTGGTACGCCCGGACTTCAGGGTGAACTCACCGAAGCGCAAAACGCCGCGATCGATGGCAAAACGAATGAAGTCGCGCTGATACGCTTGCATGAAAAAAACCCCAAATACCACGGATTTAGCTAATTAGGTAGACGCCGTGTATCATACACGCACGCGATTTTTGGGGCCATTTATGCGGATCATCAGTGTGAACGTCAATGGTATTCAGGCTGCAGTCGAGCGTGGTTTGCTCAGTTGGCTGCAGGCACAGAATGCCGACGTCATCTGCCTGCAGGACACCCGCGCCTCCGCCTTTGAACTGGACGATCCAGCCTTCCAACTGGATGGCTACTTCCTTTATGCCTGCGATGCCGAAGTTCCCGCCCAAGGTGGCGTGGCTTTGTACTCGCGGTTGCAACCGAAGGCTGTCATCAGCGGTCTCGGCTTTGAGACGGCCGACCGCTACGGGCGCTACCTGCAAGCCGATTTCGACAAGGTCAGCATCGCGACCTTGCTGCTCCCTTCGGGGCAGAACGGCGATGAAGACTTGAACCAGAAGTTCAAGCTAATGGACGATTTCGCCCGTTATCTGGATAAACAGCGGCGCAAACGTCGCGAGTACATTTATTGTGGCTCGCTGTACGTGGCGCAACAGAAGCTGGATATCAAGAACTGGCGCGACAGCCAGCAATCCCCGGGTTTCCTGGCGCCAGAGCGTGCCTGGATGGACGAGATTGTCGGCAACATGGGGTATGTCGATGCCCTGCGCGAAGTCAGCCGTGAAGGCGATCAGTACAGCTGGTGGCCAGACAACGAACAGGCTGAAATGCTCAACCTGGGCTGGCGTTTCGACTACCAGCTGCTGACCCCGGGCCTGCGCCGCTTTGTCCGCAGCGCTCGCTTGCCACGTCAGCCGCGGTTCTCGCAACACGCGCCGTTGATCGTGGACTACGACTGGACGCTGACGATCTAAGCGTCTTTTCGCAGTTGCAAAAAAGCCGACAGAGATGTCGGCTTTTTTGTGTCCACTGATTTCTAGTGTGGGAGCGGGCTTGCTCGCGAAAGCGGTGTGTCAGTCACCATCAGTATTGCCTATTCCACCGCTTTCGCGAGC
>NZ_JBYSXY010000033.1:0-18439 GCF_058782685.1 Pseudomonas sp. FW306-02-D09B
ATCGAACCGTTAAAAGAGCCAAACAACACCGCTCTTTCAACTCCTTCAGGCTTCGATGAACTGAAGCGTAACCGCTGCCGAAAACTGCGTAACTCTTTGTTTACCAAGGAGTTTTCCGTTTCGACTGCGCCGGAAGTGAGGCGAATTATAGACTTCCAGAATCTGCCGTCAACACTTAATTTAGTTTTTCTATCCTGGCTGGTGAGAGCGGCCGATCAGGCACCGTAATCAGCCTGACCCCACTACGCTTATATAGAGACGATCCGACGAGCAACCCGCCATGAAGATCTCCCTGAAGCTGGCCGTGTTCAGCATTGCAGCAATCCTGGTCTATCTCGGACTCGCCATTCTGGGACTGGGTGGCTTTGCTGCGTTTTTCTCGCATCCGGCCCTGGTGATCATTGCCCTTGCGACGCTGGTGATGATGGGAGTTTCGCTGCTCACCGAAGTCAACTTGAGCTCCGGAGTACGTGAGGACCGGGCCAACCGTTGGGTGCTACCGGTATTTGGGGTGATCGGCGTGTTGTCCGCATTTATTCCAGCCTATACCGACCGAATGGACTTCTGGACCTTCGGTGGCGAAGGCATTCGCTGGGTTGGTGCAATTCTATTCATTGCGGGTGGTGCGTTGCGGATCTGGCCCGTGTTCGTACTTGGCAAACGCTTCAGCGGCCTGGTCGCCATTCAACCTGGGCATACACTGGTGACTGATGGTATCTATCGAAGGCTGCGTAATCCGAGTTATCTCGGTTTATTGATCAACGCGTTGGGTTGGGCGCTGGCCTTTCGCTCCAGTGTCGGGATCGTGCTCGTCCTCCTGCTGCTCCCTGCTCTCATTGCCCGCATAAACGCCGAAGAAGACCTGTTGCGCAGTGAGTTTGGTGCCGAGTATGACGCTTACTGTGCGAAGACCTGGCGACTCATCCCCGGACTCTACTGAGATCAGCGCCCGGTACTTGCACAGCCAACGCTTACCTCTACCCCGCCGAAGCACGCGTCATACAGCGCTGATAACGCTCGTCGACACGCTTGGCGAACCAGGCCGTGGTGAGCTTTCGAGTGATTTTCGGGCTTTGCAACTGGATACCCGGCAGGATTGCCCTGGGCAGCGGTTTGCCTTCAGCCGTTTCCGCCAGTTCGAACACCTTCCTATATAGCTTGCTGTCTTCAAATTCGAGGCGGCTACCCAGCTCCAGCTGATCCCTGATCGTCGTATTGCGCATGTCCAGCCGTTTACCCAACGCGCGCACCGCCAATTCCGTCGAACCCGGCATGATCGAGTCGTAGCGGATCAGATCACCATCCAGTGCCAAACTGCTTCCCGAAGCGCGATTGAGCGCACTCTGAAACGCGGCATTGCGGCTGGCGTACCAGCCGGCATTGAAATCGGCGAAGCGGTACAACGGTTGGCGGTAACTCACCGGGTAGCCGAGCAAATGCGTAATGCCGAAGTACATGCCGCCACGGCGACTGAACACCTCATGACGAATCGAGCTGTCTACCGGATAGGGATAGCGCTGTGCGTGCTGCTCGGCAAACGCGACACTGACCTGCATCGGGCCTGCGGTATGCACTGGATTGAAGCCACTAAACAGAGTCTTGCCCATCGGCACCCGACCAATGAAGTCATCGAATATCGCGCTGAGATCTTTCTCGCTGCGCGCCGCATTCAAGCGCTCGCTGTAACTTTTGCCATTGGTTGAGCTGACCTGCAAGGCACTGCGCACCAACAGATCGGGGATGTGCGCCCTGGCAGCACGTCGATCGATTTCATCCCGGGCGATCTTGCCCAGCCCTGGCACTGTCGGGTCTGTTTGAAAGGTCGACTCCTGCTCGGTTACCGCCAGCACCGAACACAGGTTCTGCGTGGTGGGCGGGATCGTTTGTGCCACAAACGCTGCATAAATGTCCGTGGCCCAACCTTCACGGTCTACGGTGTTGCTCGGCAACAAACGGGCAATCTGCGCTTTCACCTGTACAGGCGTCGGTTGAGCCGCTTGCCGAGCAGCCTGATTCGCGCAGCCGGCCAATACCAGCAACGTAACTACACTCATGATCAATCGATGGGATCGCATTTTTTACATGGGTCCTTTTCAGCGCCCTGATCACCGAGGATATCGCTTCTTGAGCCATTGCACCGGGGGAACAAGCACCTCGGTCAATCGGATCTAAACTGGATACACCCCTGTTCAGCGGGACTCTCGACCGAGGGCAACGACATGAACCGCAGCGATGTACTGATCGTTGGCGCCGGTCCCACAGGACTGGTCCTGGCGCTTTGGCTCAGCAAGCTTGGAGTCCGCGTGCGCATACTCGACAAGACCAGCGCACCCGGCACCACTTCTCGCGCCCTGGCGGTTCAGGCACGGACGCTGGAATTGTACCGCCAGCTCGACCTCAGCCAAGCCGTGGTGCAGAACGGCCACAAAGTACCGGCAGTCAATCTGTGGGTCAAAGGCGAACCAGTGGCGCGGTTACCGTTCGAGGACATCGGCAAGGACCTGACCCCTTACTCGTTTCTGGAAATGTTCCCGCAGGACCAACACGAGCGACTGTTGATCGAACGCCTGGAGCAGTTCGGCGTGGTGGTCGAGCGCGACACCGAACTGATCGGCTTCACCGAACATGGCGGCAGCATTACCGCGCAGTTGCTCCTGCCCGACGGCCAGGAACATACCTGTCAGACCTGCTACCTGGCGGGTTGTGACGGTGCTCGTTCTACCGTGCGCAAGACACTCGACATCGGCTTTCCCGGCGGCACCTACCAGCAAGTGTTTTATGTCGCCGACGTCGAAGCCTCAGGTCTGGCGCTCAATGGTGAACTGCATGTGGATCTGGATGAAGCCGACTTTCTGGCAGTTTTTCCACTGGCCGGCGAAGGCCGTGCACGGTTGATCGGAACGGTGCGCGATGAACGCGCGGAGCAGGCCGAAACCCTCAAATTTGAAGACGTCAGTAGCCGGGCCATCGAACACCTGAAAGTTCAGGTAAACAAGGTCAACTGGTTTTCGACTTACCGGGTCCATCACCGGGTAGCGGACACCTTCCGCTTCGGGCGCGCCTTTTTGCTCGGTGACGCTGCCCATGTGCACAGCCCCGCCGGTGGCCAGGGCATGAACACCGGTATTGGCGACGCGATCAACCTCGCCTGGAAACTCGCCGCCGTTCTCAATGGAGCAGCCAACGACAAACTGCTCGACAGTTATGAAGTCGAACGCATGGCCTTTGCCCGACGACTGGTGGCAACCACCGACCGGGTGTTCAATTTCGTCTCCGCCGAAGGCGCAATGGCCGACGTGATACGCACCCGCATTGCACCGTTCCTGCTACCCAAAATGGTCTCATTTGAATTGGCGCGCGAGTATCTGTTTCGTACGGTGTCGCAGATCACCCTGAATTATCGCGGGATGCCTCTGAGCGAAGGCCACGCCGGCCATGTTTTTGGCGGTGATCGCCTGCCCTGGGCGCATGACAGCGAGACCGATAATTTCGACAGCCTGACAAGCCTCAACTGGCAGGTCCACGTATACGGCGACACCAGCGAAGAAATGCTCGCCTGGTGCGCCGAGCATCACTTGACACTGCACGTTTTCGACTGGCATCCGAACCACGAAGCCGCCGGGCTGGCGCGCAATGGCTTCTATCTATTAAGGCCCGACAGTTATGTGGCCGTCGCCGACCTGTCCGCCGACCCGAAAGTCATCGAGCGTTACTTCCGGGACCACGGGATCAAACCGTTCCTCTGGTAACAATGGAACGCCCGGCGGCTTAGATGCCGCTCAACGCCAGGTCCATCGCAAAGTAGGTGAAGATCAGGTCCGCGCCCGCCCGCTTGATCGCCCCCAGGCTCTCGCGTACCACGCGGTCCTCATCGATCGCACCGGCGGCGGCACCGAACTTGATCATCGCGTATTCGCCACTCACCTGATATGCCGCCAACGGCAAACGCGACGCTTCGCGGATATCACGGATGATGTCCAGATATGCACCAGCCGGCTTGACCATCAGCGCATCGGCGCCCTCCTGCTCATCGAGCAACGATTCGCGCACTGCTTCACGGCGGTTCATCGGGTTCATCTGGTAACTTTTACGATCGCCTTTGAGCGCACTGCCACCGGCTTCGCGGAACGGACCATAGAGCGCCGAGGCAAATTTGGTCGAATAGGCCATGATCGAAGTCTGGCTGAAGCCGGCTTCGTCGAGCGCCCGGCGAATCGCCTGGACCTGCCCGTCCATTGCCGCTGAAGGCGCAATCACGTCCGCCCCGGCCCGTGCAGCGGCGACAGCTTGCTTGCCGAGATTGATCAGGGTTTTGTCGTTATCGACTTCCCCCGCATGCATCACCCCACAGTGACCATGATCGGTGTACTCGCAAAAACAGGTGTCGGACATCACGATCATCTCTGGCACCGCGTCCTTGCAGATCCGTGCCATACGCGACACCAGACCGTTTTCATTCCAGGTGTCGCTGCCGCTGCCATCCAGGTGATGGGAGACTCCAAAAGTCATTACCGACTTGATGCCCGCACGCGCATAGCGCTCGATTTCGCCTGCCAGTTTCGACTCTGGAATCCGCCGCACACCGGGCATGCTGGTAATCGGCACGAAATCGTCGATTTCTTCTTCGACAAAGATCGGCAGCACCAGGTCATTGAGGGTGAACTCGGTTTCCTGGAACAGACTGCGCAACTGCGGATTGCGACGCAAACGGCGTGGACGGGCTTCGGGGAACTGGCTGGACATGGGTTTTCCTGGCAGGAGGCCAACGGCCTGGACAAGACGAAAGTCATAAAGGAAGGGAGCTTATGCCCCTCTCCCCCGTCGACACAAACGTAAGTTGAAGAACAGTTTATTTCCGATTCGGTAACAGTTTGGCGGCGAGCAACGGTCAAGAAGCTCGCCAGCGTTACAGGTTCAAGCTGCCGTCGATACAGGTCACGACCGAGCCGCCGATCCAGATGTCAGCGCCGATCCGTTCGATCTGAATTCTCCCGGCGCGGCCCATGGTCAGGCCCTGGCTGACCACGTAAACCTCCGGCGCCAGCCCCTCGGCCAACAACCATTGGGCAACGCCGGCATTCAAGCTGCCGGTGGCCGGATCTTCGGGCATGCCGTCCCCGGAAATGAACGCGCGCACCTCAAACTGGGCCTCGTCGCCATCACGTTCGGGGTGCCACGGCGCAATGACACCGATCGCCAGCCCGAGCATCTGTGAATGATCGGGTTGCAGCGCCAGCACTTGCTCACGCTCGGCGAGCATCACGGCCAACCAGCCAGCACCGTTATCAACCCATTGCGCCCGAATAATCGCACCGGCTTCCAGCCCGAGCCCAAGGCGCACCCGCTCCACCAGTGCCACATCCAGCGGGCCGGACTTGAGCAACGGTGGTGCGAGGAACGCCAGGTCGGTGCCACGGCGGCGGATTCGCACCAGGCCAACGCCACACTCCTGAATGATCTCCTCCCCCTTGGGAATGCCACCGGCCTCCAGCCAGGCATGACAACTGCCCAGGGTCGGATGACCGGCAAACGGCAACTCCTGCAAGGTGGTGAAGATTCGGACTCGATAATCGGCCCGCGAATCGCCGGGCTCCAGCAAGAAGGTGGTTTCGCTGAGGTTGGTCCAGGTCGCAAACGCCGCCATGCGTTCGTCACTCAGTTCGTCAGCCCCCAAGACCACGGCCAACGGGTTGCCCTTCAGTGCAACATGGCTGAAGACGTCCACCTGCTTGAAGTCGTATCGAGGCACTGCTCTTCCTTAAGCCGGGCTAAATAAATGGAGTAGTGACGCTTGCCGTCACTTGGGAATTTCCAGCCCGCGAATCACTGCCGGCCGTGCCAGAAAGCGTTCCAGCACACGCAATACGTTCGGGAAGTTGTTGATCCCGACCAGGTCCCCCGCTTCGTAGAAGCCAATCAGATTGCGCACCCACGGGAACGTCGCGATATCGGCAATGGTGTAACGCTCGCCCATGATCCAGTCGCGGCCTTCCAGGCGACCGTCGAGCACTTTCAGCAAACGCTTGCTCTCTTCGACGTAGCGATCACGCGGGCGCTTGTCCTCGTAGTCCTTGCCGGCAAATCTATGGAAAAAGCCCAACTGACCAAACATCGGTCCGATGCCACCCATCTGGAACATCAACCACTGAATCGTCTCGTAACGTGCGGCCGATTCCTGCGCCAGCAGTTGCCCGCTTTTGTCGGCGAGGTAGATCAGAATCGCTCCGGATTCGAACAATGCCAGTGGCTGATCACCCGGCCCGTGGGGGTCCAGGATCGCCGGTATCTTGTTGTTGGGGTTCAGTGACAAGAATGCTGGAGAGAACTGATCATTGGTATCGAAGCCCACCCGGTGCGGCTCGTAAGGCAAGCCGGTTTCTTCGAGCATGATCGAGACTTTGACACCGTTGGGTGTCGGCAACGAATAGAGCTGTATCCACTCGGGAAACTGCGCAGGCCATTTCTCAGTAATCGGGAATGCAGACAAATCGGTCATGGTGAACATCCAGTGACAGTTGAATGGCGATGATGGGGGTTGGTCGCGGCAGATGCCCGGCCTTCAAGGCGGTTAGATTATAAGCACGACGCTGATGGGGCCAGGTTAATTCAGAAACATTCTGTCGATAACCTTCCGGTCAGCCAACCCGCTCCGCAGATAAAGTAATGCGCGCCGATTCGAATCGAACCAAAGGGCGCACGTGGACTCCAAGGCTGCCCTTGCGTTAGACGAATCGACCCCACGACATGAAAAGCACTTTGAAGCCGCGAGCTCCCGGTGTGATGTTTTGTCAGCCTTAAACGAATGCGCTGAAGAATAATAACTCAATGAAAAAGCACCTGAACTTCGTTAAAACCCTGAAGCCGCGCACCCTGGTGTTCTGTGCGGCCTTGCTCATGACCTGCGTCCTGTTCCTGGCGCTGGAAGCCAGTGAGAGCCGCGCCCAACCGGCTGACGGCACCCAGACCCTGGTGTTCTTGCGCCATGCAGAAAAGCCCGCCGGAGGTCTCGGCCAGCTGAACTGCCAGGGCCTGAACCGCGCGATCAAACTGGCAGAGCTACTGCCAGAAAAGTTCGGCAAAGCCAATTACGTGTTTGCCGCCAATCCGACACGCAACGTCGAGGAAGGCGAGTTCGACAACTCCTACAGCTACCTCCGCCCCCTGCTGACCATCAGCCCCACCGCAATCAAACTCGGGCTGCCGGTGAACATCGAATTTTCGGCCAACGACATCAGCGAACTGGCCGACGAACTACTTCACGCCAAATACCGCAACTCGATCATCTACACGGCCTGGTCCCACGGCTATCTGCCGGAGTTGATCAACAAGGTGGCGGAAGAGGCCACCGGTGAAAAACGCGCCCTTCTCGACGACTGGCCATCCAACGATTTCGACTCGCTGTATGTGCTGACTCTGACCTGGCACAACGGCAAGGCCACCTTGCTCAGTCATCGTTACAAGCAAGAGCTGAACAACGGCCCGCAGACGTGTCCCACATAACGGGTCGGCGTGTGCCCACCGTTTCCGGGCCTCTGGACTAAACTGCACTGGAGTATGATGCCCCACTGTCCTAATTGTCCGGAGCCTCTGTATGTCCAACTCCTTAGCGGTCCCCAACCGGGGCCTGGCGCTCTGGTGGAAACCCGCCCTGTTCCTGCTGGTTGCCTGTATCGGCCTCTACTACGTCAAGTGGTCGCCCTACTACCTCAAGGCATTCGTGGCTGCCGACAGCCACAGCATCGGCGCCTCCATCCTCAACGATGAACAAACCTCACCGCTCGCCGCTGCACTGGTGTACGCCAAGGTGTACTTCCTGGCGATCTGGAAAGCGGCCGTACTGGCGGTGATCCTGGGTTCGCTGTTGCAGGTATTGATTCCGCGAGACTGGCTGCTGCGCTTGTTCGGCCGTGCCGGTTTTGCTTCGACCTTGCGCGGCGGGTTGTTCGCCTTGCCAGGCATGATGTGCACCTGCTGCGCCGCGCCCGTGGTGTCCGGCATGCGCCGTCAGAACGTCTCGGTGGGGGCGGCATTGGCATTCTGGATTGCCAACCCGGTACTCAACCCGGCAACGCTGGTGTTCATGGGTTTCGTACTCGGCTGGGGCTTTACCGCACTGCGGCTGGTGGCGGGAATTGTGCTGGTGCTGGGTGTTTCGTTGGTCGCCCAACGCATCTCGCGACCCGATTACATGCCGGAGGCGGCGCTGGAAGCAGTGGCCGAAGCGACCCGCGCAACCGACGCACAACCCTTTCTGAGCCGCTGGGCGCGGACCTTGTGGCAATTGTTCTGGACCACCATTCCGATCTATGTGCTGGCAGTCCTGGTTCTGGGCGCAGCCCGGGTCTGGCTGTTCCCGCACGTTGACGGAGCGATGGCCAACAGCTTGCTATGGCTGATACCGCTGGCCATCGTCGGCACACTGTTCATGATTCCCACCGCCGCGGAAATCCCCATTGTGCAAACCATGATGACCCTGGGTTTGGGCACCGCACCGGCCGTGGCGCTACTCATGACCTTGCCGAGCATCAGCCTGCCGTCGCTGTTGATGCTGCGCAAGGATTTCGATACCCGGGTGCTGGTAACCGTGGCCGTGCTGACCATGCTGGTTGGCGTGATCTGCGGCCTGATCGGCGCGATGGTGCTTTAAACGGGGATTGCAGGCGCTGGTGTTAACCAGCGCTTGCGTCTCGATCTTAACGATTACCGCGCTCACGCAAATACTCAAGCACCGCAGCCTCCTCCCCCACAAACTCGACTCGGTCGCCTTTCTTCTCGCGCTGGAAGGCGTACATCGGGTCGTAATACTCGTTCAACAAACCTTCGATCCAGCCACGGTGCAAGTCCACTGCACCGCTGCGTGCCTGCTCGGCCAACGCGGCCTCCATCAAATCGAACATGCGCTGATGACGCTCGCCACCCAGGCGTTTGCTGATGTTGTTGAGGCTTGCCAGCATACGCTCGGAGAACTGTGCGACCCCCTCGTCGCCATGTACAGCGACGAATTCCGCGCAGAGATTCACCACGTAATCGCGCAGGATCCGCTCGACCCGGTCTTGCAGGCTGTCTTCGAGCCAGACCATCGGAAAACGTTGCATGCCCTGATACAGCGGCAGCGGTAAGGCACAACTGCCGACCATACGGCTTTCATCTTCGAGCACGAACTGTTCAATGCCACGGGCACGCTTTTTCAGCACGTCCACCGCCAGGCGGTTCTCGAAGTCGATGTTGCCGGGCTGACCGGTCGCACGCTTGCCGAAGCTGGAACCGCGATGATTGGCATAACCTTCAAGATCCAGGCCATTGCTCAATTGGGTGAGGACATCGGTTTTGCCGGTGCCGGTCATGCCGCCGAGCAACACGAAATCGCACTGTTCGACGGCCTGATCGACCGTTTCCAGCAGGAAAGTCCGCATCGCCTTGTAGCCGCCACCAACACGAGGGTAGTCGATGCCCGCCTCGTCCTTGAGCCATTGCTGGACGATCTGCGAACGTAAACCGCCGCGAAAGCAATACAGGTAACCGTCGGGATTGGCCCGGGCAAAATCAGCCCAGGCCTGGATGCGCGCCGCCTTGATCTCACCCGAGACCAACTGATGCCCGAGCACAATGGCGGCCTGCTGACCGTGCTGTTTGTAGCAAGTGCCGACCCGCTGGCGCTCATTGTCCGTCATCAGCGGCAGGTTGATCACCCCAGGGAACGCCCCCTTGGTGAACTCGACCGGCGCGCGGACATCCATCATCGGCCGGTCGTTGAGGAAGATGTCGCGGTAATCAGTGAAATCGATAAGCATCAAATCACCTCTACCGCGTTGCTCTGTCGCTCAACCAGTTCACCGATCGGCGCCAGGTTCAGGCCCAATTCGGCAGCAACGGCAAGAAACTGCTCGTTGCCCTCGGGCGTCACGGCAACCAGCAAACCACCGCTGGTCTGCGGATCGCACAGTACGCGCTTGTGCAATTCCTGTATGCGTCCGACCTTGTTGGCGTAGCTGTCGAAATTACGCAGGGTACCGCCCGGCACGCAGCCTTGATCGAGGTAGTACTCGACACCCGGCAAACGTGGCACGCGGTCGTAATCAATACGCGCGGTCACGCCGCTGCCATCGGCCATCTCCACCAGATGCCCCAGCAACCCGAAACCGGTGACGTCGGTCATGGCGGTCACGCCGTCGAGTTTGCCGAAACGGCTACCGGGTTTGTTCAGTGTGCACATCCAGTCACGGGCCAGGCCGACGTCGCTGGCGCGCAGCTTGCCCTTCTTCTCGGCGGTGGTGAGGATGCCGATGCCCAGCGGTTTGGTGAGGTACAGCAAGCAACCGGCGGTGGCCGTGTCGTTGCGCTTCATGTGGCGCTTTTGCACCAGCCCGGTGACCGCCAGGCCGAAGATCGGCTCCGGCGCATCGATCGAGTGCCCGCCGGCCAATGGGATACCCGCCTCATCGCAGATCGAACGGCCGCCGCGAATCACTTCCCGGGCAATCTCAGGCGCCAGCACATTGACCGGCCAGCCAAGGATCGCAATCGCCATCAACGGATCGCCGCCCATCGCGTAGATATCGCTGATGGCATTGGTGGCGGCAATGCGGCCGAAATCGAACGGATCATCGACAATCGGCATAAAGAAGTCGGTGGTCGACACCACGCCACGCTCGTCGTCGATGGCATACACCGCCGCATCGTCGCGCGATGCATTACCCACCCAGAGCTTAGGGTCGAGATTCTGCGCGCCGCTGCCGGCCAGAATCACCTCCAGCACCTGAGGTGAAATCTTGCAGCCACAACCTGCGCCGTGGCTGTATTGGGTCAGGCGAATCGGCTCGCTCATGGGGGCACCTCTGGAATTCAAGTTCAACAATTCTAACAGAGCACGGCGCAAGCGCTGGCAGAGCCTGCCCCGCTTTCGAGCAGACACGCTCGCCAAGGGAGCAATTGCTAACCAAAACGTCAGCTAATTCACAAAATCTCCCTTTATTTCAATCGTCTGTTCCAAGTTGGTCCGCAACATGCAAACGTTTGCGTCAGTCACGTGAACGCCTGATCACTACATGAGCGCTCACGTTCGGCCAACCACTGCACGAACAGGGATTTTCAATGCACGCCACTTCCAGACGCACCGCGTCCTGCCCCACTGTTGCTGTTTCCTTGCTACTAAGCGCCGTTACAGGACTACTCAGCTGCGCTGCCCTGGCTCAAGAAAAACCCGTTGATGAGTCCGCCCAAGGCGAGACGCTCAGCGCTGAAGCCAGCCCACCAAAGAAAGGCGCGTACCTGTCGGACTGGTTCAATCAGGATCTGACGCTGATCGGCAGCAAGGACATTAGCTTCGGCCCGCAACCGGCCGACGACGTTTACCTGGAATACGAGTACTTCGGGCGCAAGGGGCCATTCGAACTGTATGGCTATATTGACGCCCCGAAGATCCTCGGCATCGGCAACAGCCACGACAAAGGTGCCTGGGACCACGGTTCGCCGTTGTTCATGGAGCACGAGCCACGAATTTCCATCGACTACCTGGCCGGTCGCAGCCTGGCGGTCGGGCCGTTCAAGGAATGGTATGTCGCGTTCGACTGGATCTACGACCACGGCAGCAGCACCGCCAATCGCGCCAACACGCTTTACAGCGGCCTGGGCACCGACATCGACACCCATTCGCGGGTCAACCTGTCGGCCAACTTCTACGGGCGCTATCAGTGGGAAAACTACGGCGCCAGCAACGAGTACTCGTGGGACGGGTATCGTGCCCAGTTGAAGTACATCGTGCCCATCGACCGCTTCAGCAATGGCGCGTCACTGACTTACATTGGCTTCACCAACTTCGACTTTGGTTCGGACCTGCATAAAGACAATCCGGCACGCACGGCCAACGCCACCGTGGCCACCAACGTATTGCTCTATTCATTCACGCACCTGCGCTTCACCCTGGCCGGGCGTTATTTCCATAACGGCGGTAACTGGGAGGATGGCAGCGAGTTGAATTTCGGTGAAGGCAACTTCCGCGCTCGTTCCGATGGTTGGGGTTACTACGCAGGTGTCGGGTATCAGTTTTGAGTGACAAGCTGCTTCGCTATCAACATCTACCAAGGAGGTTCCATGCACACCGTCACACGCCTTTCTCTGTCCGCCGGCCTGGCCTGCAGCGCCCTGCTCTCTTCCAGTGTCTGGGCAGCCGAGGCCCCGATCACGCCGAAAATCATGCTGATCAGCATGTTCGCCCCGGAAGCGCAAACCTGGATTGATCGCCTGGAGCTCAAGCAGGAGATCCGCGTGCCGGGGCTTTCTGCCGAGTATCCGAGCATTCGCTGCAATACGCAGCAGGTGTGTCTGATGGTCACCGGTATGGGTCAGACCAACGCCGCGGCATCCACGCTGGCATTGGCCCTGTCACCGAAATTCGACCTGCGCAAAAGCTATTTCCTGATTGCCGGAATCGCCGGCATCAACCCGCACCACGGCACTATCGGCACCGCCGCGTGGGCGCATTATCTGGTGGAGTTCGGCACGCAATGGGAACTGGATTCGCGGGACGCTCCCAAAGAGTGGCCGACCGGTTACATCGGCATCAACACCAAAGGTCCGAACGAAAAACCGCCGCTGGACTACAAGACCGAAGTCTTCGAACTCAACCCGAAGCTGCAAGCCAAAGCCTTCGCCCTGAGCGCGAAAGTTGTTCTGAGCGAAAGCCAGGAGTCCGCCGCGTGGCGGGTGAAATACCCCTACGCGCCGGCCAATCAACCACCGGTGGTCACTCAATGCGACACGCTGGCCGGCAATACCTGGTTTTCCGGAACACGCCTGAGCGAACGTGCCGAAGTCTGGACCCGTTTGCTGACGGACAACAAAGGCGTTTACTGCACGACTCAGCAGGAAGACAACTCGACGTATGAGGCGCTGTTGCGTGCCAGCCGTGAAGGCCTGGTGGATATCCAGCGCCTGGCGGTGGTACGCGCCGGCTCCGACTTCGACCGTCCGTATCCGGGTTACAGCGAAGTCGACAACCTGCTCAAGTACGCCGATCAGGGTGGTTTTGTGCCGGCCCTGGAAAACCTCTTCCGCACCGGCAACCCGCTGGTGCAGGAGATTCTGAAAAACTGGTCGGCGTGGGAGAACGGTGTGCCTGAGGCGTAAATCAGCGCGGTCTTTGATAACGCCAATCGCGGGCAAGCCACGCTCCCACAAGGTCTACGCAATACCTGTGGGAGCGTGGCTTGCCCGCGATCGACTGCGCAGCAGTCGCAAAGCCCGCCAACACCGTGTTATCGATTGATCACGGCAACAAAATCACCTTGTCGCCGCCGCCCTGATTCACCTCGGCATAACGCTCAAGCCCCTCGGCCAGTGGCGACTCCAGCAGCCCATCCGGCAACGGCAACAACCCGTCATCGAAAAACCGGCCAAACTGCTCAAGCATCGCCGCACAGGCTTCGACGCCGTACAGCAACGAGTTGATCCCGACCACCGAACCACCCCGGCGATACAGCGCCAGCGCGGGCAGTTGCACCTGCCCGTCGACTGGTGCGGCGATGATTGCGATGCGGCCGAAGGTGGCCAACGCCGCTACCGACGCCGGCAGCCAAAAACCGGTGGTATCGAAAATCACGTCGGCACCACTAGTGAAAATCGCATTGACCTGAGCGCCCAGCGCTTCCGGTGTTTCCAGTTGAATCGTGTTAAAGCCCTGGGCCTGCAAGGCCTTGACCTGCTCGGGACGTCGCGCTGCCGCCAACACCTCGGCACCGCGAATTTTTCCCAGCGCCAGCGCCGCGCTACCCACTGCGCCACCACCGATCACCAGTAAACGGGTTTGCGCGCTCACCAGACTACGTTCCAGCGCATCCCACGCCGTGGTGTAGGGCACGCCAAGGCTGGCAGCCTGGGCAAAGCTCAAATGCGTTGGTTTGAGAGCAACGCCCTTGGCCGGCAACTTCACGTATTGCGCATGCGAGCCATCGGCGAAAAAACCCAACTCGCGGCCCGTGCCCCAGACTTCCTGACCGATCAGCGCCTGCGGGCCTTCAATCACCACGCCGGCGAAGTCGCGACCGGGAATCCGTGGCAGCGTGGTGTAGGGAAAACGTCCAAGCACGTTCTTCACGTCGCTGGGATTCAGGCCCGCAGCCTTGATCTGCACCAACACCTCGTTGGCGCCCGGAACCGGGGTGGGTACCTCAACGTAACGCAGGGCCGCCAGATCACCGGTTTTATCGAATTGCAGTGCTTTCATGGGAATGTCCATCTGACAAATGAAGGGATTTCAGGAGATCCAGCCAGCGACCAGCTGCCGCCCCATCGGCCACAGCTGTTCACCGGCCAACATGCCCAGCAACCCCACCAATGCAATGGCCGGTGGCGCGGGCGAACGAAAATCCAGCGCGCCGTAGAGCAGGCCGACGCCAAGACCAATAGCCACTGAAATGAGGTAGTTCATGCTGAGCTCCGTGTAATCGGGGATACACAGAGTCTAGAGAATGGTCGCCAAAGCGATCGGCCAAGTACTTCAGGATTTCGGCCAAATGCCCTGCTACGGCGCGGAGCTAAAATCGCCTTCGCGGGCGAACTGCGAGGGTGCAACACCCAGCTCGCGGCGAAACATGTCGCTGAAGCTGCTCGGCGAATAGCCCAGTTCACGGGCGATTGTGCTGACCGGCACGCCCTGGATCAGCTCGGCGACTGCAATCGCCAATTGCACCTGACGCCGCCATTCGGCAAAACCCATGCCCAACCCATCCTTGAACAACCGCGCCAGGGTGCGCACGCTGGCGCCGGCATTTTCGGCATGCTGTTCGAAGGGGATATCCAGAGACGGTGCGGCCATGACCGCCTGACAGAGATTGACCAGCCGCCGCTCGGCGTTGTCCGGCATGGGAATCTTCAACAGCGAACGTTTCGCCCGTTTCAGCTCCAGCAACGCCAGCCCCACCAGCGCCTCATAATAGTCCGTCGGCCCACTGTCGCCCTGCTCGACCAACCCGAGAATCAACTCGCGCAGCAAACCGCCGACCTCGATCACCTGAACGCTGCTGTCCAACGTCGCAGCCAACGCGGGGCGCAGGTAGATATTGCGCATCTGCAAGTCCGAGACCACCCGAATCCCGTGCACCACCCCCGGTGGCAACCAGACCGCCCGTTGCGGCGGCACGACCAATGCTTCGTCGGGTGTCTCGACCCACATCACCCCGCTCATCGCATACAGCAACTGGCCCCAGACATGTTCGTGCGGCTCGATGTACAGGCCACGCGGATAGGTGCGCGCCAATGGCTGCACCGGCACATCGGTGTCGCTGAGATCAGGCGGAGCGGCAAGGGCCATGGGCAAGAATCGTGATGTAAGGGAGAAAGTCCCATGGTAACGAGGCGCCACGACTGCCGCCAGTTGACACCCGCTCAACGTGGAGCACATACGGCTCCACGTTCAGGCAGATGTTTTCAGCCATGAGCCCCCTTGGCGCATTGGCAGCCCGCCGAGGTGCAGGCTTCGCCATGCTCGTGATGCTTGGCGCAACCCTCGCAGCAATAGTGTTTACCGTGGCGGACGATAGAGTGCTCACCCAGTTTACAGTTGCAGTTGGGGCAGGCGCAGGTCGTTGCTTTCATCTAACTGACTCCATGTGTGTGGTGGCCCAGAGGCGGCACCAATGCCGCACCTGAAGCAATGACCGCACATTGAAAACCGGTTCCGATGACGTGACAGGCGGCCTTCGCTCATCTCTTAGGGTAGTCGATGCACTCGCAACCATGACCTGCGATTGCAATCTGCGTACCCACGCCGGAAATGGCATGACGAAGCCGGGTATGCTGTGACAACAATGACAATTGACCAAGGACTTGGCCGTGCTGCTTTTGAAACTGTCGCTAATCCCCGGATTTCTCTTACTGATATCCCTCGCCGGCAAACGCTGGGGACCGAGCGTAGCCGGTTGGCTGTCGGGATTGCCGGTGGTGGTGGGGCCAATTCTGTTTTTTCTGGCCGTCGAACAAGGCCCGGTCTTTGCGACGCAAGCAGCCACCGCGGCGTTGTCAGCGATGTTTGCGATGATTGCCTTCTGCGTGGTTTACGCCCAGGCGGCGCAAAAATTCAACTGGCCCGCGGCGCTATCGATCGCCCTGCTGAGCTGGGCCACGGCGGCCGTGGTGTTGTCGCTGATTCCAGCGTCACTGGTGTTTTCGACCCTCGCGGCGATCACTGCGTTGCTCGCGGCACCTTATCTGTTCCCGCATGTTCAGCCCTTGGTTTCAGGCCCTGCGCCGAAATCCGACAAACTCTTGCTGCGCATGCTGGCCGGGGCGCTGTTGACCCTGGCGGTGACCTTGCTCGCCAGCACCGTCGGCGAACGCTGGAGTGGCTTGCTCGCGGTGTTCCCGGTACTCGGCAGTGTCATGGCGGTGTTCTCTCAACAAACCCGGGGGCCCGCATTCACCGCCGCGTTACTGCGGGCCACGGCCACCGGCATGTATTCGTTCGCGGCGTTCTGCCTGACGCTGGCTTTGGCACTGCCTCGTTGGGGGTCGAGCGCATTCGTCCTCGGCGTGGCAGTGTCCCTTGGCATGTTGCTGATCACCAAGCGGCTGGCCGCACCATCGCGTGGTAATGCCCGGCAAATGCCTGAAGTGACGATCGAGCCAAGCGACCCGCAACCACGGTAGCCAGCGAACGCCCAGCCGATTGTGCCGAGTAAGGATCCGAACCCACGCCGTGCGCGTCAAATGACCTCACGTCGCCTCTGGCACCTTGATTCAAGATCGCGCTGGAGTGATCAAGGTTGGCCGTGGGATGATCGCCGCCACTGCGCGATTACCCCGGAGAGTTTGCATGTCGTTGAGTAAAAAAGCCGTTGTCCTGTTGCTGACAGCGGTCACCAGCTTCGCTGCCGTGAGCGTTTACGCTGCCAAGCAACCGGCCGCGAAAACCGCACCTGCGCAAAAAATCTCGGCGCTGGGCGGGAAATTCGCTTTCACCTTGCCTCAGGGCTTTATCGCCAACCCACTGCCTGGTGGTGATGCCGCCAAGGGCACCGCTGGCGCAACGGGCACCATGTACACCAATCAGGCGAGCAAAACCGTACTGATCATTGCTGAAAATACCTTGCCCAATGGCTTGAACGTCAAAGACAACGACACTGCGTTTCTCGACGAGTCAGTGTCCGGTTTCGCCACTCAGCAACGCGAAGCCTTGCCCGACTTCAGCAAGCAAAGCGAGAAAAGCCTGACCGTCAAAGGCCTGGGCCTGCGCCAGATCGACAGCACCGCCACTCAGGGCGGCGGTCTGACACTCGACACCAGCCTGCTGGCCGGTTCCGGCACGCGCATGATGCTGATCCAGATCATCTCCCGCGCCGACGACAAGGCCGGGCATGCGGCATTGGTCAAACAGATCCTTGGCGATAAATAAGCCTTCGGCTACTGATTGATCCGCAGCAACCAGGCGTTCAAATCCTGCATTTCGGCCGCACTGATGGTGTGGCCGACGCCTGGATAGGCATGAAACTCCGGCGTGAGCGCAATGCCCTGCAACAGGCTGTTGGCCTCGCTGCCATCGCTGTAGGGCAGTTTCAGGTCGGCCGTCCCGTGACCGATGAAAATCGCCAACGGCTCAAGCGCCTTGTCGGCCTTGAGCTGCGACCTTAACACTGGCAAAACCTTACCGCTCAACGCCGCAATCCCGCGTACCGTCTCGGGATGACGCAAGGCAACTTCATACGACATGATCGCGCCCTGGCTGAACCCCACCAGAAACACCTTGTCGGCCTCCGTGTGATACTTCTTCGCCGCCTGCGCCACGAAATCGACAATCAGCGCGCTGCTGCTATTCAGGTCATCGGTATCGCCGTCATAGGCACCGTCACCCTTCTTGCGAAACCACTGATAACTGTCCGCCTCCACCGCCTGCGGCGCCCGCACCGACAGATATGTGTACTGCGCCGGCAACTCGTCCTTGATGTCGAACAGGTCCTCTTCGTTACTGCCCGAACCGTGGAGAAAAATCACCAACGGCTGATTGCGTGAATCAGGATTGGACTGCTCAAGGTACGGCAACGGCAAATCATCGTTGAGCGCCGCATGGGCAACGGAAGACACCATCAACATCAACACAGCTAGAAAACGGAACATGGACCTTCCCTCGAATACGGCAAATTCGCGCCAGAGCCTAACACCACAAGAAGCGCTTTCGAAAACCAACCCCAACCGCTCAGGCCCACTGTCAGGCCGCCAGGATCAAAAAATCGCAGCCTGCAGCAGCTCCTACGAAGATATCCAGTGGCGCGGCCCCACCACTCAACAGGCCGAGCGTTAGCTCGCCTGACGCTGTTGATCTTGATCCACCCGCCCCTATCGGGAGGCCGAGTGAAGGTGTTCATCAGGGGGTAGGCGCGCAGCGCCGTACGGCGCAGCCGGACACATCGAGAGGAGGTCGTCGCGAAGCAGACCGTAGGCGATGCCCCCT
>NZ_JBYSXY010000034.1:0-17878 GCF_058782685.1 Pseudomonas sp. FW306-02-D09B
AACCGTAAGTGGCCGTTACCGCAGGAATGGATATGTACACCTGCAAGAGATTGGTCGGCTGTCAGGCCGCCATCGCGAGCAAGCTCGGCTCCTACGAGTACGAGGACTAGCGCAGGGATAAGTTCTTGCGCTGTTGGGCCTGGGCGCAAATCACCCGGCGGCGATCATCGTCCGCCGAGCGCCATTCGCGAATATCTTCGACGTGGCGGAAACAGCCCAGGCAGACTTTCTGCTCGTCCAGCCGACAGACGCTGGTGCACGGCGACGGCACCGCCGCGCTGACGTTGCTGTACAGCGGCTTTGGCGGACGGGTAGGCGCTGCCTCGGTCACCAGATCACAGCCCTTCGAAATCAAGCTTGGCACCAGCCTGCTCGCCGACAATGCGCTCAAGCATCTCGCCGAGCTGCTCTTCGCTCTTGTCACACATCCAGCGTTCGCTTTCTTCGTCATAGTCGAAGTGGAAGCCGCCGGACACGGCCGCCAGCCACAGCTGACGCAGCGGCTCCTGGCGACTGAAGATCAACTGGCTGCCACTTTCGAACTTGACGGTGAGCACACCGGCCGAGCTTTCCAGATCAACATCCAGGCCACTGTCATCGAAAATATCCTCCAGCGTTTGCTGGGTGGCATCGACCAGATCGTGGAAACGGGCTTCAGTCAAACTCATTGCGGGAACCTCAAAAAATGTCTACTCACGCTCAAGCGCCGCAAGATACGGCCGAGCCCCAGCGATTGCAAAGGATACCGACCACGCACCAGACAAGAGTAGAAAATATCGACACACCTTGCGCCGCTTGATCGCCTGCCCAGGCAAAGGCCCGCCGGACGGGTGGTCCATCGCATAGGCAAGCTGCCGGGTGGCCGGTATACTCCGGCGCAATTAACGCATTTTCAAGGATTTCGCCATGAAGCGCCTGATCTCTTCCCTTGCTGCGCTCGTCGCGGTTGCCTGCCTTGTCACTGCCTGTGGTCAAAAAGGGCCGCTGTATCTGCCCGATGACAGCAAATCGCCTGAAGAACAGGCGAAGTCGTCGCAGTCCAAAGCGCACCAGCACAGCACCAGTACCAGCACCTACTAAGGGAACATCATGGACGCTTTTAACTACCGTGACGGTGAGCTGTTCGCGGAAGGTGTTGCCCTGTCCGCCATCGCCGAACGCTTTGGCACACCAACCTACGTCTACTCCCGCGCGCACATCGAAGCCCAGTACCTGGCGTTCGCCGACGCGCTGGCCGGTACGCCGCACCTGGTCTGCTTTGCGGTCAAGGCCAACTCCAACCTGGGTGTACTGAATGTCCTGGCGCGTTTGGGCGCTGGTTTCGACATCGTCTCCGGTGGCGAGCTGGAACGTGTTCTGGCCGCCGGTGGCCAGCCCGACAAGATCGTTTTCTCGGGCGTCGGCAAGACCCGTGAAGACATGCGTCGCGCCCTGGAAGTCGGCGTGCACTGCTTCAACGTCGAATCCACCGACGAGCTCGAACGCCTGCAAGTCGTCGCGGCCGAGCTTGGCGTTCGCGCGCCGATCTCGCTGCGGGTCAACCCGGACGTCGATGCCGGCACCCATCCGTACATTTCTACCGGTCTCAAGGAAAACAAGTTCGGCATCGCGATTGCCGACGCCGAAGACGTGTACGTCCGCGCCGCCCAACTGCCTAACCTGGAAGTGGTCGGTGTCGATTGCCACATCGGTTCGCAACTGACCACCCTGCCGCCCTTCATCGATGCCCTCGACCGCCTGCTGGCGCTGATCGACCGCCTGGGCGATTGCGGAATCTACCTGCGCCACATCGACCTCGGCGGCGGTTTGGGCGTGCGTTATCGCGATGAAGAGCCGCCATTGGCTGCCGACTACATCAATGCCGTACGCGAACGCATCGACGGTCGCGACCTGACGCTGGTGTTCGAGCCGGGCCGTTTCATCGTCGCCAACGCCGGCGTGCTGCTGACCCAGGTCGAGTACCTCAAGCACACCGAACACAAAGACTTCGCCATCGTCGACGCGGCCATGAACGACCTGATCCGCCCGGCGCTGTATCAGGCCTGGATGGACGTCACGGCCGTGCACCCGCGCGCAACTCCGGCACGCGCCTACGACATCGTCGGGCCAATCTGCGAAACCGGCGACTTCCTCGCCAAGGACCGTCAGCTGGCACTCGAAGAAGGCGACTTGCTGGCCGTGCATTCGGCCGGTGCGTACGGGTTTGTCATGAGCTCCAACTACAACACTCGCGGCCGCGCCGCTGAAGTGCTGGTGGACGGTGATCAGGCAATCGAAGTGCGTCGCCGCGAGACGGTAGCCGAGTTGTTTGCTGGCGAAAGCCTGCTGCCGGAGTAAACCCATGCTGCTGCGTTTTACCAAGATGCATGGCCTGGGCAACGACTTCATGGTCCTCGACCTGGTCAGCCAGCACGCGCACATTTTGCCCAAGCACGCCAAGCAATGGGGCGACCGGCACACTGGTGTCGGTTTCGACCAGTTGCTGATCGTCGAAGCACCGAGCAACCCGGACGTGGATTTCCGTTACCGGATCTTCAACGCCGACGGTTCCGAAGTCGAGCAATGCGGCAACGGTGCACGCTGCTTCGCACGCTTCGTTCTGGACAAGCGCCTGACCGCCAAGCGGCAGATTCGCGTCGAGACCAAAAGCGGCATTATCGAACTGGATATCCGCAACGACGGCCAGATCAGCGTCAACATGGGTGCACCGCGCCTGGTGCCGGCAGACATTCCGTTCCAGGCGCCCGCTCAGGCCTTGAGTTATCAGGTCGAGGTCGATGGCCAGACTATCGAACTGGCCGCGGTCTCCATGGGCAATCCCCACGCGGTAGTGCGGGTCAGTGACATCAACAACGCGCCGGTGCATGAGCTGGGACCGAAAATCGAAAACCACCCGCGCTTCCCGGCGCGGGTCAATGTCGGTTTTCTCCAGGTCATCGACCGGAGCCGAGCGCAGTTGCGCGTCTGGGAGCGCGGCACCGGGGAAACCCAGGCCTGCGGGACCGGGGCCTGCGCTGCCGCAGTGGCCGCGATCAGCCAGGGGTGGATGGATTCG
Organism: Pseudomonas sp. FW306-02-D09B; assembly: GCF_058782685.1. NCBI lineage: Bacteria > Pseudomonadati > Pseudomonadota > Gammaproteobacteria > Pseudomonadales > Pseudomonadaceae > Pseudomonas > Pseudomonas sp. FW306-02-D09B. The sequence continues at coordinate 3,056 of NZ_JBYSXY010000034.1, forward strand.
CCGCTATTGATCGACCTGCCTGGCGGGCGCTTGTCCATTGAATGGGCAGGTCCTGGCCAACCGGTGATGATGACCGGCCCGGCAGTACGCGTATACGAAGGACAAGTGCGTCTTTGAGTGAGCGAAATACATGACTGATCAGCCTCAGGTTCCAGCCCCACAGCCCGACGAATCCCCTTCCGAAAGCCTGGAGGCGGCGGCGATTGCCGCGTACCTGGAGGCTCATCCGGATTTCTTCGTCGAGCACGAAGAACTGCTCCCGGCGCTGCGCATTCCGCACCAGCGCGGCGACACCATCTCGTTGGTCGAACGCCAGATGAAAATTCTGCGCGAACGCAACATCGAGATGCGCCATCGCCTCTCGCAACTGATGGACGTCGCCCGCGACAACGACCGGCTGTTCGACAAAACCCGCCGACTGACGCTCGCCTTGATGGACGCCAGCAGTCTGGACGACGTGGTCATCAGCGTCGAAGACAGCCTGCGCCAGGATTTCCAGGTGCCCTTTGTCAGCCTGATCCTGTTCAGCGACGAGCCCTTGCCGGTCGGCCGCTGGGTGACCAGTGCCGACGCGCAAAAGGCCATCGGCGGCTTGTTGTCGGAAGGCAAAAGCGTCAGCGGCAGCCTGCGCGAACACGAGCTGGACTTCCTGTTTGGCGAAGAACAGCGCAAGCAGATCGGTTCGACGGCGGTAGTCACCATCAGCCATCAAGGCCTGCACGGTGTCCTGGCGATCGCCAGTCGCGATCCGCAGCACTACAAAAGCTCGGTGGGCACGTTGTTCTTAAGCTACATCGCTGAAGTCATGGGCCGCGTACTGCCTCGGGTCAACACTTCCCTACGCTCGGTACGCTGACCATGGAACGACAACTGGACGCCTACTGCGAGCACCTGCGCAGTGAGCGTCAGGTGTCGTCTCACACGCTGGAAGCCTATCGGCGCGACCTGAACAAGGTCCTGGCGCACTGCAAAAAGCAGAACATCGGCAGCTGGACCGCGCTGGACATCCAGCGCCTGCGCAGTCTGATCGCTCGCCTGCACTCGCAAGGACAATCCTCGCGCAGCCTGGCGCGGCTGCTGTCGGCGGTACGCGGGCTCTATCACTACCTGAACCGCGAAGGCCTCTGCGACCACGACCCGGCCAACGGCCTGGCGCCCCCCAAGGGCGAGCGTCGACTGCCGAAAACCCTCGACACCGACCGGGCGCTGCAACTGCTCGATGGCGCCGTGGAAGACGACTTCATGGCGCGCCGCGACCAGGCAATACTTGAGCTGTTTTACTCGTCCGGTTTACGCCTGTCGGAGCTGACCGGGCTCAACCTTGAACAGCTCGACCTGGCGGACGGCCTGGTGCAAGTACTCGGCAAGGGCAGCAAGACCCGAGTGCTGCCCGTCGGCAAGAAGGCCCGCGAAGCCCTGGAACTGTGGTTACCGCTGCGCGCCATGGCGAACCCGGTGGACGATGCGGTATTCGTCAGCCAGAAAGGCCGGCGCCTCGGCTCACGGGCGGTTCAGGCGCGGGTCAAAGCCGTCGGCGAGCGCGAACTGGGGCAAAACCTGCACCCGCACATGTTGCGACACTCCTTCGCCAGCCACTTGCTGGAGTCCTCGCAAGACTTGCGTGCGGTACAGGAATTGCTCGGCCACGCGGACATCAAAACCACGCAGATCTACACCCACCTGGACTTCCAGCACCTGGCCTCGGTCTACGACAGCGCCCATCCACGGGCCAAACGCATCAAAGGCGATGAGCAATGACAATCCAACTGATCACCTTCGACCTCGACGACACCCTGTGGGACACCGCCCCGGTGATCGACAGCGCTGAAGCAGTGCTGCGCCAGTGGTTGGCCGAGCACACACCGAACCTCGGTGCCTTGCCGGTCGATCATTTGTGGGCGATTCGTGAGCGGGTATTGAGCCACGAACCAAGCCTCAAGCACCGCATCAGCGCCCTACGCCGTCGGGTGCTGTTTCACGCACTGGAAGAAGCCGGTTACGCCCATGAACAAGCCTGCGAGCTTGCCGATCAGGGCTTTGAAGTGTTTTTGCACGCACGGCATCAGCTGGAAATCTTCCCCGAGGTGCAACCGACACTGGAGATTCTGGCCAATCACTACGCCTTGGGCGTGGTCACCAACGGCAATGCGGATGTGCGCCGACTAGGGCTGGCGGATTACTTCAAGTTCATCTTGTGCGCAGAGGATATCGGCATCGCCAAACCTGATGCCCGGCTGTTCCACGAAGCCTTGAAACGCGGCGATGTAACAGCTGAGGCCGCCGTGCATATCGGCGATCATCCCGGCGATGACATTGCCGGCGCTCAGCAGGCAGGGTTGCGGGCGATCTGGTTCAACCCGACCGGTAAAGCCTGGGAAGCCGACAAGGTGCCCGATGCCGAGATTCGCAGCTTGACCGAGTTGCCAGCGTTGTTGGCGCGGTGGAACTCGATTTCGTAGCGTCCTCAAGATTGTCATCGCGGGCAAGCCTTGCTCCTACGGGATTGTCGTCACCTGCTCGAACGACGCCAGTCTGTAGGAGCAAGGCTTGCCCGCGATGCTTTTCGGTCTCTATTGTTTCACCCATGAAAAAGCCCGCAGCGACGGCGGGCTTTTTCAGCAAGCACGTAGCAGGCGCTTAGATAGGCCGGCTGCCGTACTTGTTATCAGGCTTCTTTGGCGGGTCCGCCACCACGTTGGCCTCGACTTCCTGAACCTTGCCACCTTTGGCAAGGAACTCTTCCATCGCGCGCGCCAGAGCATCACGCTCTTTGTTCTTGGCCTCGACACTCGGCAGCTCGTCTACCGACACCGCAGCCTTGGCCTTGCCTTTGGCGGTCGGGACCGGCGTGTCATCACCGCCATCGTCGTCAGCAACGTCTTCCGCCGCTGCTTCCAGGCCTTCTTCGGTCTCGTCTTCGTCGCCTACTTCGAGGTCGTCGTTTTCCAGATCATCGTCGCTCATGTTCTACCTCATGACTTGCGAAAAGCAGATTAGTTATAGCCCAGCTTTGTCGTCTGTCGACGACCGCCGGAAAAAAATCAACATCCACTGGTAACCAGCGGTTTATGCCTCTTCACCGTGCACGGTGGCGAGGACTTTGCGAGCACCGCCATGATCGCGGTGCTCACCCAGATAAACACCTTGCCAGCTACCTAACGCCAATCGGCCCGCCCTTATCGGCAGACTCAACTGACAGCCTAGCAAACTGGCCTTGAAGTGCGCCGGGAGGTCGTCCAGGCCTTCGTCGTTATGCTCATAGCCAGCTGTTCCTTGTGGGACCAGCCGATTGAAAAACCGTTCGAAGTCGCGACGTACCGCCGGATCGGCGTTCTCGTTGATGGTCAACGACGCCGAGGTGTGCTGCAGCCACAAATGCAACAGACCGACCCGACATGCCTGGAGTTCAGGCAGGCCGGCGAGTAACTCGTCCGTTACCAGATGAAAGCCCCGGGGCCGTGCCCGCAGGGTTATCAGAGTCTGTTGCCACATACAGTTCTCCGCACGTTCGGGGCGCATTCTAGCGCGCTCTGGGAAAAAACAAAGGCCCTAATATTCCTTCAATCATGTAAGCCATTGGCCGCGGAAAAACACTCGTCACAAACACCACTAAACGTGTGCGAAAAAACCTTTCAGCCGTACTTTCAGAGAAAAAATCCAGACAAAAAAATGCCCGGCAAGCCGGGCAAATTTTTATGCGCTTGCTTACATGTTGTAGCCGCGCTCGTTGTGAAGCGCCAGATCGATGCCCACCGACTCTTCTTCCTCGGTAATGCGCAGCCCCATGACGGCGTCGAGCACCTTGAGGATGATGAACGTGGCGATCGCGGTGTAGATCACCGTGAAGCCCACGCCTTTGCACTGAATCCAGACTTGTGCCGCGATGTCGGTCACGGTGCCGAAGCCACCCAGTGACGGAGCTGCGAATACACCCGTGAGGATCGCGCCGAGAATACCGCCGATGCCATGCACGCCGAAGGCGTCGAGGGAATCGTCGTAACCCAGTTTGCGTTTCAGGGTCGTGGCGCAGAAGAAGCACACCACGCCCGCTGCCAGACCGATGATCATCGAGCCCATCGGGCCAACGGTACCCGCAGCCGGAGTGATCGCAACCAGACCGGCAACCACGCCCGAAGCGATACCCAGCGCGCTAGGTTTGCCGTGGGTCAGCCACTCGGCGAACATCCAGCCCAGGGCCGCTGCGGCGGTAGCAATCTGAGTTACCAGCATGGCCATACCGGCAGTGCCATTGGCCGCTGCGGCGGAACCTGCGTTGAAACCGAACCAGCCCACCCACAACATCGCGGCGCCCATCAGGGTGTAACCGAGGTTGTGCGGAGCCATCGGAGTGGTCGGGAAGCCTTTGCGCTTGCCCAATACCAGGCACGCCACCAGACCTGCAACACCGGCGTTGATGTGGACCACGGTGCCGCCCGCGAAGTCGAGCACGCCCCAGTCGCCCAACAGCGAACCCGGACCACTCCAGACCATGTGCGCAATCGGCGCGTAAACCACGGTGAACCAGATGCCCATGAACACCAGCATTGCGGAGAACTTCATCCGCTCAGCGAAAGCACCGACGATCAGCGCCGGGGTGATGATGGCGAAGGTCATCTGATAGGTGACAAACACCGCCTCGGGGAACAGCGCTGTAGGACCAGTAATACTGGCGGGCGTGATGCCGGCAAGGAAAGCCTTGGCGAAGCTGCCGACAAAGGAATTGAGGTTGACGACGTTGGCTTCCATACCCGTGGTGTCAAACGCCATGCTGTAGCCATAGAGGAACCACAGGATGGTGACCAGGCCGGTAATGGCGAAGCACTGCATCATCAATGAGAGAACGTTTTTGGAACGAACCATGCCGCCGTAGAACAGCGCGAGGCCTGGAATGGTCATGAACAGCACGAGGGCAGTAGAGGTCAACATCCAGGCGGTATCGCCGGAATTGAGGACTGGAGGAGCCACCGGATCTGCCGCCATGGCCAGGCCGGGCATTACGATGGACAACAGGGCTCCTAGCCCTGCGAATTTACGCAGAGTCATTTTGTTTTCTCCTGGGGCGTTGGGTTTGGCGGCTTAGATTGCGTCGGTATCGGTTTCGCCGGTACGGATGCGAATAGCCTGTTCCAGATTGACCACGAAAATCTTGCCGTCACCAATCTTGCCGGTGTTGGCCGCCTTGGTTATCGCCTCGATAACCCGGTCCAGATCCTTGTCGTCAATGGCGACATCGATCTTCACCTTGGGCAGGAAATCGACCACGTATTCCGCCCCGCGATACAGCTCGGTATGCCCCTTCTGCCGACCGAAGCCTTTGACCTCAGTGACGGTAATGCCCTGCACGCCGATCTCGGACAACGACTCGCGTACATCGTCCAGTTTGAACGGCTTGATGATGGCAGTGACTAGCTTCATGAAAACTCTCTCCCGAATTGGTGGACTTGCCCCAGGAAAACAAACCCGACTCAAGTCTAAGCGCAGTGCCTGGCTTTGTAACGCATCGTCGGCCCTACTCGCCCGACCGACGCCAGTTAACCGTTCCTGACGAAACTCCCCGCTCCGCCTGTCGCACTGCATTCGTCACAGCGACTGCATCAGTGCATGGGTCACAAGGGACTAAGCAGAAAGCTTGCCATCTCGTGAAAACCTATTGATTTCAATCCCTTGGCCGCTGCCACAGGCACCAATGCCCCATCACCGCCGGCGATACGCACAACAACAGTGCGCGAACGCCCGGCAACATGCGCGAAAAGCGTGCATTCGTGCCCGCGCCAATGACTATAGACACTGCGTGATACACTGCCGGCCATTGTTTCCAGGACGTTTCTCATGCTCGCACCCAAAGACTTCCTCGATGCCCTGAGCGGCACCGCCTCCCGCCTGTTCAGCGGCGAAACCCCGCTGCCAAAAAGCGAAATCGAAAGCCAGTTCAAAGCCCTGCTGCAAAGCGGCTTCAGCAAGCTTGATCTAGTGAGCCGGGAAGAATTCGACAGTCAGATGGTCGTCCTGGCACGCACCCGGGCACGCCTTGAGAGCCTTGAGGCAAAAGTCGCCGAGCTGGAAGCCAAGCTGAATCCACCGACTGAATGACCCCACAAATCCCCTGTGGGAGCGTGGCTTGCCCGCGATAAGGTCGGAACGACCTTCCAGCAATTAGGATTCAGCTCTACTTCCAGGCTGAGTCCTACAAAAACACCACCGCTTTCCGATTGCGCCGCACAGCCCCGGTTTCTAAGCTCACTTCAGCTGAATGTTCAGCACTGGGTTTGGCGACCCGGAAAGCTTAAGGTGCACGACGACCATCCGATGGTGGACTCTTCCTGTCCGTCGACTCGAGTCATGGCGGCTGTGCGTGGGAGATCTTCGGGTCTGCCGGGTTCCTTTTGCTCCGGTTCGCCAACCCGCGTACAGCTGCCACCTAATCGTTTGGCGACGATTACTGGCAGCCCCTTAAGCAAAAGGAGCTGTATCGATGAATAGCAATGACGCCTACCTGATCCCTCACGTCTTCACCCGCCACAAACTCCACCTCCACGCCCTGCTGCTGGAAAACCAGCCTTGGTTCAGTGCCCGCGACCTCGGTCGATTGCTTCGGCTGTTCCTCGACGAACGCGCGCTACGCAAACTCGACCCTGATCAACACCAAACCGTGACAATGCATATTCACGGCTGCATAGAACATACGCTGCTGATCAGCGAATCAGGCGTTTACGCGCTGCTGGTTTATCACTACTGCCCCGAATACCGGGGCCTGCGCGAATGGCTGACCCACGACGTGGTTCCAGCCCTTAGAGACGCCCAGCAACCCACCACAGCCGAACGCCCGATACTGAGCCTGCTGAACTGGCCGGAAATGTCACTGAGCTTGCTGCACTGGAACAACCAGCCGTGGATCCGGTTGCAGGATGTTCCACACCTGTTGCCGGAGGGGGAGCGACCACGAAGTATGGTCAATGCCCCGTGGTGGAAACGCGCTTCACGGGTGCTTCAGTCGCTTTAATGACCTTCACGGCGCGGCGTGTGACCCGTAGCAGCTGCCGAAGGCTGCGTTCGGGTCGCATTACGGCTTAACTGACAGGCATTAGTCTAAATAGTGGTTCTTATCACCTCCGAAATATTTAAACCGACACCTGCAACATCCTGCGAAGGTTTCGCTCCTCAGCCGCCGCGCTAAACCACTACGCCGCAACTACCCTTCAAAAAACCGCAGGAAGCGGTTCTCGCAAGCTCAAGGAATGATCATGTCTCTGGCCATCGTCCACAGCCGCGCCCAGATCGGTGTGGAAGCGCCCGCCGTTACCGTAGAAGTCCATTTGGCCAACGGCCTGCCATCGCTGACGATGGTGGGGTTGCCGGAAGCAGCGGTGAAGGAAAGCAAGGATCGGGTGCGCAGTGCGATCATCAATTCCGGGCTGCAATTTCCGGCGCGACGTATCACCTTGAATCTCGCCCCGGCCGATTTACCGAAGGACGGCGGGCGCTTCGATCTGGCGATCGCCCTGGGGATTCTGGCTGCCAGTGTGCAGGTGCCGACTTTGACGCTGGATGACGTCGAGTGTCTGGGTGAGTTGGCGCTGTCAGGCGAAGTGCGGGCGGTTCGTGGTGTGTTGCCGGCGGCACTGGCGGCGCGCAAGGCTGGACGATCGCTGATGGTGCCGCGGGCAAATGCCGAGGAAGCGTGCCTGGCGTCAGGACTGAAGGTCATTGCGGTGGATCATCTGCTGGAGGCGGTCGCGCACTTCAATGGTCACACACCCGTAGAACCGTTTGTGTCCAATGGTTTGCTTTACGCCAGCAAACCGTATCCGGACTTGAATGAAGTGCAGGGCCAGATCGCGGCCAAACGTGCCTTGCTGATTGCGGCTGCGGGGGCTCATAACCTGCTGTTCAGCGGGCCACCGGGGACGGGGAAAACCCTGCTGGCGAGTCGTTTGCCCGGGCTGCTACCGCCACTGGCCGAGAGTGAAGCGCTGGAAGTCGCGGCGATTCAATCGGTCACCAGTTGTATGCCGTTGAGCCATTGGCCACAAAGACCGTTCCGCCAACCACACCATTCGGCGTCCGGCCCGGCACTGGTCGGCGGTGGCTCGAAACCTCAGCCCGGTGAAATAACCCTCGCCCACCATGGCGTCCTGTTCCTCGATGAGCTGCCGGAGTTTGATCGCAAGGTGCTGGAGGTGCTGAGAGAGCCGCTGGAGTCGGGCTGCATCGTGATTTCCCGAGCCCGTGACCGCGTGCGTTTTCCCGCGCGCTTTCAACTGGTGGCCGCTATGAATCCGTGCCCCTGTGGATATCTTGGCGAGCCAAGCGGCCGCTGTTGCTGCTCACCGGACCAGATCCAGCGTTATCGCAACAAACTGTCGGGGCCGCTGTTGGACCGAATTGATCTGCACCTGACAGTTGCCCGCGAAGTCACGGCGTTGAATCCAGCGGTAAAACCCGGCGATGACACCGTTACCGCCGCCGCCCGGGTCGCGGACGCAAGGGAGCGGCAACACAGACGCCAGGGCTGCGCCAATGCCTTCCTCGACCTGCCGGGCCTGCGCCGACACTGCACGTTATCCACAACCGATGAACACTGGCTGGAAACCGCGTGCGAGCGGTTGACCTTGTCGCTACGAGCGGCCCACCGACTGCTCAAGGTGGCGCGCACCCTGGCGGACCTTGAGCAAGTCGACGACATCACCCGCGAGCATCTGGCCGAAGCGTTGCAGTATCGGCCGACCACGCACTAGTCGAAGTTATTCCTTGGTGAGATCCACTAACGGTGTTTGCCTTACCTCAGTCTCCCGCCCACCCTGAATCTCACTCACTTGCGCCAACGCTTTATCCACAGCCGCTTTATCCGCCAGCAAGCTGTAACTGATCTGGAACTGCTTCTGCTCCTTGGCGGCAATCGTCGGCACCAGGTTCAGTGGCCGCTGATACCGGCGGTTGTAGGAAAAACTCGTCCCCGGCTCCAGCCCCGTGACATAGCCCTGGCCTTGGGTATCGGTGTTTTTCCACAGGGAGAACACCGGTAATTGCTTGGTATTGAAGCCAACCGACACCCCGAGACTGCCCGCCTTGTTATGCAGCACGGTCAGCGTGTCGCCCTTGGTATCGGCATATGGCACGACGTTGTAGACGGTTTCGTCGTAGTCCTTGGTCGGCGCGCGGTAGGTTTGCCAGTCGGGCAAATCCCCCTTGGCCTTGTCGTTGAACGGTGACACCTGTTTCACCGGCGCAGCGAAACGGGCGCCCTGTTCCAGGAACGGGGTGCTGAAGTTGCTGTGGTAGAGCGCCTGGTATTCCTTCGGATAGTCGCCGTTGTTAGTCAGGGTGTCGTTGAGGGCGAAGCGCACGCTGCCGGGCTCGGTGACCAGTTCAGTCATTACCGAGAAGTCGACCTTCTTGAACGCCTGCTCTTTCAACTCACCGCGCAGGCTGATGGCGTAAGGCGGTTTTTCATCAATGTGCAGCGTGACCTTGCTGGCCGGAATGTTCGCGGCGCGGCCATGCAGGGTCAGCAGTTCGCCGTTGTCCATGCCGGGGTGACCGACCCATTCGTAGCCGCAGCGGGTGACCAGTTCATTGAAGCCTTCGAGCCAGCCCAGTCCGCCACGCCCGTTGAGTTCGATAAAGGACGGATTGACCACGTCCTTGACCGGCGAATCCCAACCCATACGCACATTACCCACCGACGCCTGCAGGACGTTCATCCCGCGGGTCGGCACCACCGAGAGTTTCATCGTGCCGTTATCAATGTCGACGATGCTCACGCCCTCCTGCCGACCGCCGTGCAGGGTGTGCAGGGTCACGGAGAACGGTTTGTCGGTTTTCACACCGAGTTGCTGGCTGGTGATTTGCTGGTTCTGGGCAGCCTTGTCGGTGTCGAGCAACACGTAATCCCAAGCCATAACGTGGGAGGCAGCGGTCATTGCGCCGAGAGTGACGAGAAGTTTGAGCGGGGTCATGGTGAAAGCCTTTCTTGGAGTTGTGCGATTTTTATAGCGCTGATGAAACGTTTCAGCAAGCTTAAAAACGGCATAACTCCAGCAAAACTCAGTCGACGGGTTCAATCGCCAACAACAGGCTTGCCAACGATGGCGATTCCCGAGGTGACCTCAGCGAAAACGGTCAACCTCATGGCGCAACTCTGCCGCCAGGTTTTCCAGTTCCCTGGCAGTAATTGCCAGGTTCGACACCACTTCACGCTGCTCGCTGTTGGCCATGGCGATGCTTTGCAGGTTGCTGCTGAGCAAGGTCGCGGTGCTGCTCTGCTCTTGGGTGGCGGTAGTGATCGCAGCGAATTGCTGGCCGGCCGAGCGGCTTTGTTCGTCGATCAGCGCCAGCGCCGACGCGACATTGGCATTGCGCGTCAGGCCTTCGTGCATCAGCAGCTTGCCTTGCTCCATGGTGCTGATGGCGTTACCGGTTTCCTGCTGGATGCTTTGGATCATCCCGGAAATCTCGTCAGTCGCTTCGCGAGTGCGCGAGGCCAGGTTGCGCACTTCGTCCGCCACCACAGCAAAACCTCGGCCCTGTTCGCCGGCACGTGCGGCTTCGATGGCGGCGTTGAGTGCCAGTAAATTGGTTTGATCGGCAATCGCGGTAATCACCCCGACAATGCCGCCGATTTCCTGGGAGCGCTGACCCAGGGTGTTGATCACCGTCGCCGTGCTGTTGAGAGCACTGGCAATCTGCTCAAGGGACGAAGAAGCTTCTTCCATCGAGGTACGACCGATCCGCGTCTGCTGGGCGTTTTCCTGGGCCAGACGCTCGGTGTTGCCCATGTTGTCAGCGATGTTCAGCGAGGTCGCACTGAATTCTTCCACGGCACCGGCCATGCTGGTGATTTCACCGGACTGCTGTTCCATCCCTTCATACGCACCGCCGGACAACCCGGATAATGCCTGCGCGCGACTGTTGACCTCTTCCGAGGCCTTGCGGATGTGCTCGACCATGGTCGATAGAGCCTGGCTCATCTGATTGAAGCTGCGCGCCAATTGACCGATTTCATCATGGCTCGACACGTTCAAACGCACGCTCAGATCACCCGCACCCAAGGCTTCAGCCTGCCGCACCAGATCACCCAACGGCGCCAGCTTGCTGCGCAACAGCCAGACTGCCGCGCCTACCGCCAGCAGCATCGCCAGCAAGCTGCCAATGGCCAGGCGGATACCGATGCTCCAGGTCACTGCGCGGATTTCGCTTTTCGGCATGCTCGCCACTACTGACCATGGCCCGCCCTCGAATGGCACGGCAACGCTGTAGAAGTCTTCGGACTTGTCGCTCCAGAACGCGCCCCGCCCCGGCGTCCTGGCCAAACCGGCGATGGTCGAAGTCGCCTGATCCAGCGCCTGCACGCCGGCCGGCGGCACCAGCCATTTGTTTTGCTCATCGAGCAGCGCCAGTGAACCGCTCTGGCCGATGCGGAAGCGTTTGAGGTTGTCGAACTGCGCGCTCTGCGCATCGGTGTAATCGAAACCCACGAACAACACCGCGATCACCTTGCCGCTGCTGTCGCTCACGGGGGTGTACTGCGTCATGTAGGAACGATCGAACAGCAAGGCCCGGCCGACATAGCTCTGGCCCGCCATCAGCCGCTGATAGGCCGGGTGCGCATGGTCGAGCAGCGTGCCGATGGCGCGGGTGCCGTCCTGCTTGCTCAACGAGGTGCTGACCCGAATGAAGTCCTCGCCACTGCGCACGAACAACGTCGCCACGCCGGCAGTCATTTGCTTGAACTCATCGACCTTGTCGAAGTTGTTGTTCAACACTTCGTTGCCTAGATGCAGGCCCGGAGTCTGCACGCCCGCTACCGTCACCGGCTGCTCCGGGTGCACGCTCAAACCGCCACTGAAACGCTTTTCAAACAACCCGCTCAGGCGCTGGGTGCTTTCGCGCAGGGTGCCGTGGAAGGTGCTCAACTGGTCGGCCAGCAACCGCGCCTCACTGGCCAGATGCTCTTCACGCGTGTCGAGGTTGGCAGAATCCAGCGAACGCAGGGCGAACACCGTGCTGCCACTGATGACGACCGCGAGGATGACGGCAAGGGCAAGCCCCAATTGTGAGGCGATCCGGGCACGAGGTTGAGACATGACAGCTCCTGGCCGAGGAGCCGGATCATCCTGATCGCGTCGCGTGGCTCGGCAAAATATCCAGTAATAGGGGAAGCGCGAAACCTATCAGAACGAAGGTCCCACTTTCAGGGATTCGGCGGCGTAGATAAATACTTGAGCGATGCACAAGGATATCGCTCAAGGCTGCCATGGCGGTGGCTACATCGATTCAGCCGAGGCGCTCGACATCCGGCAATTCCATGGCCTGCACCTCACCCTGGAGGAAGTCGCTGAGACGGCGCAAACGTTCACCGCCGGGGCGGGTTTTCGGCCAGACCAGGTAATAATTCAGGCCGCTGGCCACGGCAGTCGGCCACGGCAAACTCAAACGCCCCTGAGCCACATCTTCGGCCACCATCAGCAAGTCACCCATCGACACCCCGTAACCACGGGCGGCGGCAATCATCCCCAGCTCCAGCGTATCAAACACCTGCCCGCCCTTGAGCGACACCTGCTCCGACAGGCCCATACACTCCAGCCAACTGCGCCAGTCACGCCGATCAGGAGTCGGGTGAAGCAGTTCAGTACTGGCCAGCCGCTCGACATCCCATGGTTGATCATTCAACAGATTCGGTGCGCCGACCGGGATCAGCAGTTCAGGGAACAGGTAACTGGCCTCCCAGTCCGGTGGAAAATGCCCGTTGCTCAACAACACCGCACAATCGAACGGTTCGTGATTGAAGTCCACCGAGTCGACGTCCATCCAGGCGCTGGTCAGTTGCACCTCGTTGCCCGGTTGCAAATGCCGAAAGCGACTGAGTCGCGCCAGCAGCCAGCGCATGGTCAGGGTCGAAGGGGCTTTCATGCGTAAGACGTCATCTTCGGCGCGCAAGGTATTGCAGGCCCGCTCCAGCGCACCAAAGCCCTCACGCACACCCGGCAGCAGCAAACGCGCGGCCTCGGTCAGTTGCAAATTGCGCCCGCTACGCTGAAACAGCCGACAGGCGAAATGCTCCTCCAGCGTACGCACATGTCGGCTGACGGCGCTTTGGGTGATCGACAATTCTTCGGCAGCACGGGTAAACGAACTGTGCCGCGCTGCGGCCTCGAAAGCGCGAAGGGCATACAACGGAGGAAGACGACGAGACATTGGGAAAGCTCCTATAGCGCGACCCCGGAACCTTATCAGAAACTCTCCAGCATGAGTTTTAGTCATGCCAGCAATCGTTTTTATCCCTTTGTGCAAACGCTTGCGAGCGCCGAGAATCAACCCTTCCCGATTTATCTGACTAAACGAGCGTGATGATCATGCAGCATCCAGCACGTACCGAACTCTGGGCCATCCTGCGGCTGGCGGGGCCGCTGATTGCCTCGCAGTTGGCGCACATGCTGATGATCCTCACCGATACCTTGATGATGGCCCGGCTCAGCCCGGAGGCGTTGGCCGGTGGCGGCCTGGGCGCGGCGAGCTATTCGTTCGTGTCGATTTTCTGCATTGGCGTGATCGCGGCGGTCGGTACGCTGGTGGCGATCCGCCAGGGTGCCGGCGACATCGAAGGCGCCGCGCGGCTGACCCAGGCCGGGCTTTGGCTCGCGTGGTTGATGGCGTTGGTGGCGGGCCTGCTGCTGTGGAACCTCAAACCGGTGTTGCTGCTGTTCGGCCAGACCGAAAGCAACGTGCACGCGGCCGGCCAGTTCCTGTTGATTCTGCCGTTCGCCCTACCCGGCTACCTGAGCTTCATGGCCCTGCGCGGTTTTACCAGCGCCATCGGCCGGACGACACCGGTGATGGTCATCAGCCTCATCGGGACCGTGGCCAACTTCCTGCTCAACTATGCGCTGATCACCGGTATGTTCGGCCTGCCGAAAATGGGTTTGATGGGGATCGGCCTGGTCACCGCCATCGTCGCCAACTGCATGGCGCTGGGCCTGGCCTGGCATATCCGCCAGCACCCGGCTTACGCCGCGTACCCACTGCGCAAGGGCCTGTCACGGCCCAATCGCCAGTACCTGCGCGAGCTATGGCGTCTCGGCCTGCCGATTGGCGGCACCTACGCGGTAGAGGTCGGTCTGTTTGCGTTTGCCGCGTTGTGCATGGGCACCATGGGCAGTACGCAATTGGCGGCGCATCAGATCGCCCTGCAAATCGTCTCGGTGGCGTTCATGATTCCGGCGGGGCTTTCATATGCGATCACCATGCGCATCGGCCAGCACTACGGCGCCGGGCAGTTGCTCGATGCGCGCTTGGCCGGGCGGGTCGGGATTGCCGTTGGTGGCGCGGCGATGCTCGGGTTTGCCATGGTCTTCTGGCTGATGCCGAACCAACTGGTGGGACTGTTCCTGGACCATAACGACCCGGCGTTTCGCGAAGTGATCAATCTTGCGGTGAGCCTGTTGATGGTGGCGGCGTGGTTCGAGTTTTTCGACGGCACGCAAACTATCGCCATGGGCTGTATTCGCGGTCTGAAGGACGCCAAGACTACCTTCCTGGTCGGCCTCGCCTGCTATTGGCTGATCGGCGCTCCGGCTGCATGGTTGATGGCTTTCCACCTCCATTGGGGGCCGACCGGCGTCTGGTGGGGGCTGGCGCTGGGGCTCGCCTGCTCGGCCGTGAGCCTGACGCTGGCATTCGAATGGAAGATGAAGCGGATGATCCGCCGTGAACCGTCATCACAGCCAGGTTTTCAGGTCATTCAGCCAGACTGAGAACCCTGTGGGAGCGGGCTTGCTCGCGAATGCGGTCTGACAGTCACCTCATTGTTGAATGTCAGACCGCATT
>NZ_JBYSXY010000035.1:0-15166 GCF_058782685.1 Pseudomonas sp. FW306-02-D09B
CCCCTGCTCCTACGGTTTTAGTGGGTACGACACAAAACCGTAGGAGCAGGGGGGGCGCCTAGCTCTTGCCCGCGATGGCGTCCTGTCAGGCGACGGAGATCTCGCCTTCGCCGGCCAGCTTACGGTTCAACTGGAACCGCCAGCGCACATACAGCAGTGCCGAGCAGAACACTGCCAGGCTCGCGGCCATTTCCAGCAGACCAAACACCTGTCGATTCGGGTCGAACGCGGCAGTCGCGCCCTTGATGAAATACAGGTTCACCACAAAACACATCCATGAATGCCCGCGCGCGCTGCCGCTGAGCATGCCTGGTGCCAGCACCAACAAGGGCACCAGTTCAATCAGCAGGATGACCCACGGCCGTGCACCATGCAGGTCGGCGATCAGCAGGTAATAGGCGCAGAGCAATCCCGCCAGGCCGAAGTAGCACAGCAGGCTGATGACGCGCATCGCCCGAACTCGCGGTTCGAGCCAATCGATGGAGGGCAGAACCTTCGGCTTTTTGGCCACGTTAGCGCTCCAGTTTCAGGGCGGTTTTCGCCAAGCGCAGACCCAAGGCCCGGCACAAGGCGACTTCATGCTCGTTCAAGCCGCTTTTGCCGTCAGCACCGGCGTGATGGCTGGCGCCGTAAGGCGTGCCGCCACCGCGGGTCTCGAGCAATGCCGATTCGCTGTAGGGCAGGCCGGTGATCAGCATGCCGTGGTGCAGCAATGGCAACATCATCGACAGCAAGGTGGTTTCCTGGCCGCCGTGCAGGCTGGCCGTCGATGTGAAGACCCCGGCCGGTTTGCCCACCAGTGCGCCGGTCAGCCACAGGTTGCTGGTGCCGTCGAGGAAGTACTTCAGCGGCGCTGCCATGTTGCCGAAGCGGGTCGGGCTGCCAAGGGCCAGGCCCGCACAGTTTTTCAGGTCGTCGAGGCTGGCGTACAGCGCGCCCTCGTCGGGAATGTCCGGCGACACCGCCTCGCATTCGCTGGAGATCGCCGGCACCGTGCGCAGGCGCGCTTCCATCCCGGCCTGTTCCACGCCACGGGCAATCTGTCGGGCCATTTCATTGGTCGAGCCGCTGCGGCTGTAATACAGAACCAGAATGTACGGCGTACTCACGGCAGAATCTCCAGCAGGTTCTCTATCGGACGGCCAATGACGGCTTTGTCACCGACTTCGAGAATCGGTCGCTCCATGAGTTTCGGATGTTCGGCGATGGCGGCGATCAATTGCGCTTCGCTCAGGCTGCTGTCAGCCAGGTTCAGGGCTTTGAATTCGTCTTCGCCGGTGCGCAGCAATTGGCGGGCGCTGATGCCGAGTTTGCCCAGCAAGCTTTGCAGCTGCGCGGCGTTCAGCGGGGTTTCCAGGTAGCGGACCACGGTTGGCGTCAGGCCACGGGCTTCCAGCAGTTCCAGCGCACCGCGGGATTTCGAGCAGCGCGGGTTGTGATAAAGCGTCAGATCGGTCATGTGCGGTTCGCATCTTGCGTAAGGTGGCGGCTATTCTACCTGTGCAGCGAGCAGTCCTGAACCTTGGGAGGCGATGGGTCGCAGCAGAACCTGTTTTTTTTGAGTAAGGATGATCCCATGACAAGGCGACTGACAGCAGCATTGGCCCTCTTCGCAACCTTGCTGCTTGGCGGCTGCGGCTATGACTACGGCACCGATCAGTTGGGACAGAAAGTAGCGTCCGAGCGGTTGGATGGCCGATGGTTTGTGCTTAATTACTGGGCCGAGTGGTGTAGCCCGTGCCGTACCGAGATTCCGCAATTGAACGTTTTGGCTGAACAGCTCAAAGGTCAGAAGATCAGTGTGTTCGGGGTCAATTTCGACAATGTGCAGGGCGAAGAACTCAAGAGCGCCAGTGAAAAGCTCGGGATCACGTTCACCGTGCTGGCCCAGGATCCGGCCGACCGCTTCGAATTGCCACGCAGCGAGGCGCTGCCGGTGACTTACATCATCGATGACAAGGGCAAGGTGCGTGAGCAGTTGATGGGAGAGCAGACGGCGGCGGGGGTGATGGCGAAGCTCAAGGCGTTGCAGGCGACGAATTGACGACGGGCCGAGCACCCACCTGTGGCGAGGGAGCTTGCTCCCGCCGGCCGGTCCGCGCTCGGGCAAAGCAGTCGTAGAATCGAGTAATGCGGTGTGCCTGACGAAATGAAATAGCAGGGTTCAGGGCCGCTTCGCGGCCCAGCGGGAGCAAGCTCCCTCGCCACAGAGGGTTTAGCCTTCTTCAAGCCACCAGCGCAGCGGCTTGCCTTCGGCGGGCCAGAAGCGCATTTGCTCGATCGGCGAGATGTCCCAGCGCTGCACAGATTCCAGCGCTTGCAGGAAGCGTTTTTCCTGTTCCATCAAGGCCGGGGCGCACATTTTGCGAGTGCTGCCGACTTTGCCGAAGCTCAGTTTGTCGCCGTCCAGCGTGTAGGGCGCGAACCAGTGGTTGCAGCCACCATTGCCATAAGCGCGACCGTCTTCACCCAGGGTGATGGTCAGGTGGCTGTAGTCGATCAGCGGGCGTTCGCCGATCCACTCCAGCACATAGCTGCGATCCTGCTGCAGTTGCACCGGCTCAGCGGCGCAACCCAGCAGGCTGGCACCTGCCATGGCGGCCAGAACGAGGTGTTTCATTACACGGGCTCCTGGCATTTCGGGCACAGGTGCTTCTCGCTGGCGGTGGTCCAGCCCAGTTCGGCAATCCGTGCGGTGGCGGCCGGTTTTTCGGCCTTGTTGCCCAGCTTGGCGTCGACTGCGAACTCGAATTTCAGTTCTTTGGCGCAGCTATCGCAGTTCACTTGCCAGTTGTGGATCGCCAGTTCGCCAAACACCGGACCACTGGCCACGGCAACCCACTGGCCCATGGGTTTGAGCAGGTGACGAACGTTTTCAACGGTCAGGCGCATGGACAAGTCCTTGCTGCCTTTGAGGGTGACCAACAACACGTCATCGGCGCGTATCGAGCCGCCGTTGCCGGTGACTTGATAACGCCCCGGCGTCAGCGCGCGGCATTCGGTCAGGGTGTGTTGCGGGTTCATCAGGCTGTAGCGGAAATCGTGTTCGACCATGGGTCCTCCAAATATGCGCGGTATGCTAGCACGCGAAAGAATCGGGCATGCTCCATGGTTGCGACCTTCGATCAGACCAAATCAGCTTTCGACCTGATTGTGAGGTGTGCCAGCGGCCCAGTCGGTGATGTTCTGCAAGGTGGTCATGGCAATTGCGGCCAATGCTTCGTGGGTCAGGAAGGCCTGGTGTGCGGTGATGATCACGTTAGGGAAGGTCAATAGCCGCGCCAACACGTCGTCTTGCAGCGGCCGGTCGGAGCGGTCCTCGAAGAACAGTTGGGCTTCTTCTTCATAGACGTCCAGCCCCAGATACCCCAATTGACCGCTTTTCAGTGCGTCGATCAGCGCGGGTGTGTCCACCAGTCCGCCACGCCCGGTATTGATCAGCATGGCGCCGGGCTGCAGATGTGCCAGCGACCGGCTGTTGATCAGGTGTTTGCTATCGGCGGTCAGCGGGCAGTGCAGGCTGATGATCTGCGCTTCGGCCAACAGCTCAGGTAACGGCAGGTAACGGACACCGAGCGCCTGGACTTGCGGATTGGGGAAGGGGTCGTAAGCCAGCAGCTTGCAGCCAAACCCAGCCATGATTTTCGCGAAGGTGGCACCAATCTGGCCAGTGCCGACCACGCCGACGGTCTTGCCGAACAGGTCGAAACCGGTCAGCCCGTGCAGGCTGAAATCGCCTTCGCGGGTCCGGTTGTAGGCGCGGTAAAGGTGTCGGTTCAGGGCCAGGATCAACGCCACCGCGTGCTCGGCCACGGCGTGGGGCGAGTAGGCCGGCACGCGGACGATGCTCAAACCCAGGCGTTTCGCGCACGCCAGGTCAACGTGGTTGTAACCGGCCGAGCGTAGGGCTATCAGGCGCGTACCGCCTGCGGCCAGTCGTTCAAGTACCGGCGCACTCAGGTCGTCATTGATAAAGGCGCAGACCACTTCATGCCGCTCGGCCAGCGCCGCCGTATCCAGACTCAGGCGTGCAGGCTGGAAGTGCAATTCGATACCGGCGGGCACTTTGGCTGCGAGAAAACTCTCGCGGTCGTATGTCTGGCTGCTGAAGAGAATCGTGCGCATGGCATCGTCCTTGTGCTTGAGTGCGCTGAGTTTACCCCTCAACACCCGCCGCGCCATTGCGCTGGGTCAAGCGCCAATACGCGCTTGCGAGGCCAGGCGGTTGATCGCCCGCTCAAGCTCTTCCAGCGCCACCAGGGCTTTGGGGTCTTGTTGCTTGAGCAGGGTTTCACTGCGCTGACAGGCCGCACGCAACTGCGGAACGCCGCAATAGCGTGTCGCCCCGTGCAGGCGGTGGACCCGTTCGATCAGGGCATTCTGGTCATTGCTTTCACGGGCGACGCGAATCGCCTCGCGATCGGCTTCCAGTGAGGCCAGCAACATCGCCAGCATGTCGGCCGCCAGATCGGCTTTGCCGGCCGCCAGGCGCAGGCCTTCATCGGGATCGAGTACCAGCAGGTCGCTGTTGTTGCCATAAACGTCGGCCCGCTCCGGACCGTGGTTACGCAGGGCGAGCCCGGTCCACTTCAACACCACCTGCGCCAGTTGGCGTTCGCTGATCGGTTTGGTCAGGTAATCGTCCATACCGCTTTGCAGCAAGGCGCGTTTTTCGTTGGCCATCGCGTGTGCGGTGAGGGCGACAATCGGCAGTGGTGTGCAATGCCGTTCGCTTTCCCATTGGCGAATCGCCTCGGTGCTCTGTCTTCCGTCCATACCTGGCATCTGCACGTCCATCAGCACCAGATCGAAGGCTTCGGTCTGCACGGCCTTGACCGCTGCGTAACCGCTTTCGACTGCCAGTACCTTGGCACCCATGTCTTCAAGCAGCGTCTGTACCAGCAGCAGGTTGGCCGGGTTATCGTCAACGCAGAGTACTTTGGGCGCGCGGCTGGAAATTGGTTCGCCCGGTTCATTGCGTAACTGACGCGGGTTGACCAGATCCGACAGCGCACGTCGCAACTTGCGGGTGCAGGCCGGTTTGGCCTGCAATTGGCTGTGAGGGTTGGGTACCGAGAGATGGAACAGCGTCTGTTCGGTGGTCGGGCACAGCACCAGCACTTTGCAACCCAGGTGTTCGAGGTCCCAGATATGCTGATTCAGCCGCTCCGGCGGCATGTCGTTGGAGGTGATGCCGAGCACGGCAAGGTCGATCGCCTGCTCGGTCTGATGTGCGCCGGTGACGCCATTGGTCAGGCTTTCGAGGGTGTTGAACGGGGTCACTTCAAGGCCACAGTCTTCCAGTTGATGCTGCAAGGCCTGGCGTGCCAGCTCGTGGTTTTCCAGCACCGCAACACGCCGTCCGAGCAACGGTGGTCCTGGCAGGTCTTCGGCATCGTCGCGGGTTTTTGGCAGGCTCAGGCTGACCCAGAATTCCGAGCCTTCGCCCGGTGTGCTGTCGACCCCAATCTCGCCGCCCATCTGCTCGATCAGACGCTTGGAAATCACCAGCCCCAGACCCGTACCGCCCGGTTGCCGCGACAATGAATTGTCGGCCTGGCTGAAGGCCTGAAACAACGCGCGCACGTCCTGATTCGACAGGCCGATGCCGGTGTCCTGAATGCTGATGCGCAGTTGCACGCTGTCTTCGTGTTCTTCTTCAAGCATGGCGCGGGCGACGATGGTGCCTTCGCGGGTGAACTTGATCGCGTTACTCACAAGGTTGGTAAGGATTTGCTTGAGCCGCAGCGGGTCACCGACCAGCGACAGCGGGGTGTCGCGGTACACCAGGCTGACCAGTTCGAGCTGTTTGGCGTGGGCGGCCGGGGCGAGGATGGTCAGGGTGTCCTGGAGCAGATCGCGCAGGTTGAACGGAATACTGTCGAGTACCAGTTTGCCGGCCTCGATTTTCGAGAAGTCGAGAATCTCGTTGATGATTCCCAGCAGGCTGTCGGCGGACTTTTCGATCGTGCCCAGGTAGTCGAGCTGACGCGGCGTCAGTTCGCTTTTTTGCAGCAAGTGGGTGAAACCGAGGATGCCGTTGAGCGGCGTGCGAATCTCGTGGCTCATGTTGGCGAGGAACTCGGACTTGATCCGGCTCGCTTCCAGGGCTTCCTTGCGCGCCAGATCCAGCTCGATGTTCTGGATCTCGATGGTTTCGAGGTTCTGCCGGACGTCTTCGGTGGCCTGATCGATGCTGTGCTGCAGTTCTTCCTGGGCGTTTTGCAGGGTACTGGCCATGCGGTTGATACCCGAGGCCAGTTCATCCAGCTCCTGGCTGCCAAGCGGGGGCAGGCGGGTTTCGAGATGACCCTCCTTGAGTTGTGCCACGGCCTGCTTGATCAGGTTCAGCGGTGTATTGATGGTGCGGCCCATACGCAATGCCAGCAGCGCGGTGCCGACCAGGCCGGCGGCGATCAACAGCACGCTGGCGAACAGGCTGCGGTAACCGCGCAGCAACATGCCGTTGTGGGAGAGTTCCAGCTCGACCCAGCCCAGCAAGCGATCGGACTCATCGGGGATCAGCTCACCGGCCAGGTTGCGATGCCTGCCAAACACCGGCAGCAGGTAACGGGTCGCGTCGTTGCCGGTGCGTTGCAGCATATGCGCGCTTTCGCCGGTGGGCGGCTGGTTGAGCATCAGCGGCCCGGCGTGCGCCAGTTGCGTGCGGTCCGGCGCCAGGAACGACACGGCGCGCACGTCCGGTTGCTCCAATGACTGGGTCGCGATGCGCTCCAGCAAGTCGTCATTCTTGTGGCCCATGGCTGGGGCGACCAGAGGTGCCAGCTGTTCGGCGATCATTTCGCCGCGTTGCAGAAGTTGGGTTTGCAGGTCGGACTGTTGCATCCAGGTGAAGTAGCCGCCCAGAACCAAGGCCATCAGGCTGGTCGGCAACAAGGTCAACAACAATACGCGACCTTTGATCCCCAGTTTCTTCAGCACGTCACTCTCCTGCTATCACGCTGTTTATAGATGACCGTGCGTGCATCCGGCACGCGCTACCCGCGCAGTGTAGCGATTTGCTGGCAGGCTATCCCGGCAAATTATCCAGAGCTGTGTGACGGTTTGAACGTTACCGGGAGCCGCGACGAGAGTCACGGGTTGCTCACTGCCGGGCAATCTAGAATAATCAGTGATTGAGAATTACTTGCAGAAGCTAATGACTCCCGTATCCGTTGTCCCCCCGCGTGTCCTGGCGATTGAAGACGACCTTGTAGTGGGGGCACATGTTCATGAACATCTGGGGCGCTGTGGTTTTCAGGTGACCTGGTGCCAGAACGGCGAGGACGGGTTGGCGATTGCTCGCGAGCAGACCTTCGATATCGTGCTGATGGATATTGTGCTGCCAGGCATGGATGGCCTGGCGGTATTGACCGACCTGCGGACCCGCGATTCCACCCCGGTGCTGCTGATGTCGGCACTGGGCGCCGAAGCGGATCGCATCAACGGTTTTCGCCTGGGTGCCGACGACTACCTTCCCAAGCCTTTCAGCATGGCCGAGTTGCGGGTACGCATCGAAGCTATCCTGCGGCGGGTGGCCCTGGACCGGCGACATACGTCGCCAGCGTTCAACGGCGACGTTCACAACCTGCGTTTCGATGATGAACAGTGTGATGTTCATTATGCTGAGCAGTGGGCCGGGCTGACTCGCAGCGAATACCGGCTGCTGGAAACCCTGAACCGCAATGGCGATGAAGTGCTCGGCAAGGCCTTCCTTTATCGGCAGGTGTTGCAGCGCGGCTACGCGCCCCACGACCGCAGCCTGGACATGCACATCAGCCAGATTCGCCGAAAACTCAAGGCCATCGGCTACGGCGAACGCGAAGTGCGCACCGTGTGGGGCAAGGGTTATGTAATGAGTGCCGTTGATGAGAGGGTCTAACCGGGTGACGCCTTTGAACAACCGGGATGAACAGGCCCGCGCTTTCGATCAAATGTCCGAACGCCGGCAAAGCCCCGTGGCTGTGCAGCAGCAACTGCTACGCGACTTGTCTCATGAACTGCGCACACCGTTGAGCCGTCTGCGGGTGGCTAGCGAAAGTGAAGAGGACCTGCTGCAACTACGCGAGCGCATTGGTCGCGAAGTCGATGGCATGCAACGGCTGATAGAGGACACTCTGCAACTGGCCTGGCTCGACACGGAGTGCTCGGCATTACCGGATGAGGCGATCCAGATACAGGCGCTGTGGGAAATGCTCACGGAAAACGCCTGTTATGAAAGCGCTTGGCCCGCCGGGCAACTGCACTGCGCGGTGGCGGCTTCGTGCTGGGTTCGCGGCCACCTGAATACCTTGGCTCAGGCACTGGAAAACATCCTGCGCAACGCCATCCGCCATTCTCCGGTCGGTGGCCGCGTGCGCCTCGATGGGCAGCGCGACGGCAATTACTGGCTGCTGTGGCTCGAAGATCAGGGCGGCGGTGTCGCCGAAGACGATCTGGAGCGTATGTTCGACCCGTTCACCCGACTCGACGGCTCACGCCCCGGCAATGGCGGCTTTGGCTTGGGCCTAAGCATCGCGCGCAACGCGGTGCAGCGTCAGGGCGGGCGCTTGTGGGCGGAGAACACGGGGCAGGGGTTGCGGCTGAATATGCGGTTGTTGGCTGATCTTGATGGCGTCAGAGACGACGCCTTCGCGAGCAAGCCCGCTCCCACATTGGAGCGGAGTCGACCACAAAAAGAGTGAGCACCCCCGATCCCCTGTGTGCGGGCTTGCTCGCGAAGAGGTCCTCTCATCCGGTGCAAACCCCGGCTTATTCCCATTAGCCATAAGCACCACACTTTGCGTGATATGGCCTGCGCACGTTTGCCGGTATGATGGTCGCCCCCCGCAGTCTGGATTGCGAATACGCCATGACCTTGCAGTACCCAACCATCGCCGATTGCGTCGGCAACACTCCGCTGGTTCGTTTGCAGCGCCTGCCCGGCGCCACCAGCAACACCCTGCTGCTCAAGCTCGAGGGTAATAACCCGGCGGGTTCGGTCAAGGACCGTCCGGCGCTGTCGATGATTACCCGTGCCGAGTTGCGTGGGCAGATCCATGCTGGCGATACGCTGATCGAGGCGACCTCCGGCAACACCGGGATTGCCCTGGCCATGGCCGCGGCGATCAAGGGTTACAAGATGATCCTGATCATGCCTGACAACTCCAGCGCTGAACGCAAGGCTGCGATGACCGCTTATGGCGCGGAGCTGATTCTGGTCAGCCAGGAAGAGGGCATGGAAGGTGCTCGCGACCTCGCCGAGCGGATGCAGGCTGAGGGTCGCGGCAAGGTGCTCGACCAGTTCGCCAACGGCGACAACCCCGAGGCGCATTACACCGGTACCGGCCCGGAAATCTGGCGCCAGACCCAGGGCACCATTACTCATTTCATCAGTTCCATGGGCACCACGGGCACCATCATGGGTGTCTCGCGTTACCTGAAAGAACAGAATCCGGCTGTGCAGATCGTCGGTCTGCAACCAATGGAAGGCTCGGCGATTCCGGGTATCCGTCGCTGGCCGCAGGAATACCTGCCGAAGATCTATCAAGCCGATCGGGTTGACCGGATCGTCGACATGGCCCAAAGCGAAGCCGAAGACGTGACCCGTCGTCTGGCGCGCGAAGAAGGGATCTTCTGTGGCGTGTCCTCGGGTGGTGCTGTAGCCGCGATGCTGCGCCTGTCCAAAGAAGTCGAAAATGCGGTGATGGTCGCGATCATTTGTGACCGTGGCGACCGTTACTTGTCGACCGGCATTTTCGACGCACCCAACTGATGGCCAAGCAAGAGAGAGGCCTGCGCTTCCAACCCACTGGCGGCAGCAAGGCCCCGCAAGTCCCGACCGGCAAAAAGCAGCGCTTGAGCATCGAGCGTCTGGCCAATGACGGTCGCGGTATCGCGTTTTTCGAAGGTCGTACCTGGTTCGTCATCGGTGCTTTGGCTGGTGAAGAAGTCGAGGCGCGCGTCTTGGGTGCCCATGGCAAAGTTGTCGAGGCACGCACCGAGCGCGTCTTCGTCGCCAATCAATTGCGTCGTCCGGCACCGTGCGCCCATGCCGGGCGCTGCGGTGGTTGCAGCGTGCAGCATCTGCCCCACGGCGAACAACTCGCCCTGAAACAGCGCATGCTCGCCGAGCAGTTATCGCGAGTGGCCGGTGTCGAACCCGAGCAGTGGGTAGAGCCCTTGAGCGGTCCTGAGTTCGCCTACCGACGTCGCGCCCGGGTGGCGGTGCGTTGGGACGTGAAGACGAAAAAACTCGAAGTCGGTTTTCGTGCCGCCGGCAGCCAGGACATCGTCGGTATCAACGATTGCCCGGTGCTGGTACAGCCCTTGCAGCCGATCATGAGTGGCTTGCCGGAAATGCTCAGGCGTTTGAGCAAGCCTCAAGCGTTGGGTCATGTGGAGTTGTTCGCCGGTTCATCACAGGCATTGTTGTTGCGGCACATGGCGCCACTGTCTGAAAACGACCTGAGCATTCTCAAGGAATTCTGCGCATTCCATGACGCCCAATTGTGGCTGCATGGCGAAGGCGAGCCGCAACCGGTCGATGCCGATCAGGCGTTGGGTTACCGACTTGAGCAATGGAATCTTGAACTGGCGTATCGCCCGGGTGACTTCATCCAGGTGAATGCCGGGGTCAATGAAGCGATGGTCGCCCAGGCGCTGGAATGGCTGAAGCCTGCCGCTGACGAACGCGTGCTCGATCTGTTCTGTGGCTTGGGTAACTTTGCCTTGCCGCTGGCGCAGAAAGTCCGTGAAGTGGTAGCGGTGGAAGGTGTGCAGGCCATGGTCGAGCGCGCCGCTGCGAATGCCGCTAGCAACAATCTGCATAACGCGAAGTTTTTTCAGGCCGATTTATCCCAGCCTTTGGCTGATGCCAAATGGGCCAGCGAGGGCTTTTCTGCGGTACTCTTGGACCCACCGCGCGACGGTGCTTTCGAGGTGGTGCGCACACTCGCATCACTGGGTGCCAAGCGCTTGGTTTATGTGTCGTGCAACCCGGCAACTTTGGCCCGCGACACGGTCGAACTGATCAAGCAGGGCTACCGGTTAAAACGTGCCGGGATCCTCGATATGTTTCCTCAGACGGCACATGTCGAGGCCATGGCGTTATTTGAAGCGAGCTAGGATGGCTCGTCTGGTCCGACCAGACCGCTCATGCATCAGCCGTTCAGCCCGGCAAGGGCGCATGAGCAACGAAGGTCAGCGATTTGACGCATTGAATCTGCGTCGTAGGGAAGGTAAGCAAGATGGTACAGGTGAGAGCACACCAGCCGATCAATACCGACGGCAGTATCAATCTCGAGGCTTGGCTCGATCATGCGGTCAGTGTCGATCCGGCACTGGATCGCGAAGCCTTGAAAGAAGCCTGCGAGTTCGCTCGTCAGGCCGAACAGCAAGACAAAGCAGCGAAGAATCTCTGGGCAGAAGGCACGTCGAGTTTTCGTACGGGCCTTGAGATCGCAGAGATCCTCGCCGACCTCAAGCTCGATCAGGATTCGCTGGTCGCGGCAATTCTTTACCGTGGCGTACGCGAAGGCCATATCCAGCTGCCGGCCGTCAGCCAGCGCTTTGGCCCGGTGGTCGCCAAACTGATCGATGGCGTGCAGCGCATGGCGGCGATCAGCGCCAGCCTGAGCCCGCGCCAATCGTTGGTGCTGGGCTCTCAGGGCCAGGTGGAAAACCTGCGCAAGATGCTCGTGGCCATGGTCGACGACGTCCGCGTCGCGCTGATCAAACTGGCCGAGCGCACCTGCGCGATCCGTGCGGTGAAAACCGCCGATGACGAAAAGCGCAACCGGGTCGCCCGGGAAGTCTTCGACATCTATGCGCCGCTGGCTCACCGTCTTGGCATCGGTCATATCAAATGGGAACTGGAGGACTTGTCCTTCCGTTACCTGGAGCCTGACCAGTACAAGCAGATCGCCAAGTTGCTGCATGAGCGGCGCCTTGATCGCGAGCGGTTCATCAGTGATGTGATGAACCAGTTGCAGGCCGAATTGCAGGCTACCGGCGTCGATGCCGACATCAGCGGCCGGGCCAAACACATCTATTCGATCTGGCGCAAAATGCAGCGCAAGGGTCTGGAATTCAGCCAGATCTACGACGTGCGTGCGGTGCGCGTGCTGGTGCCGGAAATGCGCGACTGCTACACCGCGCTGGGCATCGTCCACACCTTGTGGCGGCACATCCCGAAAGAGTTCGACGACTACATCGCCAACCCGAAAGAGAACGGCTACCGCTCGCTGCACACTGCGGTCATCGGCCCTGAAGGCAAGGTGCTGGAAGTACAGATCCGCACCCACGCGATGCACGAAGAGGCCGAGCTGGGCGTTTGCGCGCACTGGCGCTACAAGGGCACCGACGTCAAATCCGGCTCCAATCACTACGAAGAGAAAATCTCCTGGCTGCGTCAGGTGCTCGAGTGGCACGAAGAGCTGGGCGATATCGGTGGTCTGGCGGAACAGCTGCGGGTCGATATCGAGCCGGATCGGGTGTACATCTTCACCCCCGACGGTCATGCGATCGACTTGCCAAAAGGCGCCACACCGCTGGACTTCGCCTACCGCGTACACACCGAAATCGGTCACAACTGCCGGGGTGCGAAGATCAACGGGCGGATCGTTCCGCTCAACTACAGCCTGCAGACCGGTGAGCAGGTCGAGATCATCACCAGCAAGCACGGCACGCCGAGCCGCGACTGGCTGAACCCGAACCTGGGTTACATCACCACCTCGCGAGCGCGGGCAAAAATCGTTCACTGGTTCAAGTTGCAGGCGCGTGACCAGAACGTCGCGGCCGGTAAAACCCTGTTCGAGCGCGAACTCAATCGCCTCGGTCTGCCGCAGGTGGATTTCGAAAAGCTGGCCGAGAAGGCCAACATGAAAACCGCCGAGGACATGTTTGCAGCGTTAGGTGCCGGCGATTTGCGCCTGGCGCAGTTGGTCAACCTGGCACAGCAACTGGTCGAGCCGGAACGCGGCAACGAACAGCTGGAACTGATTCCGCGCAAAGCCACTGGCTACAAGCCGGGCAAGCGCGGCGATATCCAGATCCAGGGCGTCGGCAACCTGATGACCCAAATGGCCGGCTGCTGCCAGCCGTTGCCGGGCGATGCGATCGTCGGCTACATCACCCAGGGTCGTGGCGTCAGCATTCACCGCCAGGACTGCGCCTCGGTGCTGCAACTGGCTGGACGCGAGCCTGAGCGGATCATCCAGGTCAGTTGGGGCCCGGTGCCGGTGTTGACCTATCCGGTGGACATCATCATTCGTGCCTACGACCGTTCCGGTCTGCTGCGTGACGTGTCGCAAGTGCTGCTCAACGAGCGGATCAACGTGCTGGCGGTCAACACTCGCTCGAACAAAGAGGACAACACCGCGTTGATGTCCCTGACCATCGAGATTCCGGGGCTGGACGCATTGGGGCGGTTGTTGGGGCGTATTTCCCAATTGCCGAACATCATCGAAACCCGGCGCAACCGCACCCCGTGACGGTGATCAATGTGGGAGCGGGCTCGCGAAAGCGATTTGCCTGGCACGGCGCCGACCTTGCAGGAGCTGAGCGTGCTCGCGATAGCGGTGTGTCATGCGTGCCGCCATCACGAGCAAGCTTTGCTCCTACAGTGTGAAGAGATTGATAGATGTATTCACTTCAAGACTTGCTACACCTGATGAACCGCCTGCGGGACCCGCAGTTCGGCTGTCCGTGGGATATCAAGCAAACGTACCAGACCATCGTCCCGCACACTCTGGAAGAAGCCTATGAGGTGGCCGACGCCATCGAGCGCGGCGACTTCGATCATTTGCAGGGTGAGCTGGGCGATCTGCTGTTCCAGGTGGTGTATTACAGCCAACTGGCGCGGGAAGAAGGGCGTTTCGAGTTCGACGGCGTGGTCGACAGCATCACCCGCAAACTGATTCGTCGTCATCCCCATGTATTCCCGACAGGTGATCTGTACGCACCGCTGGATATCCCGCGCCTCAGTGAGGAGCAGGTCAAACAGCGCTGGGAGGAGATCAAGGCCGAGGAGCGGGCCGAGAAGTCCCAGGCCCCTGAACAATTGTCCTTGCTCGATGATGTGCCCGCAGCGCTGCCGGCGTTGTCCCGTTCGGCCAAGCTGCAGAAGCGCGCGGGGCAGGTGGGTTTCGACTGGCCGGATGCATTGCCGGTGCTCGATAAGGTCCGCGAAGAGCTTGATGAAGTGCTTGAAGCCATGGCGGATAACGACGCGACAGCGATCAGTGACGAAGTCGGCGATCTGCTGTTTTCAGTGGTCAACCTGGCGCGTCACCTCAAGGTCGATCCCGAAAGTGCATTGCGCGGCGCCAACAGCAAGTTTGAAAGACGCTTCCGATTTATCGAACAGGCATTGCGCGACACCCGCCGTCCCATAGAAGATTGCACCCTCGAAGAGTTGGACGCCTTGTGGGGCGAAGCCAAACGTCAGGAAAAGAATTTGCCCAGCTGCGGCTGAGCTGTTGCCTAAGTGAGTAAGCACCATGAGCCTTTCCCTTCGCGACCAGTTGCTCAAAGCAGGGCTGGTCAACCAAAAGCAGGCCAAACAGGTCGGCAAAGAAAAACAGAAGCAGCAACGCCTGGCCCATAAAGGTCAGATCGAACTCGATGATTCCCAGCAGCGCGCGGCCCAAGAGGCCATGGCCGAGAAGGTCAAGCGCGACCAGGAACTCAATCGCCAGCAGCAGGAAAAGGCCGAGCAGAAGGCCCGTGCCGCACAGGTCAAGCAATTGATCGAAGTCTCGCGCCTGCCGAAGTTGACCACTGAGGACTACTACAACTTCGTGGACGACAAGAAGGTCAAGCGCATCTGCGTCAACACCCTGATGCGCAACAAGCTCAGCAGCGGTTCCCTGGCGATCGTGCATCACGCCGGCGGTTACGAAGTGATCCCGCGTGAAGCGGCCCTGAAGATCCAGGAGCGCGATCCACAACGTATCGTGCAACTGAATGTGAAGACAGAAGAAGTCAGTGCCGAAGACGATCCGTACGCGGCCTATCAGATCCCTGACGATCTGATGTGGTAAGCCTTTAAAGGTTGCAACAACGACAAACCCCGCTCATTGGCGTAATGCTGTTCACTTAAGGAAGTATGGAGGCCTGAGAAGTATCTGTGGCGAGGGAGCTTGCTCCCGCTGGACTGCGTAGCAGGCCCAATTCAGGGCCGCTT
>NZ_JBYSXY010000036.1:0-10538 GCF_058782685.1 Pseudomonas sp. FW306-02-D09B
GTCGAAAACCGCGTAACTCTTTGTTTACCAAGGAGTTTTCCGTTTCGACTGCGCCGGAAGTGGGGCGAATTATAGACAGATATAATTCGCCGTCAACCCCTAATTTCAGCCTTACTCGGATTTAAGCGTAATACGCGCAAATGCCTTCTTTCCGGCCTGGCAAACATGGGTAGCGCCCAGTGCATATATAAAGGTGCGATCAACCACTTCGCCATCTATACGCACACCGCCGGAACCGAGCAGATCACGTGCGACTGCCGAGTTCTTCACCAGCCCCGCTTTATTAAGCACAGCCGCAATCGGCATATCCTCAGTCGCAGTCAGCTCGATCTCTGGCAAGTCATCCGGCAACTCACCTTCCTTCATACGGTTACCCGCGCCACGGTGAGCGTTCGCCGCCGCCTCCTCACCATGGAAGCGCGCAACAATCTCTTCGGCCAGCTTGATCTTGATATCCCGCGGATTGGCGCCAGCTTCAACATCTGCACGCAACGCATCAATCTCTTCCATGGAGCGGAAGCTGAGCAACTCGAAGTAACGCCACATCAGCACGTCCGGAATCGAAACCAGCTTGCCGTACATGACACCTGGCGCTTCCTGGATACCGACGTAGTTACCCAATGACTTGGACATCTTCTTCACGCCATCCAACCCTTCGAGCAATGGCATGGTCAGAATGCATTGAGCCTCCTGACCATAACTGCGCTGCAGCTCACGCCCCATCAGCAGGTTGAACTTCTGATCGGTGCCGCCCAGCTCGACGTCCGCGCGCAACGCGACCGAGTCATACCCCTGAACCAGCGGATACAGGAACTCGTGGATAGCGATTGGTTGATTGGTCGAATAGCGCTTGTCGAAGTCGTCGCGCTCAAGCATCCGCGCCACAGTGTATTGCGAGGTCAGACGAATGAAATCCGCAGGCCCCATCTGATCCATCCAGGTGGAGTTGAAAGCCACCTCGGTTTTCGCCGGATCAAGAATCTTGAACACCTGAGTCTTATAGGTCTCGGCATTTTCGAGAACCTGCTCACGCGTCAACGGAGGACGGGTAGCACTCTTGCCACTCGGATCACCGATCATCCCGGTGAAGTCACCTATAAGGAAGATCACCTGGTGACCCAGATCCTGGAACTGGCGCAGCTTATTAATAAGCACCGTGTGGCCCAGGTGCAAATCCGGCGCAGTCGGATCGAAGCCAGCCTTAATACGCAGCGGCTGGCCGCGCTTGAGCTTCTCGATCAGCTCGGACTCGACCAACAGTTCTTCCGCACCACGTTTGATCAGCGCTAGCTGCTCTTCAACCGACTTCATAACAGACCCGCAAGGCTCAGATTCAAAGGGAACCAACCATACAAGATCGCGCACCAAATACAAGTTTTGCCCGGCGCACGGACGCCAATCCGCGAACAGAGCATTCGCGACTTGCTTAAGAGATGATTTGGTTATATTTTATACAGTTATTTCATCTTCATCATGTCATTCATCTTTTCCAATTCATCTTTTCCAAAGTCAAATTACCTATGACCACAGAACCGTCTAAAGCGCCGCCGCTTTATCCGAAGACCCACCTGCTCGCGGCAAGTGGCATTGCTGCCCTCCTCAGCCTGGCGCTCCTGGTATTCCCTTCCAGTGACGTTGAAGCCAAAAAGACAACCCTGAGTCTTGAACTGGAACGTCCCGCAGAACAACTGACACAAGATCAAGACGCTGCTGACGCCGTCCAAGCCACAAACGAGCCGGTCGAATCTCCATTCGCCCAGATCGAAGATAGCACCGACGATAGCAAGGAAACGGCTAAAGCAGCCCCGGCACCAGCCGTTGAAGAGAAGAAAGCGCCAGGCCACCGGGAAGTGATCGTTGCCAAAGGCGACACGCTCTCCACATTGTTCGAGAAAGTCGGGCTTCCAGCGGCTTCGGTGCACGACGTATTGGCCAGCGACAAGCAAGCCAAGCAGTTCACCCAGCTCAAACACGGCCAGAAACTCGAATTCGAACTGGGTCGCGACGGCCAGTTGACCAATCTGCACAGCAAGATCAATGACGCTGAAAGCATCAGCCTGAGCAAAAACGCCAAGGGCTATACCTTTAACCGCATTACAGCCAAGCCAACCGTGCGCTCCGCCTATGTTCACGGCGTGATCAACAGCTCGCTTTCGCAATCTGCGGCGCGTGCCGGGCTGTCCCACAGCCTCACCATGGACATGGCCAGCGTGTTTGGCTACGACGTCGACTTCGCCCAGGATATTCGCCAGGGTGACGAGTTCGATGTGATCTACGAACAGAAAGTCGTCAACGGCAAAGCTGTCGGCAATGGCCCCATTCTTTCCGCCCGTTTCACCAACCGCGGCAAGACGTACACCGCCGTGCGTTACACCAACAAGCAAGGCAACAGCAGCTACTACACGGCTGAAGGCAATAGCATGCGCAAGGCGTTCATTCGTACGCCGGTGGACTTCGCCCGTATTAGCTCGCGTTTCTCCATGGGTCGCAAGCATCCAATTCTGAACAAAATTCGCGCGCACAAAGGCGTCGACTACGCAGCGCCTCGTGGCACGCCGATCAAGGCTGCCGGTGACGGCAAAGTGCTGCTGGCCGGTCGCCGCGGTGGTTACGGCAACACCGTTATCATTCAGCACGGCAACACCTACCGCACGCTGTACGGACACATGCAAGGCTTCGCCAAAGGCGTCAAGACTGGCGGCAACGTCAAGCAAGGCCAAGTGATTGGCTATATCGGCACTACCGGACTCTCGACCGGCCCGCACTTGCACTACGAGTTCCAGGTCAACGGTGTTCACGTCGACCCGCTGGGTCAGAAACTGCCAATGGCCGATCCGATCGCCAAGTCCGAGCGCGCACGCTTCCTGCAACAGAGCCAGCCGCTGATGGCGCGCATGGAGCAAGAAAAAGCCACCCTGCTAGCTTCGAGCAAACGCTAAGCCATGGCGCTCTATATAGGTGTGATGTCCGGTACCAGCCTTGATGGCCTGGACATTGCGCTGATCGAGCAAGCACCGGCGATCAAACTGATCGCCACGCACTACATTCCCATGCCCGAATCCCTGCGCACCGAGCTGCTTGGCTTGTGCGCCAGCGGACCTGACGAGATAGCCCGCAGCGCCATTGCCCAGCAAAACTGGGTACAACTGGCCGCTCAAGGCATCAATACCCTGCTTGCGGATCAACACCTGAAACCTGATGACATCCGAGCGATTGGCAGCCACGGCCAGACTATTCGCCACGAGCCCGCACGCGGCTTCACCGTGCAGATCGGCAACCCTGCCCTGTTGACTGAGCTGACCGGAATCACTGTCGTCAGCGACTTTCGTAGCCGCGACGTGGCTGCAGGCGGGCAAGGCGCGCCGCTGGTTCCAGCCTTCCATGAAGCCTTGTTTGAACAGCGCAGCGGCAACCGTGCAGTCTTGAATGTTGGCGGTTTCAGCAATCTCAGCCTGATCGAGACCGGCAAACCCGTCTCGGGCTTTGACTGCGGCCCAGGCAATGTCCTGCTGGACGCCTGGATTCACCAGCAACGCGGCGAGACCTTCGACCGTGACGGCCAGTGGGCTGCAGGCGGCAGCGTAGAGCCCGTGCTGCTGAAGGCCCTGCTCGGTGATCCGTTCTTCCTGACCAAGGGCCCCAAAAGCACCGGCCGCGAAGTATTCAACCTGCAATGGCTGACACAACACCTTGCGCGCCTACCCGCATTTGCTGCACAAGACGTGCAAGCCACCTTGCTTGAGCTGACGGCGCTGACCATTGTCGAATCGCTACAAGCCGCACAAGCCGATACGCAAGAGCTGCTGGTCTGTGGTGGCGGCGCCCATAACGCAACATTGATGGCACGGCTCGCCAGCCTGCTGCCAGGCGCCAAGGTCAGCAGCACTGCAAACTACGGCGTAGACCCGGACTGGGTCGAAGCCATGGCCTTTGCCTGGTTGGCCCATTGCTGCCTCGAAAGTATCCCGGCCAATCGTCCAAGCGTCACCGGCGCTCGCGGATTACGCGTCCTCGGCGCCATCTACCCCGTCTGAGCACCAGACAGCAAAACGCCGCAAAGCCGTGAGGCCATGCGGCGTTTGGTGATGCGCTGAGGTGCGATCAGATCGAAAACGAAGAGCCGCAACCACAGGTCGTGGTGGCATTCGGGTTCTTGATCACGAAACGCGAACCTTCCAGACCTTCCTGATAATCCACCTCGGCACCTGCCAGGTATTGGAAGCTCATCGGATCGACGACCAGGCTAACGCCTTCGCGCTCGACGATGGTGTCGTCATCGGCCACTTCTTCATCGAATGTGAAGCCGTACTGAAACCCTGAACAACCGCCGCCCGTAACGAATACGCGCAGCTTCAAGCGATCATTACCCTCTTCATCGACCAGGCTCTTCACCTTGTGCGCGGCACCGTGGGTGAATTGCAAAGCCGTGGGGGTGAAGGATTCGACGCTCATGCTGACTATCTCCCGGTGTTACACCGCCATAATGCGTGATGACGCGCATTATCCGCTTCTCCCAGAAAATCGGTCAACTATTGTTACGGTATATCAATCAACACAATGGTCAGCCCGGAATACAAAAAGGCCCGTTAAACGGGCCTTTTTGCTGAGCGGGGAAAAGCTTAGGGCAGCATGCCTGCATGGGACAGACCCAAGCGCTCATCCAGACCAAACAGGATGTTCAGGTTCTGCACCGCCTGACCCGACGCGCCCTTGACCAAATTGTCGATCACCGACAGCACCACCACCAGATCGCCATCCTGCGGACGATGAACCGCAATACGGCAAACGTTGGCACCCCGCACGCTACGGGTTTCCGGATGACTGCCAGCCGGCATGACATCGACGAACGGTTCGTTGGCGTAGCGCTTTTCAAACAACGCCTGCAAGTCTACAGAGCGGTCGACCACGGTTGCATAGAGCGTGGAGTGAATACCGCGAATCATCGGCGTCAGGTGCGGCACGAAAGTCAGGCCGACGTCCCTGCCCGCTGCGCGACGCAGCCCCTGGCGAATCTCCGGCAAGTGACGATGCCCTTTAACGGCGTAGGCTTTCATGCTCTCGGAGGTTTCGGAGTACAGCGAACCGACGCTTGCACCACGACCCGCACCGCTGACACCCGACTTGCAGTCAGCAATCAGACGCGAAGTATCGGCAAGACCTGCTTCGAGCAGCGGCAGGAAGCCCAGCTGCGTGGCGGTTGGGTAGCAACCCGGCACCGCGATCAGACGAGCTTGCCTGATCTGCTCGCGATTGACTTCCGGCAAGCCGTAGACCGCTTCTTCCAGCAACTCTGGCGCACCGTGTGGCTGACCATACCACTTGGCCCATTCGTCCGCGTCCTGCAGACGGAAGTCTGCCGACAGGTCGATGACCTTGGTCCCGGCCGCCAGTAATTCACCGGCCAACGCATGCGCTACACCGTGTGGAGTGGCGAAGAACACCACATCGCAGGCACCGAGGGTTTTGATGTCCGGAACGCTGAACGCCAGGCCGTCGTAGTGGCCTCGCAGGTTCGGGTACATGTCGGCAACGGCCAGGCCTGCCTCGGATCGGGAAGTGATCACTACCACTTCAGCTTGCGGATGTTGCGCCAACAGACGCAGCAATTCGACACCGGTGTAACCCGTGCCGCCGACGATACCGACCTTGACCATAAACCTGCCCTCAACGAACCCACTGGAAAGCCGTCGATAATAGGGCGCGCACCGCCCTGCGACAACCGTCAAGGTGACGTACGGAGGCCCAAGCCTCTACTATTCGGGCTACCGTGAACCTGGGAATAACTAAAAATGCTTTATCTGTGGCTCAAAGCGCTTCATATCGTCAGCATGGTCTGCTGGTTTGCCGGCCTGTTTTACCTGCCACGCCTGTTCGTCTACCACGCACAAAGTGAAGACAGCATCAGCAAGGAGCGCTTCAGCATCATGGAGCGCAAACTGTACCGCGGGATCATGGGCCCGGCGATGATCGCCACACTGGCTTTCGGGATCTGGCTGATCAGTCTCAACCCCAGCGCCTACTTCGGACAAGGTGCCTGGATGCATGCCAAATTGACCCTGGTAGTGATCCTGATCGGCTATCACCACATGTGCGGTGCACAGGTAAAACGTTTTGCCCGTGGCGAAAACACCCGCAGCCATGTCTTTTATCGCTGGTTCAATGAAGTGCCAGTTCTGATATTGCTGGCTATTGTAATTCTGGTCGTCGTACGGCCGTTCTAATCATAATTAGCCGCAACTTATCGGGGTACTTCCAATGTCGCTGCCCGCTTTGCTCGAACAACGTTTGCGTCTGCCTGTCGTGGCAGCACCGATGTTCCTGATTTCCAATCCACAGCTGGTACTCGCCTGCTGCCGCAATGGTGTGGTCGGCAGCTTTCCAGCGCTGAACCAGCGTGAAAGCAGCGGCTTCAAAGCCTGGCTGGAGGAAATTGAAGCGGGTCTGGCGCTATTGGAAAATCCTGCGCCGTATGC
This sequence comes from Pseudomonas sp. FW306-02-D09B, assembly GCF_058782685.1. Taxonomy (NCBI): domain Bacteria; kingdom Pseudomonadati; phylum Pseudomonadota; class Gammaproteobacteria; order Pseudomonadales; family Pseudomonadaceae; genus Pseudomonas; species Pseudomonas sp. FW306-02-D09B. Next base: position 6,474 of record NZ_JBYSXY010000036.1, read on the forward strand.
GGTGAATCTGATCGTTCACAACAGCAATCCGCGCCTGCAAGCGGACCTGGCAATCTGCATCGAACACAAGGTTCCGATCGTGATCACCAGTCTTGGCGCAGTGAAAGAGCTGGTCGATGCGGTGCACGGCTATGGTGGCCTGGTTTTCCACGACGTGACGACTCGACGCCATGCGGAAAAAGCTGCCGAGGCCGGCGTCGATGGCTTGATCGCCGTAGCGGCAGGCGCCGGTGGCCATGCCGGGACCTGGAGCCCGTTTTCGCTGATTGCCGAGATTCGCCAGTTCTTCGACAAAACCCTGCTGCTGGCCGGTTGCCTGAACCATGGCCACGAGATTCTCGCCGCGCAACTGCTCGGTGCGGATCTGGCGTACTTCGGTACGCGCTTTATCGGCACCACCGAAAGCCATGCCCCTGAAGCCTATAAAGAGATGCTGCTGACTTCCAGGGCCGCCGACATTGTCCATACGCCAGCGGTGTCCGGGGTGCCGGCAAGCTTCATGCGCCAAAGCCTGATAAACGCCGGTTTTGACATAGATGCACTGCAAGGCAAGGGTGAAGTCAACTTCGGCGCCAAACTCAAACCCTTGAGCGATGAAGCCAAAGCCTGGAAAACCGTCTGGTCCGCTGGCCAGGGCGTGGGTGAAATCGACGACCTGCCAAGCGTCGATCAACTGGTCGCAAGGCTGGACGCCGAGTACCGAAAGGCGCAGGAATTCGCAGCTCAACTACCCAAACGCTGGCCGCGCTAACGCACAAGGTTTGGCCAGCCGATTCTGGCTGGCTTAAACTGCCGAGCACAGCCCCCTGACTCGCGACAAGGATGCCCCGACATGAGCGAACACCGTTTCAAGATCGTCTTTGACGGAGCCCTGCTTCCGGGCGTCGACATCACCACCGCGAAACTCAATCTCGCCCAACTGTTCAAAAGCGACGTCGCGGCCATCGAACGCCTGTTCAGCGGAAAGCCTGTCGCGCTCAAGCACGACCTGTCCCACGCAGACGCACAAACCTATCTGAATGCCCTGTCGAAAACCGGCATCGATGCACGCATTGAAGCCGAGCCGTCGATCAAGCTCAATCTGACCGACGTTCACGATTCGTCGTCCGCCGATTACACGGCGCCCACACTCGGTAACAACGAATCTCCCTATAGCCCTCCTCGCGCGCCCGTTGGTGAAGCGTTGCCAGAGTTTTCGGAACTCAAGGTGTTTAGCGTACAGGGTCGAATCGGGCGCCTGCGTTATCTCGCGTGGTCATTGGTGGCGCTACTGATCATGGGCGCTATCGCTGGCGTTTTTGGACTCAGCCTGCTGAGCGGCAATCAAATAGTGCTGAGCACAATTGTTTGTGTCGTTGCGTTCGTGGCGTACCTCTACATAAACATCACCATCAGCGTGCAACGCCTGCACGATCTTGGTTGGTCCGGCTGGCTGTGGTTTCTGAATCTGGTGCCCTTTATCGGCAGCCTGTTTCCATTTGCACTCGCGGCGCTACCAGGAAACGTCGGGGCGAATCGCTATGGCGCGCCGCAGCCCCCCAACAGCACGGCTGTCAAAGTGCTGTGCGGGCTGTGGCTGGTGGTGATCGCAGTGTTTTTTGTCGGCGCGCTTGCCGGTGGCCTCAGCACCCTGACCGAAGAGTACGAAAGCACCTCGACCAGCAGTTATGGAAGCAGTGAGCCGGCCGATGCGGTTGAGGCAGACGATGCGGCGAAAGCAGCTCAGCCCCCTGTAGACTATGAGAAAGAATAAACGCGCTCGGTTCCTGTGACATCTCTGTCCACAGGCCGCGAGCCGTTGCGATGGAGAATTGCATGACCCGTTACGCTCTGATCACTGGCGCCTCCAGCGGCATCGGCCTGGCCATGGCCGAAGCGTTGGCGCGACGCGGCCGCAGCCTGATTCTGGTGGCCCGTCAACGTGATCAGCTGGAAAGTATTGCCATCGAACTGACCCAGCGCTTTGGCGTCGAGGTGCTGTTCCGCGCCTGTGACCTGGGTGAACCGCTGCGCTTGTCCGGTTTTCTGCTGGAACTCGAAGAGGGTGACCGACAGATCGACCTGCTGGTCAATTGCGCCGGCATCGGTACCTGCGGCCCGTTTCTCGCTCAGGACTGGATGACCGAACAAGACTTGATCGAAGTGAATATCCTCGCCCTGACCCGCCTGTGCCACGCCATTGGTAACAGCATGGCCTTGCAGGGCGGCGGGCAGATTCTGAACGTCGCCTCGATGGCCGCCTTCTACCCCGGCCCATGGATGAGCACCTATTACGCCAGCAAGGCGTATGTACTGCACTTCTCCGAAGGCTTGCGGGTCGAGCTGAAGAAGTGCGCGGTCAAGGTCTCGGTCCTCTGCCCCGGCCCGACGCGCACGGCGTTTTTCCGCACCGCGCAACTGGACACCGACAAACTGGCCAACAGCAAAATGCTGATGAGCCCCGAGGAAGTGGCCCTCTACACAGTGCGTGCGTTGGAGAAGAACCGCGCAATCATCATTCCCGGACGCCTCAATCGCTGGTTCGCGCTGTTGCCGCGCTTCGGCTCGCGCTGGCTGACCCGAACCATCGTAGGCATGGTCAACAAGACGCACTGTCCGCGCTGAGCATCACTAAAAGTAAAGCTAACAGGCTGGGCTCGGGCATCTCCCGTGAGTACACTCAGCCCGGACCAACACAATGGAGAAACAGCTGTGGATACTCTGTTCACCAAAATCATCAACAGAGAAATACCCGCCAAGATCATTTACGAGGATGACCAGGTCCTGGCCTTCCACGACATCGCCCCGCAGGCACCCGTGCATTTCCTGGTAGTTCCGAAAAAGCCGGTGCGCACGCTCAACGACCTCACCGAGGACGATAAAGCGCTGGCCGGGCACATTCTGTTCACCGCCCAGCGCCTGGCACTGGAGTTGGGCTGCGAAGAAGGCTTTCGCGTGGTCATGAACTGCAATGAACTGGGCGGCCAGACCGTTTATCACATTCATATGCACGTGCTGGGTCAGCGCCAGATGCACTGGCCACCGGGCTGATCCGTCTCCCGAGCTTGTTGTGGCGAGGGAGCTTGCTCCCGCTGGGCTGCACAGCAGCCCCCGTCTTTCTGCTGCTCCCCAATGAAACTCGCGGACTGACTTAACGACCGCTTCGCGGCCGAGCGGGAGCAAGCTCCCTCGCCACAAAGCCAGTATCTGCAAATGCCAGGCGGTCTTCTGCAATGACCCAGCGCAAACCTAACCCGGCCGATTGCGGTAAACTGGCCGCCGAGATTCTTCCCGGAGGTCAGCATGACTACCCAACGTCACTACTCGCCGATTGACCGTCTTCTGTTGCAAGCCGACACCGCCATGCGCACGTTGCTGCCCTTCAGTGGCCAGCCTTGCCGCCCGTCGCCGGCCATCGTGCAGCCAGAGGCGAAAATGAGCGACGAAGACACCCGGCACGTCGCCGGCCTGATGCGCATCAACCATACCGGTGAAGTCTGTGCCCAGGCGCTGTATCAGGGCCAGGCCCTGACTGCCAAGCTGCCGCAAGTGCGCGAGGCAATGGAACACGCAGCCGAAGAAGAAATCGATCATCTGGTCTGGTGCGAACAGCGCATCCGCCAACTGGGCAGCCACACCAGCATCCTCAATCCGCTGTTCTACGGTATGTCGTTCGGTATCGGTGCCGTCGCCGGACTGATCAGCGACAAAGTCAGCCTGGGGTTCGTCGCAGCGACTGAAGATCAGGTGTGCAAACACTTGAACGAGCACCTTGAGCAACTGCCGGTCGAGGACGAGAAGTCCCGGGCCATTCTTGAGCAGATGCGCATCGATGAAGAGCAGCACGCCGAAAGCGCGCTGGACGCTGGAGGCTTCCGCTTCCCGGCACCGGTAAAATTCGGCATGAGCCTGATGGCCAAGGTCATGACCAAAAGTACCTACCGGATCTGACCCGTAAAACCTTCGAGCACAAAAAAGGGCGCTATCTCAGCGCCCTTTCTTTTGCCTTTGTCTCGTCCTGAATAAGGTTTACACCTTCTGACCCATTCTCAGGAGGGAGTAATGAATACAGGAAAAAGGCGCAGT
>NZ_JBYSXY010000037.1:0-9599 GCF_058782685.1 Pseudomonas sp. FW306-02-D09B
TGGCTAGAGTCAGAATCGGGCTTTTAGTCCCACCCACCCCTTCAAGTCTAAACATACAAGCGGGCTTGCTCGCGAAGGGGCCATAACATCCTGCCTTGATGTTGAATGTCAGTCCGCTTTCGCGAGCAAGCCCGCTCCCACATTAGATTTTCTGCAGTCTTACGGTTTGACCAACCGTGCATCCAGGCTGTTCTGCGCCAGGCGCTTGGCCTGATCCTGGGTCATGCCCAAATGGGTATACAGCGCATGGAAGTTTTCGGTGACATAACCGCCGAAGTACGCCGGGTCATCCGAGTTCACCGTAACCTTCACGCCACGCTCAAGCATGTCGAGGATGTTGTGCTGGGACATGTCGTCGAACACGCGCAGCTTGGTGTTGGACAGCGGGCAAACGGTCAACGGGATCTGTTCGTCGATGATCCGCTGCATCAGGCGCTCGTCTTCGATGGCGCGCACGCCATGGTCGATCCGCTGGATTTTCAGCAGATCGATGGCTTCCCAGATGTACTCCGGCGGGCCTTCTTCACCAGCGTGAGCAACGGTCAGGAAACCTTCATGACGAGCGCGATCGAACACGCGCTGGAACTTGCTCGGCGGGTGTCCCATCTCTGAACTGTCCAGGCCGACGGCGACAAACGCATCACGGAACGGCAGCGCCTGATCGAGGGTTTTCTCGGCTTCTTCTTCGCTCAAGTGGCGCAGGAAACTGAGGATCAAACCGCTGGTGATGCCCAGTTGCTGTTCACCGTCCTTCAATGCGCTGGCGATACCGTTAAGCACCACTTCGAACGGCACGCCACGGTCGGTATGGGTTTGCGGATCGAAGAACGGTTCGGTGTGAATCACGTTCTGCGCCTTGCAACGCAACAGGTAGGCCCAGGTCAGGTCGTAGAAATCCTGAGAGGTGCGCAACACATCGGCGCCCCGGTAATACAGGTCCAGGAACTCTTGCAGATTGTTGAAGGCATAGGCCTTGCGCAGGGTTTCGACGTCGCTCCACGGCAGGGCGATCTTGTTGCGTTCGGCCAGGGCGAACAGCAACTCAGGCTCCAGCGAGCCTTCCAGGTGCAGGTGCAATTCTGCCTTGGGCAGGGCGTTCAGCCAGTCGTACATATTCTTTTCTCATCAGGTACAGATAGTGAGCATTCTACAGATGCCTGTAGAAACAATTAGCAAAACCTGACCGGTCGGTTCATCCAGCCACCCCATAAGCCTGGGTGTCGGCAACGTAGGCAAGGGCCAGCCCTTGCCTACAATGGAGTCCGGTCAGATGTTGGCGATCAACTGCCGTGCCGCCTGGCTGTGATCGGCGATCAAGCCTTTCAGGTCCAGCCCTTCGACTTGCCCGTCGATCACTCGCCATTTGCCGCCGATCATCACCCGGTCTGCACGATCCGCGCCACACAACAGCAATGCCGAGATCGGGTCATGGCTGCCAGAGAAGCGCAGCTCATCGAGTTTGAACAACGCGAGATCCGCTTGCTTGCCCACCGCGAGTTCGCCGATGTCGCTGCGACCGAGCAGCTTCGCCGAACCCTGGGTGGCCCAGCCCAGCACCAGCTCCGGGGTGATTTTCTCTGCGCCATAACGCAGCCGTTGCAGGTACAGCGCCTGACGGGTTTCGAGGATCATGTTCGAGGCATCGTTGGATGCCGAACCGTCGACACCCAAGCCCAGCGGTGCGCCGGCAGCCGTCAGCTCCAGGGTTGGGCAAATGCCTGATGCCAGGCGCATGTTCGAACTCGGGCAATGGCAAATGCCGGTACCCGCCGCGCCGAGTCGGGCGATTTCGTCGGGGTTGAAGTGAATGCCGTGCGCCAGCCAGGTGCGTGGGCCGAGCCAGCCAACGCTGTCCAGGTAATCCACGGTGCGCAGGCCGAAGCGTTGCAGGCAGAAGTCTTCTTCGTCGAGGGTTTCGGCGAGGTGGGTGTGCAGGCGTACATCGAGCGTATTCGCCAGTTCGGCGCTGGCCGACATGATTTGCGGCGTGACCGAGAACGGCGAGCAGGGCGCCAGGGCGATCTGGATTTGCGCACCGTCGCCACGTTCGTGGTACTCGGCGATCAGGCGTTGGCTGTCGGCGAGAATCACTTCGCCTTGCTGCACGGTTTGCTGGGGCGGCAGGCCTCCATCCTTTTCACCTAGGCTCATCGAGCCACGGGTCAACATGGCGCGCATGCCGAGTTCACGGACGCTTTCGACTTGCACGTCGATGGCGTTTTCCAACCCCTCGGGAAACAGGTAATGGTGGTCGGCGGCAGTGGTGCAACCCGACAGCAGCAATTCAGCCAGGGCCACCTTGGTTGCCAGCGCGAGTTTTTCAGGGGTCAGTCGAGCCCAGACCGGGTAAAGCGTTTTCAGCCAGGGGAACAGCGGCTGATTGACCACCGGTGCCCAGGCGCGGGTCAGGGTTTGATAGAAGTGATGGTGGGTGTTGATCAGTCCCGGCAGGATCACATGCTCGCAGGCATCAAAGACTTGTCCACAGGGCGTCGCCGGTTGTTGGCCTTGCTTGAGTACTTCGACGATCAAACCGTCTTGCAGCACCAGGCCACCACGGGCATCGAGGTCGTTGGCCGTGAAGATCGCGAGGGGATTTTTTAACCAGATACGGGTCGCAGGCATTTGCCGGCTCCTCTGAAAATTGGGTTCAGGTTCGCCAGCTCAGTGTTGCCCTGTCTGCTGATCCAGGGTCGCCGCGGGGGGCGAAGTTCAGAGTTTACGTGGAGACCGCTTCGCGGTCTATCGCGGGCAAGCCTTGCTCCTACAGGTCATGTGTCGTATCCCGGCTCCGGGATTAATACAAATCGTGTGGGAGCAAGGCTTGCCCGCGATGGCGTCCTGTCAGGCAAGCATTACCAGGGAATCGTTTCACCCCGGTAATTCACAAAATGATGCCCACCCTTACCGGCATAGGCGTTCACCTGATCGACCAGCCCGCGAGTGCTGGTGTCGACATCGATGTCCGCGCCTTCACCCCCCATGTCGGTTTTCACCCAGCCTGGATGCAGCGACAAAACGGTCAGTTTCTGTTCGCCCAACTGTGTGACGAAACTATTGGTCATCGAGTTCAGCGCCGCTTTGCTGGCTTTGTACAGTGCCAGTTCTGGCGCATCAGGCATCGTCACGCTGCCGAGCACCGAACTCATGAACGCCAGCACACCGCTGCCTTCGCGGATCTGCCCGACGAAGCGCTGGGCCAGATTGATGGGCGCCACGGCGTTGGTGAAGAACAATTGACCCACTTCGGTCAGCGTCGCGCCACCGGGTGTCTGCACCTCCGGGCCTTTGACGCCGGCGTTGACGAACAACAGGTCGAACACCTGGCCTTTGAGTCGCTGACTGAGGGCGATCACCGCTTGCTGATCGTCCATGTCGAGCTTTTCAATCTGTACCTTGCCCAGTGCCTGCAACGCCTCGGCGTTCTGTGGGTTACGCACCGTGGCGGTGACTTGCCAGCCGTCGGCCAGCAGGGTTTTCACCAGCCCAAGGCCAAGGCCGCGTGAGGCGCCGATGATCAGTGCGGTTTTTACCGTAGACATGAGTGGCTTCCTTGAAAAAAGTCATGGGTTCAATGGGCAACGTTGCACGAGCCGTTGTTGCAGTTCCTGGCGTAACTCACCGATCTCACCAAGCGTAAAGCCCAGACGTTGGACGATCAAATGCAGAAGTTAGATTCGGGGTCAGGCACTACTTAAGGGCGAGCTGCAGGATTGGGTGCAGTTTTGGCTCCCGGCAATCTGGTTAAAAAGTGAGCATGTGGCTGCAGGCTATGCCGGCTATGCGACTGCGCCAGCCATGAACGGGTTATCCACAGGTTGCTCCACAGTATTTGTGCGCAAGCTCAAAACCCGGGCATAAGCACTGTAAGGCTTTCTTCTAAAGGTGATATGCCGCTCTAACTGTTTGTTTTACGGTGGAATTGAACCTGTGGATAGCCAATTGAACGAAAAATGATCAATGGCCGCAAAGCCACGTGGCGGAAGGGTTACAGCGCTGTGTGCTCAGGTTATCCACAGCCGGGTGCACAGCGGTTGTGGGCAAGTGTCGGAAATGTTGGCATGGCGCCAATGCCCTAAAAGATCGCAGCCTGTTTTTCAGCGCTGCAACACAATCCGCCCGCGACTCACATCCGCCAATTGACGCTGCAAGGTATCGATCTGCGTCTCACCGATGGCCAGTTGCAGTTCCACACCATTGGCGGTGAAGGTTTCTTCCACCACCAACCCGCCCAGCTCCGCGACACGCAGTTTGACCAGCGCCAATTCGCTAAAGCCGCAGGCACAACGAATCGGCACCCGGCTGATCAGGGCAATCCGCTCGGCGCCTTGCAGGCATTTATTGGCGCTGCCGCCGTAGGCCCGTGCGAGACCGCCAGTTCCCAGTTGAATGCCGCCGTACCAGCGAATCACCACGACCGCGACCTGATCGCAATCCTGCGCTTCAATCGCCGCGAGTATCGGTCGGCCAGCAGTGCCGCCCGGTTCGCCATCGTCACTGCTGCGGTACTGATCGGCGAGTTTCCAGGCCCAGCAATTGTGTGAAGCGTTCAGGTCGCTGTGCTGCTCGATGAACGCCTGCGCCTCGGCAGCGCTGGTGATCGGTGCCGCGAGGGCGATGAAGCGGCTTTTGCGAATCTCTTCACGGTATTCGCAAACGCCTGCGAGGGTAAAAGGCATGGCTGAAGGTCTTAAATGGCTGGGGTGAGGCCGCAGCCTTTAAGAATGATACGGATCAGGTTATTGCTGGCATCTTCCATGTCCTGCCTGGTCAGTTTGGTACGACCGGTGACGCGGCAAATTTGCGTGGCGAAATCGGCGTAATGCTGGGTGCTGCCCCATAACAGGAAGATCAGGTTCACCGGGTCTACAGGGTCCATCTTGCCGGCATCGATCCAGGCCTGAAACACGTCCGCGCGGCCCTGGAACCAGGCGCGGTAATCCTGATTGAAGTACTCGGTCAGGCATTCACCACCGCTGATGACTTCCATGGCGAACACCCGTGAGGCTTGCGGCTGGCGGCGGGAGAATTCCATCTTGGCGCGAATGTAGCGGGTCAGCGCTTCAGCGGGATCGTCTTCGGCAGTAAGGGTGTTAAAGGTGCTGTCCCACAACTGAATGATGTTGCTCAACACCCCGATGTACAGACCAAGCTTGTTGGTGAAGTAGTAGTGCAGATTGGCCTTGGGCAGCCCGGCATTCTGCGCGATGGTGTTCATGCTGGTGCCCTTGAAGCCGTGACGAGCGAATTCGATTTCGGCGGCTTTGAGGATCGCCTCTTCGTTCTTCTGACGAATGCGGCTGGCAGGCTTACCTGCGTGGGCTGGGACTTCAAAGGTCATGGGCGGTTCCGAGCGGGTCAGTGGGTGCACCGTGCGTTGATAGCGCACCCACAGGAATCCGACAAGCCTTGTTGCGATAAAAGCGTCAAAGCTGGGCCTTTCATGCGGTTTATCGAGTCGCCGCAAGGCTTTCCAGGAAGCTTTCCAGTACCAAATGCGGGCGCCGCCCCTTGCGTGTGACGGAAGCCAGGCTGAGGTCATAAAAACGGGTGTCGGGTTTGAGCGCGCGCAAGCGACCTTGCTGCACCCACAGGCTGGCGTAGTGGTCTGGCAGGTAACCGATGTAGCGCCCGGTCAGAATCAGAAACGCCATGCCCTCGCGGTCCGATGCGCTGGCAGTGCAGTTGAGCGCCTGATAATGCGCCTGGATCTCGGCCGGTAGACGGAAGGTCGGAGCGATCGCGTCCTGACTATTCAGGCGTTCATCGTCCAGCTGTTTATCGTCGACATAAAACAATGGATGGCCGACCGCGCAGTAGAGTAGCGAACGCTCGCTGTACAGCGGCTGATACTCAAGCCCCGACAAGGCGCTGGCCTGTGGCACCACGCCGACGTGCAAGCGACCGTCGAGCACGCCTTGTTCGACTTCATTGGGCGCGATCATGCGGATCTGAATCTGCACGTCCGGTCCACGCTCTTTCAACTGCGCCAGTGCGTGGGTGATGCGCATGTGGGGCAGGGTGACGAGGTTGTCGGTCAAGCCGATGGTCAATTCACCGCGCAAGTGTTGATGCAGTCCGTTGACCTCGGTGCGAAAACTTTCCAGCGCACTTAATAGCTGCAACGCCGATTGATAGACCTCGCGGCCCTCTTCGGTCAGCGAGAACCCGGCTCGACCACGTTGACACAGGCGCAGACCCAGTCGTTGTTCAAGATCGCTCATTTGCTGGCTGATGGCTGAGCGTCCAATCCCGAGCACACTTTCCGCTGCGGAGAAGCCGCCGCACTCGACCACGCTGCGAAAGATCCGCAGCAGGCGGATATCAAAGTCACTGACTTGCGCCAGTGGATCGGGTCGGCGGCTGCTCATGCTTTTTACTCAAAAGTTTAGTGATTGGCTGACTGAAGGTTAGAAAAGTTGGATTTCACCGACTTTATCGTCGTGGCAACTTAGCTGCAAGAACGCTTTTAATCCCTACGCCGCTTATTGCCCTGCGAGGTTTTGCTCATGAACGTGCCTGAAAACGCCCCGGTCTCCCTGGCCAGCCAACTCAAGCTCGATGCCCACTGGATGCCGTACACCGCCAACCGCAATTTCCAGCGCGATCCGCGTCTGATCGTTGCCGCTGAAGGCAGCTACCTGATCGACGACAAGGGCCGTAAAGTCTATGACTCGCTGTCGGGTCTGTGGACCTGCGGCGCAGGGCATACCCGCAAGGAAATCCAGGAAGCGGTGGCCAAACAGTTGGGCACCCTCGATTACTCGCCGGGCTTCCAGTACGGTCACCCGCTGTCGTTCCAGCTCGCCGAGAAAATCACCGAGCTGACCCCGGGCAATCTGAATCACGTGTTTTTTACTGACTCCGGTTCCGAGTGCGCCGATACAGCCGTGAAGATGGTCCGCGCTTACTGGCGTCTGAAAGGTCAGTCGACCAAGACCAAAATGATTGGTCGTGCCCGTGGCTACCACGGCGTGAACATCGCCGGCACCAGCCTGGGTGGCGTGAACGGCAACCGTAAGCTGTTTGGTCAGGCGATGATGGACGTCGACCACCTGCCGCACACCCTGCTGACCAGTAATGCCTATTCCCGTGGCATGCCGAAAGAGGGCGGTATTGCCCTGGCCGAAGAGCTGCTCAAACTGATCGAACTGCACGACGCCTCGAATATCGCTGCGGTGTTCGTCGAGCCACTGGCCGGTTCTGCCGGTGTACTGGTTCCGCCTCAGGGTTATCTGAAGCGGCTGCGCGAAATCTGTGATCAGCACAACATCCTGCTGGTATTCGACGAAGTCATCACCGGCTTCGGTCGTACCGGTTCGATGTTCGGTGCTGACAGCTTCGGCGTGACTCCTGACCTGATGTGCATTGCCAAGCAGGTTACCAACGGCGCGATCCCGATGGGCGCGGTGATTGCCAGCTCGGAGATCTACCAGACCTTCATGAACCAGGCGACGCCGGAATACGCAGTGGAATTCCCGCACGGTTACACCTATTCCGCGCACCCGGTGGCTTGTGCTGCCGGCCTGGCGGCACTCGACCTGCTGCAAAAGGAAAACCTGGTGCAGAGCGTGGCCGAAGTCGCGCCACATTTCGAGAATGCGCTGCACGGTCTGAAAGGCTCGAAGAACGTCATCGACATCCGTAACTACGGCTTGGCCGGTGCGATCCAGATCGCTGCGCGCGATGGCGACGCTATCGTGCGTCCATTCGAGGCGGGCATGGCGCTGTGGAAGGCGGGTTTCTATGTGCGCTTCGGCGGCGACACCCTGCAGTTCGGCCCAACCTTCAACAGCAAGCCGCAGGATCTTGATCGTCTGTTCGATGCGGTCGGCGAAGTGCTGAACAAGATCGACTGATTAGCCCTTCTATATAAGAACGAATAACGGACGCGCAGCGATGCGCGTCTGTGGACAATTTTTCAGGAGCCCCGCATGAGCCTCATCCCGCATTTGATCAATGGCGAACTGGTAACCGATAACGCTCGCACTGCTGACGTGTTCAACCCGTCCACTGGTCAGCCAATCCATAAAGTGCCATTGGCCAGCCGTGAAACCATTCAAAAAGCCATCGACTCAGCCAAGGCTGCATTTCCGGCCTGGCGCAACACGCCACCGGCCAAACGCGCCCAGGTGATGTTCCGCTTCAAGCAATTGCTGGAGCAGAACGAAGCGCGTATCGCTCAATTGATCAGTGAAGAACACGGCAAGACGCTGGAAGACGCCGCGGGTGAATTGAAGCGCGGTATCGAAAACGTCGAGTTCGCCTGTGCGGCGCCGGAAATCCTCAAAGGCGAATACAGCCGTAATGTGGGCCCGAACATCGATGCCTGGTCGGACTTCCAGCCGTTGGGTGTAGTGGCCGGTATCACCCCGTTCAACTTCCCGGCGATGGTGCCGTTGTGGATGTATCCGCTGGCGATCGTCTGCGGTAACTGTTTCATTCTCAAACCATCCGAGCGTGATCCAAGCTCGACGTTGTTGATCGCTCAGCTCCTGTTGGAAGCCGGCCTGCCGAAAGGCGTGTTGAGCGTGGTTCACGGTGACAAGGCTGCGGTCGATGCGTTGATCGAAGCACCTGAAGTCAAAGCACTGAGCTTCGTCGGCTCGACACCGATTGCCGAATACATTTACGCCGAGGGCACCAAGCGCGGCAAGCGCGTCCAGGCACTGGGCGGCGCGAAGAACCACGCGGTATTGATGCCGGATGCCGATCTGGATAACGCAGTCAGCGCTCTGATGGGCGCGGCTTACGGTTCTTGTGGCGAGCGTTGCATGGCGATCTCGGTAGCCGTGTGCGTTGGCGATCAGGTTGCGGATGCTCTGGTGGCCAAACTGGTTCCGCAAATCAAGGCGCTGAAAATCGGCGCCGGCACTTCGTGTGGTCTGGACATGGGGCCACTGGTTTCCGGTCAGGCTCGCGACAAGGTCAGTGGCTATATAGAGGACGGTGTTTCTGCCGGTGCTTCCCTGATCGTCGATGGTCGTGGTCTGAGCGTGGCTGGTCATGAGGAAGGCTTCTTCCTGGGTGGCTGCCTGTTCGATAACGTCACGCCAGAGATGCGTATCTATAAAGAGGAGATCTTCGGGCCGGTGCTGTGTGTCGTTCGGGTCAATAGCCTGGAAGAGGCTATGCAACTGATCAACGATCACGAGTATGGCAACGGCACCTGCATCTTCACCCGTGATGGTGAGGCGGCGCGGTTGTTTTGCGATGAGATCGAAGTCGGCATGGTTGGGGTTAACGTTCCGCTGCCGGTCCCAGTGGCTTACCACAGCTTTGGTGGCTGGAAGCGTTCGCTGTTTGGTGACCTGCATGCGTATGGCCCGGATGGTGTGCGTTTCTACACCCGTCGCAAGGCGATTACCCAGCGCTGGCCACAACGTGCAAGCCATGAAGCCTCGCAGTTCGCATTCCCAAGCTTGTAAGTAGAAGGGCAGAAGGCCGGTCCACCTCTATATGGTGGTGGACCGGCCTTCGTGTTTTCGGGGCTTTTTGACTGATATGACAGATTTATGAAAATAGGTGTTGACGGCAGATTCTGGAAGTCTATAATTCGCCCCACTTCCGGCGCAGTCGAAACGGAAAACTCCTTGGTA
>NZ_JBYSXY010000038.1:0-1457 GCF_058782685.1 Pseudomonas sp. FW306-02-D09B
CAAGGCGGATTCAACCGGTCGTCGCAACACCTTTGATCGAGGTGTTTATGGGGCGGCCTGCAGGCTGGATGCAAAAGTTGACGGGGCGTGGAGCGATGCGTTCGCCAGGTGCGCCGTCACTTCGTAATGAAATCGAGCGGCTGTTCTGGAAACAAATCGCAACCGGGATCACAAGCGAAAAGGCAGCGGAGGCTACTGGCATATCATCAGCGGTAGGCACACGCTGGTTCCGTCATCGGGGCGGGATGCCATTGTTCATGTCTAACCAAATATCCGGAAGGTACTTATCGTTCGCAGAGCGAGAAGAGATTGGGCTGCTTCGGGCGAAAGGTGTTGGCGTACGTGAGATTGCGCGTCTCCTTGGACGAAGCCCGTCGACAGTTTCACGGGAACTGACACGTAATGCTGCAACTCGTTGCGGTCGGCTTGAGTATCGAGCTTCAGTCGCACAATGGAAGGCAGAACTGGTTGCCAAAAGACCGAAGCCAGCGAAACTGTTGACTAACCCGCGGCTGTGTCAGTACGTGCAAGACCGTCTGGAGGGTAAAGTTCACAGCGCTAATGGTCGCGAGATTGCTGGGCCTCGACAAGCTCCCTTCAAAGGCCGAAATAAACCACATCGCAGTGACCGTAAATGGGTCAATGGCTGGTCGCCAGAACAGATTACCAACCGGCTACAGCTCGATTTTCCGGACGATGAATCCATGCGCATCTCTCACGAAGCCATATATCAAGCCCTCTATATTCAGGGGCGAGGGGCTCTCAAGCGCGAGCTAGTGAGCTGCCTGCGCACAGGGCGAGCATTGCGTGTGCCGAGAGCTAGGGCGCAGGCCAAAACGTGGGCGCACGTCAGCGAGGAAGTCATGATCTCCAGTCGCCCTGCTGAGGTGGAAGACCGGGCTGTACCAGGGCATTGGGAGGGAGACCTGATCATCGGTCTGAACCGATCAGCGATTGGAACGCTGGTCGAGCGCTCAACTCGATTCACCATGCTCGTCCACCTGCCTCGCGAGGAAGGTTATGGGCTGACTCCTCGAACGAAGAATGGCCCGGCGCTGGCCGGCTACGGGGCTGTCACTATGGCCAACGCACTGAAGAAGACGGTGACTGACCTACCCATCGAATTGTGGCGATCTTTGACTTGGGATCGTGGAAAGGAACTATCGGATCACGCTCGATTTACCATCGAATCCGGAGTGAAGGTCTTCTTTGCTGACCCTCATAGTCCATGGCAGCGCGGCACGAACGAGAATACGAACGGTCTTCTGCGCCAATACTTCCCGAAAGGTACCGACCTGTCTCGCTGGAGTGCCCAAGAGATCCAAGCCGTAGCCCATGCGTTGAACACAAGGCCTCGAAAAACACTGGGCTGGAAAACACCTGCCGAAGCACTAAACAAGTATCTAAAATCAATTCAACAATCCAGTGTTGCGACGACCGGTTGAATCCGCCCAATA
>NZ_JBYSXY010000039.1:0-1364 GCF_058782685.1 Pseudomonas sp. FW306-02-D09B
GGGGGTGTCAGAAATTTTGTGTTCGGGCATAACATGAGTAAGAGGTGCATGTATGCCAACCAAAAAGAAACCTGCGTTGCGAGAGCTGCCGAAAATCCCGAAAGAGCTGCTCGAGCAATTCACCGATGGACCGATGACCGCTGAAGCCATCGAGGACGCGTCTTCGGCGTTCAAGAAGGCTTTGATCGAGCGAGCCCTGAGTGCTGAGCTCGGGCATCACTTGGGCTATCCGCCGGGCGCGCAGCGTCCAGAGGATGAAACCAATCAGCGCAACGGCAAAAGCGGCAAGACGGTTCTAACCGGCGACGGCCCGCTCCGACTGGATATTCCTCGCGACCGGGACGGCAGTTTTTCCCCTATCCTGATTCCCAAACACGAGCGCCGCTACACCGGGTTCGATGACAAGATCATCGCCATGTATGCCCGTGGAATGACTGTCAGAGAGATCCGTGCGTTTCTTTCAGAGCAGTACGGTACTGACGTTTCTCCCGACTTCATCAGCTCGGTAACCGACGAGGTCATGGCAGAGATCGGTGCATGGCAACAGCGGCCTTTGGAGCCGATGTACCCGGTGATTTTCTTCGATGCTCTACGGGTCAAAATCCGCGAAGAGGGGCTGGTTCGCAACAAGGCGATCTACTTGGCCCTAGGTGTTTTGCCTGACGGAACACGCGATATTCTCGGCATTTGGATAGAAAATACCGAGGGCGCCAAATTCTGGATGAAGGTGTTCAACGACCTCAAGACACGCGGCGTCGAAGACGTGTTGATTGCTGTGACCGATGGCCTTAAAGGCATGCCAGAAGCGCTCAACGCCGTATTTCCAGACACGACACTGCAAACATGCGTTGTCCATCTGATCCGCAACAGCCTTGATTACGCAGCCTGGGATAAACGCCGCGAACTGGCCAAGGCGCTCAAACCGATCTATCAGGCAGTCACCGCCGAAGCGGCTGAGCAGGCGCTGGATGCGTTTGAAAACGGGCCATGGGGCAAGCAGTACCCGACGGTAGTGGCGGCTTGGCGCCGCGCTTGGGATCGTGTGATTCCATTTTTCGTGTTCCCGCCGGCGATCCGAAAAGTGATCTACACGACTAACGCCATTGAGAGCATCAACGCTCAGCTGCGCAAGATCATCAAGACCCGCGGCCACTTCCCGACCGACGATGCGGCAACGAAACTGATCTGGCTTGGGCTACGCAATATCACCGCAAACTGGGGCTCAGCGGCACATGACTGGAAAAGCGCGATGAATCAATTTGCGATTCTGTACGGAGATCGATTTATCAGGCCGACCTGGTAAAAGCACGGCCTGCCTGACGGCAGGCCGTTACCGGCCCGCACACAAAATATCTGACAGTCCC
>NZ_JBYSXY010000003.1:0-77424 GCF_058782685.1 Pseudomonas sp. FW306-02-D09B
GTAGCAGGCCCAATTCAGGGCCGCTTCGCGCCCCAGCGGGAGCAAGCTCCCTCGCCACAACTGCGGATATGCCTGAAACATCGGTTTAAGTGAACAGCATTGCACCATTTGGTGGGCTTTTTTGTGGGCTGTGTCCCGCGTAGGAGCCTGCGCCTACGTCGGTTCAGGTGGATCGAGGTGGTCCAGTGCGCGATTCACCGCCAGCTCGGCCAGCGAGATCATCTGTTGAATCGCCAGTGCGGTATTGCGTTTGGGGCCTTCGAGGTCGAACGCCAGATCGCTGGCCATGACATTGGCCGAGGCGAGGGTTTCGCAGGCGTGGGCCAGCAGGGTTTCGCTGTCGACGTCGGGGGCAATGACAAAAATGCAGCCGGGGCGTCGGTCGGTTAACAATGCCTTGGTCTCGGGCAGCACCAGGTAATGATCGAGCGCACGGTGCGCGGCGGCGTGGAGTTCTTTTGAGTCGAGGGAGGCGTAGGGAGAGGTGCTTTCGGTATCAGGGGGATTGGGAGTGGCTTTGAACATTGGCTTAGCTCTCTTTGAGTGAGGCTGCAACCTGTTCGCGACTAAACGAATGGGTGGCGGCTGTACGCAGGTTAGTCGACCGACGAGCTAAGAAATCGGCGCGCCCGAGGGCGCCCTGCGCACAGCCACCATCAAGTGCAGGGATGGGATACCTGACTGATTGGCACTGATGCGACTTAGCTACGACGGGCGACTAAACCCGATCACTGATGGGCAGTGACACGGAAACAATAGAGGCGACGACCAAGGCGCACAAGCCGGCGGATTCTGGCGCAGGTGTAGGCCGTGACGCAAGGCGCTGTAGCCTCTGATGGACACTGCGTGACCAAGCTTAAACACCCGTCGTAGCAGCTGCCGAGCCCGCGAGGCTGCGTTCGGCTGCGAAGCAGTCGTAAAATCATGCAACACGTTTTTTCAGACGTACCGCGTATACAGGATTTGCGAGGACTGCGTCCTCGAACGCAGCCTCGCGGGCTCGGCAGCTGCTACGGATGCGTTAGGCTGAATCACCGGTTTTTAGGGGGAGGCAATTTCAAATGCCCCCCCAACCCCATTGACCAGAAACACCGGCTCTTCCAGATAATTGAGTCCCAGCCGGTTTTCGAACAGTTCATCGCGTAACGCTGCCGTAGTGAAACAACCCAGCCCCAGGGCGGTGGCCACCAGTGAAAAGGTCTGACTCAGATGCCCGGCATCCATCAACGCCACTCGCAGTGCCCGGCTGAACTCGTACTTCCAGGCCATTCGCTCGACCCGCGCCGTGGACACAAACACTGCCGCTGCATCCTTGATCCACGGCTGTTCGCCACAGGCTTCGCTGATCCAGACTCGCGGGTCTTCCCGTGACAGCAGCTCGAGCCCGTGGCGGCGCACCGAATAGTGGTAAAGACCGCGTTCGAAGCCTTGCACATTCATCAGCACCGCATACACCTCGGTGCCCTGCAGCGAACCACCGGCCGGTGAGGTTTTCTTCAGGAAATAATCGCCCATGCGGTTCTGTTCCATGACCGTCGCGCCCCACGTGTAGTAGAGCAACAGGGACAATTGCTGCGCGCTCAGCGGCTGGTCGCTGAAGGTTCGCGACGTGCGGCGCTCGCACAGTGAATCGAGCAATGTCGATTGAGCGATCACGCTGGAAGGCGCCAGCAGCGGGTTTTCCAGGGCAACGAAAGGATGGGAGAAATAATCCTTGAACGCCGACGGCTGACGTCGCGCCGAGGCCTTTTGCTCAAGCTGCATTTCCAGATCGCTGACACTGATGTAGGGCGTGTGCGACCCAGTCCGAGTGCTCAGGTAAAACTCCAGCGCCGCGTCCCAATGGGCCCAAAGGCTGGCCGGGTGGCTACGTTCAACGCAAGCGCCAGTGTCGGATGGCGTCTCGACCGGCTGCAGGACACCCTGGCTGATCAGTTCCCGCAGGAACGCCAGGTTGTCGTCCTGCTCGGGGCTCTGCAAAACACCCGGCAGCAACAAGGCACTGCCCAGTGTCTGGGGAGTCAGGAAGTGGCGCAGCAACGGCAGAAACATCACAGCGAATTCCAGACTCAGGTCCCACTGCCGATCGCGGATAAAAAACGATGCCGAGCCGACGCTGAGCCAGGTGCTTTCCCTGAGTTTCAACAGGGTTTGCGCCCCCTGCTCGAGTTGCGTTTGCGGCTCTTGCCGGGCAAAACCCCGCCAGAACAGGGCTTTGGGCTGAAGGGACTTGATGGCCGTGATCAAGGTCAACAATTCCGCATCATCGGTTTTGCGGGAAATATCCCACTCAAGGGTGATCGCTTTCACCGGCGATGAATCAAACAAATGACGCAAGATGTCCCAATCCCGCCGTGGATGGCCGGTATGTATTTCAATCAGCCGGTCCAGCGGCAACGAACGCAAATAGTTGTTCAGGTCATAACCCAGGGTTCTGGCGGTCGCGATCGCGCTGTCGAGGTCCAGCAGAAAGCCCGAGTCACTGCGCTCCACCACCCGAGAGATGAACGCGCCTTCAGATTGCTCTTGTGTATCGTGCAACGAAAACAACCGCGGCGCGTTTTCCAGTACCAGCAGCGTTGCCGTGAGGTCACGCAATTCAATGGCGTTGGCCACCACCGTGTCAGCCACCTCTTGGGCCAGGGTCGGCAAAATGAAATGCTGAGTGTCGCCTCCGTGAAACCGCGACCAGGAAATATGCTCGGCCAACCAGGGCGAGCGGGTTTTCTCGCACAGCCGCCGAGTCATTTTCAGAAACTCGCGGTCCATCGCGATGCCCACACTGCCCAAGGACAAACTGGAAGAATGCAGCAAGCTCGGTACTTGCGCACCGAGCTCAAGCAGACGCGGTTCCAGAATGCAGTGCGTCGGCTGAAACTCGACGTAATCGAAATGCGGCAAGCCCTCGGCGAGAATCCGTTCGACGGTCGGGTCGAGCCCCTCCTCCGATAACTCATCCTGAGGCGTGTGCCGTGGCAAATGGTATTCCAGCCCGACGCCGGCCTCCGGAAATTGCGAAGCATCAAACATCGCCATGTCCGCCTCCCTGGCGTCAACCGGTCAGGCCCAGCATGCGTTTAGCCCCCGCCGCAGCGCCCGATATCGCCAACAACGCGGCGTGTTGAGTTTCCAGCGCCCTGACTTCTTTGATCAGGTTTTCCAGCAGTTGGCGGCCTTGAGGGGTGAAATCCGCGCACGCTTCGAAATCGGGCGACGCCTTGATCAAGCCTTGCAGGATGAACACCAGGCGTTTTTGTGCCCGCTGCAGTTCATGAGACGAGCGCGAACGAACCCGCTCCAGGTATTTGACCAACGCGACGTACACGAAAAACGCATGGAAATAGCCATAGAGGTCGCGCTTCTGCCCCGACCACGGCAAGGTGAACAATGCCTCCCGCGAGGTCTCATCCCTGACGACCGGGCACACTTCGACAATGTTGTAGAGCAACTGATGAGTGGCCTCATGCACCAGCGACTCTTCCAGGTCGAGAATCGAATCATCCCGGTTCGAGATGAGGATGATCCCGGTGAAGCGCGAAGCCGAGCAGCTTCGAAATGAACCATCGGGCAAATAACATATGGACTTGACCAGTTTTCTAAACTGCTCGCGACAGGCGGGCCACGAGTGTTCTATCCGCAACAGCGCAATATTCACCACATCGCAAAAGAAACTCACGGAATGACCATGACGCTCCAATTGCTTACGGGTCGCTTCATCTTCCGGAAATTCATAACTGGGAGGCGCTACTTTCGTCACCAACGGATCAACATTAAAACGATACACGGGCGGGCAGTAATCATTCATGTGAACACTGTCGTTCTGTTTCACCCGCGCCAGCATCAGTGGGAACTCGATCAACATGCGCTCTAACTCATCGGTATTCGCCGCCTTTTTCGTGATAACCAGGTTGGCATAATGAGCCGTCAATACACTCCACACTTGAAACACCGGATCATTAATAATCACGCGCTGCTCGCGGGTCGGCGGCACAATAAGATTGAATGCCTGCTCGAAAAACTCCGCCAACTGCGGAGCATTGGGAAACAGTTGAAAAAGTTCGGTGTACAGCGCCACAAAACTTGTGTAGCGATTTCGACTGACACGTTCCAGCAATACGTCAAATCGTGAAGGATCCGTGTCCGGCAGGAATGTCGTGCCCTGAAACAACTCGTCATCGGATAGCTCACGCAGACCACTGTTCCCGATTTCCATTTTTCAACCTTCCCTTAGGTAGGCGGCAACGGCTTCGCCATCGTCAGACTGGCGATGCCATACCCTGATTGTTCATAAAGACGACGCGCCGCATCGTTGCGACCAAAGACATGCAGTCGCACTTCTTCGCATCCCGCCTGGCGTGCCCATGACTCGAGGGCCAACAGTGATTGTTTCGCATAACCCTGGCGGCGCTCTCCAGGGTCAATGTAAATATCCAGGATGAAGGCACTCTTGCCGGCACCGGTGTGTCGCTCGGCGACCCACAACTCGCCAATACGACGCTCCTGATCCTTGAGCACCCAGAGTTGGTTTTTTTCAGTCAGTCGCCCTTGCGGCAACAACTGCTCGAAGACACTGCGTGCCCTTTGCGAGGCCTCCTCATGGGCCCACTCACCCGAGACGACCATACCGTCACCATATTCAGCAACGGCTCTTTCGGCGAACGTTGCAAAGTCCGCGTTATCCATTGGAGCCAAGGTGACAGGCATGAGTCATTCACTCCGCGCTCGACCGCTGTGCCTCATGACACTTCATAAAGCCATTCGGCGTACCTGCATGAAAGACCCACCTTTCGGGGTACGCCAAATGGCATCACCGGCCGTTAATCCATGCGCGCTTGCTGTTGCTGGGTATCAAATATGGCACGCGTCCCCAGATTACTTCGAATACCGGCAGAGGCAGCCGACAGTTTCGCAGCATCAATGCCTTTAACCGCTGCAATTTCATCAGCACTTAGATGCACACCAATATTTTTAGCTGCCGAGGCAGGATCATTGTGAAGTGCATCGGCAAACCCCGGATCCAGCACCGCACGTCCAACAACCGTGGCCAAGGTTTGCTGATTGACTTTATTGCTCATGGTACTTCTCCTTGTTATTTCGGCACGACGAAAAATGCACCCCTGACGAAGCATGTAACTTTCCCTCGCCCGTCCTGGGGACTTTGAATATAGCAAGACCACTGCTCTTTTCCAGCCATCCCCACGGCTCCCTTTAAACCGTTTCACGATAATCGATAACACCGTTTCTTAAGGTTAACTGGCGATTATCGATAGTCGTTTAATGACAACAAGAACTGTAGGAAAGCGCTTACAACCAAAGTAATAGGCCCTTCTATTTAATAGCCACTGGACAGCAATGCGTCATTAATAGAACACACAGGCAGACACCCATTATTGCCCCGAATAACTATGGGATTTAATTAACAATGCTTCATACCGCTGGTGATCCGACAGACGTCGATTTGTGTTCGATTATCGCCCAAAACCCGGTACGCCCGATTGAATCCCGCCCTTGATCCCCCGCACCATTCCCCACCTACAAGAACCAATAACAACAGGTCCGGCACCATGACTGCACACCCTACCCGCTCCGGCTGATCTCTCCCGTTCGTTGACCCGAATTCGAATTTTTGTCTGCAACCCCTTGGTTGCGGCTGCGTCCTGCTTCATCCCTAACAATTAGAGAGACCCGACCTCATGAAGCCTTCCACCTGTGCAAAACAGCTTTTGCCGACTCTATTGACCACCGCACTGGTCAGCGCAGCCCTCCCGGCGCTAGCCGAAGAGTCAGGCTTTCTAGACGGCGCCCAGGCCAACCTGAACCTGCGCAACTTCTACTTCAACCGCAACTTCACCAATCCGACCCATGCGCAGGGCACAGCGGCAGAATGGACGCAAAGCTTCATCCTCGATGCCAAATCCGGGTTCACCCAGGGCACTGTCGGTTTCGGCATGGACGTATTGGGCCTGTACTCGGTGAAACTCGATGGTGGACGCGGCACTGGCGGGACGCAGTTGCTGCCGCTGGACCACGATGGTCGCCCCGCCGATGATTTCGGACGTCTGGGCGTGGCGTTCAAGGCGAAGCTTTCCAAGACCGAGTTGAAAGTCGGTGAGTGGATGCCGGTGTTGCCGATCCTGCGTTCGGACGATGGGCGTTCGTTGCCGCAAACGTTTCGCGGTGGCCAGATCACCTCGAAGGAAATCGACGGCCTGACGCTCTACGGCGGTCAGATGCGCGCTAACAGCCCGCGTGACGACAGCAGCATGAGTGACATGTCGATGACCGGCAAACCCGCCTTCACCTCCGACCGTTTCAACTTTGAAGGCGCCGAATACAGCTTCAACGACAAGCGCACGCAAATCGCGGTGTGGAATGCCCAGCTCAAGGACATCTACAGCCAGCAATTTATCAACCTGGTCCACACCCAGCCACTGGGCGACTGGACGCTGGGCGCCAACCTTGGCTTCTTCTATGGCAAGGAAGATGGCAGCGCACGGGCCGGCGACCTCGATAACAAAACCTGGTCCGGGCTGTTCTCGGCCAAATATGGCGGCAACACCTTCTATGTCGGCTTGCAGAAACTCACCGGCGACAATGCCTGGATGCGGGTCAACGGCACCAGCGGCGGAACGTTGGCCAACGACAGTTACAACTCAAGCTATGACAACGCCCGGGAAAAATCCTGGCAACTGCGCCACGACTACAACTTCGCTGCCCTCGGCATTCCTGGTCTGACCCTGATGAACCGCTACATCAGCGGTTCTAATGTGCACACCGGGACCGTCACCGACGGCAAGGAATGGGGCCGCGAGAGCGAAGTCGGCTACACCGTGCAAAGCGGCAGCCTGAAAAACCTCAACGTCCGGTGGCGCAACTCGACCATGCGCCGGGACTACAGCAACAATGAGTTCGACGAAAACCGCCTGATCGTCAGCTATCCGATCAGCCTGCTCTGAAGCGATAAAAATACCGCGAGGACATGAACCGTTCAGCACCGTTATGCTCCTATGGAGACTTCCATGGGAGCGACGGTTGGCGGCGTGGTGAATAACCGCGCACCGACAGTCTGCATTCGTCCTGATCTGTCGTAGGCCAAAGCAAACACATGAAACTGATCGCTGCTGTCTTATCCGTCCTTGCCGTAACGGTCGGCCTCAGCGGCTGTATCGGCCCGCCGATCGAACTGACCCCGAAGACCGAGCAGATTCTGCGCTCGACCCCGCCGATCCGCTTTTTGCTGACCTTCGACGATGGTCCAAGCGCGTCCAGTTTTTTCAATCCGACCAGTGCCGTTCTCGACGTGCTTGCCAACAACCCGATTGAGCCGGGTATCAAGGCGGTGTTCTTCGTGCAGACACAAGCCCCCCGGGCCGGTGGCAGCGAACTGGGCAAAACAATCATGCGGCGTGAACATGCCGAGGGCCAGACCCTGGGCTTCCACACCGCCACGCAGTGGCATACCAATCACCGCTCGCTCTCCCCGGAAGAACTCGAACAGTCGCTCACCCAAGGCTCTGCGGACATTGCGGCGATCACCGGCAGCACGCCGGTGCTGTTGCGGCCGCCGTTCTGGAATTACGACAAACGCACCTTCGCCGCGTATCAACACCATGGCTTGCATGTATTGCTGACCGACCTGAGCGCCAATGACGGCAAGATATGGGGCTTCAATGGCAGCCCGCGCCGGCGCTCCAACATGCTCAGGCAAATGTCCGAGGTGCGCGAACGGATTGCGGCTGGTGAACTGCCGACAGTCGACGGTGTTATTCCAGTGGTGGTGACGTTTCACGACCTCAATCGCTACACGTCCTGGCATATGGGGGAGTATCTACAGATTCTGCTCGACAGCGCCCGCGAGACCGGTGTGACAACCGCCGCCAAACCGTTTTACGACGACCAGGCAGCCGTGCAACGGGCCGCCATGGCCCGCACCGTGCGCGATGCCAACCAACCGGTGCATTTGCCTGGCGTGTGGAGCTGGTTCTGGGACAGCAACTCTCATTGAGGCATTGCGGCCCTGACAGTCGTGTCAGGGCCTGATTACTACTCGCGCGATTCGACGCCCAACTCATCCCACACCGACTCGGCCAGGTGGAAGGTTGCATTGGCCGCCGGGATGCCGCAGTAGATCGCGCTCTGCATCAGCACTTCCTTGATCTCGGCGCGGGTGACGCCATTGTTCGCCGCGCTACGCAGGTGCAGTTTCAGCTCTTCGTTGCGGTTCATACCGATCAGCATGGCGATGGTGATCAGGCTGCGGGTGTGGCGTGGCAAGCCTGGGCGGGTCCAGATGTCACCCCAGGCGTGGCGGGTGATCATGTCCTGAAACTCCGAATTGAACTCGGTCAGGGTCGCCAGGCTGCGATCGACATGAGCATCGCCGAGCACCGCGCGACGCACTTGCATGCCGTCGGCGTAACGTTGTTTCTCGTCCACAAATCGCTCCTCAAATAGACTTTTCAGCCAACAAAAAACTCAGCACCCGGTCACTGAACGCGCAGCCGGCCTGAACGTTGGACAAATGGGCGGCGTAGAACTCAGCGTACTCGGCGCCTCTCACCCGCTCTTGAATAAAGTGCCCGCCGGAAGGTGGCGTGACCGCGTCTTCGGTGCCAGCGATGACCAGGGTCGGTACCGTGATCGATGCCAGTTGCTCGCGGAAATCGGCATCGCGTACCGCCGCGCAATTGGCGGCATAACCTTGCGGTGAAGTGGCAGCGAGCATGTCGGTGATCTGCTTCGCCACCGCCGGATTGGCTTGGGCAAAGTCCGGGGTAAACCAACGGGCAATCGATGCATCGCGCAGTGCGACCATCGCTGCCGGACCGTCGCGCAGCACGGTTTCGATCCGCGGGTTCCACACAGAAGGATCACCGATCTTTGCCGCGGTATTGCACACCACCAGTTTGTGCAGACGCTCGCCAGCGTTGATCCCCAACCACTGACCGATCAACCCGCCCATGGACAGACCGCAAAAATGAGCGCGCTCGATGTTCAGGGCATCCAACAATGCCAGCACGTCACGACCCAACTGCTCGATGCTGTAAGGCCCCGGCGTCACCAGCGAACGGCCATGACCGCGAGTATCGAAACGCAGCACCCGAAAGTGTTGGGTGAACGCCGGAATCTGCGCGTCCCACATGTGCAGGTCGGTGCCCAGCGAGTTGGACAGCACCAGCACCGGAGCGTGTTCCGGACCGTCGAGTTGGTAGTTCAGTTCGCCATCGGCGAGTTGTACGAATCCCACAGAAATTCTCCTTCAGGCAGTCAGGGCAACATGTTCGGCCAGCGCACGCTCAACCCAGGTTTGAGCCTGACCAAGGTAGTGCGCAGGGTTCATCAATTGATCGAGTTCAGCGCTCGAGAGCTCGGCAGTCACCTGTGGCTCATCACCGAGCACCGCACGTAAATGCCGCTGCTCGGCCACCGCGCGTTTGCAGCACAGCTCCAGCAGATGGTGGGCTTTGTCGCGACCGATCCGTTGGGCGAGGACGATGCTCACGGCTTCGGCCAGCACCAGGCCTTGGGTCAAATCGAGGTTCTGCGCCATGCGCTCGGCGTCGACCTCCAGCCCTTCTGTAATTAACAGCGCTTGCTGCAAGGCACCGGACACCAGGCAGCAGATTTCCGGCAGGGTTTCCCACTCGGCATGCCACAACCCCAAGCTGCGTTCGTGCTCTTGCGGCATGGCGCTGAACAGTGTCGACAGTAATCCGGGAACACGCGTCGCAGCACCAATCAGCACCGCCGCGCCCACCGGGTTGCGTTTGTGCGGCATGGTCGAGGAGCCGCCCTTGCCTGGTGCCGAAGGTTCGAAGACTTCCGCCGCTTCGGTCTGCATCAGCAGGCTGATGTCGCGGCCCAGCTTGCCGAGGCTGCCGGCGATCAGGCCCAGCGCTGCGCCGAACTCCACCAGCCGGTCGCGTTGGGTGTGCCAGGGTTGTTCCGGCAACGTGAGGTGCAGCTCCTGCGCCAGCGCTTCGGCAATCGGCATGGCCTGCTCGCCGAGGGCTGCGAGGGTTCCGCTGGCACCACCAAATTGCAGCACCAGCAGGCGCGGCTTGAGTGCGTGCAGACGCTGCCGACTGCGCGTCACCGCCCCCAGCCAACCGGCGATTTTCATCCCCAGCGTGACCGGCGTCGCATGTTGCAACCAAGTACGTCCGGCCAGTGGCGTGACCACATGCCGTCGGGCCTGGATCGCCAATGCTTCGCCGAGTCGCGCCAGATCGCTGTCGATCAAGTGCAGCGCCTGGCGCAATTGCAGCACCAGCCCGGTGTCCATCACATCCTGACTGGTTGCGCCCAAATGCACGTAACGTTCGGCGTCCTGATCATATGCGGCGATCTGCTTGCCCAACGCCTTGACCAACGGAATCGCCGAGTTACCGGCAATCGCAATCGCCTCGCCAAGGGCCGTAAAGTCGTAGTGCTCGGCCCGGCAAGCCGCCTCGATCGGGGCAACGGCAGATGCCGGAATCAGCCCGACTCGCGCCTCGGCCCGAGCCAATGCGGCTTCAAAATCGAGCATGGCCTGAACCCGGCCCTGATCGCTGAACACCTCGCGCATATTTCGAGCGGTGAAATAGGCATCGAACAATTGATTGCCCGGTCGTTGCATAGGGAATTCCTTACGCGGCGCACACCTGCTTCAGGCGCGCGCCGACAAGTCAAAGATCGTGTTCCAGATACGCTGCCTCTCTCGGCAAACGCAGGCTGAAGAGGAAAGCGACCGCCATCATCGCCGTCACGTACCAGTAGAAGGAGTTTTCGATACCCACCGATTTCAGGCTCAAGGCCACGTACTCGGCCGAACCGCCGAAGATCGCATTGGCCACCGCGTAGGCCAGGCCCACCCCCAGCGCACGGACTTGCGGCGGAAACATTTCGGCTTTCACCAGACCGCTGATCGAGGTGTAGAAACTGACGATGGCCAGTGCCACGGTGATCAGCCCAAACGCCAGGAACGGGTTGGTCACCGACTTCAAGGTCAACAGAATCGGCACGGTGAACAGTGTTCCCAGGGCACCGAACCAAAGCATCGAGTTACGCCGGCCGATCTTGTCGGCGAGCGTGCCGAACAACGGCTGCATGCACATATAAAGGAACAGTGCGCCGGTCATGATGTAACTGGCGGTCTTGGCGGGCATCCCGGCGGTGTTCACCAGGTACTTCTGCATATAGGTGGTGAAGGTGTAGAAAATCAGCGAACCGCCGGCGGTGAAGCCGAGCACGGTAATAAAGGCAGCGGTGTTGTTCCTGAACAACGCGGCCATGCTGCCGGCATCCTTGTCTTCGCGCATTTCCTTGCTGGTGGTTTCTTTCAGCGAACGACGCAGGAACAACGAAATCAATGCCGCTGCCGCACCGACCACGAACGGAATCCGCCAGCCCCAGGCACGCAGGTCGTCCTCAGTCAGGAACTGTTGCAGGATCACCACCAACGACACGGCCAACAGTTGGCCGCCGATCAAGGTCACGTACTGGAACGAGGCGAAGAAACCGCGCTGGCCCTTGAGCGCGACTTCACTCATGTAGGTCGCGGTGGTGCCATATTCACCGCCCACCGACACGCCCTGGATCAGGCGAGCCACCAACAGCAGGAGCGGTGCCCAGACACCGATGTCCTTGTAGGTCGGCAGGCAGGCGATCAGCAATGAGCCGGCGCACATCATCAGCACCGAAATCATCATGGAGTTCTTGCGCCCGTGCTTGTCGGCCACCCGGCCAAACAGCCAGCCGCCGATGGGACGCATCAAAAACCCTGCGGCGAACACTCCGGCGGTATTAACCAGTTGCACCGTGGGGTTGTCGGAGGGGAAAAACGCCGGGGCAAAATAGATCGCGCAGAAGGCGTAAACATAGAAGTCGAACCACTCGACCAGGTTGCCGGAAGACGCCCCGACAATTGCAAAGATCCTTTTGCCACGCTCTTCAGCGGTGTAGAGACTGGTTATTGTTGTCATGGTTTTTCACTCGATGGGGACAGAGAGAGTCTAGACATACTTTGCAACAGCCCCGCTCCACAGAACAAACCCCGAAGGATCAACAATCACCGTGGCGAGGGGGCTTGCCCCCGCTGGCTTGCGAAGCGAGCCCAAATCCTGCGAACGAGATCTGTCGGATAGAACGCGTTCGCAGGTTTTACGACTGCTTCGCAGCCGAACGGGGCGGTACGGCGTTCCGACAAGCCCCCTCGCCACAGCAAGCTCCCTCGCCACAAAAGTGCGGTGAACTCAATAATCGAAAAACACCGTCTCGGCATCGGTGCCCTGCAGGATCACGTTCCACTGCAACGCGCCCGTACCATTGGCTTTCGCCATCAAGGTCGTGCGACGCTCTTCTGGCACGCAGGCCAGCAGCGGGTCGCTGGCGTTGGCCGGCTCACCCTCGAAGTAGATCCGCGTCAGCAAGTGCTTGACCAGGCCACGGGCAAACACCAGCACCACCAGGTGCGGCGCCTGCGTGCTGCCCTTAAGGCCCTGCACGGTCCCCGGTTTGATGGTGGTGAAACGGAATCGCCCTTCTGCGTCCACCGGCACTCGGCCAAACCCTTCGAAATTCGGGTCCAGCGGTTTGTCTTGCTCGTCTTCTGGATGGTCATACTTGCCGGCGGCATTGGCCTGCCAGACTTCCAGCATCGCGTCGTTGACGAAATCGCCGTTGCCATCGACCACTTGCCCGGTGATCGTCACACGCTCGCCGAGGGTTTGTTCAACGGTCAGGTTTTCACGGTTCAACCAGGTCAGACCGATGTGGTAATACGGCCCGACCGTGTGGGACGTCGTCGCGTTCAGCGTCATCTTATTTCTCCATCGGCGTGGCATCGCGGCCGCGCAAAACGATATCCCAGCGATAACCGAGGGCGTAGGACGGGATGGTTTTTTCCAGATCGAAACTGGCGATCAAGCGCTCTTTGGCGCTGGTATCAGGTACACAGTTGTAGATCGGGTCGTAGGCCAGCAACGGATCACCGGGGAAATACATCTGCGTAACCAGACGGGTCAGAATGCTCGGCCCGAACAGCGAGAAATGGATATGCGCGGGGCGCCAGGCATTGTGGTGGTTGCCCCACGGGTAAGCACCAGGCTTGATGGTCTGGAACTGGTACCAGCCATCGGCGTCGGTCACGGTGCGGCCGGTGCCGGTGAAATTCGGGTCCAGCGGCGCATCATGCAGGTCGCGGTCATGGTTGTAGCGGCCAGCGGCGTTGGCCTGCCAGATCTCCACTAAAATCCCCGGCACCGGCAGGCCGTTCTCATCCAGCACACGGCCGTGAATGATAATCCGCTCACCCAATGACGCGCCCTGATGCTGGGCGGTCAGGTCATTATCCCGTTCTTGCAGAGACTCGGCGCCAATGGTCGGGCCGGTGATTTCCGACAATGAGTGAGGCAAAAACACCAACGGCTTGGACGGCGAACGGCGATTGGTCGATTGATAGGCCGGATGCAAATATTCCGGCTGGGTGCCCGCTTGCGGGCGACGGTAACCAGGCTTGTCAGTCATGAAACCTCCTCTTTTCTTGTTCGATAGCGCGGCGGCGCATCAGACCCGTTCGATGGCCAGTGCCAGCCCTTGGCCAACGCCAACGCACATGGTCGCCAGCGCTTTCTTGCCGCCGGTTTTTTCCAACTGATGCAGCGCCGTCAGTACCAGCCGCGCACCACTCATGCCCAACGGATGCCCCAACGCAATGGCGCCACCGTTCGGGTTGACCTGCGTTGCGTCGTCGGCCAGACCGAGTTCACGCAACACCGCCAGGCCCTGGCTGGCAAAGGCTTCATTGAGTTCGATCACATCGAAATCGCTGACCGCCACGCCCAGCCGTTCGGTCAACTTGCGCACCGCCGGCACCGGGCCGATGCCCATCACTCGCGGCGCAACACCAGCGCTGGCCATGCCCAATACCCGAGCGCGGGCGGTCAGACCGTGTTTTTTCACCGCTTCGGCAGACGCGAGAATCAGCGCCGCGGCACCGTCGTTCACGCCTGAGGCGTTGCCAGCGGTGACGGTTTTGTCCGGGCCGTTGACCGGTTTGAGTTTGCTCAGGGTTTCCAGAGTGGTGTCAGCGCGCGGATGTTCGTCCTGCTCGACCACGCTTTCGCCCTTCTTGTGGGCAATGCGCACCGGGACGATTTCTTCGGCGAAATAGCCGGCAGCTTGCGCGGCCGCTGTACGTTGCTGACTGCGCAGTGCGAAAGCGTCCTGATCGGCGCGGGAAACCGCGTAATCGTCGGCCACGTTATCGGCCGTCTGCGGCATCGCGTCGACGCCGTATTGAGCCTTCATCAACGGGTTGATGAAGCGCCAGCCGATGGTGGTGTCTTCCAGTTTCATGTTGCGCGAGAACGCCGCATCGGCCTTGCCCATCACGAACGGTGCGCGGGACATCGACTCGACACCGCCGGCAATCGCCAGCTCCATCTCACCGCTGGCAATTGCCCGGAACGCCGTGCCGATGGCGTCCATGCCCGAAGCGCACAGGCGATTGAGGGTCACGCCGGGAATGCTGTCCGGCAACCCGGCCAACAGCAATGCCATGCGCGCCACGTTGCGGTTGTCTTCGCCGGCCTGGTTGGCACAACCGAGGAACACTTCGTCCACGGCGCTCCAATCGACACTCGGGTTGCGCTCCATTAGTGCCTTGATCGGCACGGCAGCCAGATCGTCAGCGCGGACCGTCGACAAACCACCGCCAAAACGGCCGATCGGTGTGCGAATCGCATCGCAGATATAAACCTCGCGCATCAGGCTTCTCCCGGTGCTTGGCCGTGGGCGGCAGCGGTACGCGCTTCAAGATCACGCAGTGCGGCCAACTCGATGGCGGTCGGTTCGGCGGTGTGCTCCACCTGATCGGCAAAGCGGACAGCCCAACCGGTGGCGGCGATCACTTGCTCGCGGGTCACGCCCGGGTGCAGTGCGGTGACCACGAATTCATTGCTGCCGGCTTCCGGTTCCATGATGCACAGGTCAGTAATGATCCCCACGGGACCGGCGCCCGGCAGGCCGAGACGCTTGCGCGAGTCACCGCCTTCGCCATGGCCGACGGAGGTAATAAAGTCGAGTTTGTCGACAAACGAACGAGCCGACTGTTTAAGGATGATCAACACGCTTTTCGCCGAGCCGGCAATCTCCGGCGCACCGCCGGCACCCGGCAGGCGGACTTTCGGCTGATGGTAATCGCCAACCACGGTGGTGTTGATGTTGCCAAAGCGGTCGACCTGAGCAGCACCGAGAAAACCGACGTCAATGCGCCCGCCTTGCAACCAGTAGCGAAAAATCTCACCGGTCGGGACGACGGTGTCGGCGGTTTCCGCCAGCTCGCCGTCACCGATCGACAGCGGCAATACTGTCGGCTTGGCACCGATCGGACCCGATTCATAGATCAGGACTACATCTGGAGAGGAAGTCAGACGCGCCAGGTTGGCCGCTTTCGACGGCAGGCCGATGCCGACGAAGCACACCGAGCCATTTTTCAGGCGGCGAGCGGCGGCGACGGTCATCATTTCGTTGGTGGAGTAAGCCATTATTGAGCCTCCGACGCTTTAGCCAGCTTGGCCTGGAATTCACTGAAGTCAGCACTGCCGTGGATGTATTCGTTGATCCACGCGGTGAAGGTTTCACGGTCGCGGGCAATCGGGTCCCAGGCCTGATAGAAGCGGTTGTCGCGTTCGGTGTAACCATGGGCGTAGGACGGATGCGCGCCACCGGGCACATGGCAAACCGCGCTCAAGGCCCAGGTCGGCAGGACACAGGCGTTCATCGGCGCCTTCAGGTCGTCGACGATTTCTTCAACCGTGACGATGCAGCGCTTGGCCGCCAATGCGGCCTCCTTCTGCACCCCAAGAATGCCCCAGAGCAAAACGTTACCCTTGCGATCAGCCTTCTGCGCGTGGATCACCGTAACGTCCGGGCGCACCGACGGCACCGCCGCCAGCACTTCACCGGTGAACGGGCAGGTCACGCTTTTGATCAACGGGTTGACCTTTGGCAAGTCGGAACCGGCGTAGGCCCGCAACACTGCGAACGGCAGGCCAGAGGCGCCTGCAACGTAGGCATTGGCCAGGTCGGCGTGGCTGTGCTCTTCGATTTCCAGCGCGTGCGGCCACTGTTTCTCGACGGCATCGCGCAGACGGTGCAGGGAGCCTACACCCGGGTTACCGCCCCAGGAGAAAATCAGCTTGCGAGCGCAACCGGCACCGATCAATTGGTCGTAGACCAGATCAGGAGTCATGCGCACCAGCGTCAGGTCTTTCTTGCCCTGACGAATGATTTCATGACCCGCTGCGGTCGGAATCAAGTGCGTGAAGCCTTCAAGCGCGACGGTATCGCCGTCGTTGACGAATTGCTTCACCGCGTCGTGCAGCGAAAGGATTTCAGCCATGGGGTTGGACTCCCGATTATCAGTAAACCGATGTGGAGGACAAAGCGCGATAAGCAGCGCCGGAATGACTGAAGATTAAGCCGCCGAAAAACCCCAAACAATCCGATAATCGACTAAGTGTTCGTTTATCGAACAGATTGTTGTCTTCCTATCGTTCCCGTTGCGCTACCGAAAAGCATCGCGGGCAAGCCTTGCTCCTACGACGGGATGTTGATCACGCCATTTGTAAACGACTGAAATCCCGTAGGAGCAAGGCTTGCCCGCGAAGAGGCCCGCACATTCAACAAAAAACTCTGCTCAAGTCGCATCCGCATGGCTGACCATGCCTTTGATCACCACCGCCGTGGTGGCCAACGCCGCCGGAATCACCAATGCCGTCAGCACCTGTTCGAAATTCCAGCCCAGGCCCAACAACGTCGCCCCCATCCAGGCGCCGAGAATCGCACCGAAACGGCCAATCCCGAGCATCCACGACACGCCCGTAGCCCGACCTTGAGTCGGATAGAAGCGCGCCGCCAGCGATGGCATCGCCGATTGCGCGCCGTTGACGCACATCCCGGCAACCAGCACCAACGTTGCCAGCAGCGTGATGTTGCCCAGGCTCTGCCCTACCGCGTAGGCAAACACCCCGGCCAACAAGTAGAACGTGCCGATCACCTTGTGCGGATTGAACCGGTCCATCGCCCAGCCCACTGCCACTGCACTCAGCACGCCGCCAAACTGGAACAGCGCACCAATGAAGGCCGCCTGCTCCATGCTCGCGCCGCTGTCACGCATCAGGGTCGGCAGCCAACTGGTCAACAGGTAGACGATGACCAGCCCCATGAAATAGGTCAGCCACAGCAATAACGTGCCGGTGCTGTAAGTGCCGGAGAAAATCACCGCGAACACATTGCGGGCCTTCACGGTTTTTTGTTCGGGTACGCTGAAACTCGACGCCTGGGCGATAGTCGCCGGATCAATCGGCGCCAGCGCCTTGCGCACTTTGTCGGTGCCGCGATTGCGCACTACCAGGTAACGCGCTGACTCCGGCAGCCACAGCAACAGCACCACGCCGAGAATCAGCGGCAGAACCCCGCCAATCAGCAACAGGCTGTGCCAGCCAAACGCCGGGATCAGCTTGGCCGAGATGAAACCGCCACCGGCCATGCCCAGGTTGAAGCCGCAGAACATGCTGGTCACCAGCAGGGATTTTTTGCGCTCCGGGGTGTACTCCGACAGCAGCGTGGTGGCATTCGGCATGCCGGCGCCCAGGCCAAGCCCGGTCAGGAAGCGCAGCACCAGCAGTTGCTCGACATTCGTGCTGTAAGCCGAGGCCAGGCTGAAGGCGCCGAACAACAGCACTGCGCCGACCAGTACGATTTTTCGTCCAAAACGGTCAGCCAGCGGTCCTGAGCCCAGCGCGCCGAAGACCATGCCGATCAGCGCGGCACTCATCACCGGGCCGAGGCTGGCGCGGTCGATCCCCCAATCCTGGGACAGCGCCGGTGCGATAAAACCCATGGCCGCGGTGTCCAGGCCATCGAGAAAGACAATCAGGAAACACAGGATCACCACCCGCCATTGATAGCGCGACAGCGGTTGGGCATTGATAAAGGACTGCACATCGAGGCAGTTCCCGACAGCGGATTGAGGCTGGTTCATTATTTTTATCCCAGGCAAGAAGCGCAGGCGAATACGCGCAGGCAATCGCCTCTTCATTATTATTCGGTCGTCTTCCGGTGCCAGGAGCAGTGGCCAACAGCAGCGGATGACGCTGCCGCGACATTAATGAGGCAAGGGAAACAGCGTCAATTCGCCAAACGCGACTCTGTGCGTTTACCGAACAGCTTACGCAAACAGCTGGGCACTCAACTCACGGCTGGCACTCAACAACCCGGGCAAAAAACGCTGCTCCAGTTCGTTGCGGCTGACCCGTCCGGCGTGGGTGCTGACATTCAGCGCAGCCAGCACCTGACCGGAAGCGTCGTACACCGGAACGGCAATCGAGCGCAGGCCTTGCTCGAGTTCCTGATCGACAATGCACCAGCCTTGCTGCCGAACTTCCTGAAGACATTCGAGCAACGACTCGCGTGTATGCAGGGTGCGGCTGGTCTTGGCCTGCAATTCGGCATGTTCGAGGTAATCGTGCAACGATGCATCGTCCAGCGCGGCCAGAAGAATCCGCCCCATGGAGGTGCAATAAGCCGGCAACCGCCCGCCCACCGACAGATCGACGGAAATCAAACGCTGGGTCGTGGCCGAACGGGCGATGTACAAGATGTCATCCCCCTCCAGCGTGGCCATGTTGCACGCCTCGTGCAGTTGTTCGCTCATGCGGTCCAGATAAGGCTGGGCCGATACCGCCAGCGGCGTCGAGGACAGATAGGCATGGCCAAGGGTCAGGACTTTGGGCAGCAGCGAATAGGTTCGACCGTCAGTGGTCGCGTAGCCGAGCTTGATCAGCGTATGCAGGCAACGGCGTACGGCGGCGCGGGGAATTTCCGTACGATGGCTGATTTGCGCGATGGTCAGATGCCGCTTGCGCTCTTGGAATGCCTGGACCACCGCCAAGCCACGGGCCAGGGAAGTCATGAAGTCCGGATCGCCAGTGAATGCCTGAATACGCTTGGCCGGCGAAGCAACGATCGGCGGCGCCGCTGAAGCAAAGGAATTGCGCAATTGATCGTTCATTTCAGGTCATTCCCCAGAGTTCGATAGCTATTACAAGCTGCTCCGGAGCTTGTGTACAAGCATCGGCAGCCAAGGTTGGGCGATTATCGAACCATTAATCGATAATCGCAATCAACCGGCGCACGACCATATGGCCTGAGGCCTGCGGTACTCTTTCCGATAAGACCGGGAACCGTTCATTACAGATTTTGACACTTTAGCTGACACTGAATAACAACCACGTTCCAATCCACTCAACTTGTACGACTTAATGGCGCCAGGAAATGGGCTTGTTAAAGACGTTGCCCCAAAGTGCACTGCACACACGACTTGCGGGTAACAACACAAATTCACAGAACGAAGCACTTTTAAGTTATTCGAGATAGTGTTCTGCCAATCGGCCGCTATAATGCAACTCAGTGATGACCGTGCTTGTTGGCAACTACGGGATCCAATCACTCAGGCAGCGCGAGGTTTCAACCCTGCTTCCTGCTGGCAAACGCCTGACGCTCATTTCGAATGCCCGACCCATGCGTTTGCAAAAAAACAAAGAAACTGATGCTACGTCAGTGGTTCTACTCTGGTGCCGTGGCCGCCTGCACGAAGGAAGCTGTCAAGCACAACGCTTTCGCAATGGGTGTCTTCCCGGACACTCTGCTCGAGAGGCGTGTGACCGACACAACGAATGCAGTGCGTATCACCAGAATTTATCTCAACTCAATTAGGTAACACTGTGACGAAAGAAGAACTGCGCGCGGAACTTGAGCGCCAGGAACAACGTTACAAGGAAGTTTACGGCGGGGAAGTCACCACCTACGCCGCTCAGCCCGACCCGGAACGCAAACCTTGGCGTAAACGCGCCAGCATCCTCGATCAGGCCTTTACCCAGGAACTGCAGAAGATGGAAAAGGAACTCAAAGCCGAAGAGCCATAATCGCGAAGGTTTGAGTTTTCAGGGCCTGCGTCACCTTCAGCTACACGCTGAATGAATTGGCGTCCCATATCGCGCCTGCTAAAAGCCGGCGATTGCCACCTCACTCCTACCGGATGAGGTTATTGGCGCTTGGCTGGCCCTCCTTACAGATATTTCACACACCCCGTTCGGCCTCCCATCGAAGTCGCTGAAATGCTGGCGTGCGCCACAACACCCAATGAAATCAAAGGCTTGAAAAACCTACGGCAACGCTGGGACTTAGGGCCTTGTTACACACTAATTCGTTGAAGAATGTAACCGATGAGCAGCAAGTGCATTGATTAGCAGGGTTTTCTGGCATAATCGCGCCCCCTTATGACCGGGTCAGAAAACCTTCATGATCGATTTATTCAGCGGACTGGATGCTTGGGTGCTTGTGAGCCTCTTGCTCGCCCTGGCCTTTGTCCTCGCCTTCGAGTTCATCAACGGCTTTCATGACACCGCTAACGCGGTTGCCACTGTTATCTACACCAAAGCCATGCCGCCTCATCTGGCAGTGTTCTTTTCCGGTGTGTTCAATTTCCTCGGCGTATTGCTGGGCGGCGTTGGCGTGGCGTATGCCATCGTCCACCTGTTGCCGGTGGAGCTGCTGATCAATGTGAATACCGGCCACGGGCTGGCGATGGTGTTCTCGTTGCTCGCTGCGGCCATCACCTGGAACCTGGGGACCTGGTACTTCGGTATCCCGGCCTCAAGCTCCCATACCTTGATCGGTTCGATCCTCGGTGTGGGTCTGGCGAACGCCCTGATCAACGACATTCCATTGGCTGACGGTGTCAACTGGCAGAAAGCGATCGATATCGGCGCCTCGCTGGTGTTCTCGCCATTAGCCGGTTTCCTGGTAGCCGCTCTGGTGCTGGTTGGCCTGAAATGGTGGCGTCCCCTGTCCAAGATGCACAAGACACCGGACCAACGCCGCAAGCTTGACGACAAGAAACACCCGCCGTTCTGGAACCGCCTGGTTCTGGTGATCTCGGCCATGGCGGTCAGCTTTGTCCACGGCTCCAACGATGGCCAGAAAGGCATCGGCCTGATCATGCTGGTATTGATCGGTATCGTACCGGCCCAGTTCGTACTCGACCTGAGCAGCACCACCTACCAGATCGAACGGACTCGCGATGCGACCCTGCACCTGAGCCAGTTCTATAAGCGTAATGCCGATACCCTGGGCGAGTTCCTGGCCTTGGGCAAAAGCCTGGATGGCGATTTGCCGGAAAAATTCCGCTGCAACCCGCAACAGACCGAACCGACCATCACCGCCCTGCTCGGCACCCTCAAGGGTGTAGCGGACTACCACTCGCTGTCGCAAGAAAGCCGCATTGAAGTGCGTCGCTACCTGCTCTGCCTGGACGATACGGCGAAAAAGGTCGGCAAGTTGCCTGGCCTCGATGCCCGCGAAAAGGCTGACCTGGACAAACTGCGCAAAGACCTGACCACCACCACCGAATATGCCCCGTTCTGGGTGATTCTGGCGGTCGCCCTGGCACTCGGCCTGGGCACCATGGTTGGCTGGAAACGCGTGGTACTGACCATCGGCGAGAAAATCGGCAAGCAAGGCATGACTTACGCTCAAGGCATGTCGGCACAAATCACCACGGCGGGCATGATCGGCCTGGCGAACATCTTCAGCCTGCCGGTATCGACCACCCACGTGCTGTCTTCGGGTGTGGCCGGGACCATGATCGCCAACAAAAGCGGCCTGCAAGGCGGCACCGTGAAAACCATCCTGCTGGCCTGGGTCCTGACCCTGCCAGCAACGGTGGCCCTGTCGGCCGGCCTGTTCTGGCTGGCATCGAAGGCACTCGGCAGCTGATCTACCGCCGTACAAAAAAGCGCGCCCTCCTGGAGGTCGCGCTTTTTTTATGCCTGCAGGATTTGCAAGAATTTGATGATCGTTTCCATGTCCGTGAAGGGACGCGGAGCGTCCCGGGCGGCATTCCTTTGCTGCGCGTGGGAACGAGATCTAAGCCGTACGCGCTCTTACCACTCAGGCCGGCCGGCAGGCCGCCGTGCTGTTGCTGTTGATCTTGATCCACCCGCCCCTATCGGGAGGCCGAGTGGAGGTGTTCATCAGGGGGTGGGCGCGCAGCGCCGTACGGCGCAGCCGGACACATCGAGAGGAGGTCGTCGCGAAGCAGACCGTAGGCGATGCCCCCTGATGGACACCGGAGCGAGGGAACGCCGAGCCTAGGCGAGGTGCCGTACGCTTGGGGCGAAGACTTTTGGTTACTTTGGGGCGTTTGCCAAAGTGACACGCTGTAAGAGCGGAACCGTAAGCGGCCGTTACCGCAGGAATGGATATGTACACCTGCAAGCGCTGACTCCACAAAAAACCGCAGGCAAAAAAAAAGGGCGACCGAAGTCGCCCAAAATGCCTTGCGTGCTCGTGCTTCCAGAAAGACCTAAGGCTTTTTACGCTTATGTGCGTCTTTCCAGATAAAAAATCCAAACCCGGCAAAAAACAGAACCATGAGGCCGACTGTCAGCACTCCGGCAATCACCACATTATCGAAAAACATGACTGGCCTCCTGCACTTGCCCTGTTGCGATGGGGCTAAGTTACCCAATCGGGCGCAGAAGAAAATTGACCGGGATCAATGCCGCCCAAGACCGGGCGTAAAAGGAAGGGAAATAACTGACCTGCATCAATGGAAACAGGGAGGATCAACGCTTTTTCGGTTTGTTTTTCGGCTTTTTCTTCGCTTTACCCAAAGGCATGGCCTGCTCGAAAGCCTGGCGCACTTCGTTCAGGCGCTTTTCATTAAGGTCATGCACGCGCTTGGCACGCTCGGTGTTGAGGTCGATCAGCTTGTCGTCTTGGCTCATGGCGTGGCTTACATCTTCAAGGTCAATACAGGCGTAGCAAAGTGACTACTGTCACCCTGCCCGCTCAGGGTTTGCCAATAATGCGGCCAATAGGCGGCGCTGACCAGTCGCCAGCAACATCTCAGCGCAACAAAAAGTGAGTAAGCGTCAGACCTCGATATCGACCCACAATCCCTGGCGCGGCTGACCGTCTATCAGCGGGACAACGGGCACCGTGTTGTCGGCGTTCAACTCGTCACCCGGCACAGCCAAGTGCTCTTCAGGGTCCTCTTCGGCTTCGCGGCGACGCTTGTCGCGCGCTTGCTGGCGCCGCTGCTCTTCACGCAACAACTGCGCCGACTCTTCGGCATGGCGCTTGTGCAGGTCAATCGTACTTTCGCTGGAGCTCGCCTCCACCGGCACCACCGGCGGAATATCCGGCCGCTGGCGTATCGGATCCTGTTGGGAAGTAATCGGCACGGCACTCAAGGGGAGCATCGGTGGCAGCATGGTTATTAGTCTCCTGACAGCAGGCTGTCGGCTGCTGAGTCGGCGACTTGAGCCAACGGTCGCAAACTTGCGAGCCAACGCGGCCCGAACCTTCGGCCGCTCCTACGCGAGTAACCCTTTGGCCTCGGGACCCGCATCCGTTAATATAGTCGGCTTTTTCAAGGCGGGAGTCAGGCAGCATGGCGCAGCAGTATCAACCGGGGCAACGCTGGATTAGTGACAGCGAAGCCGAGCTAGGTCTAGGCACCGTTCTGGCACAGGACGGTCGCTTGCTGACCGTGCTCTATCCGGCCACTGGCGACACTCGCCAGTACGCGCTACGGAATGCGCCCCTCACTCGCGTGAGGTTTTCGCCGGGTGACATGATCACTCACTTCGAAGGCTGGAAAATGACCGTGCGCGAAGTCGACGACGTCGACGGCCTGCTGGTCTATCACGGGCTCAACGCACAGAACGAAGTCGTCACGCTGCCTGAGACCCAACTGTCGAACTTCATCCAGTTCCGTCTGGCCAGCGACCGTTTGTTCGCCGGGCAGATCGACCCACTGGCCTGGTTCTCCCTGCGTTACCACACCCTGGAACATACCAGCCGCCAGTTGCAATCCTCGCTCTGGGGCCTGGGTGGCGTGCGTGCGCAGCCGATCGCTCACCAATTGCACATCGCCCGTGAAGTTGCTGACCGTATTGCGCCGCGGGTTTTGTTGGCGGACGAAGTAGGTCTGGGTAAAACCATCGAAGCCGGTCTGGTGATCCATCGCCAACTGCTCTCGGGCCGCGCCAACCGCGTGCTGATCCTGGTACCGGAAAACCTCCAGCACCAATGGCTGGTGGAGATGCGCCGTCGTTTCAACCTGCAAGTCGCGCTGTTCGACGAAGAACGCTTCATCGAAAGCGATGCCGGCAACCCGTTTGAAGACACCCAGCTCGCACTGGTCGCTCTGGAATGGCTAGTGGACGACGAAAAGGCCCAGGACGCGTTGTTCGCTGCCGGCTGGGACCTGCTGGTGGTCGACGAAGCGCACCACCTGGTGTGGCACGAAGATCAGGTCAGCCCTGAGTATTCGCTGGTCGAGCAACTCGCGGAAACCATTCCCGGTGTGCTGCTGCTGACGGCGACCCCGGAGCAACTGGGTCAGGACAGCCACTTCGCGCGCCTGCGCCTGCTCGATCCAAACCGTTTCCATGACCTGAAAGCCTTCCGCGCCGAGAGCGAAAACTATCGCCCGGTGGCCGAGGCCGTTCAGGAGCTGATGGACCAGGGGCGCTTGTCCCCGGCCGCACACAAAACCATCCAGGGTTTCCTCGGTGACGAAGGCGAAGCGCTGCTGACTGCCGTCAACGCTGGCGACGCCGAGGCCAGCGCCCGTCTGGTCCGCGAATTGCTGGACCGCCACGGCACTGGCCGCGTGCTGTTCCGTAACACCCGCGCCGCGGTGCAAGGCTTCCCGGAACGCAAACTGCACCCGTATCCGCTGCCGTGCCCGGACGAATACCTCGAACTGCCGCTGGGCGAACACGCCGAGCTGTATCCGGAAGTCAGCTTCCAGGCGCAACCGGATATAGATGAAGAACAACGCTGGTGGCGCTTCGATCCACGGGTCGAATGGCTGATCGACCAGCTGAAAATGCTCAAGCGCACCAAAGTGCTGGTGATCTGTGCCCACGCCGAAACCGCGATGGACCTGGAAGACGCCCTGCGCGTACGTTCCGGCATCCCGGCCACGGTGTTCCACGAAGGCATGAACATCCTCGAACGTGACCGCGCGGCAGCTTACTTCGCTGACGAAGAATTCGGTGCCCAGGTGCTGATCTGTTCGGAAATCGGCAGTGAAGGTCGCAACTTCCAGTTCTCCCACCACTTGGTGCTGTTCGACCTGCCATCGCACCCGGACCTGCTGGAACAGCGGATCGGGCGTCTCGACCGGATCGGTCAAAAGCACGTCATCGAGCTGCACGTGCCGTACCTGGAAACCAGCCCGCAAGAGCGCCTGTTCCAGTGGTATCACGAAGCGCTGAACGCGTTCCTCAATACCTGCCCGACCGGCAACGCCTTGCAGCATCAGTTCGGCCCGCGCCTGCTGCCGCTGCTGGAAAACGCCGATGACGGCGAGTGGCAAGCGCTGATCGACGAAGCCCGTACCACCCGTGAAAACCTCGAAGCCGAGTTGCACAGCGGTCGTGACCGCCTGCTGGAACTCAACTCCGGTGGCGCTGGCGAAGGTGATGCGCTGGTTGAGGCGATTCTTGAGCAAGACGATCAGTTCGCCCTGCCGATCTACATGGAAACCCTGTTCGACGCATTCGGCATCGACAGCGAAGACCATTCGGAAAACGCGCTGATCCTCAAGCCGAGCGAAAAAATGCTCGACGCCAGCTTCCCGCTGGGTGACGACGAAGGCGTGACCATCACCTACGACCGCAACCAGGCGCTGTCTCGCGAAGACATGCAATTCATCACCTGGGAGCACCCGATGGTTCAGGGCGGCATGGACCTGGTGCTGTCCGGCTCGATGGGCAACACCGCCGTGGCACTGATCAAGAACAAGGCACTCAAGCCTGGCACCGTGTTGCTGGAACTGCTCTATGTCAGCGAAGTGGTTGCCCCGCGCTCGCTGCAACTGGGCCGTTACCTGCCGCCGGCGGCGCTGCGCTGCCTGCTCGATGCCAACGGCAACGACCTGTCAGGCCGCGTCTCGTTCGAAACCCTCAACGACCAGCTCGAAAGCGTGCCTCGCGCCAGCGCCAACAAGTTCGTCCAGGCCCAGCGTGATCAACTGACACCGCGCATCAATGCCGGTGAAGAGAAGATCACTCCGCGCCACGCCGAACGTGTAGCCGAAGCGCAACGCCGCCTGGCCGCCGACACCGAAGAAGAACTGGCGCGCCTGACCGCCCTGCAAGCGGTCAACCCGACCGTGCGCGACAGCGAACTGGTTGCCCTGCGCCAGCAGCGCGAGCAAGGCCTGGCCATGCTCGATAAAGCGGCACTGCGACTGGAAGCGATCCGGGTGCTGGTGGCGGGGTAATCCCTCCTCTCCCCCGGTAAAAACAAAAGGCCCGCAGCGATGCGGGCCTTTTTGTTTTCTGAAGACCTGCAAGATCTTAAGCTGTTGCCACCGCAATCCCCGGCTCAACCACCGCCATCAACCCTTCCTTCATCCGCTTGGCATCCCGTACAAAACACCGCGAAGCCAGGAACAGAAACACCATGGTCGAAAACAACGCCACCGGAATCAGGTACATCGCGTCATGCAGCCCTGCCGCCTTGAAGGCCTCGCTCATTTGCTCGGCGCCGGCCGCCAGCATTGCGCTATGGGCAAAGTGATCGGACAAAGCGCCGACCACCACCGGCCCCAAGCCACCACCCAACAGGTAGAGTCCGGCAAAAAACAACGCCATCGCCGTGGCGCGCAAACGCGGTTCGACCACATCCTGAATGGCTGTGTAAACGCAGGTATAGAAGTTGTAGGCAAACAACCAGCCGACGCTGAACACGGCGACGAACACACCGATTTCAATCCGTCCTGCATGCAGTGCCCAGGCGGTGCACAGGGTCGAGATGATCAGGCTGAACGCAGCAAACAATAGCCGACCGTTGGCCACCCGCTGGTGAATCTTGTCAGCCACCCAGCCGCCCAGCGTCAGGCCGAACAAGCCGGTCACACCGACGATCACCCCGGTCGCCACCGCCGCTTGCTGCAATGGCATCTGAAAGTAGCGCTGCAACATCGGCACCAGAAACGAGTTACAGGCATAGGTGGCGAAGTTGAAACACAGCCCCGCCATCACCAGCCAGAGGAACGTTGGAATCGCCAGCACCCGGCGAATCGGCCGATCCACCCGCTCCTGGGACACGCGCACGGTTTCCGCCGCGCCGCGCTGGGGCTCCTTGATGAAGAACATGAAGATCGCCAGGATCA
Source organism: Pseudomonas sp. FW306-02-D09B (assembly GCF_058782685.1). Classification (NCBI taxonomy): domain Bacteria; kingdom Pseudomonadati; phylum Pseudomonadota; class Gammaproteobacteria; order Pseudomonadales; family Pseudomonadaceae; genus Pseudomonas; species Pseudomonas sp. FW306-02-D09B. The sequence goes on from NZ_JBYSXY010000003.1 coordinate 27,248, forward strand.
AACCCGGGATCGCCGCGATAAAGAATGGTGCACGCCAGCTGTCGAACGCCTTGACCATCGCGCCGATGGTGAAGAACGCCAGCAACAGGCCCAGCGGCAAACCGAGCATGAAGATCCCCATGGCCCGCGCCCGACGGTGGGCCGGGAACAAATCACCGATCAGCGAATTGGCGGCCGGCGCATAGCTGGCTTCACCGATGCCGATCCCCATGCGCACGATCAGGAAACTCCAGAAACTCCCCACCAGGCCGTTGACTGCGGTCAACCCGCTCCAGACCGCCAACCCCCAGCCCATCAGCTTGCTGCGCGAACCGGTGTCAGCCAGCCGCCCTAACGGCAGACCGGCAATGGCATAAACGATCGTGAATGCAGTACCGATGATCCCCAGTTGAAAGTCGCTGAGGTGCCACTCCATGCGGATTGGCTCGATGATGATCGCCGGGATCGTGCGATCGAAGAAGTTGAACAGATTGGCCAGAAACAGCAGGAACAGAATGCGCCAGGCATTCGCCGCTTGGGTCGAGTTCTGCATGGGTCCGTCTCTTTTATTGTTATGAGGGCTTCACTGCCGACAACACTCCAGCCCGGTACCCGCAATCTAGTCAGCGCCATGGATGCTGTCTGTCATTATTCGTCAGACTGATACCCGCTCATGACAGCCAAAGCCGCGCGCGTGACAATTTATGTCTAAGCGCTCCCCGGCTTATTGCAAAATCATTAGTGCCAATGTGCCACTATTTCTTGTGCTCTGTGCACGGCCTCTATACTCCAGACATTCGCCAGCGTTCATGGCGCCGGCAGAGAATGACTCAAAGACGGGGCATGCTATGGAGTGGCCTGGTTTGCATTTCATTACCGAGCTGCCAGAGAGCAGCGGGCAAGTCGTCCTCAATTGCACTCATAACCCCTTTCTGGTGCTACTGGCCTATCTGGTTGCCTGTGCAGCCAGCTTCGCCACGCTGGACATGGCCGAACGCGTCGGTCATGCCGAAAATCCTGCCTCTCAACGGCTCTGGCGCTGGGTCGGTGCCTGCTGCCTGTCGGGCGGTATCTGGGCCATGCACTTCATCAGCATGCTGGCGTTCCAGGCCCCTATCGACATCCATTACGACTTGCCGGCCACCCTGCTTTCCCTGTTGATCGCCTTTATTGCAGCCTTTGTAGCGATGAACACCCTGAGCAATGCTCAACTGAACGTACGGCAATACGTGCAAACCTCGATTTGCATCGGACTGGGCATTGCCACCATGCATTACGTGGGCATGACGGCGATGCGTTCGAACGCCGTGGCCCACTACCAGCCAATCATGTTCGGCCTGTCGGTCCTGATTGCCATCGGTGCCAGCGCCATTGCCTTGCTGCTGTCGCATGGTCTGCGCAACGGCGGCGGCATCGCTCATCAAGTACTCAAATACACCGCCAGCCTGGTACTCGGCGCCGGCATCGTGAGTATGCACTTCACCGGCATGCAGTCCATGAGCCTGGTGTTGCCGGCCGGCGTCCCCTTGCAACTGTCGGTCGACGACGACCACCTGCAACTGGCGCTGACGATTGCGCTGATCGCGCTGGTGGTCATCGGCAGCAGCATCAGCGCCGCCCTCGCCGACAAAAAACTGCAGCACAAGGACCATGACCTGCGCCGGGTCAACGCGCTGCTCAGTCAACTGGATCAGGCGCGCATGTCGCTGCAACAAGTGGCGCACTACGACCCCCTGACCAACCTGATCAACCGCCGCGGTTTCAATCAGATCTTCGCCGAAAAGCTCATCGAGAAAAGCACCCATGGCGGCATGCTGGCGGTGATGTTTCTGGACATCGATCACTTCAAGCGGATCAACGACAGCCTCGGTCATGACGCCGGTGACGAACTGTTGAAAGTGCTCGCCAACCACATCAAAAGCTCGACCCGCAGCCACGATGATGTGGTCGCGCGGTTTGGCGGCGATGAGTTCTGCATTCTGATCAACCTGCGTGAGCGCGACGAAGCACGGCACATGGCCCAGCGCATCATGCAAAAGATGAAGGAACCGATCGAGTTGGCTGGCAGGCGCATGGTCATGACCACCAGCATCGGTATCAGCGTGTTCCCTGACGACGGCAAAAACTGCGAGGAACTGCTGAAACACGCCGACCTGGCGCTGTACCAATCCAAGGGCAACGGCCGAAACGGCCTGCACTTCTTCAGCTCCAACCTGAAAACCAAGGCGACGATGGCGCTGCAACTCGAAGAAGAACTGCGCAATGCCTTACGCGACGAAGACGGGTTGATGCTTTATTACCAGCCGATCTATGACCTCAAAAGCGGCCAGGTCACCAAACTGGAAGCACTGATTCGCTGGCAGCACCCGATACACGGCTTGCTCGCACCTGATCGTTTCATCGCGATTGCCGAAGCCAATGGCTTGATCGCCGAACTCGACAACTGGGTGCTGCGCAAAGCCTGCGAAGACCTGAGCGAGCTGTCCAGGCACGGCTGCGAGTCGTTGAAAATCGCCGTGAACTGCTCACCTCTCAATCTCGCTCGCGAAGAGCTCGCCGAGGAAGTCGAAAGTGCGCTGCGAGCAGCCGGCGTCTCACCGCAGAGACTGGAGCTGGAGGTCACGGAAAACGCACTGATGGGCAATATTGCCAATACGCTGGTGCTACTGCGCAAGATTCGGGCGCTCGGTGTTTCGTTGTCGATCGACGACTTCGGCACCGGTTATTCGTCGCTGGCCTACCTCAAGCGTCTGCCGCTGAACACCCTGAAAATCGACCGTTCGTTTATCCAGGACATCCCCAAGGCCACTCAGGACATGGAGATCGTCCAGGCCATTATCGTCATGGCCCACACCCTGCATTTGCAAGTGGTCACCGAAGGGGTCGAAACCCTGGAGCAGTACCGGTTTCTCGAACGTTTCGGTTGCGACTTTGTTCAGGGTTACTTGTTGAGCCGCCCGGTGCCGCTGGCTGAATTACGTCCGGTACTGAACGAGATCAACCAGCGCAAGCACGCACACGCCATCAATCCTTTGAATCTGGCTCGCGGTATAGATGGATTAGTGTCGCGGGATCTTTTTCCAGATAGCCCTGACCAGCATGCAGACGCATCAATTGCGCGGCCAGTCCACTGATCGGCGTCGCGGAGCCTTGCTCGCGGGAAAACTTCACTGCGCCATCCAGGTCCTTGAGCAGCGTTCGAACATGCCACTTTATGGGTTCGAAACGGCTCTCGGCCATTTGCGGCGCAAGTATCTGCAAGGGTTTAGAGTCGGCAAACCCGCCGCTCAATGCTTCGGCCAACAGGCTCGCATCCACGCCTGAACGTTCAGCCAACGCCACCACTTCAGCGATCACCAACGCATTGCAGGCAACGATCATCTGATTGCAGGCCTTGGTCACTTGCCCTGCGCCGACCGCGCCCATGTGCGTGACCCGTTGGCCAAGATTCGACAACACCGGGCGTACGCGTTCGACATCGGCTGACTCACCCCCCACCATGATCGCCAGGCTTGCGGCCTCGGCCCCCGCCACACCACCAGACACCGGCGCATCCACCCAGCCCATGCCCGTACGACTGACCAGTTCGGCAGCCATTTCCCGCGTCGCCGTGGGCTCCAGGCTGGAAAAATCCACCAGCAACTGGCCGGCTTTCGCACCGGATGCCACACCTGCCGCACCGAACACGACCTCGCGTACCACCTCGGTATCGGCCAGGCACAGCATCACCAGATCGGCGCGCTGACACAGCTCGGCAGGCGTGGCCACTTGCCGCGCTCCGGCCTCGACCAAGGGCGCGCACTTGTCGGGGTTGCGGTTCCAGACGGTCAGTGGATAGCCCGCAGCCAACAAGCGCCGGCACATCGGTAAACCCATCAAGCCAATACCGGCAAACGCCAAAGAGGGTAACGCTGCCATCAAATTGCCTCCGTTCGATTAAAGATCGCCAAATTTTGGCCGATTCATCATGACTCAGGAAAGGATTCCCCCTAGCGACGCTCAGGTAAAGCCCTATCGCTGGGGACAATATCGCGCTGTAAAGTCGCGAGTTCTTTATTCGTGATGGCTTGATGACATCTCGCCACCGAACCAACCAGTCCAGGCACATGGCGCACAATGACTTCTAAAAATAATCCTGCCCCAGCGGTATCCGAACTGACGCTCACCGCCGCCACGGATAAACCCTCAGTCCCGAAGCCATTGACCAGCTCGCGCCCGCTTGCGACCCAGCAGTACCTGTACTTTACCGAGACCAACACCGATCGCATCCTCGACAACCTCGATGGCCTGCGCGATCTGGTGTTCCCCAAGCCGCCGCACCTGGAGGACGCCCACGAACTGCATCAGCAGGAATTCCCCTCGGTGTGCCTGATCGGTCTGGGTCGCTGCGGTTCGAACATTGCGCTGGACGTTGCGGAGCTGGTGTACAACGCCCGCAAGTTCTACCTCAACGAGTTCAACAACGAAGACAAGCCCTATGCTGAAAAGGGCTACAGCCCTGCGCAATGGATTCGTAACAACCTCAAACTGGGTGTCGGCAAGGCCACCAAACCGGTGTTCCTGGTCGAACCATTGGTGATGCTCGGCGACCTCGACAAAGACATCGCCGGCCGTATCCGTTTCTCGCGCAAGGGCGAAAAAAGCGGCTTCCTGCGCGACTACAGCAAAATGAAGATCATGGACCTCTCGGAAGTCCACGCCGGTGGCGCCGGTAACGCGCCGATCCTCGGCCAGTACCTGGCGAAGATCATCCTGAACAAGGACACCCAGCGTTTCTCCAGCCCCGACTGGAAGATGATCCACTCGTACCTGATCGACAGCTGCGGCATCAAGGCCAACCAGTCGCGCCTGTACTTCTCGATCTTCAGCGCCGGCGGCGGTACCGGTTCGGGCATGGCCTCGGAGTTCGGGCTGGCCCAGCAACACTCGTACATGAACAAGACGTTCGACACCAAACCGGTGGACGAACACGACAGCAAGAGCGGCCACTCCTTCGTTTTCGAGCCGATCTTCACCAGCGGCATTTGCGTACTACCGAACATTTCCGATCACCGCAGTGAAATGTCTGAAGCGCTGCACATCAACGCCGGTCGCCTGTTGTGCAAGTACCTGTCGGAAGAATGGGATTTCTCGTACAACTTCGCCAACGAAGACAGCAGCGAAGCCAGCGTCATGGGCCGCATCCGCCCATGGAACGCGATGATGCTGATCTCCAACGACATCATGCGTTACGCCGAAGAGAACGATGACGGCAATATCCAGAACATTGATGTCAATGCCATGGAAAAGCACGCCAACCAGTACATCTCGCAGCAGATCTTCAACATTCTGACGGCCCAGGCAGTCACCACCGACTACGATCAGAACTATTTCCGCCGGGCTGGCATCGACATCGGCGAAACCATTCGCCTGGACGCCAACGACCTGTTCATGAGTCTGGCCGGGCCAGTGGCGATTGCCTACGCCGAGTCGGTGGTGCCAGAGCAACCGGCACCGAGCAGCGACAAGTTCAAGGTGTTCGACAAAGAGCCACAGCGCCTGAACATCGACGACCTGTTCTTCCGCTCCATCGACCTGCCGCACTTCAACAAAGTGACCCAGGCCATCGAAGGCATCAGCCTGTTGCCGATCGAGTCCAAGCGTTATCGCGCGTCGCTGGAGCAATACAAGAACTCGGGTTACGACGCTGCCGCGCTGCATGACCTGCACTTCTTCAAGAATTGCTCGTCGGTGGTGTCGATCGTGTCGCTGCCCAAGGATTACAAGCTGTCCTACATGGACCTGAACCGGTTGAAGACCCACCTCAACAGCCTGTTCCCCAACACCACGCTCAAGCGTTATGCCCTGGTGATCGGCGCCTCGGCCAACCTTTCGCTGACCACCCTGATCGCCAAGAGCCCGTGCCTGTCAGACGATTTCCTGACCTTGATCGTGGCGTTCATCAAGCGCTGCTTCGCACGCAATCCGTACCGTTTCGACGAAACACTGGACAATTCGATCCTCGACTTCATCATTCATGAAGACTTCGACGAGGCCAAAATCGACGAGCTGCTCAACGAGTTCGAAAACCCGGCGAAGATCCTCGACACCAACTGGTACGCGATCAAGCCGATGTACGAGAAGAAGTACCGCGAGCTGATCAACGACAAAGACAAATTCGTCTCGATCAACGACATCCGCCTGTCGCGCGATTGCGTGAAAAAGGCCATCAAGTACCTGCGCGAGATCTACCGTCACCGCATTGGCAAGACCAAGGTCATTTCGCTGAATAACCATACGGGTAAAACCGCTTAATAAGCGGCGCCCCCTTCGCGAGCAAGCCCGCTCCCACATTTGACCGCATTCTTCCAAAGAGAACTCGGTCAAATGTGGGAAGGGCCGGGCGACGTTCGCTTGCTCGCGAAAGCGCCCTGATATTCACCACATCAGCTTCAGACTTACCAACATCCAGAAACAATTAAGCAGCCATTCAGCCGCTTATTAAACTGTTCCCGTTACGTTTACGTAACCTTCCCCCCGCCTGCCTGTGGCATTTCTCTACGGCAACCTGCCATCACGCTACTCGGCTACACACTTTTACCTGAACGCCACCAGCACCAAATCGGTGCGCAACTTCAGGCCTGCGCCCTTTCCTGGATCAGAATCCACGGCGAAACGACCACTGCCCACAACTCCGGATCACGCTCGAAAAGATCCAGCGCCCGCGTTTCAGAGAGCTTGGCGAGTTTGTCGGCGGCCAGCCAGGCAGCCACTTTCTCGCCTTCGTCCTGGGCAACTGCCTCGGCGGCAGCGATCAAATCCAGGTCGGGATCGACCCACAATAGGGCACCCTTGGCGAAGAACGGTTCGAGTTCCTTCCAGGTAATAGATGCGGTTTCACCAAGCAGCTTGGCATAGAGGGTGCTAGGTTCTTGAGTCATGGGCCCTGTCCGGAATAGAAATCGGCGCAATCATAACGTCGGCGCTCTGGCAGAAAAACCCGGATGCAATAGAGTCATTGATCGAGAACTGCAGGAAAGCAAGGATAGCCGCTGAATCGGGTTACTACGCAGCCAAAATCCCGCCGCAATTCTGTCTTTTTCTTTCAAAAATGCGACACCCCCAGAAATTGCCCCTGAGCGCCAGCTTTCCAAGCGAACAACCGGCGCTCTACACTGTACCGGTACAGTTGCCGGGGGCATTTCCGGGGGATATCCAAGATATCGATCCGGTTCTGTGGCTCAGGCTGCCAGGACTATAAAAACTACAACAGTAAGAGTGGAGCACTATGAATAAGGCTACTAAGCAGATTTCCAAACTGTTTGCCGCTATGGTTCTGGCCGGGGTTGCCAGCCATTCGTTCGCAGCTGACACCATCAAGATCGGCATCGCCGGCCCTAAAACCGGTCCAGTGACCCAGTACGGTGACATGCAGTTCATCGGCGCTAAAATGGCCATCGAGCAGATCAACGCCAAAGGCGGTGTTGACGGCAAGATGCTCGAAGCCAAGGAATACGATGACGCCTGCGACCCTAAACAGGCCGTTGCCGTTGCCAACAAAGTGGTCAACGATGGCGTCAAGTTCGTGGTCGGCCACCTCTGCTCCAGCTCCACTCAACCGGCTTCGGACATCTACGAAGACGAAGGCGTGATCATGATCACCCCGGCCGCCACCAGCCCGGACATCACTAACCGTGGCTACAAAATGGTGTTCCGCACCATCGGCCTGGACAGCGCCCAAGGCCCTGCCGCCGGTAACTACATCGCCGATCACGTAAAGCCGAAAATCGTTGCCGTTCTGCACGACAAACAGCAATACGGTGAAGGCATCGCCACCGCCGTGAAGAAAACCCTCGAAGGCAAAGGCGTCAAGGTTGCCGTGTTCGAAGGCCTGAACGCCGGCGACAAGGACTTCTCCTCGATCATCCAGAAACTCAAGCAAGCCAACGTCGACTTCGTCTACTACGGCGGCTACCACCCGGAACTGGGCCTGATCCTGCGTCAAGCCAAGGAAAAAGGCCTGAACGCCAAGTTCATGGGGCCAGAAGGCGTCGGCAACGAATCCATCTCGCAGATCGCCCAGGACGCTTCCGAAGGCCTGCTGGTGACCCTGCCGAAGTCTTTCGACCAGGATCCGGCCAACAAGGCACTGGTTGACGCATTCGCCGCCAAGAAACAGGACCCGACCGGCCCGTTCGTGTTCCCGGCCTACTCGGCAGTCGAAGTCATCGCTGAAGGCATCAAGGCAGCGAAGAGCGAAGACACCGCCAAAGTGGCCGCAGCCATTCACGCTGGCACCTTCAAGACTCCGACTGGCGACCTGAGCTACGACGCCAAGGGCGACCTGAAGAACTTCAAGTTCGTGGTTTACCAGTGGCACTTTGGCAAACCTAAAACCGAAGTTTCGCCTCAGTAAGGCGTTGCCTGACTGACTGCCAATAAAGCCCACGGCGTGCCGTGGGCTTTGTTTTACGAGGTAATGGGCCGTGCCTCCGTGATCCGGAAGCCTCCCCACCTGAAAATCTCAAAACCGTCATCAGCGGTTCGCTGGCAAACCTCATGTTCGAAGTGGATGCAGATCCACGGGGCCTGAGCGGGAAAATGACTCCACCAGTGAAATGCGTATCAGGTTTTTAGGAGCGCAGTAATGCCTGAGATCTATCACTTTTTCCAACAGCTGGTTAATGGTCTGACCATTGGCAGCACGTATGCCCTGATCGCCATCGGCTATACGATGGTTTACGGCATCATTGGAATGATCAACTTCGCCCACGGCGAGGTCTACATGATCGGTTCCTACGTGGCCTTCATCGTCCTTGCCGGACTGGCCATGCTGGGTATCCATTCTCTACCGTTGTTGATGACCGCCGCATTCCTGGCGACCATCGTTGTCACCAGTGCCTACGGCTACAGCATCGAACGGATCGCCTACCGCCCTCTACGGGGCAGTAACCGCCTGATCCCGCTGATCTCGGCCATCGGCATGTCGATCTTCCTGCAAAACACCGTACTGCTCTCGCAGGACTCCAAGGATAAATCGATCCCCAACCTGATTCCGGGCAGCTTCAGCTTTGGTCCAGGCGGGGCACAGGAAGTACTGATCTCCTACATGCAGATCCTGGTATTCGTAGTGACCCTGGTGGTGATGCTCTGCCTGACCACGTTCATTTCGCGTTCACGTCTGGGACGTGCCTGCCGGGCCTGTGCCGAAGACATCAGGATGGCCAACCTGCTGGGCATCAACACCAACAACATCATCGCCCTGACCTTCGTCATCGGTGCTGCCCTGGCAGCCGTGGCGGCTGTACTGCTGAGCATGCAGTACGGCGTGATCAACCCGAACGCCGGATTCCTGGTGGGCCTCAAGGCCTTTACCGCGGCGGTTCTGGGCGGCATCGGGAGCATTCCGGGCGCCATGCTCGGTGGTCTGGTGCTGGGGGTGGCCGAAGCATTCGGCGCCGATATATTCGGTGACCAGTACAAGGACGTGGTGGCTTTCGGCCTTCTGGTTCTGGTGTTGTTATTCCGGCCAACCGGCCTGTTGGGCCGTCCGGAGGTTGAGAAAGTATGATCAGGAATCTTAGACAGGCGCTTTTCAGCGCGCTATTGGTTTGGGCTGTGGCGTACCCGGTACTCGGCCTGAAACTGTCCATCGCCGGCATCAACCTCGAAGTACAGGGTGCCACGACCTCCACGCTGCTGATCATCGCCGCCTGCTCGGTGTTGATGTTCCTGCGCGTGCTGTTCGACCGCGAATACACGGCGGCCATGCGCTCCGTGCCCAAAGGTAAATTGATCCCGGCCAGTGCGAGCAATTTCCTGACCCTGCCCAGCACCCAGCGCTGGGTCATCATGGGGTTGATCGTCATCGCTCTGGTCTGGCCGTTCTTCGGCTCGCGCGGTGCGGTGGATATCGCCACACTGATTCTGATCTATGTGCTGCTCGGTCTGGGCCTGAACATCGTGGTCGGTCTGGCAGGTCTACTCGACCTGGGCTACGTCGGTTTCTACGCCGTGGGCGCCTACAGCTATGCGCTGCTGTCGCACTACTACGGCCTGAGCTTCTGGATCTGCCTGCCCATCGCCGGCTTGATGGCGGCAACCTTCGGCTTCTTGCTGGGCTTCCCGGTGCTGCGTTTGCGCGGTGACTATCTGGCAATCGTGACCCTGGGCTTCGGTGAGATCATCCGTCTGTTCCTGCGTAACCTGACGGGCCTCACGGGCGGACCGAACGGCATCAGCAACATTCCCAAACCGTCGCTGTTCGGCCTGAGCTTCGAGAGAACGGCCGCCGAAGGCATGCAGACCTTCCACGAGTTCTTCGGCCTGACGTACAACCCGGTCAGCAAGGTGGTTTTCCTCTACCTGGTCGCGCTGCTGCTGGCGCTGTTCGCGCTGTTCGTGATCAACCGTCTGCTGCGCATGCCGATCGGCCGTGCCTGGGAAGCGTTGCGTGAAGACGAAATCGCCTGCCGGGCCCTGGGCCTGAACCCGACCGTGATCAAGCTGTCGGCCTTCACCCTGGGTGCCTGCTTCGCCGGTTTTGCCGGTAGCTTCTTCGCCGCACGTCAAGGACTGGTAACTCCAGAGTCGTTCACCTTCATCGAGTCGGCCACCATCCTCGCCATCGTGGTGCTGGGCGGCATGGGCTCGCAACTGGGCGTGGTCCTCGCGGCCGTCGTGATGATCCTGTTGCCCGAGCTGATGCGTGACTTCAGCGAATACCGCATGTTGATGTTCGGCGCCTTGATGGTGCTGATGATGATCTGGCGTCCTCAAGGTCTGCTGCCCATGCAACGTCCTCACATGGAGCTGCGTAAATGAGCAGAGAGATCCTGAAAGTAGAAGGCCTGAGCATGCGCTTTGGCGGCTTGCTGGCGGTCAATAGCGTTGCCCTGAGCGTGAAAGAGAAACAGGTGGTATCGATGATCGGCCCTAACGGTGCCGGCAAGACCACTGTGTTCAACTGCCTGACCGGTTTCTACAAGCCCACTGCTGGCACTATCCAGCTCAACGGTGAAGCGATCGAAGGCCTGCCCGGCCACAAGATCGCCGGTAAAGGCGTGGTGCGGACGTTCCAGAACGTGCGGTTGTTCAAGGAAATGACCGCCGTGGAAAACCTGCTGATCGCTCAGCACCGGCACCTGAACACCAACTTCCTGGCGGGTCTGTTCAAGACCCCGGCGTTTCGCCGCAGCGAACGCGAGGCCATGGAATACGCCGAGTTCTGGCTCGACAAGGTCAACCTCAAGGAGTTTGCCAACCGTCCGGCCGGTACCCTGGCCTACGGTCAGCAGCGCCGCCTGGAAATCGCCCGTTGCATGATGACCCGTCCAAGCATCCTGATGCTCGACGAACCAGCCGCCGGCCTCAACCCGCGGGAAACCGACGACCTCAAGGCGCTGATCGGCACCCTGCGTGAAGAGCATAACGTCACCGTGCTATTGATCGAACACGACATGAAACTGGTCATGAGCATCTCCGACCACATTTTCGTGATCAACCAGGGCACGCCTCTGGCCAACGGCACGCCGGAACAGATCCGCGACAATCCTGAAGTGATCAAAGCCTACCTGGGGGAAGCGTAAATGCTGCAGTTCGAAAACGTTTCCACCTTCTACGGCAAGATCCAGGCCCTGCACGGCGTCAACGTCGAAGTCCGTCAGGGCGAGATCGTCACGCTGATCGGGGCCAACGGCGCCGGCAAATCCACCCTGCTGATGACCCTGTGCGGTTCGCCGCAAGCCCATAGCGGCAGCATTCGCTACATGGGCGAAGAACTGGTCGGCCAGGACTCCGCGCGAATCATGCGTAAAAGCATCGCCGTGGTCCCGGAAGGTCGTCGGGTGTTTGCCCGTCTGACCGTGGAAGAAAACCTCGCCATGGGCGGTTTCTTCACCGAGAAGGGCGATTACCAGGAGCAAATGGACAAGGTCCTGGGGCTGTTCCCGCGGCTCAAGGAACGCTTCAACCAGCGCGGCGGCACCATGTCGGGTGGCGAGCAGCAGATGCTTGCCATCGGCCGGGCGCTGATGAGCAAACCCAAGCTGCTGCTGCTCGACGAGCCGTCGCTGGGGTTGGCGCCGATCATCATCCAGCAGATCTTCGACATCATCGAACAGCTGCGCAAGGATGGTGTGACGGTGTTCCTGGTTGAACAGAATGCTAACCAGGCGTTGAAGGTTGCCGACCGTGCCTATGTGCTGGAAAACGGCCGGGTAGTGATGCAAGGCACCGGTGCAGCCCTGCTGAGCGACCCTAAAGTGCGCGACGCCTACCTGGGCGGCTAAGCACTGCTGCAACAAAAAACGGCCTGCGGGCCGTTTTTTTTTGCCTTGTAGGAGCACGGCTTACCGGCGATGGCGTTCTCCCGGGCACCATCGCCGGCAAGCCGTGCTCCTACAGGATTGTGTCGTGTACAAAAGTTTTTTCACACGCGCTGTAACGAACTCGAATGACCTTTCTCTAGAGGGGTAAGCAAGCACCAACGCTTACTTGAACCCACCCCTCGTTTGGAGAAACACCATGACTGCTACCACTCGCACCCTGTCCGCCGCCGCCCTCGCCCTGGCCTTGGGTTCCGCCCTGAGCATCGCGGCTCTGCCGACCACTGCCCACGCCGCCGCCACTGACATGGAAAAATGCTTTGGCGTCGCCATGAAAGGCAAGAACGATTGCGCCGCAGGTGCAGGCACTACCTGCGCGGGCACCTCGAAAATCGACTTCGAGAGCAACCACTTCAAACTGGTGCCAAAAGGCACTTGCGAGAAGACCGCCAGCCCGACCTCACCGACCGGCTTCGGTCAAATGGCCGCCTACAAAGCCAAGTCGTAATCCCTCCTCTGCCTGAGTGTTGATGATGACCACTTCAGCGCTGCACAACGTACATCCTCACACTCAGGCATTGGCATCCGAGCTCCCGCCCCGCGCGGGGCTGGGGCTCAAGACCGAGCACTTCGGCGCAGTACTCGATACTCGCCCGGACATCGGTTTCTTCGAAGTCCACGCCGAAAACTATATGGTGGCCGGCGGCCCGTTTCATCATTACCTGGGTTTGATCCGCGAGCAGTATCCGCTGTCGCTGCATGGCGTCGGTCTATCGATCGGCGGCGAAGGCCCGCTGAACTCCGAGCACCTTGCCCGGCTCGCCAAACTGATCGAACGCTATCAACCCCAATCCTTTTCCGAACACCTGGCCTGGTCGAGCCACGGCCCGGTGTTTCTCAATGACCTGCTTCCATTGGCCTATAACGAGTCGACACTGCAGCGTGTCTGCGAGCATATCGACCAGGTCCAGCAGCATCTGAAACGCCCCATGCTGCTGGAAAACCCGGCGACTTACTTACAGTTCCAGCACTCCGGCATGGAAGAAGCCTGCTTCATCACTGACGTCATTCGCCGCACCGGCTGCGGCTTGCTGCTGGATGTGAACAACGTCTACGTCTCTTGCATCAATCATCAGCGCGATCCGCTGGAGTACATCGACGCACTACCGTTGCATGCCGTGGGCGAGATCCATCTGGCCGGATTTGCCGAAGACACTGACAGCCTCGGCGATCGCCTGCTGATCGACGATCACGGTGCCCCCATCGATAACGCTGTGTGGACGCTGTATACGCAAGTTCTTGAGCGCGTCGGGCCGGTGGCCACGCTGATTGAGCGCGACAATCAGGTGCCGGCATTTTCCGTGCTGCTCGCCGAGGCCCGTCAAGCCGATGAATTGCTGGGTTACACCGGGATTCGCCGATGAGCACTCAAGCCGATTTCGCCGCTGCCCTGCTTGATCCTCGACGGCCCTGCCCTGACGGTTTGTTCTGCGCCAACGGCGCAGACCCGGAGAGCCGCTTCGCGGTGTACCGCAACAACGTGCAGAGCTCGTTGATCAACGCCTTGGCCGACAGCTATCCGGTGGTTTCGCAGTTGGTCGGTGATGAGTTCTTCCGGGCCATGGCCCGGTTTTATGTGCGGGACTTCCCACCGACCAGTGTGCTGATCAACGACTACGGTTGCGACTTCGCCAGTTTCATCGAGCACTTTGCGCCGGCCGCTTCAGTGCCGTATCTCGCAGATGTTGCGCGGTTGGAACGCTTACGGGTGATGGCCTATCACGCGGCAGATGCCAACGCCGTCGAGCCTGCCAGGATTGCTGCGGCGTTGGCGGTTCCCGAAGCGCTCGCACAACTGCACATTCATCTGCATCCCTCAACGTTCACGCTGAATTCGCCGTACGCCACCGTTGCGCTATGGGCCGCCCATCAGACTGACACACCGCCCGGGAACCTTGAGCCGTATCACCCGCAAAGTTCGCTGGTGCTGCGCAACGGCCTGGAGGTTGAGGTCTTTGCGATTGACGTCGGCACTGCAACCTTCATCCACAGCCTGCAGAACAACCGCCCTTTGGGGCAAGCGGTAGCCGACGCCCTGGACGCCGCCCCGGCGTTTGACCTGAGTCAGTGCCTGGCGCTGCTGATCGGCCACAACGCCATCATCCACTTGCAACACGACAAGGTATCGCCATGAACACCCGCACCGAACACCCGAACGCCATCACCCACTTGATCGAACGGATCATCGAACTATTCGAGAAAATCCCCCACAGCCTGATCGCCTTCGTTGCACGTTTCTCCATTGCCGCGGTGTTCTGGAAGTCCGGGCAAACCAAGGTCGAGGGCCTGGCCATCGACCTGCTCGACGGCACCTTCCAGCTCGGTATTCCGCGCCTCGCGGACTCGACCATTCCGTTGTTCCAAAGCGAATACCATGTGCCGCTACTGTCCCCGGAACTGGCGGCGCACATGGCGGCCTTCGCCGAGCATTTCTTCCCGATGCTGATCCTCGTCGGCTTCGCCACACGTTTTTCGGCCCTGGCGCTACTGGGGATGACGCTGACCATTCAGACCTTTGTCTACCCGGACGCCTACCCGACTCACGGCACCTGGGCGGCCGTTCTGCTGTACCTGATGGCCAGAGGTCCGGGCATGCTGTCGATCGATCATCTGATCGCCAAACGCTAAGCCCTTGTAACAGCTGCCGAAGGCTGCGTTCGAGTGCGAAGCGCTCGTACATCAGGCGACATGTTCCTTCAAATAAACTGCATATTCAGGATTTGCGAGGACTTCGTCCTCGGACGCAGCCTCGCTGGCTCGGCAGCTGCTACAGCCGATCCAGCGCTTCGCCGCTGCGCTTGAACCACCTCATCAGGTAGTCGGCCAATACTTGCGTGCGCTTGGGCAAGCCGCCCTGATACGGATGCACCAGATACATCGGCATGCTGCGGGTCTGATAGTCGCGTAGCAGCCAGCGCAAACGGCCATCGGCCAGTTCAGCCTGGAGCAAGTAAGAAGGCAGGCGCGCAATCCCCGCATGGGCAAGCGCAGCCTTCTTCAGCAGGTTGTAGTGGTTGCTGGCGAACGGTCCCGAGACCCGCACCCGCAACAGTTCATGTTGCTGGTGATACAACCACTCTTCCCGGCCGCTGTAATGGCTGTTGAGCAGGCAACGATGATCGGCCAGGTCCGCCGGCGTCTGCGGCTCACCAAACTGCTCAAGATAAGCCGGGCTGGCGCAGGTCATCTCGTGCCAGGCCAACAGCGGTTTGGCGACCATTCGCTCGTCGTTGGCCACCTCCGAACGAATCGCCAGATCGAACCCGTCCCGCGACAAGTCGCGGTAACTGTTGTTCAGCTCAAGCTCGATCTGCACGTCGGGGTACTCTCGGGAAAACTCCAGCAGCAACCCATCGAAAAAAGTCTCCCCCAGCGACACCGGGACCGTCATCCGAATCGGCCCTGCCATGTCGTCCTTCAAGCGTGCCAGGGCCTGTCGCGCCCGCTCTACCTGAATCACCAGCGCCTGCGCTTGCGGCAACAACGCTGCACCAGCGGCTGTCAGGCTCAAACGCCGTGTGGTTCGCTGCAACAGCACTACGCTGAAGCGTGTTTCCAGCTGACTGATGCGCTTGGACAACTGCCCCTTGCTACACCCCAGTTGCTGCGCTGCCAGCGTGAAACTGCCGGCCTCAATCAACACTGCAAACGCCGCCAGATCATCCATTTCGCTCATGGATTGTTTCCATTTGAAAACCAAAGGTTGCCCATTAGCACGCTTATCAATAAAAAAAACCACACTAAACTGAAACCACATTCACCCACTTGAGGATTCGCACGATGAAAATTCTTTTGATTGGAGCCTCCGGCACTGTCGGCTCGGCCATTGACCGGGAACTGTCCCAGCGCCACAAAATCATTCGTATCGGTCGCAAGAGTGGTGACTTCCAGGTCGATATCAGTGACAGCGCCTCGATCCACAAGCTGTTCGAACAGACCGGCAAATTCGATGCACTGATCTGCGCCGCCGGCAGCGTCAACTTCGTACCGCTGGCGAACATGACTGAAAAAGACTTCGAACTGGGCTTGCGAGACAAGCTGATGGGCCAGGTCAATCTGCTGTTGATCGGCCGGGATTTCGCCAACGACGGTGCGTCGTTCACCTTCACCACCGGCATTCTCAGCCACGATCCGATTCGTACCGGCAGCTCGGCGTCGATGGTCAACGGCGCCCTGGACAGTTTCGTCCGTGCGGCAGCGATAGAGTTGCCACGCGGTCTGCGGATCAACTCGGTCAGCCCTAACGTACTGGTTGAAGCCATGGGCAGCTACGCACCGTACTTCCGCGGATTCAAACCGGTCCCAGCCGCCGATGTGGCGCTGGCCTACGCGAAAAGTGTGGAAGGCCTGCAGACTGGCCAGATCTACAACGTCGGCTGAGAGCAAGGCGTTTTACAGGAGGGCAGGTGCACTGCAGGGTTGTGATGAGCGGTCAGCCTGAGTAACGTGGCGGCACTTGTCTGGAGACCCAACGATGCGTGCTGCCCGTTCCCTGATGTTTGTCGCCCTGCTTCCTGTATTCGCCGGTTGCCAGTTGCTGCAGAGCCAGCCTGAGAAACCGTCCATGGCGGGCCTGTCCCGCATGCAGGGCGAACTCAGCATGGCCAACGGCAAGCTGATGTTTCAGCCGTGCCAGGAAAACAAGCTATATGTCGTCAATGACACCGGCAGCACCAGCATCCTGCAGGAAGCTGCAACGCTGGCGGGCGCGCAGCACAAGATTTTCGCTGACGTGCGCGGCCGGGTTGCCACTGGCAAATCAGCTGATGCGGGTGCCCAGTTCGACGTGCAGCAGCTATACCGCGTCGAACGCTCGAGCGCGGCCTGTGAAGACCCCAACTTCCAGCGGCTGATCCTGCGTGCCAGCGGCACTACGCCCGACTGGAACGTCAAGGTCAACACCAAGGGCATGGTGATCGAGCGCGCCGGCCAGCCAGCGTTGGCCTTGCCGTTTCTGGAAGAACAACTCGGTGACGGGCGTTTCAGCCTCAGTAGCGAAGCCAATGACCAACACGTTGAACTCTGGATCGCACCACAACGCTGCGTCGACAGCACCCGTGGCAGCGTTCAATTCATGAGCGCCGAGTTGCGGGTCAACGGCCAGGTACAACGTGGCTGCGCGTATTTCGGCGGCTCGCGTAACGACTGATTCGACAGGATGCTGTTTTAGCCTCACCGGAACGGGCGGTTGAGGCTTATAATCACCGGTTTGTGAAACGCCTTTGGCGCAGTTGTGCGCCCCCGCGAACCGGACCCTGTCATGTTACGAATCACCGAACTCAAGCTGCCGATCGACCATCCCGAAGAAGACCTGCGGCCAGCCATCGTGCAGCGCCTGGGCATCGCCAGTGATGACCTGCTCGATTTCACCTTGTTCAAGCGCAGCTACGACGCGCGCAAAAAATCTTCCGAACTGTGCTTCATCTACACCATCGACCTTAGCGTGCGCGATGAGGCGAAGTTGCTGCACAAATTCGCCGATGACCGTAACGTCAATGCGGCACCGGATGTCAGCTACAAGGTCGTTGGCCAGGCTCCGCAGGATCTGAGCCAACGGCCGATCGTGGTCGGTTTCGGCCCGTGCGGGATTTTCGCCGGGCTGCTGCTGGCGCAGATGGGCTTCAAGCCGATCATTCTTGAGCGCGGCACAGAAGTGCGTCAGCGCACCAAGGACACCTGGGGCCTGTGGCGCAAAAGCGTGCTGAATCCCGAGTCCAACGTGCAATTCGGTGAAGGTGGCGCGGGGACATTCTCTGACGGCAAGCTGTACAGCCAGATCAAGGATCCCAAGCACCACGGCCGCAAAGTCCTGCACGAGTTCGTCAAGGCCGGCGCGCCGGAAGAGATCCTCTACGTCAGCAAACCGCACATCGGTACGTTCCGTCTGACGGGCGTCGTCGAAAACATGCGTGAGCAGATTCGTGCGCTGGGCGGTGAAGTACGCTTCCAGCAAAAAGTCACTGACGTGCTGATTGAAGACGGCCAGTTGACCGGTATCGAGCTCGCCAGCGGCGAACAGATCCACTCGAAACACGTGATTCTTGCCCTCGGCCACAGCGCCCGTGACACCTTCCGCATGCTCCACGGTCGTGGCGTGTTCATGGAAGCCAAGCCGTTTTCGGTAGGTTTCCGTATCGAACACCCGCAATCGCTGATCGACAGCGCGCGCCTGGGCAAATACGCCGGTCACCCGAAACTCGGTGCCGCCGACTACAAACTCGTGCACCACGCCAAGAACGGTCGTTCGGTCTACAGCTTCTGCATGTGCCCGGGCGGCACCGTGGTGGCGGCGACTTCCGAGCCGAATCGCGTGGTGACCAACGGCATGAGCCAGTATTCGCGTAACGAACGTAACGCGAACTCCGGGATTGTTGTGGGCATCACCCCGGAAGTCGACTATCCGGGCGGCCCATTGGCCGGGATCGAGTTGCAGGAGCGTCTGGAGTCCCACGCCTTTGTGCTGGGTGGCAGCAACTACGAAGCACCGGCGCAACTGGTCGGCGATTTCATCGCAGGCAAGCCGTCGACAGCGCTGGGCAGCGTCGAACCCTCCTACAAACCCGGGGTTGCACTGGGCGATCTGGCGCTGGCGTTGCCGGCGTTTGCCATCGACGCCATTCGTGAAGCCTTACCGGCCTTCGAGAAGCAGATTCGCGGCTACTCGCTGCACGACGCGGTGCTGACCGGGATTGAAACCCGCACCTCTTCGCCGCTGCGGATCACCCGTAACGAGTCGATGCAGAGCCTGAACGTCAAAGGCCTGTTCCCGGCCGGTGAAGGCGCCGGTTATGCCGGTGGGATCCTGTCGGCGGGTGTCGATGGTATTCGCATTGCCGAAGCGGTGGCGCGGGATATTCTCGGCATCGAGGCCTGACCGAAACCCCGTAGGAGCAAGGCTTGCCCGCGATGAAGTTGACGCGGTCTTCCCGAAAGACCGCATTATCGTTCATCGCAGGCAAGCCTTGCTCCTACGGGGACAGTGCCTGGTTTTAGATACCGGCGCGCAACACGCTGGTCGGCAGCGGCTCACCGCGCTCGGCACTGCCCACAACGGCCGCGATCAGGCCACTCAACTCATAACCCTGAGCCTTCAGCCAGTCCTGATCGTAATAGGTGGTCGCGTAACGTTCGCCGCCATCACACAGAATCGCCACGATCGAGCCACTCTCCCCCGCTGCCACCATCTGCTGCGCCGCCATCAATGCGCCGATCAGGTTGGTCCCGCTCGAGCCTCCCACATGCCGGCCCAGACGCTGCGCCAAATAATGCATGGCCGCCAGCGACAACGCATCCGGCACCTTGACCATCGCATCGATGACCTTAGGCAAGAACGACGCCTCAACCCGTGGCCGGCCAATGCCTTCGATCCGCGAACCGCAATCCAGACGCAAGCTCGCGTCGCCGGTCTGGTAGTACTCGAAGAACACCGAACGCTCGGCATCGGCACACAACACGCGGGTGCAATGCTGGCGATAACGCACGTAGCGCCCCAGAGTGGCCGTCGTACCGCCGGTGCCAGGGCTGGAAATCAGCCAGCTCGGTTCAGGATGACGTTCGAAACGCATCTGCTGAAAAATCGACTCGGCAATGTTGTTGTTGGCTCGCCAGTCAGTGGCACGCTCGGCATAGGTGAACTGGTCGATGAAATGGCCGTCGTGTTCCCGGGCCAAGCGCTCGGACTCGGCGTAGATCTGTGTCGGATCCTGCACCAGATGGCTTTTGCCACCGTAGAACTCGATTTGCGCAATTTTTTCCCGGGAGGTCGTGGCCGGCATCACGGCAATGAACGGCAAACCGAGCAAGCGCGCGAAATACGCCTCGGAGATCGCCGTCGAACCGCTGGACGCCTCGATCACCGGTGCTCCCGGCTTGAGCCAGCCGTTACACAGCGCATAAAGGAACAGTGAGCGCGCCAACCGATGCTTGAGGCTACCGGTGGGGTGACTGGACTCATCCTTGAAATACAACTCGATGCCCGGCAATCCCGGCAGTGGCAAAGGGATCAGGTGCGTATCGGCGCTACGCTGGAAGTCGGCTTCGATGATCCGGATGGCTTCGCGAGCCCACTGACGGTTGTCGCTCATGGTCTTTTTCTCATTGAATCGAATAGGCGTAAGGAAACCTGGCGGTGACAACAGGCAATGGATTGACCTTGTCGGAAGGCTCAATCAACAAGCTTAGGAAAAAACCCACATAACGCACAGGTACAGCTGAGGCCCAATACGCCAACCAACTGCTAGGCTCAGGCCGGGCCCGGGAGACATCGTTGTAACGGCATATAACAAAAAAGAATATAACTTTTGTTTTAACAACTAACCGTACGGGTTAGGGTGGTCCACCTTTTGAATCGATAGATGGAGAGCGACCTTGCCTCTGCGTAGCACTTTCACGCGTTTCTTTCAGTTGGAAGCTGCCAGCGGTCTGTTATTGATTGCCGCTGCAGCTCTTGCCCTGATCATCAACAACTCACCGCTGTCCTGGCTCTACAACGGCCTGCTGGACACTCCCGTGGTCGCCCAGATCGGCGCCCTGAAAATCGCCAAGCCACTGTTGTTATGGATCAACGACGGCCTGATGGCGATGTTCTTCCTGTTGATCGGCCTTGAGGTCAAACGCGAAATCCTTGAAGGCCATCTGTCCAAACCGTCGCAGATCGTCCTGCCGGGCGCAGCGGCCATCGGCGGCATGGTCGTGCCGGCGCTGATCTACTGGTTCCTCAACAAAGACAACCCGTCAGCCCTGGGTGGTTGGGCGATCCCGATGGCCACTGATATCGCCTTCGCCCTCGGCGTGCTCGCCTTGCTGGGCAAGCGTGTGCCGGTCTCGCTGAAACTGTTTTTGATGACCCTGGCGATCATTGATGACCTGGGTGCAATCATCGTCATCGCGATCTTCTACTCCGGCGCATTGTCGACGCTGTCGTTGATGCTGGCCGCAGCCTGTCTGGTGGCGCTGGTGGCGATGAATCGGCTAGGCGTGGTCAAGCTCGGCCCCTACATGATCATTGGCCTGATTCTATGGGTGTGTGTACTCAAGAGCGGTGTCCACGCCACGCTGGCCGGTGTGACCCTGGCGTTCTGCATTCCGCTACGCACCAAAAACGCTGAACCGTCACCGTTGCTGAGCCTGGAGCACGCGCTGCACCCTTGGGTGGCCTTCGGTATCCTGCCGTTGTTCGCTTTCGCCAATGCTGGTGTTTCACTGGCTGGCGTTAACCTTGAGAGCTTCACCCACCACGTACCGATGGGCATTGCTGCCGGTTTGCTGCTGGGCAAGACCGTTGGCGTCTTCGGCCTGACCTGGCTCGCCGTGAAGATAGGCATAGCAGCCCTCCCCGCTGGCGCCAATTGGGGCCAGGTACTCGGCGTGGCAATCCTCTGCGGTATCGGTTTCACCATGAGTCTGTTTGTCGGTTCCCTGGCCTTTGTGCCGGGCAGCAGCGAATACGCCGGCATGGACCGCATGGGCATTCTCACTGGGTCGATCCTCGCCGCATTGATCGGTTATGCGGTAACCGCAGCAGCCAGTCGCAAGAGCATCAATAGAGCGCCCTGAATAGCCGGATTTATTACTGAGTTCACACAGCCGAGGTGTGCTGTAGTGGTCTAACAAAACAATCAGCCAAAAACACAAAACCCCGACCAGTTACCTGATCGGGGTTTTGTTTTAACCGCGTAAAACTTAGTGCGAAACGCGGCTGGTGCCACCGACGGTGGAGATACGCACGCGTTCGCCAACGCGGAATACTTCGTTTGGCTGAACTTCCTGAACGTAGGCGCGCATGCTGCCGTCGTCTTCGCGAACGGTGATTTCCACGCCTTGGGTACGGGTCGCGCCTTCTTCGATGGCAGAACCCGCCAGACCGCCAGCCACAGCACCGATCACCGCAGCGACGATGCTGCCTTTGCCACCACCCACGGAGCTGCCGGCAACGCCGCCAACGGCCGCACCGGCTACGCTGCCGATCGGGGTTTTAGTGCCTTCGATTTTCACCGGACGCAGGGACTCGATGGTACCCATACGGATCGTCTGCACCCGACGTGCTTCGTCACGGGAGTAGGAGTCACCGGTCAGGCTCGATTGGCAACCGGTGAGCAGCATCGCCATCGTAGAAAAAGAAGCAACCAGCAAAACAGACTTACGCATAGCATCAACTCCAAAGGACAGGTATTCATTAAACTCCGCAGCTTGACGCCTGTCACGGCACTGCCCGGATAAAATTGGTTTCATTCAGGTGCAGTACAGTCGCACTTGAGAACTCATCACACAGTAGCGCCAAATTCCAGAATCTGCGCCATTGCACCAAGGATTTCCATGGATTACTTCATCATTGTCGCCACCACCGTTGCCGGACTGTACTTCCATTGGTGGCTGTACGTGCGGATCAAACGCTGGATGGACCGTGATCTGGCGCTGGCACTTGCCGGCAATGACGAGCGGAAAAAGGCGTTCATGCTGCAACAATTGGCTATTGCCCGGCAGCAGAATATCAAACGTCGGGACCTGCCACAGTGGCTGGAGGCGGCGGCTGCCACCTACCCCACTGTGTAGCCGGTTTACGGTGCCAGGCGCTCGCGACTCCAGTCCGCGCCTTGCAGACGATAGTTCAGACGGTCATGCAAACGACTCGCCCGACCTTGCCAGAACTCGATGCGTTCTGGCAACAAACGATAGCCGCCCCAATGTTCCGGGCAATGCGGCTGGCTATCGCTGAAGCGCTGTTCAGTGACTTTGAGCAGCCCTTCCAGCTCGGCACGATCGGCAATCACCTGACTCTGCGGAGACGCCCAGGCCCCCAGGCGACTGCCCAGCGGTCGTACCTGGAAATAGGCATCGGACTCCTGCGGCGTGACCTTCACCACTCGACCCTCGATACGCACCTGGCGCTCCAGGGTCGGCCAGAAGAAGGTCATGGCAGCAAACGGATTGCCCGCCAGCTGCTGACCCTTGGCACTGTCGTAGTTGGTGAAGAAGGTAAACCCCTGATCATCAAGCCCCTTGAGCAACAGGATCCGGCAATGCGGGCGACCGTCCTGATCAACCGTGGCCAGGGTCATGGCATTCGCCTCGACCGGAGGTTGTTCGGTATTTACCGCCTCGGCAAACCACTGATGAAACAGCGCGAATGGCTCGGCCGGGGCCTGAGCCTCGGTCAAACCATCGCGGGTGTAGTCACGACGCATATCAGCCAAAGTCCGGGGCATAGCGTTTTCCTTGTGCTTGATCAGTCAGTTGCTGGCCGATTACTGGCCGCTGGTGCTTTTTGCCGCTGTATCCGCTTTGGCTGCAGCTGCTGGCTTCTTGGCCGGCTGTTTTTTGGCCGGAGCTTTCTTCGCCGGAGCCTTTTTCGAGACAGCGCCTTTCTTCTTCGACGTTGCTTTTTTCGTGGCCACGGCTGGTGCTGCGGGCTTGACGGGCTGCGCTGCAACCATCTCCACCGGTGGTGGGGTCGGCTGGCTGTATTTGTTCAGCAATGCCAGCATGGTGGTGCGCTGGGTCAGCATGATTTCCACGCGACGGTTCAAGGCACGGCCCTGGGCGCTGTCATTGGCGGCGCGCGGCATCAAGCTGCCCATGCCACGCAACATCAGACGATCACGCTTCAAGCCACTGAGGCTGAAGATCGACGCAACGGAAGTCGCACGGTCCTTGCTCAGTTGTTGAGCGTCGGAAGTTGTGCCCACAGCGTCGCCGTGGCCAAGTACCAGGACGGCAGCCTGGGTATCGGGCTCAACCAGCTTGGCGATCTTGGTGAACTGCCCCAGGGACGACGGCAGCAGCATGGCTGGACGTTTCGGGTTGAAAGAGTCATCCACTGGCACTACGACCACCAGCACGTTCTCACGACGCTCAACCTGCATGTGGCCGTCCTGGACCGCAGACCGCAAGCGTGGCTCGTAGCTGTCCAGCCAGGCCTGGGTGATTTTCGGATCAGGCATCGGCACATCTTTGATGTCGGCCTTGGTGATGGCTTTTGGCTGGTCGCCGAACGGCCACCACCATTTGCTTTCGCTATCGGCTTTGGCTGCTGCGGCAGCTGAAGAGCCTGGAACTGTCGCCGGGGTGGTTGGCGCAGCAGCACTTGCGGTCGATTTGGCCTTCGCGGCTGCCGCGTCTTCAGCGGCCTTCGCGTCCGGTTTGGCTGCGTCTTTGTTCGCAACCTTGTCCGAACCGGAACCGAATGACCACCAGTGGCCCCCGTCTGCACCATTTTGTGGGGTTTGCGCGCAACCGGTAATGCTGAGACACAGTGCCAAGGCTAGAGATTTGTTCGGTGACATGGGGATATCCACAAAATGAGATAAGAAGCTGTGGGTCACTACGACCCGTATAAAACAGACGCTTTGAAACTATAGAAGCCACAGGGTTCCGTCCTGCGACCATTGGGCAAGTTTTTTTCAAAAAAATGCCTTGAAGCTCCCCTTTACAGACAGGCGGCCAAAACCCGCACAAGCTTCTGCGCACGCGGGTCCATCAAGACGTATGGCCCAAGGGTATTGGTCACAAAACCGAAGGCCACATCATGTTCCGGGTCAGCGAAACCGATCGAGCCACCAGCACCCGGATGACCAAACGCTCGAGGGCCGAGGCCGAAGGTCGCGTTGGGTACATCCGGTTGATCGAGCATACAACCCAGACCGAAACGGGTCCGGGTCAGTAAAGTCTTGTCTTCGCCCAGGCTGTGCTCGCGAGTCAGTTCCTGGAGCATCTCGCTTTCCAGCAGGCTGCCATCGAGCAGACCGCTATAGAACCCGGCCAGGCTGCGGGCATTGCCGTGGCCATTCGCTGCCGGTTGTTGCATACGACGCCATTCCGGCTTGTTGGTACTGGTCATGATCGATGGCGGGTTGGTAAACGCCAGAGTGGTCATGGCCTTCGGCTCACGCATCGTCACTTGCAGCAAACGCTGCGCCACCGCATCGCCGACATTGCCCTTTCCACGCGCGATGTGCGCCACGCGATGGAACTCTTCATCCGCCAGGCCGACATGGAAATCCAGCCCCAGCGGTCGCGCAACACGTGCCACGATCGACTCGCCCGGACCACGGCCATCGGCGCGTCGCAGCAGTTCCCCGACCAGCCAGCCATAAGTGATCGCCGCATAACCATGGCCTTCACCGGGCGTCCACCAAGGGGCTTCGGCGGCCAGCGCGTCGACCATGGTTTGCCAGTTATAGAGCGCTTCAGGGGGTAGCAACTCGCGCAAGGCCGGCAGACCGGCCTGATGGCAGAGCAACTGACGCAAGGTGATCGCTTCCTTGCCGGCAGCGGCGAATTCCGGCCAATACCTGGCGACCGGAGCATCGAGCTGCAACTTGCCTTCGGCGACCAGTTGCAGGGCAGTCACTGCAGCAAAGGTTTTGGTGCAGGAGAACAGGTTGGCAATGGTGTCGCTGTGCCAAGCCTCGTGACCATCCTTGTCGGCAGTACCGGCCCAAAGGTCGACGACGGTTTCACCGCCAATTTGTATGCACAGTGCCGCGCCGCGTTCCTGGGGATCGTCGAAGAGTGCCGCGAAAGCTTCACGCACCGCTTCAAATTTAAGCTCGTAATGACCCTGAATCAGCACCCGTAACTCTCCGAAAAAACGTTTCGACACAATGACCTGCATTGTTCCAGCCCTTGAGGGATTTGGGAACAGGGGCGGGCCGCGAACCTCGCAATCTCAGGCTTTAATGACCATTGGCGGAATGCCCACCTGCATGGCCAGCGCCCTGCCCTGCACCCTTGCTGTCGCGGCCTTTTTTCCCAGCTGCGTCTTCATGACCGGCACTGTCGGCTTTATCGGCCGCAGCCTTGGCCTTCTCGGCTTCTTTGCCGAGCTGATCGACGGCCTGCAAGTTGGCCTTGCGCACACTTTCGACAAAGCCCTGGAACGGCAGATCGGTGATCCCGACCAGACCGAAATGGCCGTTTTCACCGTCCAGCAGACGACCGCTCACCGGTTGATCGAGGTACTGGAACCAATGCACACCGACAATCGACGGTTCACTCACCGCTTGCTTGACGAAATTGGCGTAGGCCGGCCCACGGTCTTCTTCCTTCGCCAGCTCCGTTACTCCGCCCCAGAACGGACCGCGATCACGCGAGCCGAAGTTGAACTCGGTGATCAGCACCGGTTTGTCCAACGCCTGTAGCTTGGCGAAGTCATAACCGTCCTGAGGTTTAAGCGTGTACATGTTGAAGCTCAGGACGTCGCAGTACTGCGCGCAAGACTCGACAGCCTCAGGTGTGCTGGTGGCAAACCGACCACCGAGCAGCAGGTGGTTGGGTGCGTGCCATTTCAGCGAATCGGCAATGGTCTTGAAGTAGGTATCGGCGAAGACTTTCTGGAAATACTTGAAGTCGGCTTCGATTTCCGGGTGTTCCGCACTTGGCAGCGGCGGCACGAACCCCGGGTCTTCCATCAACTCCCAGGCTGGCAGATCAATACCCCAGGCTTTCGACAGGCCCGCCTGGTTACGGTATTTATCCCGCAGTTGCTTGAGGAACGCCCGTTTGGCCGGCACGTCGGTGGTCATTTTCAAAGTACCGTACGCCAAGGCATAACGGGCCTTCGGGTCATCGCCGGGACCGGCCCAGGCCAGTTCGTTATCGGCGAAGTAACCGATCAGCCATGGGTCGTCGCGGTGATCGCGGGCAGCAATGGCCACGGCACGTTCGGTGGCCATGGCGAAACGCGGGTCGAACGGGTCGGGCATACCGCCCCACCAGTCGGTACCGGTGCTGATACTGGCGTAATCGCCGACGATAGACAGCGGCAAGGTGTACGGCACACGGTCATTCAAGCCCAGCGCCGGAGCGCTCCAGTCGCCGATGGTGTTGAATCCCCAGGCTTGCAGGCGGTCAAGCGTATGGTGGGTCCAGCGCTTTTCGTCGAACGTGTGAGAGGTGCACGGGGTTGTGGCGGTTTCGGCCTTGGCCTCATCAGCCTTGGTTTCAGTCACAACCGCACACGGTTGACCATAAGTGCGCTGCAGGTTGGCACCGTAGAAGTCATACCAGCGACCGGCATTGAACCCACGTCCCTGATCGGCACCATTGCCATTGCGGTTGTCGCCTTCACCGTAATGGCTGGCCAATGGCTCGTCGTTAGCGGGCAACGACTCGAACATGGCTTCGCGCCCGGCGACGTAGGTCTGGCTGGTATCGGCGGTGACTGTATTGACTCCCAGGGAATAGAACGGGTGACCTTCCGGGGTCACCAGATACCAGCGACCGTCACGCTTTTCAGTGCGGAAGAAGCCACTGGCCTTGAACGCCGGGCCTTTGCTCCAGCCACCGAACGTGTCCAGGGACGAGCGTTTACGCTCGGCCAGCCAGGTTTTCAGTTGCTGTTGTTCTTTGTTTGCCGCCGCTTTGAGTTGCTCGTCACTGGTGACTTTTTCCGGCCATTTCGCTCGCGTGGACTGACCATAAGCGTCCACTAACGAACCGTAGGCGGCCTTGACCACCGCCTCGCCGTCCTGCACGCCAAAGCGCTCAAGCATGATGCTCTGGGCGACTTTTGGCTGATCCATCGACAGTGTCACCGACACCACCTGGCTGCGATCCAGTTCACCCGTGCTGCTGGCCAGCAATACGCGCTGGCCTTCGACAGTGATCGGCATCGGCGGCCCGGCTTTCAGGCCCTGGCTCAACGGCGAACTTGGTGTCAGCGGCACCAACAGGGTTTGCGCCGGCCCGGCCGGCAGATCGATGCGGCTGACCAGGGTCTTGCCGTCGTTACTCTGGATTTTCACGTAGAGCGTTACAGGCCAGTTCATTGCACTCTGGATACGCAAGCTCATGACGCCAGACTGTGACCAGTCCCAGGCGCCGCTTTGCGGAGTCAGGCGCAGGTTCGGTTGCGCCGCCGGATTGAAAGTCACCCGACGCAGCACTTCACCTTCGGCCGTTTGCTCCGCATTGGACTGCGGCAGGCTGGCGTCCTGGGTCGCCACCTGGACCACATCGGCGGGCCGGACAAAGTTGAACAGCGTCTGTTGTCCGGCCGGAGCCGCCAGCAGTGGCGCAGCGAACATCAAGGCAAAAACAGCGGGTAACGAACGGCGAATCATATGAACCAGGTTCTCCCTAACGACCAGTGAACGGCCTGTGTGGAATCGGTAACGGGGGGATAGACAACGAAGTGGGCGATTTCGCCCACCGTGTCTCAAGATATTTCGCGGCGAAACGGCGGCAGCGCGTTGAGGATAGCTTTGCCGTAGCGTTGCGTGACCAGACGCCGGTCAAGCAAGGTGATGGTGCCGCGGTCTTCTTCGGTACGCAGCAGGCGCCCGCAAGCCTGAACCAGCTTGAGCGAGGCGTCGGGCACCGAGATTTCCATGAACGGATTACCACCTCGGGCTTCAATCCATTCGGCCAGCGCGGCCTCGACCGGATCGTCCGGGACCGAGAACGGGATTTTGGCGATCACCACGTGCTCGCAGTAAGCACCCGGCAAGTCGACACCCTCGGCGAAACTCGCCAGACCGAACAGCACACTGGAGTCACCGCCATCGACCCGCGCCTTATGCTTGTTCAGGGTTTCCTGCTTCGACAGGTTGCCTTGAATGAACACTTGCTTGCGCCAGTCGCGGTCCAGGCCATCGAACACGTCCTGCATCTGTTTGCGCGAAGAGAACAGCACCAGCGTGCCGCGCGAGCCTTCGACCAGTTCCGGCAGGTCACGAATGATCGCCGCGGTGTGCGCGGCCGCGTCCCTTGGGTCGGCGCGCAGGTCCGGCACCCGCAGCACGCCTGCGTCAGCGTGATGGAACGGGCTCGGCACCACCGCCGTCACGGCCTTTTTCGGCAGACCGGCGCGCATGCGGAAACGGTCGAAGGTGCCCAGTGCGGTCAAGGTGGCCGAGGTCACCAGCGCACCGTAAGCCACATTCCACAGGTTGCGTCGGAGCATTTCCGCCGCCAGGATCGGGCTGGCGTTGACCTCGATATCGAACAGCGAACCGCTTTCCGCCAGGGTCAGCCAGCGCGCCATCGGCGGGTTGTCTTCCGGGTCTTCGGCGGTGAATGCGGTCCACAGCTCCCAGTTGCCCTGGGAACGGGACAGCAGGCTGCCAAACAGCGGATACCATTCTTCGGCCTGATTGCTGGCGATGCCGATATTGACCTCGCCATCCATGCCTTCCTTGAGCAGCTCGGTGAGCCGGGTAAAGACATCGGTCAGGCGTGCGAAGCCTTTCTTCAGCTCGACGCCCATCTCGCGCATATGCTCGGGAATCACCCCGCCGACGAAACGATGACGTGGCCGTTCGCGGCCCTCGACGTCTTCGCCGGGCTTGAATTCGGCAATCTGTTCGCAGGCGGTGAACATGAACTGCTGCTGGGTCTTGATCTCTCGCGCCAGCTCCGGCACTTGTTCGATCAGCTTGCCCAGATCACCCGGCAACGGGTGCTGGGCCAGCAATTTGGTGAGGTTCTTGGCGGTCGTTTCCAGCCAGTCGGCGGTGGAACGCAAACGCGTGTAATGGGCGAAGTGGCCGATCGCCTTGTCCGGCAGGTGATGGCCTTCGTCGAACACGTAGATGGTGTCGCGAGGGTCGGGCAGGACGGCTCCGCCGCCCAAGGCCAGGTCAGCGAGGACCATGTCGTGGTTGGTGACGATCACGTCCACCTTGCCCATGCCTTCGCGGGCCTTGTAGAAGGCGCACTGACCGAAGTTGGGGCAATGACGGTTGGTGCACTGGCTGTGATCGGTGGTCAGGCGCGCCCAATCCGCATCTTCAAGGGCGGTGGACCAACTGTCGCGGTCGCCGTCCCATTTATTGCCGGCAAGTTTTTCGATCATGCTGGTGAACAGCTTCTGACTGGCTTCATCGACCTCGATCTTGAAGCCTTCTTCTTCGAACAGCTGCGCGGTAGCGGTTTGCGCGTGGCCTTCCTGCAACAACATGTCGAGCTTGGACAGGCACATGTAGCGGCCGCGGCCCTTGGCCAGCGCAAAGCTGAAGTTCAGCCCGCTGTTGCGCATCAGGTCCGGCAGGTCCTTGTAGACGATCTGTTCTTGCAGGGCGACGGTCGCCGTAGCGATCACCAGGCGTTTGCCGGCAGCCTTGGCAGTCGGAATCGCCGCCAGGCTGTAGGCCACGGTTTTCCCGGTACCGGTGCCGGCTTCCACCGCGACAATCGCGGGGTCGCCACTGCGCCGGCCTTCGTCGTCGGTGTCGATGTCACCGAGGACCTTGGCAATTTCGGCGATCATCAGGCGCTGGCCGTAACGCGGCTTGAGGCTCTTGGCTTCGAGAAAACGCGAGTAGGCGCCCTGGATCGTGGTTTTGAGTTCTGTGCTGATCATGGATTGTCGGGCGCAAAAAACGCTGGATAAATTTTCAGTGGTTCGGTTCGGCGGCTATCATACCCCGCTAATTAATCCCGCGCAGAACGGAGTACCCCAATGACACCTTTCGCCCTCATTTATACCCTGCATGTACTGGCGGCCCTGATCTGGGTCGGCGGCATGTTTTTCGCCTGGATGGTCCTGCGCCCCGCCGCCATGAAGGCACTTGAAGGGCCTGCGCGATTGAAGCTGTGGGTAGAAGTGTTTCAACGTTTTTTTGTCTGGGTCTGGGTCGCGGTGGTGATCTTGCCGATCAGTGGTGTCGGGCTGATTCATCTGCGCTTCAGCGGTTTTGAAACCGCGCCGCGTTACGTGCAGATCATGATGGGGTTGTACCTGGTGATGACCGCGCTGTTTATCCGCATTCAGGCGCTGAATCTGCCGGAGTTGCGTAAAGCGGTGCTGGCCGAGGATTGGCCGACAGGTGCGGCGACTTTGGGCAAGATTCGGCGCTTGGTAGGAATCAATCTGTCGCTGGGGTTGCTGCTGGTGGCGGTGGCCGCGGCCCGACCGATGTTCTAGGGCCAACGCAGCCCTGGAGGGCTTTTGTGGCGAGGGGGCTTGCCCCCGCTGGGTCGCGGAGCGTCCCCAAAACCGGCGCTCCCGTTTCTTCAGAATGTATGCGGTGACTGGTTTACGACTGCTTCGCCCGAGCGCGGACCGGCCGACGGGGGCAAGCCCCCTCGCCACAGGGGGACTCGCCAGTCCTTACAACCGCTGTACCGTCACGGCACCCGCCGCGCCGGCAGGACCTGGCTGACCTTGCGCACCTGCGCGACCGCTTTTACCGCCGTCGGCACGGTAGACGAAACACCCCTTGGCCTTTCCGCCTGCGCCTGGCTTGCCACCGGCACCCGCTACGCCGCCGGCGCCACCGTCGACCAGCACCTTGATCTGCTGGGCCGGGTAATCACGCGGTAATTCCACCCGGACCTGCGCACCCGGCGCCCCGGCATGACCATCGCCACCATTATCACCATCCGCCCCATGCCCGGCCTGGCCCCATGTGCAACCCGGCTCCTGGCCGTTGCCGCCATCGAGCCCCACGTAACCTGGCGCACCGGCGCCACCACGGGCATCCACCGACAACTCGGGAGCATTCAGCGAGGCAATCCGCAGATTCAGGTTGCGCCCGGCGCGGGCGGCCTTGAGGTAAGTGCCGGGTGCGCCTCGCGAGGTGATCTGGCTGCCACTGGCAAGCTGCGCACGGCTGATATTCAGTTGCAGAGCCTGTTCGCTGGGGACAATGGCGATCCGTGCCTCGCGGCCCAGACGCAACTCGCCAACGCTCAATTCGGTCACGTTCGAGGGGATCAGCAGCGTGCCATTATCGGCGACTTCCAGGCGCTCCAACTGCAAGGTGCTGGCGGTATTGGGCAAACGCAGCAGCGAGTTGGTCTCGACCGTGACCACTTGAGCCATCGCCATCGGGCTGATCAAGGCGGCGAGCAGGCAGAGCTTACGCATGGCGAACCTCCCCGGCGGCAGGAGCTGCAAGGGTTTGCACATGGAAAATACCGACAATGAGGATCTGCCAGCGATCACGCCACGGATGAGCCCGCTCTTTAAGGTTGCGGTTAAAGAGCACCAGCTCCACAACATGGGTCATCAGCAACAGACAGCCGATCAGATTGATCATCAAATGAAACGGACCGATCAACGGGCTGATCAGATTGACCAGCACCACCAGCCAGAACAACAGGGTCAACCCCTTCCCCAAGCCCCAAAGCACCTTCATGTACGCTCCCCGCAGATCATTATTCTTTGCACGCACAGTACCGACTTCCGCAACGGATAAGCCAGAGGCCAACGAAAATTCTTCTGAACGGGCGGTTTAGAGCTTCGCATCTGTCGATCAGCGGTCCATCACCCGTTCGACTCCACGGCTTTTCGCCGCGTATTTACGGCGGGCCTCACCATTGCCTGCAAACCACCTCTAGGCCCGCACGTTCGGGCAGGCTAGTCTTCGCACATCTGATTGAGGATCTTCGATGACCACAGGTATTTCTTCGCGCACGCCCCAGCAAGCACTCGCCGCCTTGCTCGACCGTTATGCGCCACAACATCTGTTGCTGATTGGCGCCAGCGGCTTCCCGGCGCTCGAAGCTTTCAAGCTCGCGCACCCGGATGCCTGCGTCGCGCAAGTCGCGCCCGGCCCTCTGCCACCTGAGCTTGCCGCACAACGCTTCGACCTGGCGCTGGCACTCGACTGCCTTGAGCATCTGCCCAAACGCGATGGCCTGAACCTGCTCGGCGGAATTCGCAATCTCAACGCCAGCCGCATCGCGGTGTTGGCGGACCTGAAAGCCTGCGGCTGGCAAGAAACCGACTTCTTTTCCCTGGCACTGCAGGCCAGTGAACGCTTCCAGCGTGACGAACAGGTCCTGACACTGTTTACCTACGATCTGCTTGACTACAAACAAGTGCCTGACTGGCTCAATTCACGCTTCTGGGCCAATCCGGAAAACTTCGGAAAATACTGGTGGTAACACGATGAGTACGTCCATTTGCCCGTGCGGCAGTGGCACCTTGCTGGATGCCTGCTGCGGCCACTATCACGCCGGCCACCCTGCGCCGTGTGCCGAAGCCTTGATGCGTTCGCGCTACAGCGCCTATGTGCTGGGCCTGATCGACTATCTGGTGGCCACCACCCTGCCCGCCCAACAGGCAGGCCTGGATCGTCAGTCGATCAGCGAATGGAGCGCGCAAAGCACCTGGCTTGGCCTTGAGGTGGAAAGCTCCGAGGTCTTCGGCGGCCAGCCCGAACATGCATTCGTCACCTTCACCGCACGCTGGCACGACAGCACCGGCGAGCACAGCCACCGCGAACGCTCATCCTTTGTGCAAAACGCCGGGCGCTGGTACTTCATTGACCCGACCGTGCAGCTCAAGGCCGGGCGCAATGATGCATGCCCCTGCGCCAGCGGGCAGAAATTCAAGAAGTGTTGTGCGAGTTATTTCACCGTTTGAGGCGATCTTTTGGGGCTAGACTGGGGTTCAAGGAGAAATACCACCATGACCCATCAGCAGCGCGCCTTACGAATTGTCACCCTGTTCATGTTCCTGAGCCTCGGTGGCTGCGCGTCCTGGTTCGCTGATGACAGCCTCGACCCGCAAGTCCATCTGCTCAAAGTCGAAGTGGTGCGCGCCAAACTCCTTGAGCAGAAATTCATGCTCTACTTTCGCGTCGACAACCCCAACGACTCCGACCTTAGAGTTCGCGGCCTGGTGTACCGGATTCATTTAAGCGATTTCCTGCTGGCCGAAGGCGAGGCCAGCGAATGGTTCACCGTCGACCCGAAAAGCAGCAGCTATTTCCAGGTGCCGATCCGCACCAACCTCTGGCAACACCTGCGCGAGGTGGTGAAATTGCTGAAGAAACCCGACCAGCCGATCCCCTATCGCCTGGAAGGAACGCTTCAAACCGGATTATTCATCGGCAATGACGTGCACCTGGCCAATAATGGCGAGATAATTCCCGGCGATTTTATTCCGGAGTAACCTCGATGACCCAGCAACCCCATGTCCATGGCCCTGACTGCAACCACGATCATGACCATCACGACCATCATGATCACGACCATGGCCATGTTCACGGCCCGAACTGCGGCCACGCTCACCAGGAGCCGGTGCGCAACGCGTTGAAAGACGTTGGCCGCAACGACCCTTGCCCATGCGGCAACGGCAAGAAGTTCAAGAAGTGCCACGGCGCTTGATGCGTTAACACAACGCATCCCCCCTGTAGGAGCAAGACTTGCCCGCGATAGGATCGCCTCGGTATC
The DNA here is from genome assembly GCF_058782685.1 of Pseudomonas sp. FW306-02-D09B. NCBI lineage: Bacteria > Pseudomonadati > Pseudomonadota > Gammaproteobacteria > Pseudomonadales > Pseudomonadaceae > Pseudomonas > Pseudomonas sp. FW306-02-D09B. The sequence goes on from NZ_JBYSXY010000003.1 coordinate 61,717, forward strand.
TGAGGTATTACGCGTCATCGTTCATCGCGGGCAAGCCACGCTCCCACAGGTTTTAATCAGTCATTAAAATATCTGTGGTGCGGATCACCGTCGCATACTCCCCGTGCAGATTGCCCAGCGACATGGCGTGCACCTCCTGCGCCGAATGCTTGTTGCCGAAGAAGTCGAGCTTGTCGAAGGTGTAGCAGGCGTCTTCCACGACCCAGGTTTCAAACCCCAGATTGCCCGCCGTACGCGCCGTGGACTCGACCGAGTTATGGGTCGCCACGCCGACAATGATCAGTTGCTCGATCCCCGCCTCACGCAAACCCGCTGCAAGCGTCGTCCCGCTGAACGCATCCGGAACCTGTTTCTGGATCACACACTCGCCCGATTGCGGCTTGAACCGTTCCTGAAACTCGACACCCGACTGCTGCGGCCAGAACACCGATTCCGGCGAGCGGGACAAATGCTGCACATGAATCACCGGCCGCGCCATGCGCCGCCATTCGCTCAACAACTCGGCCATCCGCTCCTCGGCGTGGGGGTTATTGCGTGGTCCAAGCCTGGGGTGATGAATGCCTTTTTGCTGATCGATCAGAATAAGCACTGCGTTTGCCTGAAGTTCCATGGCGAGTTATCTCTTGCACGGGTCATTGAATTTTCCACACTTGAGCATTACCTCTTCCTCCAGGCAAGTCATCGTGAACGCCAATCCCCTGAAAACAGCGCAGTCCCCCACCACAGATACAGCGTCCAGCGTCAAATTCTTTGATTTATCGGACAAACCTTGAAATAAGATCGGCACCCGCTTGCGCGGCCTTCTCCTGCTCACTAACGTAGCGCCTTTATTGCGCCTCTACTCCCGCAGGAGCTTTGCCATGGCCTCGCCAGCCTTTACATCTTTTCTTCCCCGGTTCGGCGTTGCCGCAGCAGTGGCCAGTGTGCTCAGCCTCACCGGTTGCCAGACCTGGAATGCCCAGGACAGCCTGCCACCCACCGCAGGCGTGCAGCCGCTCAAAGGGTTGGCGCAGAACGTTTCAGTGCGGCGCAATGCCATGGGCGTGCCGCTGATCGAAAGCAGCACCTTCCACGATGCACTGTTCACCCTCGGCTACGTACACGCCGGTGATCGCATCACCCAGATGGTCACCATGCGCCTGCTGGCCCAGGGTCGCCTGTCGGAGATGTCCGGCGCAGAGATGCTCGACGCTGACCGCTACATGCGCGCAGTCAATCTGAAGAAAAGTGCCGACGAGCTCTACAAGGCCTCCTCTCCGCGCCTGCAACGCTTCTTTGAAGTCTATGCACGCGGGGTCAACGCCTACCTGTTCCGCTATCGCGACAAACTGCCGTCGGACCTGGCCGCCACTGGCTACAAACCTGAATACTGGAAGCCGGAAGATTCGGCGCTGATTTTCTGCCTGCTGAACTTCAGCCAGTCAGCCAACCTGCCGCAAGAAATCGCTTCGCTGGTGATGGCGCAAACCGTCACGACAGACAAACTCCCGTGGCTGTTGCCGTCGTATCCGGACGAAAAGCTGCCACTCGCCGAAGCTGAAAAGCTTAAAGGCGTGAAGCTCAACGGCACGATCCCGGGCCTGAGCGAACTCAGCAAAGCCGGCGACCAGTTGTCCGCATTGAATCTGCTCGGCGCCACGGCGTCGAGCAACTGGGCAATTGCCCCGCAGCGCAGTCGCAGCGGCAAGAGCCTGCTGGCCAGCGACAGCCAATTCCCGATTGGCGTGCCGTCGCTGTGGAACTACGTGCAGATCCGTTCGCCGAAGTACCAGGCGGCCGGGGTTTCCATTGCCGGCCTGCCGATGGTCCTTGCCGGTTTCAACGGTAAAGTGGCGTGGAGCATGACCGCGGTCATGGGCGATAACCAGGACCTGTTCCTTGAAAAGCTCAAGCGTCAAGGCAATGGCCTGAGCTACGAAGTCTCAGGCAAATGGCAACCGGTGACGGTTCGCAACGAAACCTACTTCGTCAAAGGCCAGCGGCCGATTCGCGAAGCCGTGTACGAAACCCGTCACGGCCCGCTGCTCAACAGCGCCCAAGGCAGCGCACTGGGCAATGGTTTCGGTCTGGCGTTGCAGATGCCGAACTTTACCGACGACAAGAGCCTCGACGCCTTCTTCGACTTGTCCCGTGCGCAGAGCGCAGAGAAAGCCTCGGACGCCAGCCGTGAAATCCGCGCTATCGCGCTGAACATGGTATTCGCCGACGCCAGCCACATCGGCTGGCAAGTCACCGGGCGCTTCCCGAACCGTCGCGAAGGTGAAGGCCTGTTGCCATCGCCGGGCTGGGAAGGTCGTTACGACTGGGACGGTTACGCCGACCCGATGCTCCACCCTTATGACCAGGACCCGGCCCAAGGCTGGGTCGGCACCGCCAACCAGCGGGTCATCCCTCACGGTTACGGCATGCAGCTGTCCAACTCCTGGGCCGCGCCCGAGCGTGGCGAGCGCATCGCCGAGCTGGCGGCTGCAGGCAAGCACGACAGCCGCAGCATGATCGCGATGCAGTACGACCAGACCACGCTGTTCGCCGCCAAACTGAAAAAGATGTTTGAAGCCCCGGGCATGTCCCAGCCGCTCAAACAGGCAATCGACGCACTGCCCGCTGCCGAAGCCGGCAAAGCGCGCGAAGCTTACAGCCGCTTGATGGCGTTCGACGGCAAGCTCAGCCCGACCTCCACCGACGCAGCGATCTATGAACTGTTCCTGCAAGAAAGCATGAAGCAGATTTTCCTCGACGAGCTCGGCCCAGAGTCCAGCCCAACGTGGAAAGCCTTCGTCGCCAACGGCAAATTGTCCTACTCGGCCCAGGCCGACCATTTGCTGGGCCGCGAAGACAGCCCGTTCTGGGATGACCTGCGCACGCAGCAGAAAGAAGACAAACCGACCATTCTCGCCCGTAGCCTGGCCGCGGCCATTACCGCCGGCGAGAGCCAGATGGGTGCCGACCACAAAGCCTGGCAGTGGGGCAAACTGCACCACTACGAATGGAAAAACAGCCGTGGCCAGACCGTGCGTGGCGCCATGTCAGCCGGAGGTGACCACACCACATTGAATGCTGCCGCGTACACGTGGGGGCAGGATTTCAACGTGACGCTAGTGCCGGCGATGCGTTTCATTGTCGACTTCGGCCAGGCCGAACCGCTGATGGGTCAGAGCGGCACCGGCCAATCCGGTAACCCGGCCAGCCCGAACTATATCGACAGCATCGACCCGTGGCTCAAAGGTCAATACATGAGTTTGCCGATGCAACCGCAGAACTTCGACAAGGTATATGGCAAAACGCGGCTGACCCTGGTGCCAGGCAAGTAACACGTAGAGCGATCGGTGACGAGGGAGCTCGCTTCCTCGCCACTGATCGCTCTACTTTGGTGCGGCAATTTGTTCACGCCCGTTTTTGGGCACGATTCCTCTCCAGACGTGTCTTGAATCATCTTTTAAAACGCTTGTTCGGGACTCTGGTTCGGAAATTGCTACTTTCATAAGGTCTTACGCTTTCCAGTAACAATAATTTCGCGCCACAAGCGCTCAAATTGGTTCTTAGGGATTTAATAATGAAAAAAGCATTGCTGACCCTTTCTGCACTGGCGTTGTGCATGGCCGCTGGTTCCGCACTGGCCAAGGAATACAAAGAACTGCGTTTTGGCGTTGACCCTTCCTATGCTCCGTTCGAGTCCAAAGCGGCCGACGGCAGCTTGGTGGGCTTCGACATCGATCTGGGCAACGCGATCTGCGCCGAGCTGAAGGTCAAGTGCAAATGGGTCGAAAGCGATTTCGACGGCATGATTCCAGGCCTCAAGGCCAATAAATTCGACGGTGTGATCTCTTCGATGACCGTCACCGAAGCCCGCGAAAAAGTCATCGACTTCTCCAGCGAACTGTTCTCCGGCCCTACCGCACTGGTCTACAAGAAAGGCTCCGGCATTTCTGATGTGGCTTCGCTCAAGGGTAAAAAGGTCGGCTACGAGCAAGGCACCATTCAGGAAGCCTACGCCAAGGCCGTGCTGGACAAGGCTGGCGTGACCACTCAGGCCTACGCCAACCAGGATCAGGTCTACGCCGACCTGACTTCCGGTCGTCTGGACGCCTCGATCCAGGACATGCTGCAAGCCGAACTGGGCTTCTTGAAGTCGCCACAAGGCGCTGCTTATGAAGTCAGCAAGCCGGTCAACGATCCTTTGCTGCCAGCCAAAACAGCTGTCGGTATCTCGAAAGGTAACAAAGAGCTCAAAGCCCTTCTCGATAAAGGTATCAAAGCGTTACACGATGATGGCACCTACGCGACCATTCAAAAGAAACACTTCGGTGATCTGAATCTGTACAGCGGCAAATAATGCCCGGCGCCCATCCTCGTGATGGGCGCTTTTTTCACGCTATCAGGTTGCAGATTTTATGTTCGAACAACTGTTACAAAACCTCGGGCTTTCTGCCTTCAGCCTGCAGGGCTTTGGTCCGCTGCTGATGCAAGGCACCTGGATGACCATCAAATTATCGGTGTTGTCGCTGCTGGTGGCCGTGCTGCTCGGCCTGCTCGGCGCCACTGCCAAACTCTCCAGCGTCAAACTGCTACGAGTTCCCGCCCAGATCTACACCACCCTGATTCGCGGCGTGCCGGACCTGGTGCTGATGCTGCTGATTTTCTACAGCCTGCAAACCTGGCTGACCTCCCTGACCGACCTGATGGAATGGGAGTACATCGAAATCAACCCGTTCAGCGCCGGGGTCATCACCCTGGGCTTTATCTACGGCGCGTACTTCACCGAGACCTTTCGCGGCGCAATCCTCGCCGTTCCACGGGGTCAGGTCGAAGCCGCCACGGCTTATGGCCTCAAGCGCGGCCAGCGGTTTCGTTTCGTAGTGTTCCCGCAGATGATGCGCTTTGCCCTGCCCGGCATCGGCAATAACTGGATGGTGATGCTCAAGGCCACCGCGCTGGTGTCGATCATCGGCTTGGCGGACTTGGTCAAAGCGGCACAGGACGCCGGTAAAAGCTCCTATCAACTGTTTTACTTCCTGGTGCTGGCCGCCTTGATTTACCTGCTGATCACCAGCGCTTCGAACTTTGTCCTGCGCAGGCTTGAACGCCGTTATGCCGCCGGTGCCCGGGAGGCCGTACGATGATCGAACTTCTACAGGACTACTGGAAACCGTTCCTTTATACCGACGGTTACCACATCACCGGCCTGGCCATGACCATGTGGCTGCTCAGCGCCTCGATCTTCATCGGTTTCCTGGTGTCGATTCCGCTGTCGATTGCCCGGGTTTCCAGCAAGCTCTATGTGCGCTGGCCGGTGCAGTTCTACACCTACCTGTTCCGTGGCACACCGCTGTATATCCAGTTGCTGATTTGCTACACAGGCATCTACAGCCTGGCCGCAGTCCGTGCGCAACCGATGCTCGATGCGTTCTTTCGCGATGCGATGAACTGCACCATTCTCGCCTTTGCCCTGAACACCTGCGCCTACACCACGGAGATTTTCGCCGGGGCGATTCGCAGCATGAACCACGGCGAAGTCGAAGCCGCCAAGGCCTACGGTCTGACGGGCTGGAAGTTGTATGCCTACGTGATCATGCCATCGGCCCTGCGTCGCTCGTTGCCGTACTACAGCAACGAAGTGATCCTGATGCTGCACTCGACCACCGTGGCCTTCACTGCCACCGTCCCGGACATTTTGAAAGTGGCTCGCGACGCCAACTCGGCGACCTTTCTGACCTTCCAGTCGTTCGGCATTGCCGCGCTGATTTACCTGACCGTCACCTTTGCGCTGGTCGGCCTGTTCCGACTGGCTGAACGCCGATGGCTGGCGTTCCTCGGGCCGACTCACTAGGATTTTTTGCAAATGCGCCACCAGATCCATGACCTGCTTGCCCCACTGCCGGGCACTGCACGACAGATCCACAGCTTCCACTTCGGCCCGACCCAGGCCAAAGGCAAGATCTACATCCAGTCCTCGCTGCACGCCGACGAAATGCCCGGCATGCTGGTGGCCTGGCACCTCAAGCTGCGTTTGGCGGAGCTCGAAGCCGCCGGCCGTCTGCGCAGCGAGATCGTACTGGTGCCCGTGGCCAACCCGATTGGCCTCGAACAAGTGCTGATGGACGTGCCACTGGGCCGCTACGAACTGGAAAGCGGTCAGAACTTCAACCGCTGGTTCGTTGACCTCGGTGAAGAAGTCGGCAACGAGATCGAAGGGCAACTCAACGACGACCCACAACACAACCTTGAGTTGATCCGCAGCAGCCTGCGCAACGCGCTGGCTCGGCAAACCGCCCGCACCCAACTGCAATCCCAGCGCCTGACCCTGCAAACACTGGCCTGCGACGCGGACATGGTGCTGGACCTGCATTGTGATTTCGAAGCCGTCGCGCACCTGTACACCACGCCCGAGGCCTGGCCGCAGGTCGAGCCACTGGCGCGCTACATCGGCGCCGAAGCCAGCCTGCTGGCCACCGACTCCGGCGGTCATTCGTTCGATGAGTGTTTCACGCTGGTCTGGTGGCAAATGCAGGAGCGCTTCGGTGAGCACTTCGACATTCCGCTGGGCAGCTTCTCGGTGACCGTCGAATTGCGCGGTCAAGGCGACGTCAATCATCCGCTGGCCAGCCTCGACTGCCAGGCGCTGATTGACTACCTGATTCATTTCGGCGCCATTGAAGGCGAAGCCGCGCCCTTGCCCGAACTGCCCTACCCTGCCACACCACTGGCCGCAGTAGAACCGGTTGCAACCCCGGTCGGCGGTTTGCTGGTGTACCACGTACTGCCGGGCGAGTACCTGGAGGCAGGACAACTGATCGCTGAAATCATCGACCCGATCGGCGACCGCGTGACCCCGGTTCATTGCGCCAACGCCGGCCTGCTCTACGCCCGTTCGACTCGCCGGATGGCCACCGCAGGCATGGTGATCGCCCATGTTGCAGGCCTCGAAGCCTATCGTACCGGCTACCTACTTTCGCCTTGAGGATGCATGCCCAATGTACAAACTGACCATCGAAGGCCTGCATAAATGCTACGGCACTCATGAAGTGCTCAAAGGCGTTTCGCTCAAGGCCAAGACCGGTGACGTGATCAGCCTGATCGGCGCCAGCGGCTCGGGCAAGAGCACCTTTTTGCGCTGCATCAACTTTCTCGAACAACCCAACGACGGCGCCATGAGCCTGGACGGTCAAGCGATCCGCATGATCAAAGACTCCCATGGCATGCGGGTGGCCGATGAAGCCGAACTGCAACGAATCCGTACCCGACTGGCAATGGTGTTCCAGCACTTCAACCTGTGGAGCCACATGACGGTACTGGAAAACATCACCATGGCCCCACGCCGGGTGCTGGGTGTCAGCAAGAAAGACGCCGAAGATCGCGCCCGGCGTTATCTGGACAAGGTCGGCCTGGCGGCGCGCGTAGCGGATCAATACCCGGCGTTCCTCTCCGGCGGTCAGCAGCAGCGGGTAGCGATTGCCCGCGCACTGGCGATGGAGCCGGAAGTCATGCTGTTCGACGAACCGACCTCGGCGCTGGACCCGGAGCTGGTAGGTGAAGTGCTCAAGGTGATCCAGGGCCTGGCCGAAGAAGGCCGGACCATGATCATGGTGACCCACGAAATGAGCTTCGCCCGCAAAGTCTCGAATCAGGTGCTATTCCTGCATCAGGGGCTGGTAGAGGAAGAAGGTGCGCCTGAAGACGTGCTCGGCAATCCGAAGAGCGAACGCCTCAAGCAATTCCTCAGCGGCAACCTCAAGTAACCCCAGATTCCGTAGGAGCGTGGCTTGCCCGCGATGGGGCAACGCGATTTATCTGATAACCCGCGTTATCGTTCATCGCGGGCAAGCCACGCTCCCACAGGGATCAATCCAGCCTCGGGCCATTGAATTTCGATGCGGAAAATCAGGCAACCGGCGCGGGAGGCGGCTTATCCGGCAAGGTGGGTTCGCCAGGCTCGCCGGGTTCCGTCGGTTGTTCGTTCGGGGTATCGGGGTCGGGCTGACCAGGGATTCCGCCGGCCTGCGTGACAGGCGGATGAGCCAGCAATGACCAGGCCAGCAGGCCCACTTGATTGGGCTCAAGCCTTGCCAGTTCGGCACTTACTCGCGGATCGATCTTCATGAAGCACTCCTGAGCGATGGCCCGATGCGCCTTGCGCGCATCGGAGCAGTACACCCCATAGAGTGTACGCCCGCTCAGGAATTCCAACGGTTTGTCAGACGGCTGACTCAGGTACGCGGCAGCGTCACGCCACGCTGGCCCTGATACTTGCCGCCACGGTCCTTATAAGACACTTCACACTCTTCGTCAGATTCGAAAAACAGCATCTGCGCCACGCCTTCGTTGGCGTAGATCTTTGCAGGCAACGTGGTGGTGTTCGAGAACTCCAGGGTCACGTGACCTTCCCACTCCGGCTCCAGCGGCGTGACGTTGACGATGATGCCGCAGCGCGCGTAGGTGCTCTTGCCCAGGCAGATCGTCAGTACATTGCGCGGAATACGGAAGAACTCGACGGTACGCGCCAGCGCGAAAGAGTTTGGCGGAATGATGCACACATCGCTTTTGACGTCGACGAAGCTCTTCTCATCAAAGTTTTTCGGATCGACAGTCGCCGAATTGATGTTGGTGAACACCTTGAATTCATCGGCGCAACGCACGTCATAGCCATAGCTCGATACGCCGAAGGAAATCAGCCGGTCGGAGCCTTCGCCACGCATCTGGCGCTCTACGAACGGCTCGATCATGCCGTGCTCTTGCGCCATGCGGCGAATCCACTTGTCCGATTTGATGCTCATGGCGGGGGTGTCCTGAATAGCGAGGTGGAAAAATTCTGTCCGGCATCTTACCGGGGCGCGCCGCCGGTTCAAAGTCCGGGGCACAATTCTCGGCGATCCCCCACGATTTCCGGGCCTTCGCGGCAATACGGCGCACCGTCAGTCATGAAAACAGAGAAACCTTCGCAAAGACCATTGGCACGTTCAGGAAAAAGGGTTAAGGTGGCGCCACTGTGCTGCTTGTGTCACTGAGAATCTCTACACGATATGTTGAATTTCGATCCAACCATCTACAAGAATTTTTCCTGCTCTTTGCACTCAGTCTCGGCCAGGGTTCTTCCTGAGTCGCAGTTATCTTTGTTCAAGGAGTTACACCATGTCTAATCGCCAAACCGGTACCGTTAAGTGGTTCAACGATGAAAAAGGCTTCGGCTTCATCACTCCACAATCCGGTGACGACCTGTTCGTTCACTTCAAAGCTATCCAATCCGACGGCTTCAAAAGCCTGAAAGAAGGCCAACAGGTTTCTTTCATCGCTACCCGCGGTCAGAAAGGCATGCAAGCTGAAGAAGTTCAAGTTATCTAACTTGTCCTGATTTAGTAAAAAGCCCCGCCCTCAAAAGCGGGGCTTTTTTGTGCCCGTCTGTTTTTACCGGGCCACACCCGATTTGGCGAGATTTTCATTCGCTCACGGAAGACTTACTCTGGAAGCAGCCTCAACACCCTCATCAGGAAGCGGCAACGTGACTGACGCCAACCATGAAACCGAGACCCCAGCACAGATGCGCCGAACCACGCTCTACCTGACCCTGGCCCAGGTTCCGGAAGGCAAAGTGGTGAGTTACGGTCAACTCGCCGAACTGGCAGGCCTGGGGCGGGCCGCCCGCTGGGTGGGGCGCACATTGAGTCAGTTGCCCGGCGACACCAAGCTGCCCTGGCATCGCGTATTGGCTGCCGGCGGTCGCCTCAGCCTACCAGCGGGAAGCCCCTCCGGCGATGAACAGCGGGCACGCTTGCGCATGGAAGGTGTCAGTGTCCTGAACAATCGTGTTGATATTCAGCGTCATGGCTGGCGCCCGGTAGAGCACAGCGGTTAGAGTGCGCGCTTTGTTTTCGCAATTTTGAGGCAGACTCCAGCCCATGCCCCGTAAAACCTGGCGCGCCGCGCTCGCTGCTTATGCCAGCCCCTCGACGCTCGTACTATTGCTACTGGGTTTCGCCGCTGGCCTACCCTACATGCTGGTGTTCTCAACGCTATCCGTCTGGCTGCGTGAGGCCGGCGTAGCCCGTGAAACGATTGGTTATGCCAGCCTGATCGGGCTGGCCTATGCGTTTAAATGGGTGTGGTCGCCACTTCTCGACCAGTGGCGCCTGCCATTACTCGGCAAACTCGGCCGACGACGCTCCTGGCTGGTCCTGGCGCAAATACTGCTGGTCCTCGGCCTGATCGGCATGGGTTTCTGCGACCCGCAAAAGCATCTGTCCTGGCTGATTGCGATTGCCGTTCTGGTCGCGTTCGCCTCTGCCACCCAGGATATTGCCGTCGACGCCTATCGCCTGGAAATTGTCGATGACACGCGCCAGGCTGCATTGGCCGCCAGTTATATGTCCGGCTATCGGGTCGCGGCGCTCCTGGCGACAGCCGGTGCACTATTCATTGCCGAAGGCTTCGGCTCCACCGGGTTCAACTACAAACACTCGGCCTGGACCGGCACCTACGCGCTGTTCGGCCTGCTGATGATCCCGGCGCTGGTGACCACCCTACTGATGCGCGAACCTCCCGTGCCGCTGCGTACCCAGCTGTCCGCCGGGCGCTACAGCTTTGTGCACCAACTCGCCTCGGTATTCGTACTCATCGTTTTGCTGGTATCCGTACCCGCGATGTTTACCCAGCTCTACAACACTGATTTCGCCAGCGTCATCACGGGCGCCATGAGCCCCTTGGATCTACTGCTGGAAGATCGGGCATTTCTACGAGCGCTGCTCTACATCATCCTGACCAGCCTGTGCCTCTCCACCATGGGCCGCCGCGGCCTGGCCCCGGTGCTGACGCCCGTCAACGACTTCGTTGTCCGCTACCGCTGGCAGGCCTTTCTGCTGCTGGGCCTGATCGCCACCTACCGAATGTCCGACACCGTGATGGGCGTAATGGCCAACGTGTTCTACATCGACCTGGGCTTCACCAAGGATCAGATCGCCGGCGTCAGCAAGATCTTCGGCCTGATCATGACCCTGATAGGCGCCGGCATGGGCGGCCTGCTGATCGTGCGTTTCGGCATCCTGCCGATTCTGTTCATCGGCGGGTTCGCGTCAGCCGCTACCAACCTGCTGTTTGTGATGCTCGCCGACATGGGCGCCAACCTGGAGATGCTGATCGTCACCATTTCCCTCGACAATTTCAGTTCGGGCATGGCCACCTCGGCCTTCGTCGCCTACCTGTCAAGCCTGACCAACCTGAAGTTTTCCGCGACCCAGTACGCCCTGCTCAGCTCGATCATGCTCCTGCTGCCGCGCCTGATCGGCGGCTACTCCGGAGTCATGGTGGAGAAATACGGCTATCACAACTTCTTCATCATCACGACCCTGCTCGGCGTGCCGACCCTGCTGTTGATCGCCCTGCACTGGTTCCAGGAAAACCGCCGCGAAGGCCCGACACCAACACCCGAGCCGGCCCAGACCACCACCGCCGTCGAAGAGTCGTAGCGCCTTGAGTGCGGAGTTTTCTCCGCACTCAAGCCACACCGCCGACCGCAATCCTGTACGCCAGCAAATCCCGCCCGTACAATGCTTCGTCATTTCTAGTCTTCAGCAACCGACAACGGCCTACCATGCGCACCAGTCAATTTTTGCTCGCCACACAGAAAGAAACGCCTTCCGATGCGGTCGTCGTCAGCCATCAGCTGATGCTGCGCGCCGGCATGATCCGCAAACTCGCCTCCGGCCTGTACACCTGGCTGCCGATGGGCTTGCGAGTGATGCGCAAGGTCGAAGCCGTCGTTCGTGAAGAAATGAACGCCGCCGGCTCTCTCGAAGTGTTGATGCCGAGCACTCAACCGGCTGAGCTGTGGCAGGAATCCGGTCGCTGGGAAGAGTACGGCCCTGAACTGCTGCGCTTCAAGGATCGTCACGGTCGCGATTTCTGCGCCGGCCCGACTCACGAAGAAGTGATCACCGACCTGATGCGCAACGAGTTGAGCAGCTACAAGCAGCTGCCGATCAACCTGTACCAGATCCAGACCAAATTCCGTGACGAAATCCGCCCACGCTTCGGTCTGATGCGCGGTCGCGAGTTCATCATGAAGGACGCCTACTCCTTCCACGCCGATCAGGCATCGCTGCAGGTCACTTACGACCGCATGCACCAGGCGTACTGCAATGTGTTTACCCGTCTGGGCCTGAAGTTCCGCCCTGTAGAAGCCGACAACGGCTCCATCGGCGGCGCCGGCTCCCACGAGTTCCACGTACTGGCCGAATCCGGTGAAGACGACATCGTCTTCAGCAACGGTTCCGACTACGCAGCGAACATCGAGAAAGCCGAAGCCGTGCCACGGGAAACCTCGCGCGCCGCACCGTCTGAAGAGTTGCGCCTGGTCGACACCCCGAACGCCAAGACCATTGCGCAACTGGTCGAAGGCTTCAACCTGCCAATCGAAAAAACCATCAAGACCCTGGTGGTTCACGCTGAAGAGAAAGGCAAGCTGATTGCCCTGATCATCCGTGGCGACCACGAACTGAACGAAATCAAGGCCGCCAACCAGCCTGGCGTCGCCAGCCCGCTGGTCATGGCCTCTGAAGCCGAACTGCGTGACGCCATTGGCGCCGGCGCCGGCTCCCTTGGCCCGCTGAACCTGCCGCTGCCAATCATCATCGACCGTTCCGTCGAACTGATGAGCGACTTCGGCATCGGTGCCAACATCGACGACAAACACTACTTCGGCGTGAACTGGGAGCGCGATCTGCCAGTACCGACCGTTGCCGACCTGCGCAACGTCGTGTCCGGCGACCCTAGCCCTGACGGCAAAGGCACCCTGGAAATCAAGCGCGGCATCGAAGTCGGGCACATCTTCCAGCTGGGCAACAAGTACAGCAAAGCGATGAAGTGCGAAGTCCTCGGCGAGAACGGCAAGCCGGTCACCCTGGAAATGGGTTGCTATGGCATCGGCGTGTCCCGCGTCGTAGCCGCGGCCATCGAGCAGAACAATGACGAGAAAGGCATCATCTGGAGCGACACCCTCGCGCCCTTCCAGATCGCCCTGGTGCCTCTGCGCTACGAAACCGAGCAGGTTCGCGACGCGACCGACAAGCTGTACGCGGAACTGACCGCTGCCGGCTTCGAAGTGCTGCTGGACGATCGCGACAAGAAAACCAGCCCGGGCATCAAGTTCGCGGACATGGAGCTGATCGGCATTCCTCACCGGATCGTGGTCAGTGACCGCGGCCTTGCCGAAGGTAACCTGGAATACAAGAGCCGTACCGAGGCCGAGCCGCAAGCGCTGCCGGTCGCTGACGTGCTGTCGTTCCTTCAGGCTCGTATCCGCCGCTGACACCAGATAGAGAAGTCATGTTCAAGCGAAACACCTTAAACCTCGGTGGTGCCGCCCTGTGCGGCACCCTGTTGCTCAGCGGCTGCGCCAATCAGATGTCACAACGCAGCGAGCACGAGGAACGCATCGAGCGCAAACTGCTCGATCACAGCCTGCAGATCGATGTCGGTGAGCCTAAGGTGCTTGAGCTGCCGCAACGCCGGGTTCGGATTCACGAGCAGAAGACCTTCGAAGTCACCGAGTACGATGTCACCCGGCGCTACGATCGCTACACGCCTTACCAACCCTGGCGCAAGGTCTACGAGATTCCATTGGGCGCGGTGACTTTGGTGGGCGGCGTCGGCGCGAACATCGCCAACGTGTTCGCCCTCGGCAACCTGCCAGACAGCATGACCAAGGACTGGATCAGCAATGGCATTGCCGGGCTCAACCCGTTCATGAACATACAGTCCCATGGTCGCGCACAACAGAACCTGGCCGGTATCGATGAAGTCCAGCGTGATAAGCGTATGGAATATTCGAGCCTGCCATGGAGCGAGCGCCCGGTAGAGGTCAAGGCCGGCACGCAGACCTTCGAGCTCACCACCGACCGCAACGGCGTGTTGCGCTTGAACCTGCTGGACAGCCCGTTCGCAGAGCAGGACCTGAACCGTATCGGAAAGCTGCAGATTACTGTTGAAGATGCTCAGGACGATGTGCACACCGACTCGTCCCTGACGATCAGCAGCACCTTGCGCAGCAAGCTGCTGGAAGCTCATACGCTGATTTACGACGACCTCGAAGACGACGAAGTGAGCCAGTGGGTACACCGGGTCAAACGCCTGTCGGAGCTGGGCCTGGAAGAAGAAGCCAGCGAGCTGGAACAAAGCCTGATCGAACTGACCCGCAACGATCCCGAGTTGCAAAGCGAGTTTCTCAAGTCGCTGACCAAGGATGCCGGGCGTTTGGTGGCGGATCCAGGGCCGAACTAAAGCCGAAAAGCATCGCGGGCAAGCCTTGCTCCTACAGAGTCAAACGCGCTTGCCCCCGATCGGCCCCTACCGCTCAAACAGATCCAGCTGCTCAAAGCCGCCACGCAGATCCTGCAAGCGCACGCCAATCCCCAGCAAACGCACGGGTTTGCCACCCCGATTGAACGCCTGAGTCAGCAACAACTGATAGCTACCCAGATCACGCCCTGCCCCGGCCTGCTCCAGTGTCGTCTGGGTAAAATCATGGAACTTCACTTTGACGAACGGCTTGCCCGGCCGGTAGCTGCTATCGATCCGCGCCATACGCCCATTCAGGGTTTCCAGCAGGTCCGGCAGCTTATCCAGGCAACTGACCAGATCCGGCAGATCCACATCGTAGGTATTTTCGACACTCACCGACTGCCGGCGACTGTCGTTCTGCACCTGCCGATCATCGATCCCACGCGCCAGACTCCACAGACGCTCGCCAAAACTGCCAAATTCGCGCACCAGCGCCAGCTTGTTCCAGTCACGCAACTGCAGGCAATCGGCAATACCGAGCTTTGCCAGCTTGTCGGCAGTGACTTTGCCGACACCATGCAGTTTGCTCACCGGCAACTGCGAGACGAAGTCCTCGACCTGATCCGGCGTGATCACAAACAATCCGTTGGGCTTTTTCCAGTCACTGGCGATCTTCGCGAGAAACTTGTTCGGCGCTACACCCGCCGAGACGGTGATATGCAGCTGATTGGAGACGCGGCGCCGAATATCCTGAGCAATTCGCGTGGCACTGCCGGCGAAATGCGTGCTTTCCGACACGTCGAGATACGCCTCATCCAGCGACAGTGGCTCGATCAGGTCGGTGTAATCGCGAAAAATCACCTGGATCTCTTTCGACGCTTCTCTATAGGCATCCATGCGCGGCTTGACGATGACCAGGTCCGGGCACAGCTTCAAGGCATGCCGTGAGGACATGGCCGAGCGCACCCCGTAAGCCCGCGCCTCATAGTTGCACGTCGCGATAACTCCGCGATGATCCGCCGAGCCACCCACCGCCAGCGGCTTGCTCGCCAGAGTCGGGTCGTCACGCATCTCGATGGCGGCATAAAAGCAGTCACAATCGACGTGGATGATTTTGCGCTGCGTCATATAAGGCAGTGTTCAATGAAGGAAAAAGGACTACGGCGAACCGGATCGCCAGTATCTCACTGACAACTGTATATAGCACCAGTGCCTGATTTCTTATCTCATAGCAGAAGAAAATGCCTACACTGGATTTATTTTTTCAATCGAAACAAACCCGTCAATAGAGCTGAAAGCCTTATACAGCAAGCCCTCAAGCCCAATTCGACTGTCTGACTGATACGCTAAGCGATTGAACAGGAACAGATTTTTCTCAATTAGCAATTGACAGCCCGGCGATCCTCTGTAGAATGCCGACACACAGACGCGGGATGGAGCAGT
>NZ_JBYSXY010000003.1:77522-314839 GCF_058782685.1 Pseudomonas sp. FW306-02-D09B
GTCTGGTAGCTCGTCGGGCTCATAACCCGAAGGTCGTCGGTTCAAATCCGGCTCCCGCAACCAAACATCAAAAAAGGCTACTCGAAAGAGTGGCCTTTTTTGTGCGCGTGTGTTTTTCGTCACCCCTCCTTCCCTCTTGTCGCCAGAGCCAGGAAAAAACCCTTTGCGCTTCTTATACTTAACCTGAGCGCAGCAACCGTCCGACGCTAATTAACGTTAATTTGACCAAGCAGGCTATTAACGGTTGACACTCAGGCGATCGCCTGTAGAATGCCGCCACACAGACGCGGGATGGAGCAGTCTGGTAGCTCGTCGGGCTCATAACCCGAAGGTCGTCGGTTCAAATCCGGCTCCCGCAACCAAACATCAAAAAAGGCTGCTCGAAAGAGCGGCCTTTTTTGTATCTGTAGAAAAGTCCTTTCGCAACAATGATCTGGCAATGTTCTACGAACCTTTGGCACCCTTCAGGGTCCACCAGATCAGGCTATGCTGAGTCGCAGGCAAGCCTCTCTACGATTGAATGTGCGTAATCCCCAATGCTCGGTGATACGCGTTAATATTTGTGATTATTTTTTTCTACAGGGATTGGTAACTTGGCTGGATACCCCCATCCTGTCGCGCACAATCCAAGAGGTGATTGATGCGCGCCAACTCGTCTGATTTACAAGACACCGTCACAGCGACACAACCGATCACGGCCACCCGTTTGCACTGGCTGGATCTGGTCAGCAAGTACCGACAGCCCATTGGCCTGGCGGTCACGCTGCTATTGTTCGCTATTGCGCTGATTGCCTGTCGCCATCTATTAAGCGAACTCGATCTCTACGCCCTGCACGACTCAATTCTGGAAGTGCCGAAACCGGCCCTGCTCGGTGCATTGGCTGCAACCATTGCCGGCTTCATCATCTTGCTCGGCTATGAATGGTCGGCCACGCGTTACGCTGGCGTAAGCTTGCCGCCGCGCACCATGATTCTGGGTGGTTTCACCGCATTCGCCATTGGTAACGCCATTGGCCTTTCGCTGCTGTCCGGCGGTTCGGTGCGTTACCGCCTGTACGCACGTCACGGGCTCGGGGCGTCGGAAGTCGCCCACATGACGCTGTTTGCCAGCCTGTCATTGGGCTGCGCCCTGCCGCCGCTTGCAGCCCTGGCGACACTCAGCAACCTGCCTGCCGCGTCCATTGCGCTGCACTTGTCACAGCCGTTGTTGGGTGCCATTGCGATTGCCGTGTTGCTGCTGTGCTCGGTATTGGCCATCGGCCTCTACCGCCGCCGCCTGCCAGAACAACCGTATACGGACAACCTGCTGGTTCGCATCGGACGACGCACGCTACGCTTGCCGGGTCGTCGCCTGACCTTCCTGCAATTGGTGATTACCGCACTGGATGTGGCAGCCGCCGCGACCGTGCTGTATCTGCTGCTGCCGGAAGCGCCACCGTTCGGCGCCTTCCTGTTGGTCTATCTGCTGGCCCTGGCCGCTGGCGTGCTCAGCCACGTACCGGGCGGCGTCGGGGTATTCGAAGCGATTCTGCTGGCGGCCTTCGCCGACAAACTCGGCGCTGCGCCACTGGCCGCCGCCCTGCTGCTGTATCGCCTGATCTATGTGGTTCTGCCGCTATTGGTCGCTTGCGTCCTGCTGCTGATCAATGAAGCACAGCGCCTGTTCAACACCCGTCAATCGCTGCGCGCCGCCTCGGGCATGGCCGCGCCGGTACTGGCGATCCTGGTGTTCCTGTCTGGCGTGGTGTTGCTGTTCTCCGGTGCGACACCGGAAATCGACACCCGTCTGGAACACATCGGGTTCTTGATCCCCCATCGTCTGGTCGATGCCTCGCACTTCGGTGCCAGCCTGATCGGCGTGCTCTGCCTGTTGCTGGCTCAAGGCCTGCGTCGTCGCCTCTCGGCCGCGTGGATGCTGACCACCATCTTGCTGATGATCGGTGCCGTGCTCTCGCTGCTCAAAGGGTTCGACTGGGAAGAAGCCTGCCTGATGATCCTGACCGCCAGTCTGCTGGCGATCTTCCGGCGCTCTTTCTACCGCCCTAGCCGCTTGACCGAAGTGCCGTTCTCGCCACTGTACCTGGTGGCCAGCCTGTGCGTGTTGGGCGCCTCGATCTGGCTCCTGCTGTTCGCCTATCAGGATGTGCCGTACAGCCATCAATTGTGGTGGCAGTTCACCCTGGATTCCGATGCCCCGCGTGGCCTGCGCTCGTTGCTCGGCGCGGCCGTGTTGCTGGTGGTGGTGTCCCTGACCTGGCTGCTGCGCACCGCGCGCCCGGTGATTCATCAGCCCGACGCCGCCGAACTGGATAAGGCGCTGAAGATCCTGATGGCCTCGTCGCAACCGGACGGCGGCCTCGCCCTGACCGGTGACAAGGCGCTACTGTTTCACCCTAACGACGAAGCGTTCTTGATGTATGCGCGTCGTGGCCGCAGTCTGGTAGCCCTGTACGACCCGATCGGCCCGACCCAGCAACGCGCGGAAATGATCTGGCAGTTCCGTGACCTTTGCGACCTTCATCACGCCCGTCCGGTGTTCTATCAGGTACGCGCCGAAAACCTGCCGTACTACATGGACATCGGCCTGACCGCGATCAAGCTGGGCGAAGAAGCGCGGGTTGACCTGCATCGCTTTGATCTCGAGGCCAAGGGCAAAGAGATGAAAGACCTGCGTTACACCTGGAACCGTGGCACTCGCGATGGCCTGTCGCTGGAAATCTACGAACCGGGCCAAGCCCCCATGGAGGAGCTGAAGGTCATTTCCGATGCCTGGCTGACCGGCAAGAACGTTCGTGAAAAAGGCTTCTCCCTCGGCCGTTTCAGCGACGATTACCTCAAGCACTTCCGTATCGCGATCATTCACTTTGAAGGTCGCCCGGTGGCATTCGCCAACCTGCTCGAGACGTATAGCCACGACCTGGCCAGCCTCGACCTGATGCGTGCACACCCGGATGCGCCCAAGCTGACCATGGAGTTCATGATGGTCGGCCTGATTCAACATTATAAAAATCATGGATATGCACGTTTCAGTCTGGGCATGGTGCCGCTGTCGGGTCTGCAACCCCGTCGTGGCGCGCCATTGACCCAACGCCTCGGCTCTATGGTGTTTCGCCGTGGCGAGCAGCTCTATAACTTCCAGGGGCTGCGCCGCTTCAAGGACAAATTCCAGCCTGACTGGGAACCTCGTTACATGGCCGTGCCCGCCGGACTCGATCCGCTGGTGGCACTGGCCGATACCGCCGCCCTGATTGCGGGCGGCCTGACTGGATTGGTGAAACGCTGATGATTCAACGCTCCTGGCGGTATGTATTAGCCACTCTGGTGGTGCTGGCTGTGATCCTCGGTGGCGGTTACTGGTACTGGAGCCGCCCGGCACCCGAGCCCACCCTCGAACTGCTGACGCCCGTTGATGGCCCGGCAATGACCCGGGTCATTCCTGGCACCACGCCGCGCGCCCAGGTGGTTGTCGCGGTGAACGAAGATCAGAAGCTCAGCGACAAGCAACTGATGACCCTGAGCCGTGGCGGTGCCGCGCAAATCGTTCAGGTGGTCCTGCCCACGGACTGCACCCAACAAGGCAATGCCCTGCAGGCAGCCTTCCAGCAGCTCAAGGGCCCTGCGACCCTGGTCAGCGGTATCGGCCCTGGCGCCATCCTGGCCTGGCGCTGGCTGGCCGAGCAGAAAGATGACAAGTCCCAGGCCGTTTCAGTAGACCTGGCACTGGAAAAACCCGGCTGCACCCACTCGCTGCCAAAAAGCGCAGCTCACGGTCACTGGCTGGTTGCATGGAACGATAACCCGGACGACACCAGCGCCGGTTTCGTGCGCGATCAACCCAATGCCGAAACCAGCATCAGCGACTACGACATCAACCTGCCGCAAGTCCTCAACAACGAACTGCGCAAGCTCCTCGTCGGCGCTGACAAGGGCAACGGCGGCCTGAACATTCCGGTGGTCGAAGTGCCCGCCGGCCAAGCAAAGGACACCGTCACCCTGTTCCTTTCCGGTGACGGCGGCTGGCGTGACCTGGACCGTGACGTAGCCGGTGAAATGGCGAAGATCGGTTACCCGGTGGTCGGCATCGACACCCTGCGCTACTACTGGCAGCACAAGAGCCCTGAGCAAAGCGCCATTGACCTTACCGAACTGATGCAGCACTACCGTCAGAAGTGGGGCACCAAACGCTTCATCCTGACGGGCTACTCGTTCGGTGCCGACGTCTTGCCAGCGATCTACAACCGTATGCCGGAAAGCGAACAGCAACGGGTCGATGCAATCATCCTGCTGGCCTTTGCCCGTACTGGCAGCTTCGAAATCCAGGTCGAAGGCTGGCTCGGCAATGCCGGCAAAGAGGCCGACACCGGCCCGGAAATGGCCAAGCTGCCCGCCGACAAGGTGCTGTGCATCTACGGCGCAGAAGAAATCGCCGAGAGTGGCTGCACCGACAAGACCGCTGTGGGTGAAGCCTTGAAGCTGCCGGGCGGCCACCACTTCGACGAGAACTACCCGGCCCTGGCCAAACGTCTGGTCAATGCGATCGAGAAGCGTCAGAACAAGGACAAGGTCGCAGAACAGTGACCTGAGCCGAGTTCAACAAAAAGCCCCCGTTACCGCAAGGTAACGGGGGCTTTTTTGTGAGCACTGTCCTCAGTCCCAGGACAAAGGACAGTCGCTAACCCAGGCCAAATGAACAGTCAACGCACTGTCGCTGGAATAACAACTGCGCAAGCACCCAGCGACTTTTAAATCGCTCGCCGCGTTTACTTTCGTTTACTCAAGGTGTCGAAATATCGGATGACGCTCGCAGACCTTGTAGGCAAACTCCGAATCTTGCGTTGGGGCACTTTGATGCCTTGTTGCGCTTTTCTTCGACGGGATACTCTCCGGACGTCGCTGACCATTCAGCGATCGGGCTTGGAAACCCGTCGAACCGTAGCGCAACAGCACCCCATCATGACTGCAGAGTTTTTTACGACTGCAATCCTGTGTTATGGCGGCTGTGCGTGGGACGCCTTCGGGCGTGCCGGTTCCTAGGTTCCCGGTTTTCCAACCTGCGTACAGCCGTCACCCATTCGCTTGGAAACGAATGTGGCGGCTCCTTGAACCCAGGAGTAACACCATGACCAAAACAGATTCTTCCGCGACTTCAGAACTGAAAACCATCGGTTTGACCCCTCTCATCTACTGCTCGGACCAGGCCTTATTCAACGTCCGCGCCGGTGTTCCCATCGTTGATGCATTGTCACAGGCCTCTGATCTGCTGTTCCTCGCCCGATCATTTGCTCAGGATGCCGCCTTCGCAAAAGGCACCGACCGCCACGCCTGGGCCGCGCATTATCTGACGGCAATGAGCAAGGCAGTGATTGATGACGTGGTAAAGGTCCTGACCCCGCGACCGGCCCGGACAAAGACCAAATCCGAAGACCCGCGGCCTGAAAGCAACTAAAGGCACAGAGACGAAAAAGCCCCCGTTACCAAACTGGCAACGGGGGCTTTTTGTGAGGCTTACATTTCTACCTGTGTACCCAGCTCAATCACCCGGTTCACCGGCAACTTGAAGAACCGCAAGTTGCCGTTGGCGTTTTTCAGCATGAAGGCGAACAACGCCTCGCGCCAGCGAGCCATGCCGACGAGCTTGGAGGTGATGACCGTTTCCCGGCTGAGGAAGTACGTGGTGCGCATCGGGCTGAAGTCCAGTTCATCGAGATGGCACAACTTCAGCGCTTGCGGCACATCCGGTTCGTCCGTAAAGCCGAAGTGCAGGATCACCCGGTAGAAGCCCTCACCGTAGGAGTCGACCTCAAACCGTCGCTGTGTCGGCACCCGCGGAATGTCCTCGTAAACCACCGTCAGCAACACCACCTGCTCATGCAGCACCTGGTTGTGCAGCAAGTTGTGCAACAACGCATGGGGCACCGCATCCGGCCGCGCGGTCAGGAACACCGCCGTACCCTGGACCCGGTGAGGTGGCTGCACGCGAATACTGCTGATGAAAATCGGCAACGGCAGACCGCCCTCATCCAGTCGATCCACCAGCAGCTCTTTACCGCGTTTCCAGGTGGTCATGAGGATAAACAGCACAATCCCCGCCAATACCGGGAAGGCACCGCCCTGCACGATTTTAGGTACGTTGGCGGCGAAGTACAGCCCGTCCACCAGCAGGAAACCGAGCAGGATCGGCACCGTCAGGATAGGCGACCACTTCCACAGCAACAGCATGACCGCCGCCACCAGAATACTGGTGATCAACATGGTCCCGGTGACCGCCACACCGTAAGCCGAGGCCAGGGCGTTGGACGACCCGAAACCCAGCACCAGCAAAATAACGCCGACCATCAGCGTCCAGTTCACCGCGCCGATGTAGATCTGGCCTTGCTCGGCACTTGAGGTGTGCTGAATGTACATGCGCGGGATGTAGCCGAGCTGAATCGCCTGACGGGTCAGGGAGAACGCACCGGAAATCACCGCCTGGGAAGCGATCACCGTGGCCAGTGTCGACAGCACGACCAATGGAATCAATGCCCAGCCCGGTGCCAGCAGATAGAACGGGTTACGCGCGGCGTCCGGGTTCTCCAGCAGCAACGCGCCCTGACCAAAGTAGTTCAGCACCAGCGCCGGCAGCACCAATGCGAACCAGGCACGGGCAATCGGCTTGCGACCAAAGTGGCCCATGTCCGCATACAACGCTTCAGCGCCGGTCAACGACAACACCACCGCGCCAAGAATCGCGATGCCTATGCCAGGGTGAACCTCGAAAAAGCGCACACCCCAGATCGGATTCAGCGCTTGCAACACTTCTGGATACCGGGAAATGCCAAGCGCTCCCATGACACCCAGCACCACGAACCACAACACCATCACCGGACCGAACAACTTGCCGATGCGGTCAGTGCCGTGTTTCTGGATCAGGAACAACCCCACCAGTACGATCAGCGACAACGGCACGACCCAGCGTTCGAGGCCCTCGAATGCCAGCTCCAGACCTTCCACCGCCGACAATACGGAAATCGCCGGGGTGATCATGCTGTCGCCATAGAACAACGCAGCGCCGATCAGACCGAGGATCACCAGCACCGATTGCAGCCGTGGATACGATGCCGAGGCTCGCCGCGCCAACGCGGTCAGGGCCATGATCCCGCCTTCGCCCTGGTTGTCGGCACGCAGAATGAACAACACGTACTTGATTGAGACGACCCAGATCAGCGACCAGAAAATCAGCGCCAGAATCCCGAATACTCCGTCATGGTTGGCTTGCACCCCATAGCCGCCGGTAAACACCTCTTTGAGGGTATAGAGCGGGCTGGTACCGATATCGCCATAAACCACCCCGACCGCCGCCACCAACATTCCCAAGGGCTTTGCTGCCCCGGAATGCGCTGAGCCTACTGCCTGACTACTTGCCTGACCCATCAACCACTCCTGCCACCAAGACCGGGGCTTCATGTAAAAAGCGCGACACGAACAAGTGCCTGCGCTTTGCCAATCTGCGCAGACTGCCGTGCAGCATGCGCTGTTTTACTTATTGATACAGGCGATTTATTGACTGAAAAAATACGCCTGGGTGTAACGGCGCGAAGCATAGCGCAGCACTCGTCGTATTTCCCTCCATAAAGCTGGTCAACTGCGCTGACCACCGCTAGAATTGCGCACTTTTTGATCAGAGGCGCGTCAAGCGCCCGTCTGTCGCCTTGCCGTTGTCGGCTGGAGGCGTCACAAAACACCGAGGTTAGACATGTCCACCACAACGCCGGCCAACCCTAAAGTTGGTTTCGTATCCCTGGGTTGCCCGAAAGCACTGGTCGACTCCGAGCGCATCCTTACTCAACTGCGCATGGAAGGCTATGACGTCGTGTCGACCTATCAGGACGCCGATGTCGTGGTGGTCAACACCTGCGGCTTCATCGACTCGGCCAAGGCCGAATCCCTTGAAGTGATCGGCGAAGCCATCAAGGAAAACGGCAAGGTCATCGTCACCGGTTGCATGGGTGTCGAAGAAGGCAACATCCGCAACGTACACCCAAGCGTGCTGGCCGTCACCGGTCCGCAGCAGTACGAGCAAGTGGTCAACGCCGTGCACGACGTCGTGCCACCGCGCAAGGACCACAACCCGCTGATCGACCTGGTGCCGCCGCAAGGCATCAAGCTGACGCCGCGTCACTACGCTTACCTGAAGATTTCCGAAGGCTGCAACCACAGCTGCAGCTTCTGCATCATCCCGTCGATGCGCGGCAAACTGGTCAGCCGTCCGGTGGGCGATGTGCTCGACGAAGCCCAGCGCCTGGTCAAATCCGGCGTTAAAGAGCTGCTGGTGATTTCCCAGGACACCAGCGCCTACGGCGTTGACGTCAAGTACCGCACCGGTTTCTGGAATGGCGCGCCGGTGAAAACCCGCATGACCGAACTCTGCGAAGCGCTCAGCACCCTCGGCGTCTGGGTTCGCCTGCACTACGTTTACCCGTACCCGCACGTCGATGAGCTGATCCCGCTGATGGCCGCCGGAAAAATCCTGCCGTACCTGGACATCCCGTTCCAGCACGCCAGCCCGAAAGTGCTCAAGGCGATGAAACGTCCAGCGTTTGAAGACAAGACCCTGGCGCGCATCAAGAACTGGCGCGAGATCTGTCCGGACCTGATCATCCGTTCGACCTTCATCGTCGGCTTCCCCGGCGAAACCGAAGAAGACTTCCAGTACCTGCTGAACTGGCTGACCGAAGCCCAGCTCGACCGCGTCGGCTGCTTCCAGTACTCGCCGGTTGAAGGCGCACCGGCCAACGATCTGGATCTGGAGATCGTTCCGGATGACGTCAAGCAAGACCGCTGGGATCGCTTCATGGCGCACCAGCAGGCCATCAGCTCGGCGCGCCTGCAAATGCGCATCGGCCGTGAAATCGAAGTGCTGGTCGATGAAGTCGACGAGCAAGGCGCGGTCGGCCGTTGCTTCTTCGACGCCCCGGAAATCGACGGCAACGTATTCATCGACAACGGCAGCAACCTCAAGCCTGGCGACAAAGTCTGGTGCAAAGTGACCGACGCCGACGAATACGACCTGTGGGCTGAACAGATCTAAACGCAAAAAATATGAAAAGCCCCGCTCTCTTCACGAGATGCGGGGCTTTTTTACGTCTATCGTATTGTTCAGAAAGAGGATTCAACCTCACTCACGGCACAAGGGGCAGGCGGGCATGCGCCATCATTCGGTCATCCACACACCAAAACACAGCGACTATGAAGAACTGACCCGGGTCTGGGAGGCGTCGGTCCGCGCCACGCATGACTTTTTACCGGACAGTTACATCGAGCTGCTGAAAAACCTGGTGCTTACCCGCTATCTGGATGCCGTCATGCTGATCTGTACCCGCGACCGACACCAGCACATCACCGGGTTCGCCGGCGTTGCGGCAGGCAAGATCGAAATGCTCTTTATTGCCCCCGAACACCGTGGCGAGGGCCTGGGCAAACAACTGCTGAACTACGCCATGGAACACCTGAACGCCGATGAACTGGACGTTAACGAACAAAACCCGCAAGCCTTGGGGTTCTATTTCAAGCAGGGTTTCGAAGTCATCGGACGCTCGGAGGTCGATGGCATGGGCCAGCCTTATCCGCTGTTGCACATGCGTTTGAAGCAGGCCAATCAACAGGCCCGGCGCGGCTAAAAGCCACACAAGGCAAATGGACCCGCGATTAACCGGCGCGAGGCAGGTACAATGCCTCCCCCCTTTTGTAACGGCCCCCTGTCATGACTGACCCGATTCGTCTCTCCAAACGCCTCATCGAGCTCGTCGGCTGCTCCCGTCGGGAGGCTGAGCTGTTCATTGAGGGCGGCTGGGTCACCGTGGACGGCGAAGTCATCGATGAGCCGCAGTTCAAGGTCGACACCCAGAAAGTCGAACTCGACCCCGAAGCCAAGGCTACCGCACCGGAACCCGTGACCATCCTGCTGCACGCGCCGGCGGGCATGGACGCCGAGACCGCCCTGCAACTGATCGGCCCCGAGACCCTGAGCGAAGAACACCGCTTCAGCAAACGTCCGCTCAAGGGCCACTTCCTGCGCCTGACCGCCAGCGCCGACCTGCAGGCCAACGCCAGCGGGCTGTTGGTATTCACCCAGGACTGGAAGATCCTGCGCAAACTCACTGCCGATGCCAGCAAGATCGAGCAAGAGTATGTGGTCGAGGTCGAAGGCGACATGGTCGCTCACGGGCTCAACCGCCTGACCCACGGCCTGTCGTACAAAGGCAAGGAACTGCCAGCGGTCAAAGCCAGCTGGCAGAATGAAAATCGCCTGCGCTTCGCGATGAAAAACCCGCAACCGGGGATCATCGCCCTGCTCTGCCAGGCTGTCGGCCTCAAGGTCGTCGCCATCCGCCGCATCCGTATCGGCGGTGTTTCCATCGGCAAAGTGCCGGTGGGCCAATGGCGCTATCTGTCTGCCAAAGAGAAATTCTAAGGCCGCCACACATTTCGGCGTTGCTGTTAACGGCAACGCCCACAGCTGAATGATCAGGACTGCACACATGATTCATAACGACGTACTGCGCAGCGTGCGCTACATGCTCGACATCAGTGACAAAAAAGTCATCGAGATCATCAAGCTCGGCGGCATGGATGTCACCCTGCCCGACCTGGTGACGTACCTCGACAAGAAAGAAGAAGACGAAGAAGGCTTCGTACGCTGCCCGGACGAGGTCATGGCGCACTTCCTCGATGGCCTGGTGTTCTTCAAGCGCGGCAAGGACGAAAGCCGTCCACCGCAGCCGATCGAGCTGCCAGTCACCAACAACATCATCCTGAAGAAACTGCGCGTGGCCTTCGAACTGAAAGAAGACGACATGCACGCCATCCTCAAGGCCGCCGAATTTCCGGTCTCCAAGCCTGAGCTGAGCGCACTGTTCCGCAAGTTCGGCCACACCAACTATCGCCCTTGTGGCGACCAGTTGCTGCGCAATTTCCTCAAGGGCCTGACCCTGCGCGTTCGCGGCTGATCCCAGACCTGCGGTGACCGGGAACATCATTCCACTGGATGGAGGGTTCAGCCTCTGACGCTCTTGTGGCGAGGGAGCTTGCTCCCGTTCGGCTGCGCAGCAGCCGTAAAATTGGCACCTTAATTGATCGGGAAGGACTCGGTCACAGGTTTTGGGGGCGCTTCGCACCCCAGCGGGAGCAAGCTCCCTCGCCACAGAGGCAGCGTGGGTTATCATGCCCACCTCTTTTCCCTCTCGACGCCAGACCATGACCTACAGCGTTTCCCCGATCGGCTTTGTGCGCTCCTGCTTCAAGGAGAAGTTCGCCATTCCGCGTCAGCCACAACTGGCGCCGGCCGCTCGCGGCATTCTGGAATTGGTGGCACCGTTCGATCAGGGTGATGCGGTGCAAGGCCTGGAGCAGGTCAGCCATGTCTGGCTGCTGTTCCTGTTTCATCAGGCACTGGAAGACAAGCCGCGACTCAAAGTCCGCCCACCGCGCCTGGGCGGTAACAAGTCCATGGGCGTGTTTGCCACGCGCGCGACCCATCGGCCCAACGGCATTGGCCAATCGGTGGTCAAGCTGGACAAGGTTGAAGCCAATCGCCTGTGGATCTCCGGCATTGACCTGCTGGACGGTACGCCGATTCTCGACATCAAACCCTACGTGCCCTACGCCGATATCATCCCGGGCGCATCCAACGAGATCGCCAGCGCCGCGCCGCAACTGATTCCCGTGCAGTGGGCGGACTCAGCCTTGCAACAGGCGCATACGCACGCTCAGCGCCTTGAAGAGCCCTTGGTCGAGCTGATCGAGCAATGCCTGGCCCAAGACCCACGCCCGGCTTACCAGACACCCGCACCCGAACGCGAATACGGCGCACAGTTCTGGGACCTGGACGTACGCTGGCATTACCCGCAAGCCGGGCTGATCCGCGTCCTTGAAGTCATCCCCGTCAACACATAAGCCCTATCAACGAAAAAAACCCGAAAACGAAAAAGCCCACGTTGCCTGGAAAGGCAACGCGGGCTTTTTGGGTCAGACGCATAACTAATGTGGGAGCGGGCTTGCTCGCGAAGACGGACTGTCAGTCAACATCATCGTTGAATGCTAAACCGCTTTCGCGAGCAAGCCCGCTCCCACACAAGCCCGCCCCCCCGAGGGATGCGCTTACTTCTCGACGAACGCACGCTCGATCAGGTAGTCACCGGGCTCACGCATACGCGGCGAAACTTTCAGGCCGAAGCTGTTCAGTACTTCGCTGGTTTCGTCGAGCATGCTCGGGCTGCCGCAGAGCATGGCGCGGTCGTCTTCAGGATTGATCGGCGGCAGGCCGATGTCGCTGAACAGCTTGCCGCTGCGCATCAGGTCGGTCAGACGACCTTCGTTTTCGAACGGCTCGCGGGTCACGGTCGGGTAGTAGATCAACTTGTCACGCAGGGCCTCGCCGAAGAACTCGTTCTGCGGCAGGTGCTCGGTGATGAACTCGCGGTAAGCGACTTCGTTGACGTAACGTACGCCGTGGCACAGGATCACTTTTTCGAAACGCTCGTAGGTTTCCGGATCCTGGATGACACTCATGAACGGCGCCAGACCGGTACCGGTGCTGAGCAGGTACAGATGTTTACCAGGCTTCAAATCGTCCAGCACCAGGGTGCCGGTCGGTTTTTTGCTGATGATGATCTCGTCGCCTTCCTTCAGATGTTGCAACTGGGAAGTCAGCGGACCATCGGGAACCTTGATGCTGAAGAACTCGAGATGCTCTTCCCAGTTCGGGCTGGCAATCGAGTAAGCGCGCATAAGCGGGCGGCCGTTGGGCTGTTGCAGGCCGATCATCACGAACTGGCCGTTCTCGAAGCGCAGGCCCGGATCGCGGGTGCACTTGAAGCTGAACAGAGTGTCGTTCCAGTGGTGAACACTGAGGACACGCTCGTGGTTCATGTTGCTCATGTACGGGGGACTCCTGGAGATTTTGTCTGCGCATGCTCTGCGCCAAGAGAGCAGTGCGCAATTGCATCGCATTCTAATGGCAGCGACAATATCTGTTAACTGGATTATTAAGATAAGGGTTATCGGTTATATAGATATGCGATTTACTCTCCGTCAACTTCAAGTCTTCGTCGCCGTCGCTCAGCAAGAGAGTGTGTCTCGTGCTGCGGGCCTGCTCAACCTTTCACAGTCAGCGGCCAGCACCTCGATCACCGAACTCGAGCGTCAATCCAGCTGCCAACTGTTCGACCGCGCCGGCAAGCGGCTGAGCCTCAACGCCATGGGCAAACAACTGCTGCCGCAGGCGGTGGCCTTGCTCGACCAGGCCAAGGAAATCGAAGACCTGCTCAACGGCAAGTCCGGTTTCGGTTCGCTGGCGGTCGGCGCCACGCTCACCATCGGCAACTACCTGGCAACGTTGCTGATCGGCAGCTTCATGCAGCGCCATCCGGAAAGCCAGGTGAAGCTGCACGTGCAGAACACTGCCAACATCGTGCAACAAGTCGCCCACTATGAAATTGATCTGGGTCTAATCGAAGGCGACTGCAGCCACCCGGACATCGAAGTACAAAGCTGGGTCGAGGATGAACTGGTGGTGTTTTGTGCCCCGCAACATCCGCTGGCCGCCCGTGGCCAGGCCAGCATGGAAGAGCTGACACACGAGGCATGGATCCTTCGCGAACAAGGCTCCGGCACGCGCCTGACCTTTGACCAGGCCATGCGTCACCACCGAAGCGCCTTGAATATTCGGCTTGAGCTGGAACACACCGAAGCGATCAAGCGCGCGGTGGAATCTGGCTTGGGGATTGGCTGTATATCGCGGTTGGCGCTACGCGATGCATTCCGCCGCGGCAGCCTGGTGGCGGTTGAAACACCGGACCTGGATCTGGCGCGGCAGTTTTATTTCATCTGGCATAAACAGAAATATCAGACGTCGGCCATGCGCGAGTTTCTTGAACTGTGCCGCGCTTTCACCGCCGGGGTTCAGCGCAGCGACGAGATCGTTCTGCCGACGATTGCCTAAAGCAGAATCACCGCCCACACCATCACGATCATGCTCAGGGCCATTAACTGAGCAGCGCTGCCCATGTCCTTGGCATTTTTCGACAACGGGTGCCGATCGAGGGAAATCCGGTCAATGGCCGCTTCCACGGCCGAATTGAGCAACTCGACGATCAGCGCCAGCATGCAGACGGCAATCAGCAAGGCACGCTCGACGTGGCTGACGTTCAGCACAAACGCCAGCGGAATCAGGATGACATTGAGCAGCACCAGTTGACGGAAAGCAGCTTCGCCAGTGAAGGCTGCACGCAGGCCGTCGAGAGAATAACCACCTGCATTGAGAATGCGCTTGAGACCGGTTTGACCTTTGAAAGGCGACATAGAGTAGGCAACTGAACCAGAAGAAGTAGAAAAGCTAGATCAACAGAAGTTAAAAAAGCGTGAATGAAAGCGCCGTTAGTGGCTCGAAATTGACTCAAGTTGTTGCAACAACAACGCCGCCTGAGTCCGGGTACGCACCCCCAACTTGCGGAAGATCGCCGTCACATGCGCCTTGATCGTCGCCTCCGACACACTCAACTCGTAGGCAATCTGCTTGTTCAGCAGACCTTCGCAGACCATGGTCAATACGCGGAACTGCTGTGGCGTCAGACTGGCCAAGCCTTCGCTGGCAGCCTTGGCCTCGTCCGAAACGCTGACCGCTTCAAATGCCTGCGGCGGCCAGAAGACATCGCCATCCAGCACAGAGCGCACCGCTTGCTGAATCACTTCCAGTGAACTGGATTTGGGAATGAAACCGCTGGCCCCGAATTCACGGGAACGCACCATGATCGAGGCTTCTTCCTGAGCCGAAACCATCACCACCGGGATCTGCGGGTATTGACCGCGCAACAGCACCAGCCCGGAGAACCCGTACGCGCCCGGCATGTTCAGGTCCAGCAGCACCAGATCCCAGTCAGCCTTTTCGGTCAGGCGGGCTTCCAGCTCGGCAATGCTCGCCACTTCCACCAGACGAACCTCGGGGCCAAGGCCCAGGGTCACGGCCTGGTGCAGCGCGCTACGAAAGAGAGGGTGGTCATCGGCAATCAGGATTTCGTATGTGGCCATTTTTCAAATGATCCTGTTTTTTATGGCAGACCCGATGCATTCAGGCCTCGCCAAGGCAACTCGAGGTACCACCAGACAGCGGCACCAACAGGGCACGTTCAACGCCAAGACCCCATAAAACCGGCGTTTCAATCTTCGGCCGCACCCTAATCGGCGCCAAGGATGCCCAGCGAAGCCTGGGTGGTCAAGCCGCAAACCCGCGGTTACCTGTCAGTATGGGCGACTCTCAGGACATGACCGGCGCGGTGTGTTCAACGAAAGGCAGCAATTCTGTATGGGCCGGGGTCGAGACATTCATTTCCAGCTGATGCTTGGCATCGAGGTAATGCTGGCTGAACACATCGAAATAGGCATCCAGTGCCGATGCAGCGTCTACATCCCCCGCCAGATCCAGGCACAACGCAGCCACTTCCGCAGTGCACAGGTGTTCGCTGCGGGTAGATCTTCGCAGGCGGTACCGCGAGAGTTTTTCGGGGAGCAGGCTCAGAATCGGAAACCCGTCGAAATAAGGGCTTTTCCGAAAAATCTTTCTCGCCTCGGTCCAGGTTGCATCCAGCAGGATGAACAGCGGGCGCTTCTCGCTGGTCGCCTCGACGGTATGAGTCACGCGTTCGGGAGCAACGTATTCGCCGGGAAAGACCAGATAAGGCTGCCATTGCGGGTCGGACAAAAGCGTGATCAATTGCGGATCGATCTCGGTACGCGACCAGATAAAGGCAAAGTTATCCCTGACCACGTCTGCGATCAGCCAGCCGGTGTTGCTCGGTTTGAACACTTCCTTCCTGGTCATGATCAGGCAAACACCGGCCCGTGATTCGACCTGGGGACGCCAGTTACACAGGCAGTGGCTCTCGATCACCCGGCACGTATGGCAACGGGGCGCCCGTGAACCGCGGGCCAGAAAAGGCTTGGTGCTCTCCTCTTCTCGCTCATCGCGCAGACGGGCTACGGCGTTCGTGGCAAAACGTGGGGCGGCATTGCTCATCGCAGGCAGCACCGGCAGGGAAGGAATATCGACACAAAAAACACTCGGCAAGGCAGGAAGTCGTGGCAGTTTACCAGAGCAGCTCGCCCAAACCTGTACCGCCTACCCCCCGCTCGCCTATAATCCGCCGCCACTGAACGCACCGCCATGTGGCTGGTCGAAGCACCAGTCACTGAACCAGGAGAGTTTCATGCTGCGCCTTATCGTCCCCACCGCTGCCCTTCTGCTGGCCCTGCCCTTCAGCGCTCAAGCAGCCTCCCTGAATGACTTGAATCTGGGCAAGATGCTGGAAAAGGTTGCTGCGGAAAGTAACGTCGGCCTGCCTCGGGAAATCAACGAGAACCTTCTCGACCAAGGTTATACGGTTGATGGCAAACAGCTGATCGACCACATTAGCGTGCAATCGGCTTATGCCGACGAAATGCGCGCCAATCCGAAAGTGGTTTATCTGCAACTGGGCGCCAGCGTTTGCCGCAACGTGAACTACCGCAAGTTGATGGCCAAGGGCGCGATCATGCGTTACGACTTTTCGGAAAACAAAACCAATCGCCCTGTAGGCTCGGCCAGCTACCAGGAATCGGATTGCCCTGCGCAAACGGCACAAAAGAAAAAGTAATCACTTAATCAGTGCGAACCTGCGCGTCGTTGCTCATCATCGGCGCGCAGCTCTGCCACCAGCGCCTGCAAATAAGGCGAGCGCCACTCTTGGCCTTCCAGGCGCCGACGACATTCCTCTTCAAGGCTCACGTGATTGCGCGCGGCCGCCGACTGCAGCAATCGATACAGTTGCGCATCGACCTCCAGAATCACCAGGCTCATAGCCTGCCTCCTTGCACTTGATCGCCAATCATTGCGCGATGATCCCCTACAGCTCCTGAAGCCTTGCGCCTTGCCCTGGACGCAATGCCGTCGTGTTGTGTCTGTAACTTAGTAAATCAGAGCCATGGCCGTCCGACACAGGTTCTGACGAGCGGTGTCAGTCGGTTGTGAGCTCGCAATAAGTGATTGCCAGCGAAGACTTTCGAAGACCATGATCAAGTCAGCGCGACTCACCACAAGCGTCTAGATTCAATGTATTGGTGTTTAATGTCCGGGGCAGAAAAGGGGCTGCCCACTCAGAGTCCTGTCGTGCGAACATTTCTTTCATCCAAGGGATAAAACAGAACCCGTCTGGATGACTCGACCGCCACTTCAACGCTTCATGGTCAGGTCGAGTCGGGTGTAGTGCCCAGCCCTCTTTGCGGGCTGAGAGCGACACAAGCGGTGTCGCGGCTCAGGCGAATTTCTCGTTCGAGCCGAAGGTTCTGTGTAGAAGGAGAAGTTGAATGCCTTACCAACCGAATGACCTTCTGGTGCGTCACTTTCAGAGCATCGGCGTCGATCTCACCAGCAAGATCGAAGAGCAACTCAACCTGGTTTCACCCAATAGCCCGAATATTCCGATTTATCGCGACATGATGTTGACGGTCTTGCGCATGGCGCAAGAAGACCACAATCGCTGGAACGCCAAGATTACCCAGCAAACCCTGCGCGAACTCGAGCACGCCTTCCGTGTGCTGGAGCAGTTCAAGGGGCGGCGTAAAGTGACCGTTTTCGGCTCGGCACGTACGCCGGTTGAACATCCGCTGTACGCCCTGGCCCGGGAACTGGGCGCAAAACTCGCCCAATCGAACCTGATGGTCATCACCGGTGCCGGCGGCGGCATCATGGCCGCCGCCCATGAAGGTGCAGGTCGGGATAACAGCCTTGGATTCAATATCACCCTGCCCTTCGAGCAGCATGCAAATCCGACCGTAGGCGGCACTGCCAACCTGCTACCGTTTCACTTTTTCTTTACCCGCAAACTGTTCTTCGTCAAAGAGGCCGACGCGCTGGTGCTCTGCCCGGGCGGCTTCGGCACGCTGGACGAAGCCCTGGAAGTGCTGACCCTGATCCAGACCGGCAAAAGCCCGCTGGTTCCCGTGGTGTTGCTGGATGCTCCTGGCGGCACGTTCTGGGAAAGTGCGCTGAACTTCATCCGCAATCAATTGGAGGCCAACCATTACATCCTGTCGAACGACCTGAAGCTGATTCGTCTGGTGTACACCGTCGATGACGCTGTGGCGGAAATCAATCAGTTCTACAGCAACTTCCACTCCAGCCGCTGGCTGAAACATCAGTTCGTGATCCGCATGCATCACAAACTCAGCGACCAGGCGCTCGAGCATATACAGGAGGCCTTTGCCGACCTGTGCCTGAGCGATCACTTTCATCAACATACTTACGCTGGCGAGGAGCACGACGAGGCTCAGTTCAGTCATCTGGTGCGGCTGTCCTTCACGTTCAACGCCCGTGATCACGGACGCCTGCGTGAACTGGTCGACTACATCAACCTGCCGGAAAACTGGGCCACTGCTCAGCCGCCCCAGACGCCACAGCGCAAACGGGAACAGATCAAGGTTACTTGAGCAAAAAAAGGCCCGACTATTTCAATAGTCGGGCCCTTTCAGTCAGTCATCCATTCCTCGGCCGCTGAACAAGCGGCCAATCATTTCCATGGAGTATCCCCGATAGGCGAGGAAGCGCCCTTGCTTGGCGCGCTCGCGGGCGTCTATCGGTAAATGCCCGGCAAACTTGCGTCGCCAGGTCTCCTCCAGGTTCTCTTGCCAACTGATTCCGCTTTCACGCAGGGCAAGTTCGATATCGGCACGTTGCAAACCACGCTGGCTCAACTCTTCGCGAATGCGCAAAGGGCCGTAGCCGGAACGGGCACGGTAGGAAACGAAGCTTTCGAGGTATCGGGATTCGGACAGCAGCCCCTCTTCCGTCAGACGGTCGAGAGCTGTATCGATCATTTCATCAGAAGCGCCGCGCTGACGCAGTTTACGCGTCAGTTCGACTCGACCGTGCTCGCGTCGTGCGAGCAGGTCCATTGCGGTTCGCCGCACCGCGACGAGGGTATCGAGTACGGCGGTCATCGGATCAATCAGATATCAGCGTCAGCCAGATCATCGGCAGTCTCTTTGACCGGCGAAGCCTTGACGTCTGGAGTCGGCGTCAGCAGCTTGTCGCGAATCTGCTTCTCAAGAGTGGCTGCGATGTCCGGGTTATCCTGCAGGAACTTGGCCGAGTTGGCCTTGCCCTGGCCGATCTTGCTGCCGTTGTAGGCATACCATGCACCGGATTTCTCAACGAAGCCGTGCAGTACGCCAAGGTCGATCATCTCACCGTTGAGGTAGATGCCCTTGCCGTAAAGAATCTGGAACTCGGCCTGACGGAACGGCGAAGCCACCTTGTTCTTGACGACTTTGACGCGGGTTTCGCTGCCGACCACTTCATCGCCTTCTTTCACCGCGCCGGTGCGGCGGATGTCCAGACGAACCGAAGCGTAGAACTTCAGCGCGTTACCACCGGTGGTGGTTTCCGGGCTGCCGAACATCACGCCGATTTTCATCCGGATCTGGTTGATGAAGATCACCAGGCAGTTGGCGTTCTTGATGTTACCGGTGATTTTACGCAGCGCCTGGGACATCAGACGGGCTTGCAGGCCCACGTGCATGTCACCCATTTCGCCTTCGATTTCAGCCTTCGGAACCAGGGCCGCCACGGAGTCGACGATGATCACGTCAACCGCGTTGGAGCGCACCAGCATGTCGGTGATTTCCAGGGCTTGCTCGCCGGTATCCGGCTGGGAAACCAGCAGGTCGTCGACATTGACGCCCAGTTTGCCGGCGTACTCCGGGTCCAGGGCGTGCTCGGCGTCGACGAATGCGCAGGTCGCGCCGGCTTTTTGAGCCTGGGCGATCACGGACAGTGTCAGCGTGGTTTTACCGGAGGATTCAGGACCGTAGATTTCAACGATACGGCCTTTTGGCAGACCGCCAATGCCGAGTGCGATATCCAGACCCAGAGAGCCAGTGGAAATAGCCGGGATCGCCTGACGGTCTTGATCGCCCATACGCATCACGGCACCTTTGCCGAATTGACGTTCGATCTGACCCAGGGCCGCAGCCAAGGCTTTCTTCTTGTTGTCGTCCATTAAAGTCCTCACGTAATCAATAAGGCCTGACGGCCAACACCTGTATAAGTAGCCAGTATTATTCCACAGCGTTTCGGGATCGCCTACC
Organism: Pseudomonas sp. FW306-02-D09B; assembly: GCF_058782685.1. Lineage (NCBI taxonomy): Bacteria > Pseudomonadati > Pseudomonadota > Gammaproteobacteria > Pseudomonadales > Pseudomonadaceae > Pseudomonas > Pseudomonas sp. FW306-02-D09B. Next base: position 97,677 of record NZ_JBYSXY010000003.1, read on the forward strand.
CCTCATTTGAGATTTCTCCGGCGGTATACTGCAGCAACCCCTCTAGCGCGGCCTTCACCGTTTGTCGGCGGACCTCACCGCGGTTACCGGGGAAGTGTCGGCACTCCGAATACACGGCATCTCCGATCCCCCAGGCCAACCACACGGTGCCCACCGGTTTGTTCGACGTACCGCCGTCCGGTCCTGCAATACCGCTGACCGCCACGGCAAAACGCGCGCGACTCTTGTGCTGGGCGCCACGCACCATGGCTTCGACCACTTCACGACTGACCGCCCCGACCTCGGTGAACAACTCGGCGGGCACATTCAGTTGCTGGGTCTTCTGCCGATTGGAATAGGTGACGTAACCCGCCTCGAACCACGCCGAGCTGCCGGCGATTCGGGTGATCGCTTCGGCGATCCCGCCACCAGTGCAGGACTCGGCCGTGCTGACGTGGGCATTGAGCACCTGCAATCGCCGGCCTAGTTGCGCGGCAAGCTGGGTGATTTCGTTCACGACTCTCTCCTCGATCAGGCGGGCATGCGCACTACCGTACACGAGCGAATCACGCTTGCAAGACGCAGGCTGGATCAAAATGTTAGCGAGCAAGCGCTCTGACATAGGCCTGACAGGCCTGCAAGGCAATCAGTCCGCGGTCGCCTGTGTCGGTGATGCCGATAATTCGTTGAGCATGCGCCGGCTCAAGTCGGGCTCGTAGGGTTCCATGAACCACGCCGCCGGTGCCGGAGGCGGCTGACACACCACAACCGGTGTCGGCTTCACGGGGGTCGACAAGGACTGACAGGCGCAAATCAGCAGTGGCAAGACGGTCGCGCAGGCGACCTTGATCACGTTGTGCATCGCTCAAGGCCTTTGAATAGGTTTGATCGCTGGCCTGAAGACGCTGCTCCAGGGCCAGCCGCTTGTCCTGTTCGGTGCGCTGTTGATTCGCCGCCGCCAGGGTCAGTTGGTTCAGCGCCTCGCCGTGCAACCTGGCTTGTTCCGCCAGTTGCCGACCGTAGCGCCAATCCTGAAGGTGCCAGGACACTGCCGCGGCACTGCCAGCCACAATGGCCAGCAGCACAGCAACGCCGATCACCCGGTACGGAAGTGGTATCAGACCGAAGGCTGGCATAACACCGCCCTCGCCCGTGTCCAGAGCTGCAAACGTTCTTCCAGCCCATTCAACCCGCCGTTGATCCTGCGGGTGATGCTGTTGAACTGTTCACGATCGGCCAGTTCATTCAAACCGTTCAGCTCCCAGAACCAGGCCGCCGATTCGGCCGCCCATTGAGGCTGCTCGAGCAACTCAGGCAGGGTCAGCAAACGCTCATCCCCGAACAGTCCAAGGCTGCATCGACGATAGTTGTCGCGCCCGGTGATCTGAATCAGCCCACGCCCCCGATAGCGCTGACCATCACCGTCAGCTTCAGGCGTATTGCCCAAGCGGACGGCCAGCGTGCCGGTATCGTATTTGCTGAGGTACCGGTCGCTGCCCAACTCACGCACATACCGCAACTGCCCCGACTCATGGCCGATTTGTGCAAGGAATGCGGCGATGCGCTTGGGGGTGTTGATGTTGTGGCGGGTCATGGCGGTGTTGAGGGCAGAAACGAAAACGCCCGCTTGGAGGCGGGCGTTGGGCATGATTTTGAGCAGATGCTGTTCTGTAAGAGGCATAAACCAATGTCCTATTGCTTAGTACTTGATCACGTACAGCAACGCGATGTTGCGAGGACGCGATTCATTGCCGCCGACCGCTGCCACGGTAACGGTGTGAGCGTGATCGCCAACGGCAGCTACCGCAACGGAGTGGGCGTGGTCACCCACCGCATTGATCGCCAAGCCATGGGCGTGGTTGCCCCCTGCTGCGGTCACCGCGTTATAGTCGCCCGGCCCACTGCCGGTGCCCTGACGACCAAAAGAGGTGTTGTTACCGTTGGCATAAACGCCATGCTGGTGATCTCCGGAATTGTTAGTGATGCCGGTATGGGTGTGGGTACCTGCGCCTCCTGTCGAGGCGCTATGGTTATGTGTACCCGCGCCGGCAGTCGAGGCCGCGTGGGTGTGCGAGGCATTTTGTCCGCCTTGCGTACTGCCCATTTCCCGTGCGGCATCGACTCCGCGACCATCGTCCCAGCCACGTACAAATTCACCGCGCAGATCAGGCAGGGCAAAGGTCGTATTTCCATTACCAGCACCAAAACGTGTACCAATGGCTGCAAAAAGCGCGGCATATTGCGTGCGAGAAACGATTTCACCGTTGCATTTCAGCCAGCCTTTTGGCGGCTCCGCAGTCGCTACAGTTTTGATGTCACCAATATCACTGCCGGTCTGCTTGATCATTCCGGTGCTGGCGACCATCACCCAGGCACCCTCTGCAATCGAGCTGTTCCATTGCACCCAAACATCACCTGCGGCAGTGATCTCTCCTTCCTGGACCGCGTTATGGTCGGTACCAACGATGGGTTTGGCAGCCAGTCCGTTAGGCGAAAAGGTACTCGCGCCGGTATTGGCGTGTAACGCTTTGAAGCGCAATACCAGGCCGTCAACCAGATTGATGAGCGCCGGAGCATAATTGGCCGCATAGGCATCTGCCTTACCGGTGTCCAACGCATAATCAACCAATCCTGCCTGGTTGATTTTGCGTACAGCCAACAGCAATTGCCCAAGCTCGACTTCGTCAGGAACAACCCCCGCACCTTTGATCACAGCCAACAATTCTTCTGTAACCGAGTTCCCCCAGGCGGCAGGTATCAGTGACCCTGGGGTGCCATTCAACGGGTTCTCGTCGACAAACTTTCCATTTACCAGCCCTACGCTGGGCACACTCTTTGGATAATCCACTTTTCTATTCCCTAGTCATAATTGATTTTCACCTGCGTATGAGCAGGTGCGTTTCGGTGTATCAGGCACTCCAGCGCCGAGCCCGGGTTCATGCCAAAACGCTCGCCCCAGTAACTAGCACCGAAGCGGCGACCCAGCAGGAGGCGGCCGCCGGTATTAAGCGTCCACATAAACTGAGCCTGCCATGTACCGAAGTGCGCCGATCCAAACCTTGAGCTCCCCATGCGTGGTGCTCGCGATTGAGTGACGGAGGCATTCGGATAGCCCTGGCTACGGGCGATTTCAACGAAGTACACAGCGGTCTGGGCCCCGACCGCGAGCAGTCGCCGGCGTACTGCGAGGCGGCGGTCGTCGAACAGCGGGGTCAGGCCCAGGCATGGATCGGGCAGGTTCATCACCCGTTCCCAATCCGGCACCAGTTCGCTGACGCCAGCCGGGTCCATTTCGTTGAGCAGGTCGGCGGCGCGGGCGTCGAGGCGAGCCAGTTCCTGAGAGACGCCTTGCAGCACTTGCTCCAGTTCCGGCACCCGCTCCGGGTCCCAGGCCGGGCCGCTGGGCAGCAGGCTGCGCAGTTGGGCCTGGTATTGTTCGGCGGTTCTTATTGCAGCCATACGCAACCTCCGAACGTCAGCAGCTGATTGCTCGCGGCCGTAACGTCGGCGGCTGGCGCGACCAGTTTGTGATCGCTTTCGCCGGTGGCGCTGCTGATGGCTTCGGCAATATGGGTCAACAGCAAGGTTTCACCGAGCCCGGCCTCGCGGTTATGCAAATCACGCAACTGCGCTTCGACGGCGGCGCGTACAGCGCTGGTGTCAGGGGTCAGGCGCAGGTTGTAGGTCACCGGCATCTGCACCGGCGCCAGCACATGCAACTCGGCGGTAACCGGGCGTAGAGGCTCGATGTACGCCTGGACCAACGCCAGTTGCGTCGCGTCCGGAACCGGCCGCGGGTCATCGTCACGCATGACGAACAAACCGACGGTGCCTGGCCCCAGATAGCTGCCACGACACCAGGCGCGGGTGATTCCCGGGCACTCCAGCGCCCAAGTTTCATAGTCTTGCGCCGAGCCGCCGTGAGGGATGATGCGGTACGAGCGGATCACCCGCGAGCGCAGCGATTCGAGGCTTTCGCGGGCAATGCCGCCGGTCAGGCCCGGCGCCAGCACGGTGAAGACTCCGCCGATGCCCTGGATCGGTTGCACCGGGATCAGCGTCATGCCCGCATCGGCATTGCCGAGCGATCCGGCGTCCAGCGCGGCGATGGTGGTGCTGTTGAGACCATTGCCGGTGGTGAGCGCGGCGGTCACTTTGTAGGTGCGACCGTCGCTCGATTGCAGCAGGGTGTCGACATCCAGCACCGCGCCCACCGTGGCGCTGAAGCTGACACTGCCGCGAGCGGACTGCGCCGCTTTACGCGGCTGGTTGAGGCGTAGCGCGGCGATGCGTTCCAGGGTCGGTTCATCGGCCTTGTCCGGCAGAATCTGCTCGGCGATCCAGTCCAGATAGCCATACAGGCCAAAGGCTGCACCGCCGAGGGTTCGGGCCAGAACTTGCGCATCGGACTGGCGCAGCGAATCGCTGGCCAGGTCGCTTTGGGTGCGCTTGATCAGCACCGGCAGCGAAGGCGTTTCAAACGGCATAGGTCACCTGCCAACTGTGTTCAGGGTTGATGTCCAGACGCTCACCGTCGGCCAGGGTCAGGACCGTGCGCAGGTTCAAGCGCTGGTCGTCGAGGCGTTCGCTGAGGATCTCGATGGCGCTGCAGTGGCCATCGTCGATCAGCCATTGCAGGGCTTCGCGGGCATAAAATTCGGCGTCGAGCTGGGTCTGCCGGGTCAGCTTGACCCGGCGCAGCAGCCACAGACGCGAGCCGATTCGGTCGTCGGCCACCGTGGGAAAACTGTCGCCCCACCAGCCGAAGCGTTCGTCGTCATCGAGGAAGTCATCGTCAGCGGCGCGGCGCCAGGTGAAGAGGCTGATCAGCACCGAGCGGGTCAGTGCGGTTTTGAGGTCATGACTGATGAACATCACTGGCCTCCTGCGGGGGCAGCGGTCTGGCCGTTGCCCGGCTGGACGCCCGGATGCACGTGTTTGATCTGGCTGATACCGCCGGCAACCTGGTCCCCTTGGGAGACGATCTTGCCGGTCTGGGTCAGGGTCGGCGTGTCGATATTCACAGCGCTGCTGGCGCGGATGTTCAGCGTGCTGGTTTCGATGTCGATGATCCGGCCGCGCTTGAAGTGGACCTTGTCCCCTTCGTCGGTGTAGATCGCCACTTCACCGGGCGCCAGCGCCTTGAGGCGATAGCGGCGATCGGCGACCACCAGCACCACGGCGTGAGAGCGATCGCCGCCGAGGAAGGTCGCGATACCTTCGGCGCCGGCCAGCGGGTTGCTGGTGAAACCGTAGGGTTCGAAGTGCTCCATGTCGTCGTTCACTTCGCCGGCAGTCAGGCGCATTTGCAGCGATTGCAGCTTGGTCGCCGAATTGGCGAGCACGACGGTGCCGCGCGCCAAGAGGCGTGTCAGTAGGCTCATTATGGGTTCCTCGTAGGAGCACGGCTTGCCGGCGATAGGGGCAAATGCGCTGGGTCAGACAGGACGCTTCGCGGGCAAGCCTTGCTCCTACACAAGTGCGCCGTGCTCAGGATTTTTGGGGTACCGGGTTGGCGTCGAAGGTATGCGGCGGCGCCACTTGCAGGGTGGTGATGGAGCCCTGCTCAGAGAGCGAGTAAGTGACCTTCGAGATCAGCATGTCCTGATCAAAACCCAGCACCTTGTCGATCACCCTGACCTGCGTGTTGTGCCGCCACAAATCGCCGTTGGATTGCCGCCAGCCTTGCACGCGATAGGTCGTCGTCAGGGCCTTGCCAGTGCGGGTGGCGCTTTCCCAGTCGGCACGTTGTTGCGCCAGTTCCGGCGTCAGTTGCGCGCTTTCGCTGATCACCGTGACCCGCTTGCGTTGGGCTGTAGCATCGGTCGCCACACCCGACACCTCGCTCACAGCGCTACCGCTTTTGCTGTCGCTGCCCTTGTGCTGGCCGATTACCCGGTATTCAGAAAACACCTGGCTGAAATCCATCGGCGCGTTGGCCGAGAGAATGTTCTTGCCCAGTTCCAGCACATCACTGGCCCGCCCGCCGCTGCCGGGTTTCGCCAACAGCACACGGCCTTCGGCATCGTCGGTGGAGAACACCCGGTACAGAGTCAGCAAGCGGTCGATGGACTGAAACACCGTTTCTCCTGGGACGATGCTGTGTTTATTCAACTTGGCGGTTTGTGCGATCTCGCTGACCACTCCCACACCATAAGGCGATGCCAGGGCCTGGACGATGCTCAGCACGCTTTGTTCCTGCCATTGGCTCGGACGGTTGATCGCCGCACAATCCACCAGGTCCCGGGTCAGCGAACTGCCCTCGATACTCAGGCTGATCTGCTTGCCGTCGTAACTGATCGGCGCCTTGTAGACATGCCCCGTGAGCACCAGGTCGCAACCGATCCGTACTTGGCAACGCGAACCGGGTTTGATCGGCACCGCCAGGGTTTGCCCCGGCCATTGCCAGGTGATGTTGAGTGTGAAGGTGCGGAACTGACGCTCCAGGTCCGCACTGATTTCCACGCTTTTCCAGCCGCCATAATCCAGACCGTTAACGGTCAGGCTGACGGCGTTTGCAAGGTCGCTCATGGTCTACTCCCGGGCGATTTGCAGGCCGCCCGGGGGCAGGAATCCAAAGTGAATCACCCCGTTGCGTTGCGTCACTTCACTCACCCGAGTGGCATCCCCCAGGTATTTGTAGGTGAGCACCAGTGCCGGCATGCTCTGATTGGGAGACAACGTGATCAGCCGCACACCGGAGGATGCCACCGCCGTCAGATGCCCGAACAGTTGCTGGCGCATGGCATTGAGCGCTTGATAATGTACGGCGTCCGCCTTGAGGGCGGCTTGCCAGATCGCTTCATTAAGCGCATCGCGCAAGGTCAGCACATCGTCGGCCACCGGCACGTCCACCCGCTGCACCGGCTGCACCGCTTGCTGCGCGAGGGACGGCGTGGAGTTCAGTTTGACCACCGGGGTCGCCACCGGCATCCGCGCCACCTGATAGCCGAGCTTCACCAACAATGCGTCCTGCACCAGATTGGCCATGGCCTGAGCCGCCGCCACTGTGTCCTTGCCGGTGGTGAGCTTGGGGGCGTCGATCTTCTTCACTGCTTCGACCTGCTGCGAGGCGTTGGCGAGCACGCCACGGTAACCCTCACGCGCGAAGTCCCCGAGCTCCTTGATGTCGCCGAGCAAACCCTTGAACTCCGCGCTCACTTCACGGGGCAGTTCCTTGATCGCCTTGACCAGCAAACTGAGTTCCTTATAGGTCTCGATCACCTCCTTGAACTCGTGCTCGATGACCTCGTAGACGTCTTTGAGGCTGTCGCGCAGTTCCTTGATGCCAATCCGCGCGGCCTTGATGAGGCTCATGGCATCTTCGAAGCGTCGCACCATCGATCCCAGCAAGCTGTCGGCCGACACCAGCAATTGCTCGCGAGTGTTGACCTGAGCGGTGGGGAACTGCAGCGGCTGGTCGGGATAGAACTTCAGGGCGAACGTCACCAGCCCGCCGTCCTGGCGGGTCTGGGTCATTTCGCATTCGCCGACCTTGACCTGCATCCGTCCCAGCCACGGATGAACCAGTTCACCCGCGCCCTCCTCCAGCGCCTTGAGCAGTTTGTCACGCTGCTCCAGGCAATCCGGCCCGACGATAAAGGCCGTCAGGTCGTGGATCTTCGCCTGTTGGCCAAGGCCCTCGAAGAACGGCTGGTCACGCTGGGGATACTCATGCAATTGACCTTTCTGGCCGACCGGGGTTTTCGCCTGATCGACCCAGAATCCGACGCCGCGAAACGACGCTGGCAACAAACGATCACGCCAACTCATTGGAACCTCCTAGAGACAGTGAGCGATAGCCAATCTGCGACGTCACGGCCAGGCCAGGCTGGTTGGTCTGTGGTTGATCGGTGCGCATGCCGGCCGGTGCATTTTCAAAGCGCACCGTCAGGCCGCCCTCCAGTTGCGCACGGTTGTTGGCGGCGCTTTGTTGCACCAGGGCGTTGGAGCCTTTCGGCAAATCGCTCGACAGCGACGCTTGATCGTTACTGGCACCGAAAAACGCTGGCGCCAGTTCACCTTTGCCCTCGGCGTTGGTTTTCTGTTGCGCCTCGGTCAAGCCTTCGACCTTGCCGGTGATCTTCGCAATGAAGCCACTGACACTGCCGCCGAACAGGTCCTTGATCGGTTCGATAATCGCCTTGAGCTTTTCCCACAGCCCACTGAACCACGCGATGATCGGCGTCCAGTGTTCGGTAATCATCTGCATCGGTGACCAGTCGAACAGCGTTTTGAACAGTTCCCCGACCGGGGCCGTGACACTGCTCAGCGAGTCCCACAAGCCCGAGAAGAATTCACTCAGTGGCTCCCACGCCGCACTGACCTGCGCCATTGGCGACCAGTCGAACAGACCTTTGAAGAAGTCCACCACGGGCACGGACAGTGCCCGAAGCAAATCCCAGATCGCTGAAAACAATCCAACCAGCGGTTGCCAGTTGCTAACGATCATCCCCAACGGAGTCCAGGAAAACAGTGTCTTGAAGAAGTCGATGACCGGCACAGCAACGGCTTTGATCTCTTGCCAAAGCGAACTGAAGAAGCTGCTGACCGGACGCCAGTTGGCGATGATCATCCCTAATGGTGTCCAGCTGAAGATCACCTTGAACGCGTCGAACAGCAGCGAAGCCGCCGCTTTGATAACGTCCCAGAGCGCGGCGAACACCTGACTGATCGGCCCCCAGTTGTTGATGATCAGCCCCAGCGGCGTGAAGGCGAACATCGTCTTGAAAAACTCGACCATCGGCATGACAACCGGTGCAATCTCTTGCCAGAGCCCGGCGAAAAAAGCCGAGATCGGTTTCCAGTTTGCAACGATTACCCCAGCCACCAACGCAATGCCCATGGCTATCAGCATCAGTGGACTGGTCTTGAGCACCGTGCTCATCAGATCAAGCGCTTGTGAAGCACCCGTAACCGCCGATTGAATCGCCGAGAACGCAATAGCGCCCGCGGCAATGCCCTGGACCAGCTCCGGGTTGTCGTTGAGCAACGTTCCGACGCCATTGAGCAACGGCTCGAGACCGACCACCACCGCGCTGACTGCCGGCAGCAATGCGGCGTCAACCGCGACCGACACCTTGTCCATCGAAGCGCTGAAAACGTTCAGGTTTTGCGCAGCACTTTTGGGCACACTCGGTACATCGACGCTTTTTGCCGTCTCACCGACCTCAGCCAATTTGCCCTGGAACGCTGCCGCCGACTTGATACCTTCGACGAAGGGTGTGACCACGCTACCGCCCTTGAACAACCCGCTGATGTCCAGCTTGCCCATGCCGGCCTGCTCAAGGTTGGTTTTGAAGCCATCGACTTTCGCCCGAAGGGCCGCGAGCTTGGGTGACAGTTCATCGATGCCTGTCAGCAAGACCGCTTTTTTCTCAATCTTTTCTGTCTCTGCCATCACTGCACCTGCTGCATCGCATTGATCCGTTGCGCGTGCTCCAGTGATTCGCGGAGCACGTCCAGTGGCCTGGCCATCATCTGTTCGGGGTCAACCTTCCAGAACCAGGCCAGGTCATAGGCGACAGCGATCAGGTCGGAGATGGCGCCGATGCCGCACTCATGAAAAAACTCGCGACGGCCCAGCTCAGCGCGTTGAGGTCAGCCAGGTCCAACTGGTTGACCGACGACGGCGGGATGCCGGTGCAGACTGCGATGTATTTGGCCGCGACATCCATGTCCAGGCTGACTTCTTCGCTCTTGTCGATCTTGTACGGCAACGCTTTGATCGCCCGCACTTCCTGCACCGTCGGACGGCGCAGGGTCAGTTCGGTCAGCGGCTCGCCGTGGGCCTCGATGGCCACTTGCAGCTTCACGGCTTGAGTCATTGCCAGGTCCCCTTCACACCTTCGAAGACCAACGCGATAGACGCGTCATCGCCCTTGGAAATCGGCGCATCGACCAGGTAGGCACCGGCCAGCACGAAGACTTTGCCGTTGCTGAATTCGCAGGTGACGGTCATGTCGGTACCGGCGATCAGCTGCTTGAGCGGGAAGTCCGGGGTGTGCAGTGCCGTCACCTTGAACGATGGGGTGATGTCGGTTTCCTTGTAGAAACCCGGCACCAGTGTTTCGCGTTTGGTGGACATCAGCGGCGCTTCGCAGCCACCGTTGATGGTCAGTTGAGCGCCGTCCACTTTGACGTAGCAGGTGCCCGCAATCAGTTGACCCATGGTGTTTCTCCCTTCAATAAAAAGCCCACGCGAGGTGGGCACAAATCACACAGTGAAACGCGGCACTCAGGCCGCGTTGTCGTACTGCAAACGGAATTGGTTGAGCAGCGCGAACACGCGCAGGCCGTTGATGTAATCCGGCGGGAACAGCACGTTGACGCGGCTCGGGTCCTGGCTGTCGCGCTCGACGATCAGGTGCTCGGCGAACAGCTCGGCGTTCTCGACGTGGCCTTCCAGCTCGAGCTTGGCGTACTGGGCGATCAGCTCACCGCGAATGGTGCTCGGGGTCACGATCGGCTGGCCGGCACCGAAACGGGTGCCATCGGCGGCCAGTTTGTGGCGACCGTACTTGCTGGTGATCACGCTTTGCAGACGACGCACGATGAACGCCGACTGGTGCATGGTTTCGCTGTCCAGGTAGGAGTTGTCCGCCTGACCGTAAGCGTTCTTCTGATAGGTAGTGATCGCACGCTGAATGCGCACGTAGCCGCCTTCGTAGTACGCGGTAGCGATGCCGTAGTTGAGCAACGACTGGCGCTCGGTCAGGGTGAAGCGCTCACTGGCCGGAGCCGGTTCAACGCCCGGCAGGCTGCCGCTTTGGGTCGGACGGCTGGCGTCGGCAGAGATGAACACCGAAGTCCGCGCAGCCAGTGCGGCAGCCTGAACCCAGAACGGTTGAGGGACACCCAACTCCAGCGCCTGAATGGTCATGTGCTGGTCGTTACGGGTTTGACCGGCGGCGACCAGAGTACCAACGGTGCCGCGTTTGGCGGTGTAGACGTGACCGAACAATTGCTTGGCCCACGACCAACGACCGACGCTGTCATCCATAACGGCTTGCCAGGTATTGAGGGTTGCAGTGTCAGTCCACGGCATGCAGATGAATTCGAACGGCTCATCACCCAGTGCTGCGACTGCCGCTACTTGATCCGGTACGCCAGCGCCACCGGCCATTGGGGTGATGGCGGTGGTCAGGCCAGCCGGTGTGTCTTCGCCATTGCTCTTGCCCAGGCGATTGAACTGCAGGCTGATGTCGTTGGCGCTGTCACCGGTCCATTTAGCGGCCAGGGTAATCACGCCTTCGACCGCAGCGGCGGTGACCGGCAAATCGGCGCTGGCATTGATTTTCAGAGCCAGTGCAGTCGCTGCCTGAGCCGCGGTTGCAGCATTGACCACGGCCGCTTGAACACGCACGCCACCAACGTACAGGTTGAGCACACCGCTTTCCGTTGCGGTGCCAGTCAGGGTCACCACGCCTTTGGCAATGCTGCCCACGGTGTTGTGCACCGGCAGGCACCAGATTTCGCCGACCGGATCGGTCTTGCGCCAGGTCTCGTACATCGAGGCCAGCATCGAGCCTTGGCCGCCGATGCTTTTGGCCAGCGCCACGCTGGACACCAGCACCAGTTTGCCGACTTCGGCGCTGGCAACGTTGTCGTTGACCTGAGCGACGATCAACCGGCGCATGGCCGACGACGCGCTATTGGCTGCCGAATTGTCCATCTCGGCGTAGAACAGCGGAACACGAATGTCCGCAGGAATGTTGCTGAATCCGATCGCCATTATTTGGCTCCCTGTGGTGTTGCCGCTTCCACGGCTTTGGTAGTGATATCGCCATCGGCCAGACGTCGACGCCACCAGGCGTTGTCCGGCACTTCACGGCCTTCGAGAGGCAACAGATCGCCCGCTTCCGGGTCGGGCACGGCACGGCCTTCGGCCGGCAGCACAGTGATGCGTTTGCTCATTGCTTTACGTCTCCAGAAAAAGTCAGTTCCAGGCGCCCGTCAGGCCCCGGACGTTTCAGGTTGGGGTCCGCCGGATCGATCGCATCGACCCGCACGGTCACCCCGGCAAAGGACGACAATCCGTCCAGTTCACGCTCGTGCCAGCTCTCTGCCGGCTGACCTGGCAGATTGCGGCCGAGCTGAAACTCGGTAAAAAAGCGCAGGCGATACAGCGCACGACTGCTGTTGATGGAAACCAGTTCGCCGCCGTCATAGACGATGGCGTCGTAACCGCTACCGGGCTTGAAACCCACCAGTGCGCGCCAGAGTTCGGCGCGCAGGTCGTGCAACAGATCCAGCGCTTTTGTAGCGTCCGCGGTGTCGAGCACCAGGGTCACTTCGAAACGGTCGCGGATCGGTTGCAACATCAGGTTTTGCGCCACGCTTTTGCTCGCCATATCGGCGAGCGGCACGACGTAGGCACAAGGGGTTTGCAGCGGTGTGTTGGTTTGCAGCGTGGCGAGGTCTAAGCCTGCGGCCACGCGATTGGCCAGGGTTGGGCATTGCTCACGCAACTGCGTGAGGATCGGCGTGATCTTCATGAGGGCGCTCCAGCGTTTTATGAAAGGCACCGCTCTTGTAGGAGCAGAGCTTGCTCGCGATGGCGGTGCGTCAGTCGCGGTGATGTTGAATGTGCTGCCGCAGGCGATCTGACCGGAACCTGGATCAGGCGATGGCGTCAGCATTCGGGTCAAGGCAAGTCGCCTCGATCATGCAGCGATAGCTATTGGTGCGATCGCCGCTGGCGGTGACTTTATCGATCGACCAGCGCCCACGCATAAAGCCCGGCCACGTGTCGTCCAGCACTACCAGCCCTTCAGCCGAAAAGTCAGGATTACCCGGACAGCTGATTTTCACCTTGAGCTTTTCACGGCCCATTTTGCGCACTTCGGCTTCGCCGACCGCCTGCGCTTCTTCCGCACTTTGGCAGCGCTGGCGCACGGTCTTGAACGGCGCGAGCCCGGTTTCAACCACCCGCAGCAAACCGGCTGCGGCGTCCCACCAACTGATCTTGCAGCCCTGGCTTTTGCCCCGGGCGGAGTCATCGAGAGTGGCGGTAATAAACGCATGATCGCCGGGACGATTGTTGTGGGTGACCGACAGTTTCACGTCCGGCAATACTTTGCCCGACAACGATTTGACCTGGCCTGGTCGAGCCAGCACATACAGCTCATTGACCGGTTTGGCGATGGCGCCGTACTTGCTCGCCAAGCGCGTGATGAAACCCATGTCGGTTTCATTCGACTGGTCGATGTGCTCGACCTTTTTCAGCGCCAATGCCGGGTCCACCCTCGGCGAAAAGCCGTGCCTGGCTGTCAGCTCGCGAAACAATGCGCCGAGGGTAGTCGGGCCATGGCTGGCCGAGCGGCGCTGCTGAAATCCGCTCTCGTCTGCCGCACTGAACGGCGCGGCGGTAGCCACCAAAGACACGCGAAACGGGAACAGCGTCGGCGTGCGTCGTGTCACCAGAAACTGGCCTTTATCCACCAGCCCGGATTCCAGATAACCCACGAGCAAGCCAACTTTCCCGCCCAGGCTCGGCAGCCCTTCAAGGCCTTCCAGATCGAGCACCAGAGTCAGTTGATCGGACTCGATACCGGCGGCATCAATGTGTTCCCAACTGATCAGGCGCTGATTGATCAGGGTCGCGTTGGCCCCGTAAATTTCTATCGCTGGCGTGAACCCCAATGCCATGTAACCTCCTTAATCCCACGCGGTTACCGGTGTGGTCGCTACGGGTCTGGATTCAAGTTCCGGCAGCACCACCCAGATGCCTGCTGGCAGTACCGGAGCTTGCTCGGCCAGCGTCGGGTTGAGGCGCCACAGCGCCTCTTCGGCCAAATCATCACAACGTTCAAGCTCGCGGTAGAGCAACAGATTCACCGAGTCACCGGCTACCGTTCGTACCTTACGCATTGACGAATTCCTCCAACGTAATCGACCAATTGATCAACATCGCCGTGCCGTCATCAATCACATCGCTTTGGGTTTCCGTCACATCATTGATCCGCCATAAACCCCAGTTACGGCCAATGCCATCGACCAACGGCAGCGGTACTCTCATTGCTTGCAAGGCGCGCAATTCATCGAGCCGGTCCATGGCCACCGCGTACATCGCCTTGCCGGTTATCGTCAGGCTTTGCAGGCCTTGACCGGTCTGGCTGGACTTGGGCTTGCTGGTCAGGATATCCACCTTCACCCAGCCGCCGTCCGACTTGCGCACCAGACCGCTGTAGGCGAAGTTGCGTGACAAGCCGAAAATGAAGCTTCCGAGTGCCATTTGCTGCCTCATCAAGCCACCCCGTCAGTCAGGGCCGTGTCACGTCGCACGGCGAGTTGATTAGTCGTTGTCATCAGTCCGAATTGCCCGGAAATATGCTGCACCACCAGGTTTGCCAGTTGAGCGGCGCTGGCTTGATCCTGACCATTGATATAAATGTTCGCGGTCAGTGCATTTTGCTGACTGGTGGCCTGGGTGTTGGTCAGGTCTTTACTGACCTGGTCCGGAGCGGCGAGTTTGTCGGCAGGTGCTGCGAGTTTTTCACCCAGCCAGGCACCTGACTCACTGCCCATCCAGCCGCCTACCAGCCCGCCAAGAACTCCACCGATGGCTGTACCCAGCAGCGGAACGACACTGCCCAAAGCGGCACCCGCGGCAGCACCAGCCGAAGCTCCCGCCCAGCCACCACCTGCAGCCCCAAGACCTGCTCCCACCATCCGGGTGTTGCCGACAAGCAGACCCTCGGCCACATCAGCGACGGCGCCGACTCCTTTCAATGGACCGGGAAGCTTGCGGGGTATCGAACGCATCGAGGCCGTCACGCCGCCCCAGCGAGGAGTGCTCGCACGCGAGCCTCGCGGACTCACACGTACAGACGGACCATTTCTGGGTTCTGGACTCCTGTTTGTCCCGCTGGCATTCGGTTTGTCCGTCCGACCTTTGTTTTTGAAATCGTCGGAAATCGCCTCACCCAATCGATCAGGGAGCCGTGCGGCCACCCCACCCAAGACCCGCTTGGCCATCCGATTGGTCAGCTCATCCGTTATGGCTTTGAACAGCGCCCCCACCAGCGGTTTGATCGCCGCTGCAACCAGCACAATGGCAGCGGTGGTTTTCGGAGATGCTTCAGCCAATTCACTCAAGCCGTCCACCAACGAACCCAGCGAGTGGAGCGAGCTATCCGTCACGGGCGCCAGAGCATTACCCGTGGCCACCGACAGACGATCATTGCTTGCACTCAAGACGTTCCACTGACCTTGCCGGGTTTTCGACAGTGCAAGTGCGTCTTGCCTTACCGAGCCCTTGTCACCCAGCTCCGACGTGGCGTACTGGGCTTTGTCTTTTACCTGCCAGAAGGCGCCATTCACATCGGTAAGGTTTTGCGCCATGTTCAGCGCGGCCTTATCACCCTCGCCAAATAGCGTAGTGGCAAGCGTCGCGCGATTCTCGGCAGGTTGCGCGTTCAAGGCCGCAAGCACCGACATCACCGTGCCAGGCGCGGCGTCCTTGTCACGCAAGCCGCTCGCCACCGCTTTCGGCTCCAGCCCCAGCTGCTTCCAGGCCGCTTGCTCGGTTGCCGAGGCCTGATCACCCTTGCCCATGACCGTGGTGATGCTTTTTAGCGCTACGCCAGCCTCAGTCTTTTGCGTACCGGTATTGAGCAATGCCGCCGTCAACGCTGCGGCTAGCGCAGGGGCCAGGCCTGCCGCCGTAGCAGCAGCACCGTCACGCTGCAAGACGGCGCCGATGTCAGCCGCTTTCGCACCATTGGGTATCTTGCCCAGATGGTTGGTTGCATCCGCCAAGTCAAAGGTTTCAGCACCGTTGAGCTTCATGGAGGTGCGCCAGCCGACCATCATCTCGGCGACATCCATGGCCGGCATTTTGAACGCCGACGCGGCGACGCCGGCGTCGCTGGCGAAGCGCTGCAACTCTAACTGTCGGTCGGATGCATTGGGCAGATCGCTAACGATTCCTGCCCTGGCAGCCAGACTTTCAATCTTCACCAAATCAACTGCCTTGGTCCCCCCGGCCGCCACCAGCGGAGCGCTGGCGATGTGCTGGGTTGACTGCACCATCTCTTCGCTTTGGCGCGGGGTAAATTGGGCTGCCTGCTTCAGATCGGCCATGGCCGAATCCATCGCTATCGCGGGTTTGAGCAGGTCCGGCGGTTCGATACCGCTACCCGGCTTGCCTGCACTCTTTTGCTCGCTGGCCGGTTCACTCTTGGCACCGGCTCCCATCGCCTGGGACAACAATCGCTGCGACGAAAGTTTCAAGGTCAACGACTCGATAGCCGTCGTCAGCAGACCGAGCTTGAGCCCGAGGTTTTCCAGCGCCAGACCGAGGCCAGATATCTGATCCCTGGCGGACGTGCCCGTACCTTGTGCTGACGCAACGCTGGTGGCTGCCGTAGTCAGGCTGGTATTACCGAACGCCCCCCCACTGTCGTCGAGGGCCGCGTATTTGAGCGAATATCTATCGTCCGCCATCCCGCTCTACTCCTGTTTCACGCCAAGGCGAGTGATCGCGATGTCGTAGCGGCGCAATGCCTTGCCAGCGTCCCACTCCAGAATTTCCGCCTCACTTACCGGGTAAATGAGCGGCACCACATCGAGGATTACTTCGATGTCGCGCTCCGAAAGAAGTCCGCCGGTTTGTTTAAAAAATCGTCGATGCGCACCTGCAGCTGGGTCCAGTCGGGCACGGTCAGCGAGGCCAGATCGGGAAGCATCAGGCCGGTACAGTGAGCGGTGATGAACTCGGCGCGTTCCTTGGCCGTCTTCAGTTTTTTCATCGCTTTGGTGGCGCGCAGCACCGGCATTTCCAGGGTCAGCGAAGGCATGCTGCGGCCTGCCACATTGAGCGGTTGCAGCAGTTGCACCTGATCGGGATCGTCGTCCGAAACTTCGTCAGCCTGCTGTAGAAAGTACGACGCCGGGCGGGTCGACATTTCGTGCACGTACTGCGCAATGCTTACGTAGTCCGGGCGTTTGAGCTGATCCAGTTCCTTGACCGACAGGCCGGTGGCCAATTTGGCCAGTTCGAAGAACTGATCGTCCTCATCCTCGCCGGCGCGGGCCAGCGCCTCTTTCTGCGCGGCGTAGTACAGCGGCTTGAGTTGGATCTGCTCGATCTGCGACTCATCGTCACCGGTAATCGGCGACAACAGGACATGTTTAGGCGGCATCCAGGACATGAAATGATTCCTTGCTCATACAAAAAAGCCGCCCGCAGCAAGCCGGAAAACCAGCAGGTGAAGGCGGCGATACAAGAGGTGTTGCGGTCGCTTAAGGCAGCAACACGGCGCGGCGGGCGTCGCCGAGAATGTCGACACCGTTGAGCACGAACTTTTGCGTGCGCACGTCGATGTCGATCACTGGAATGCCGTTTTCCAGGCGGTTGTAGGTGCGGCAGGACAGCTCCAGCGTTGTGATGGATTTTTCGCCCATCTTCAGCTTGGCCTCGCTCAGGGATTTCAGCTTGCCGCCCACGGTGTGATAGGTGAACCAGGTGTTGCCATCCTGGTCCTGACCGGCTTCGCGGACATTCAACAGGATGTCTTCACCCAGTTTCACACCGAGCGCCAGCATGATTTCCGGGCCAGTACCTTGCAGATTCAACGTAGCGTTGAGCACTTTGCCGCTCTTGGCCATTTCCTCGGCGATAAAGCGCCCGCCAGTCATCGGCTCCATGTCGAAATCGATTTTCGGCGGGGTGAAATCCTCCACTGTTGCTGACAACGGCAGGCCTTGCAGGGTGGCCGCGATGGCCTGTCTTACGCGGTTGGTAAACATTAGAGAACATCCTCCAGGAACTGCTCGATGATTTCATCGCGGGCGTTGAGTTGGTAAACCATGTGTTCGTTCGGCGCGTAGCGGCCGTAGTCGATGACGATGAACCAAGTGCCGTTTTTGTACTTCTCGACGCTGTTCAATTCCGGGTGCAGGTACACGCTGCCGCCAGGGATGGTTTCGTCGGCGACCAGGGTTTGCAGCCAGTCGTTGATGCGCTTGACCTCCTGATCCATGAACGACTTGGTCAGGTTCTTGGCCATGGCTTTCTGGCCGGCCTTGACCAGCTTGCGGCTGATCGCATCTTCCAGGCCGACGTAGCTGATGAACTTGCCGGTGATCGAGCGGTTACCCAGCAGCGAGAAGCCGCCGAGGACAGTCCGGGCGTAGTAGCTGATGCCGTAGCGGTTGAGCAGATCGCCCTCGGTCGAAGTGTCGAGGATGTTGTATTCCACGGTCCGCGAAACGTCTTCGGCGTAGGTCACCTGGTTGCCCGGGCTTTCCCATTGCTTGACCTTGGCGAGTGCCGCGATGGCCAGGCTCGACGGCGCCAGGAACACGTTTTTCTTCGCCGCCTTGGAGTACACCGCAGGCATGTTGTGTACGACGAGGCAGCGGTCGAAACCCAGATCCGCACCGCCCAGCTCCTTGCTGTAGGTCACCTGATCGGCGACCGAAGTGTCCTTGCCATCGAGTACCACACGGGCCTTGATGCGCTTGCCGAACGAGGCGAACTCGCTGGCCACCGCTTTGGTGCCGGTAAAGCCCGGAGCACCGATGATGGTCAGGTCTTCAGGCACACCGCTCAATGCGGCCAGGCCCAACTTGCGACCGGTCAGCGCTTCGTTGCCGCCGATGACATTGTTCAGGGTGTCGGCCGGGGTCGCGCCCTCTTCGACGATGACCACATACACCGGCACCTTGACCACTTTCAGGATCTGGTAAACCGCCTGATACAGCGTGCCCGCCTCGGCGCCGGTCGGATCGAGCTGCGCATGGGTGGTAAAGCTGTTGATACGGAACGGGGTATTTTTCGCGATCAGCGGGTTGGCATTCGGCGCCGTGCCGACCAGACCGATGACGTTGTCACCGAGGCCACCCATGGCCTCGGGGGATTCGGTGGCATTGACGGTGATGCCGTTGTGCTCGAAGTTCAAAACCTCAGCCATGGTTATTCAGCCTTCTTGATGGTGGCCTTTTTGGCCGGGGTGGTTGGGGAGGCCTCGGCCTCGAGGACGCTGGTTAGCTCCAGACGGCCAGCGCTGCGCAACGCGTTGGCTTCAACGTCGAGCAGGTCAAGCTCTTGACCGACGCTCGACCAGTGGCCGCCACCGGTGGGGAATGGGAGGAGCACGGTGTATGTTTGGCGTTCTGCCATTTCAGGATCTCCAGAAGCGAAAAGCCCCGCATGAGCGAGGCTGTTAGGAATGTGCCGCGTTATAGGCAGCGGAAAAGAAAACGCCCCGTCAGTGCGGGGCGTTTATTGGAGCTGGGCAGTCGTCCAAGGCGGGGCAGCAGGACGGTGATCAACAAGCGGAAACTCGTCACCTTCTGGCCAGTTTCGAAGCGACCTACGGAACGCTTGCAGCTCGGTGTATTGCTCGGCGGAAAGGGTTGTTGCTCCACCCCCATCCTCCTGCTCATCTCGATGCCGTGCCACCAAGCTATCGGTTTGTGATAGTTGGCCATCGCGCCATGCTCGCTCAGCCGCAGCCAGTGCTTCATTCGATAACCCTGGGCTATCAACAACGAGCGGCAAACCGTCCTCGCCGGGCACTATGACCTTACCGGCCGGAAGCGGCTCCGCAAAAAGACTCAGATACACGTGATCCGAAATCGGTAGTGCATCTGCAGGAATTTCGCCGTGGAACCCCTTCAGGTAGACTCCGCCCGCCGAGGCTGAATACAGGTACTTGCCCATAGTTAATATCCTATTGCGATGTATGAAAGTATCGGCGTATTGCCTACCACACCGCTCGAGTAGATCCAGGTGCCACCCACTTTGGTTCTTAACTCAAGAGAAGTGTTCACAAATGCATTACCTGCGATTCCGGTCACAATACTAGTGGACGTAGCAAGCACCGCAGTAGGGAATGCAATAGGCCAAGTGATCGGTGTCTGAAGGAACCCATTGACGGTGTTGTAAGTAGCCCCGTTGACGTTGCCCCACTGGATAATCAAGCCGCCGAGCCATGTCGGCAATGCCACGTAACCATTAGTAGCCAGGTTGATTGCAAACCCTCGTCGAAGCTTTTTAGGGGTCACTATCGTGGCATCATCTGTGCCTTCGTTAACCTGAGTCTGAGTCGCGACTTTTGCCGTACCCTGATTGGTTTCTGTTGCAAGAGCTGCCAAAGCAACAAGGGCAGCTATATCAATATTTCCCTGATTGATTGGTGCGTTCCAGGCCTTGATGCACCACATAACCGCCAAGCTGCGCGGGCGGGTTTCCGTGCCACCGGCATTAACTGTGGTGTTAGCGCCAAGGGTCGCATAGTTGTCCGCCCCCGAAGTAGAGGTGTAAGAGCCGGCGATCAACGTGGGGGCACCATTGATAGTTACTCCTGCCGTTCCACCACCTGGATCAAGGGCAGCTCCGGCATTGTCGAAGTATTTATGGCTATGCGCTTCAAGCATTGATCCCTGAAGTGTGCCAATGCCTCGACCAGCGTCCACGCCACGCCCATGATCCCAACCGCGCAGGAACTCGGCGCGCGACTCCGGCAAACGGAAGTTACCGGCGCCCTCATCACCTTTGTTGAACGTAGTTCCCAGGTAAGCTGCCAGATCGGGATAGACCGCAATGCTCTGCACACTTCCGTCCAGCTCAAGAAACCCTGGTGCGAGCTTGTTCACCGGAAACGCCACCATCGTGCCGACTGGCAGCGCCGAGGCCTGGGCAATCATCGACTCGATTTCAGGCTTGGTATAAGTGTCCTTGATGCCGAATCCAGCCAGTGTTTCCGGGTTAGCGCCGGCAATGGCGCGGCCGTACTTATCGACCGTCAGGCTCTTATAAGTACCCGCCTGAATGCCCGTTCTGCCGGCAAGCATTTCAAAGCTCAGCGCGGTAGTGCCCAGCGTTATTGGGCCGTTCGTGACCAGACGCCACAGAGAGCCACCGTTCGCAGAGCCCTCCTCGACCATCACCGTCAGGCCCGGCGTTACCTTCGCGCTGCTGTTCGCATCAACGGCACGCACCCAGGCGCCATTGGCCGCCACATAAATGCCGTTGTCCTTCGCCGCCGTTTGACCCGCGACCAGCACCCGTTGGCCGGATACCACGGCGACGCCATCGATCTGCTGAGCACCGCTCAACACGATGTTTTCCGCGGCGACCACGCGAACCGATTGCTTGCCATCGAGCTTGGCCAGCTCGTCAGCGAGATAGCCCATCACCCAAGCCCGCGTTGCCTTGACGACCGTATCGTCAATCAGCAACGTCACCAACGAAGCATTACTGGTCTCGAAAATCGAACGAATATAAAACTCTTTCCCCGATCCCGACGTCGCCAGTACCGGCTTGAACGACTCCGGGTATTTGACGATCGCGTACAGAATGCCGGTATCGGTCCAGAGCCCGGCCTCGCGTACATACCAACCGCCGACTTCGGGCGGGATGGTAACTTCGGCCAGCAGCCAGCTGGGGTTTTTCTCGTCCTGGAACAGCGCGTTGAGTGGCCCGCGCCACACTTCGCGTTTGAGTGCAGTAGCGGTCGCCGCCGGGTTATAAACTTCGCCACCGCCGTCACCGACCGAAATCTGCGACAACTTGATCGGTACGCCCGCCGCCTTGCAGGCAGTTTCGTAGGCGATCCCCGCATTCGTGAGCAGGGTGTAATAGTCGGCCATTTAGGACCCCTGAGGATAAATAGTGGATGTTTCGACGCTGTAGAGCCCGGCGGCCATAAAGGCCTGACCCGAGGCTTCAAGCCCTTCGATCACAATCGGATAAACCGTGGTCAGCTCACCGCACACAGTGGCTGCGCCGATGACGTGGTTGCCAAATGCGCTCAAGCCCACGGACACCGACAAGGTGTCGCGTTCGCTCTTTGCGTCCGCCAGACGTCGGTCGAGACGCGCGTCGATTTCTTCGCTGTAGGGTTGCTGGGTAAAGGCCCTCATGGAAAAGCTATAGGGCTGGCCTGGCGGGGTCTGCTCGTACCAGGCGCGAATCTCGGGCACTAATTGCAAACCCTTGGCGGCGTTCTCCAGGGCCTTTCGCGTACCGGCCTGCCGGGCGGTTGACCATGCGAGTTCTACCGTTAAACGCTTTTCTGCCTCGGGAGCCTCGGAGCTCCATTCAGCAACCCCTCGATCAGCCGCGAGATATGGCAGGAACGCCAACGGCGTGTTGACCGGGTCCATAAGCTCGGGGAACGGCAGAACAATGCGATCGAGCAATTGACCAAAACCGAGATCGAGCGCTTTTTCCAGCGGCGAACTGTTCGCCGGCAACAGGCTCGGACGAGAAGCTTGATCACTCATAGCGTCAGCACCTCAACCTCGACACCCGTGCAGTACGGAGCCTGGAAGGCTGTGGTCACGATGGGCTCCACTGGCTCGAGGATCTCCAGCTGTACCGCGCCGGCGGTATGTATCGTGTAATCGATCCAGCTCGGATCGACCCGCCCTTCCAGCCGATGGCACGCATCGGCATACGCCTGCAACTGCTGCTCAGCGGCCACCTTGGTCAAACCCGAGTCCGGTCCGGCGTTGATCTTCGCGACCACCCGGATCTTGTAGCGCTTGATTTCGGCGGCCTGCACCGTGACGAGATCCGTTTCGGGCCTCACGTCAGGGCGGGCAAAGTGCCGGCGAACCCCGTCCAGCAGGTCCGCAGACGGCGTGCCGTCAGCCTCTCGCGACAGCACGGTAACCCTCACCTCGCCAGGCGCTGTTCGGCGCCCGTTGCCATCCTTGACCTGCGCCGCGTAGCCATCCGGATCAAAGCTGTAGGTCACCGTCACCACGCCCGGGGCCGTGGTGTCGACCTTCACTGCGGGCCGTTCGCCGAGGGTGAACACCTCGCGGCGATACTGCATCCGCGAACCCGCTGCCGGTGCATGCGGCGCCAGGTAGTAACGCAGCCGGGCATCGTCGTCGCTTTCATAAGTGGGTGGGATCGGCGGGAATGCCGCCGGATTTCCCGGGTCCAGTACCTGACGCTCAAGCCCCATGTCCGCGAGGCGGGCGTCGAGGTTGCTGCCGGTCGCCCACCACGCGAGCATCTGCTTGATGCGGGCGTTGTATTTGCGTTCGTGGGTTTGCAGCCGCACACAAAAGGCCTCAAGGGCCAGGGTCAGCAGCTCACTTTCGTTGTCGAGGCTGACTTGCAGTTTGGCGGCAGTTTCCGGTGAACGGGCGGCCACGTAGTCGACGACAAACGCCTTGAATTCTGCGAGCAGCGCCTCGAACGCCTCGACCGTGACAATCGCCGGCTCAGCCAACTGGTTTTGACCGGGTATCAGCATGCTCATGTCACGACCTCGAATGTCTGTTTGCGGTTTTTCCAGGTGCCAGCGAAGCGCAACAACAGCCCCGCCCCTCGACGACTGGCGACGATGACCTCAGGCTGAAAATCATCGATACCGTTTGCCTTGTTGTAAAACGCCTGTGCTGCATAGCTCTGCGCCAGGATCAACATGTCGTCGCCAACGTTCTGCCCCAGCAAATCAGGCACCAGCGATCCATACAGCGGACGCTTTTGACGAGTGCCCAGCGGGGTGGTCAGTGCGCGGGTTGCGCGCTGCACAAACTGCAGCCAGTCGTCGACCGCTGCTCCGGTATTTCTATCGACTCCAATCATGGGAAGTCCCTTATGCCGTACTGATGACTCGCCCCTGGTGATCCACCAAAGGGCCGAGGAAGTGAACGCCAGAGGCGTCGAGCAGCACGCCGACTGCGCCCAGCTTCAGCTCGATGGCCTCAGGGGTCAGCGCCAGCCGAGCCGGGCCGACAGTCAACTCGACCGACTCACGCGAGCCCTTGAATGTCGTCTGTCCATTGGTCCAGCTCAGGACATGGCTTGCATCGTCGTAGCTGCTTTCGGTGCCGTCCTTGTATCGACGACGTGTCAGCGTGGCGACGGTCGAAACCGGAGGGAACCGATTGCTGTTGAGGCCGAACAAGGCGACCGATTGCCCAGCGCCATCGCCGCCGCCATAGTTCAGCAGCAAGCACTGCTCGCCCTCGGAAGGAATGCGCGATTCACTCTGTTCGCCAGCACTCGGGTTGAAGAACCTGATCGCTGGCGTCAGCAGATCCCCATGGCTGACCTTGCAGGTGTTACTGGTGGCATCGACCTCTACACACACGCCGATGCGACAAAAGCTGTCGGCACGCCGGTGCAGGTCTTCGAACTCGGTCTCCATCTCAGCCAAACGCTCAATGATCGGACCGAGCTGCATACGTAGAAGAGCGTCAAACATGGGCCACTCCTTGAGTGCTTGTTAAACAAGCGTTGTGTATTGATCCGGATCGTCGATGTTCGAAACTTGCGAGGTGAACGCGAACTTTGGCGTCCCTGTTGGCTCATCGAGCAACGGCGGACCGAAGTACAACGTCTGGGAAAACGAAACCGTCCATGCGTCGTACACCTGCTCACCGCTGGTGAACGTCGACGGCACTGCCTCGATGCTCATCGGCAGGTCGCATTGCCCTCCCGATACGCCCCAACGGTTATCCGTGACGATATCCTTCAGTGCGCTGGCGAGATTGCAGGCCTCAAACCCTGAATGCCCGCTCTTCCCGGCGACCACGCCTTGCAGCGAGATCGTCAGGACATGAGCGATACGCCCGTCGTTGGCGCGGGTGCCCGCGGCATCGCGCTGAATCGCGATCAGGACCCAGGCATCATCGACAACCCCATCGAAATCCTGATATCCCCCAACCTTCAGGCCTGGATAAATCGGCCGAAGTGCCTCACCGATAGCGAGAATCAGCTCCGAGGGTTTATTGATAACGCTTGGAGACATAAGCGGTTTCCTGTTCGAGTGTCACAGTGTCAATTGTTGAGTTGAGGAGAATTACCGCCGATGACCTGCATCCTTGCAGGTCGGGGTCGTTGTCTACGCCCCCCGTCAGCCGGTCCATTGGACTTGTTCAGCGGTGACCTCTTTGCTGCCAGTACCATTAGCGGTCCTGACTGGAATCACGCGGCGCCATTTCATCGACGCCAATCCGCTTCGCCGCCCAGCGCTCGTAAAGCCCGATAGCGACGTCGGCACCAGCCATCGCGGTGAGGCAACCGAAAGCGCCAGCGGTCCAGATCGACACGCCCGCGGCATACAACAGCATGATGGTCGAGACCCCGCAGACCATGCAGGCCCCGGAGCGCAGCACCAGACGCCGCAACAGTGGCCAGCCGCGAGCGCCCTCCTTGTCGGCGCGCCACATTTCGCCGGACACCCCGCCGACCACCGCCAGAGCGATGACCAGCCAGATAGGCATGTCCGCCAACGCTTGCTGCTCGTTTGTCATGTCACGCCTCCTGCGTTGATAAATAGGTGATGGGTTTGTGTGTTATTCAAACGCTGTCTCTTGATGTGCCTGACGGTAGGTAGGCATTCCAAAAAGCCCGGTCGCCCGGGCTTTTCAGTAATACGGTCCTTCGCACTTTCCGTGAATACGGTCGCCTCAGCTTACTTACGCAAGCTCTGGCCAATTGATGGTCACAGGAAAGCCAGGTTGTTTATTGACGTTGCTCAGTGCGATGCAGAACTGCTTGTGCGCCAACAGATAGGCTTCATCCGCCGGAGTGGCGATGCCCAACTCGATTTTGAATGGCAAAGCTGTAGCCGTCAGACGGGCGTTGGCTTTGTCCAGACGCTTAGTCTTTTCATATCGAAGTTGTTCCGAGAGCGGAGATGGCTGCCATGGAAAGTCAAAACTGAATGCCCACACACCATCTGTGTTGACCGCATTCCAGGAGTAGTCGACCAGAGTGTTAGCGGTAACTTCGACCCACAATTGGCCCGCTGGAAACTCTTCGGTGATGGGGTTATTGGTTTCGTAAATGTTGTCGACTTTGCCTTGGGCAATGCGTACGTATTTTTTCATGTTCATTTCCTTATCGATTTTCCAGAACTGCCTACATCAGGTAGGCATTCCAAAAAGCCCGGCGCCTGCCGGGCTTTTCAGTAATGCGGTCCTGCTATCTGATCTTTCGGCGCTACTGGCGCGGTACGGATCCATTCAAATTGTTCCTCCGACCGCGACCCTGTCCGCCGGATAACTGCTTACGGTGCTTTACGCTGCACACCCGGGTCAGTTGCCAACCCTCTGAACCGTTGAGGCCGGTTCATCGCTGCCTTTGCTGTGGAACTAAAGAGCTTCGTTGCGAGCCGTTGTTGAGCGGCTTGAGACAAAGAATATGCATGGATGCATATACAGTCAATGCATAAATGCATTTATTTATGCATCAGAAATGCACGGACGCATGAAAGCCCCGTAAACAAAGGGTGGGATGGTTTTCGTCGGGCGAAAAAAAACCCGCTTGATAGCGGGTTTTGTCTGACAGCTAAGCGTTAGCGGGCGTACATGCCCCACCAGAAGACATGGCCGAGGATGACGATCTGCTCTTCCTGGATTTCCTGGAAGGTGTAGTCCTCATCCGGGTGTTCATCGCGATTGAAGCTGCGCAGACGAATACCGGTTGGCAGACGATAGAGCTGCTTCACCCGCAGCTGGCCGTTATGGTTGATGGCATACAAATCACCATCAACGATATCGCCAATCCCGGACTTGCCGGCATTGACCCCAACCGTGGCGCCGTCGCGCAGCACCGGCAACATGCTGTTGCCGCGCACGGTCACGCATTTGGCCTGGTCGAACTGCACACCGTTATGCCGCAAGCTGCGCTTGCCGAAGCGCAAGCTTGAGCGCTCGCTTTCTTCGATGACGAATCTTCCTGATCCAGCAGCCAATTCAACCTCGCGAAGAAAGGGGACCGAGACCTCGTCGTCATCGACGGGGGTATCGTCATCCCACAGACTTATGTCCTTGAGTTCCGAATGCGACTCTTCGCGTGCAGGCGCATTGGCCGACGCAACATCGGCGCGGCCACGCAACTGGTCAGTGCTCACACGGAAGTACTCGGCGATCTTCGAGATGTGTTTATCCGAAGGATCGACGATCTTCCCGCTGAGAATCCGCGAGAGGGTAGATTGAGGCACGCCGGTGCGACGGTGAAGCTCCGTGGGGGAGATCCCGTGCTGATCGAGCAGTGCTCTTAAGACGGTAGAAACATTGCGTTTTTGCATAACGCGCATAGTGCTTGTTCTTATCGAAGATGACAAATGCTGTTTTGCATAACCAGTGCATAAACCCCTGAAGTGTGCAGCGGGCCTTTCATCCCTGCGTAGGTCGGACTGCCCATGGTAACCTTGCGCCCATCGCGGAAAAGCCGGGCCAACGTCCCTCTTTTGCCCCACCCCTTTCAACGAATTCGCCTGATTACCTGATGAATAAAGCACTCTCCGATCTGTCTTCCCACACCCCGATGATGCAGCAGTACTGGCGTCTGAAGAATCAGCACCCTGACCAGTTGATGTTCTACCGCATGGGTGACTTCTACGAGATCTTCTATGAAGACGCGAAGAAGGCCGCCAAATTGCTGGACATCACCCTGACTGCCCGTGGGCAGTCGGCCGGGCAGGCGATTCCTATGTGTGGGATTCCTTACCACGCTGCGGAAGGTTACCTGGCGAAACTGGTCAAGCTCGGTGAGTCGGTGGTGATCTGTGAACAGGTCGGCGACCCGGCGACCAGCAAAGGTCCGGTAGACCGTCAGGTTGTACGAATCATCACCCCCGGCACCGTCAGCGATGAAGCGCTGCTGGATGAGCGCCGCGACAACCTGATCGCCGCCGTACTGGGTGACGAGCGCCTGTTCGGCCTGGCCGTGCTGGACATCACCAGCGGCAACTTCAGCGTGCTGGAGATCAAAGGCTGGGAGAACCTGCTGGCGGAGTTGGAGCGGGTCAATCCGGTCGAGCTGATGATTCCGGACGATTGGCCAAAAGACTTGCCGGCGGAGAAGCGCCGTGGCGTTCGTCGTCGCGCACCGTGGGATTTCGAGCGTGATTCGGCGCTGAAAAGTCTTTGCCAGCAATTTTCCACCCAGGACCTCAAAGGTTTCGGCTGCGAGAACCTGACCCTGGCGATCGGTGCCGCCGGCTGCCTGTTGAGCTACGCCAAGGAAACCCAACGCACCGCCCTGCCGCATTTGCGCAGCCTGCGTCATGAGCGTCTGGACGATACCGTGGTGCTGGACGGCGCGAGCCGTCGCAACCTGGAGCTGGACACCAACCTGGCGGGTGGCCGCGAGAACACCCTGCAATCGGTGGTCGACCGTTGCCAGACCGCCATGGGCAGCCGCTTGCTGACCCGTTGGCTGAATCGCCCACTGCGCGACTTGAGCGTGCTGCTGGCACGCCAGACCTCGATCACCTGCCTGCTCGACGGTTACCGCTTCGAGAAACTCCAACCGCAGTTGAAAGAGATCGGTGACATTGAGCGAATTCTGGCGCGTATCGGCCTGCGTAACGCTCGCCCGCGTGACCTGGCTCGCCTGCGCGACGCTCTCGGTGCCCTGCCAGAACTGCAAGTGGCGATGACCGAGCTTGAGGCGCCACACCTTCACCAACTGGCCGTGACTACCAGCACCTATCCCGAGCTGGCCGCCCTGCTGGAAAAAGCCATCATCGACAACCCGCCGGCGGTGATCCGCGACGGTGGCGTGTTGAAAACCGGTTACGACGTCGAACTCGACGAGCTGCAATCGCTGAGCGAAAACGCCGGACAATTCCTGATCGACCTCGAAGCCCGCGAGAAGGCGCGTACCGGCCTGGCCAACCTGAAAGTCGGCTACAACCGGATTCACGGTTACTTCATCGAGCTGCCCAGCAAGCAAGCCGAGCAGGCACCGGCCGATTACATCCGCCGCCAGACCCTCAAGGGTGCCGAGCGTTTCATCACGCCAGAACTAAAAGCCTTCGAAGACAAGGCCCTGTCAGCGAAGAGCCGTGCGCTGGCCCGCGAGAAGATGCTTTACGAAGCCCTGCTCGAAGACCTGATCAGCCAACTGCCACCGCTGCAGGACACTGCCGCGGCACTGGCCGAGCTGGATGTCTTGAGCAACCTGGCCGAGCGTGCGCTGAACCTTGACCTGAACTGCCCACGGTTCGTCAGCGAGCCGTGCATGCGCATCAGCCAGGGCCGTCACCCGGTGGTTGAACAAGTATTGACCACGCCGTTCGTGGCCAACGACCTGAGCCTGGACGACAGCACGCGGATGCTGGTGATTACCGGCCCGAACATGGGCGGTAAATCCACTTACATGCGGCAAACCGCGCTGATCGTGCTGCTGGCGCATATCGGTAGCTTCGTGCCTGCCGCCAGCTGCGAATTGTCGCTGGTGGACCGGATTTTCACCCGGATCGGCTCCAGCGATGACCTGGCCGGTGGCCGTTCGACCTTCATGGTCGAGATGAGTGAAACCGCGAACATCCTGCACAACGCCACCGAACGCAGCCTGGTGCTGATGGACGAAGTCGGTCGCGGCACCAGCACCTTCGACGGTCTGTCGCTGGCTTGGGCTGCGGCCGAGCGTCTGGCTCAGCTGCGCGCTTATACGCTGTTCGCCACCCATTACTTCGAGTTGACGGTACTGCCGGAAAGCCAGCCGCTGGTGGCCAACGTCCACCTCAATGCCACCGAGCACAACGAGCGCATCGTATTCCTCCATCACGTACTGCCTGGCCCTGCCAGCCAGAGCTACGGATTGGCGGTTGCACAGCTGGCCGGCGTTCCCACCGAGGTGATTGTGCGGGCTCGCGAGCATCTGGGGCGACTGGAAGCCACGGCACTGCCTCACGAAACGGCGCAGCCAAGCAAAGACAAACCGGCCGCACCGCAGCAGAGCGATATGTTCGCCAGCCTGCCGCATCCAGTGCTCGATGAACTTGCCAAGCTTGATCTGGATGACATGACCCCGCGTAAGGCGCTCGAAATGCTCTATACATTAAAGACACGGATCTAACGCACTGGCCTGCAAGCTGTTAGAATCTCGCGCGGTTTGGGATGCTGCAGGCAAATAGCCTGGTCTGCAGACTATCGCTCCCAAACCTGGCGACCCCACCGTGAAGGGGCGCAGCACGCCGCCGCCTGAGGAGAGAATTAGAATGACCTTCGTCGTCACCGACAACTGCATCAAGTGCAAGTACACCGACTGCGTAGAAGTGTGTCCGGTGGACTGCTTTTACGAAGGCCCGAACTTCCTGGTGATTCACCCGGATGAGTGCATCGACTGCGCCCTGTGCGAGCCGGAATGCCCTGCTGTGGCCATCTTCTCTGAAGACGAAGTCCCGAGTGAGATGCAAGAATTCATTCAGCTGAACGTTGAACTGGCCGAGATCTGGCCCAACATCACTGAGAAGAAAGATCCGCTGCCAGACGCGGCAGAGTTTGATGGCGTTAAAGGCAAGATCAAAGACCTCGCTCGCTGATCATTGTCGCGCTCTTGAAAAGGCCCCTTGCGGGCCTTTTTGCGTTTCAGGGGGTGCGATCCTTTTCTGCGGGCAAAAAAAGGGGCGGTATGACCCGCCCACATTTTTTCCCTATTCCTTGTGTTCCTTTTCATCGTCCTGATGAATCACGTCCTTGCGATGTTCCTTGACCATCATCCTTGATGGCTGTGTCTATCCGTCGACACAGGGCTGATACTAAAGAGTTCCCCGGTAAGAGCAATCACCTGCCACGGGTAAGCCCGAATGAAACGACATGTTTATCTATAAAAAATATCGTTATAAATCAATAATTTACATAATTAAGCCAACAGAGATAGACGACCACTACCCGGTAGAAAAACCGAACACTTACGAAAGAGTAAGCCATGGCTTACGTTAACCTGCGAAAGCGTCCGAATAGCTCTTACGAAGCTTAAACAGCCTATCAATCGGCGAATAACAAAAAGCCCCGAAACAGACGGGGCTTATTGTTATCAGGCGAACGCGCTCCTGCTACTGGAACAGCGACTCACTCGACAGGCCATTCTTCTCAAGGATTTCACGCAGACGTTTCAGACCTTCAACCTGAATCTGTCTGACCCGCTCACGGGTCAGGCCAATCTCCAGGCCTACGTCTTCCAGCGTACTGCTCTCGTGGCCGCGCAGGCCGAAGCGGCGGATCACCACTTCGCGCTGTTTGTCCGTCAGCTCCGAGAGCCACTGATCGATGCTCTGCGACAGGTCATCATCCTGAAGCAGCTCACAAGGATCGGTAGGGCGGTCATCCGTAAGGGTGTCCAGCAGGGTTTTATCCGAATCCGGACCCAGCGAGACGTCGACCGAAGAAACCCGCTCGTTCAGGCCCAGCATGCGCTTGACCTCTCCTACCGGTTTTTCCAGCAGGTTGGCGATTTCTTCGGGTGAGGGTTCATGATCGAGCTTTTGCGTCAGCTCCCGTGCCGCACGAAGGTAGACGTTGAGCTCTTTCACCACATGAATCGGCAGCCGGATGGTCCGGGTCTGATTCATGATTGCACGCTCGATGGTCTGGCGTATCCACCAGGTCGCGTAGGTCGAAAAACGGAAGCCGCGCTCTGGGTCGAACTTTTCCACTGCCCGGATCAGGCCGAGGTTGCCCTCTTCGATCAGGTCGAGCAGCGACAGTCCACGATTGACATAGCGTCGGGCGATTTTCACCACCAGTCGCAGGTTGCTTTCAATCATGCGCTTGCGCCCAGCCGGATCGCCACTTTGCGACAGTCGCGCAAAATGAACTTCTTCTTCCGGTGACAACAAGGGGGAAAAGCCGATTTCGTTGAGGTACAACTGGGTAGCATCGAGCGCTCGGGTGTAGTCGATGTACTTATGCTGCTTGAGTGTTGCGGAGTGCCTGGATTTGGAGCGAACTGAAGGCGTAGCTGATCCTTCATTCGACATCTCATCCGATGCGACGTCGGTCTCCATCAGGAGAACCTCATCGTCGATGTCAAACTCCGGCACTTCTTTACTGAGAGCCATTGTTATAGTCCTTTGGTGAGTTCGACCTCAAGCTCAAGCGACGCCTTTATCCTTGGCAACGCTGGAGCCTGTTCCCTCTACGTGACGGAACAGGCTGGTAACAAATCAACGACGTGGCAGGAATTGCAGCGGATCTACAGGTTTACCTTGTCGGCGAATCTCAAAATGCAGTTTCACCCGGTCTGTACCCGTGGACCCCATTTCGGCAATTGTCTGTCCGACTTTGACCTGCTGCCCCTCCCGAACCAACAGCCTGCGGTTGTGACCGTAGGCACTGACGTAGGTATCGCTGTGTTTGATGATGACCAATTCGCCGTAGCCCCGCAAGCCACTCCCGGCATAAACCACGGTCCCATCAGACGCAGCTAAAACAGGCTGTCCCAAATCCCCGGCGATATCAATTCCTTTATTCAAACTACCGTTTGAAGAGAATTTTCCAATCAAAATGCCGTTGGATGGCCATCCCCAGCCTGTCGGCGCGGGCCCTGCAGGCGGCAATGGCGCAGGTGTCGGCTTGTTTGCGACGGACGGCGCAGCCGTCTGTTTCGCGGTGGTCGCACCCGAGGCTGGACCCCGGGTTACGGTAAATTTGCTCGAAGGAGAAGCGGTTGTTCCAGACGGGGTCACCACCTCTGTCGGCGTTGAACCGGAACGCCCGTCGAAGCGAATCGTCTGACCTGGATGGATTGTGTAAGGCGTAGGAATGTTGTTGCGTGCCGCCAGGGCCTTGTAGTCCCAGCCGTAGCGAAACGCGATCGAGAACAGGGTATCGCCGCGACGGACCACGTATTGGCCGGTGGTTACTGCGGGGCGTTGGGCCGCCGCATTATTACGATCGACCACTCGCACATCGCCTGAACGCGTGCTGGAGCAACCGACCAACAAGGAACTCAAGACAAGGCCAGTCACCAGGCGCTGAAAGCTTGTTGTACCGATACGCTGCGCAATGACTGTGAGACTCACCCGCCGCTCCCTTTGTGGTGGTTGAAGATAAAAATCGCCGTATTCAGGCATGAAATGTCGCAAGTATAACTGGCCGTCCGGGCTTTACCGTCGGCAAAACAAAATCGACACGCGCGCACGTTTGCTTATCGCTGTTCAATCGCGTTTAACCGATCAATGCCGCTGTAAGACCAAGGTAATCAAATAGAATTCAGCGTCGTTAAATAAATGCTTAAGCCAGTGGCCCATGGAGCAACGGTACAAAGCGCACCCCCCCCAAAACACGCCTGGAAAAGCCTTGTTCTTCACGGATGATCAACATCAATTGCTGAACCTCCCCTGAACCAACCGGAATCACCAGCCGCCCACCCGGCGCTAATTGATCGAGCAACGCCTGCGGTACATCGGTCGCCACCGCAGTGACGATAATGCCGTTGTACGGTGCCAGCGCTGGCCAGCCTTCCCAACCGTCGCCCCACCGAAATACCACGTTGCGCGTGTTCAACTCGACCAGGCGCTCCTTGGCACGATCCTGCAGGACCTTGATGCGCTCGACGGAAAACACCCGCTCGACCAATTGCGACAACACCGCTGTCTGGTAACCGGACCCGGTGCCGATCTCCAGCACTTTATCCAGAGGACCGGCCTCCAGCAGCAGCTCGCTCATGCGAGCCACCATATAAGGCTGAGAAATGGTCTGGTTATGGCCAATCGGTAATGCCGTGTCTTCGTAAGCACGGTGCGCCAGGGCTTCATCGACAAACAGATGACGCGGTGTCCGCCGAATGACCTCCAACACCTGGGCGTTGGACAGGCCTTCCTCATATAAGCGCTGGATCAGCCGTTCGCGCGTGCGCTGGGAGGTCATCCCGATACCACGACGCAGGATATCGTCTTGTTCACGAGCCATCAGCGCAGCCCCTCCAGCCAGCCATCAAGACTTTTGAAGGCATCATTGAAGGTACGATCGAGTTGCAGCGGGGTGATCGAGACATAACCCTGCATTACCGCATGGAAATCCGTACCAGGCCCGCCATCTTCCACATCGCCGGCCGCGGCAATCCAGTAGCCGGATTTGCCACGCGGATCGACCACTTGAATCGGCGCGGCAGCGCGGGCACGGTGACCCAGGCGAGTCAGCTGGATACCTCGAATATGTTCCAGAGGCAGATTCGGAATGTTCACGTTCAGCACCGTGCGCGGTGGCAAATCAAGGTCGGCATAAGCCTCCACCAGCTTGCGCGCAAAGTAGGCCGCCGTCGGCAGGTTTTCCACTTGCCGCGATACCAGCGAGAAGGCAAACGACGGCAGCGTGAGGAAACGCCCTTCGAGCGCCGCCGCAACCGTGCCGGAATACAGCACATCGTCGCCCAGGTTGGCTCCCATGTTGATCCCGGAAACCACCATATCCGGCTCGCGCTCCAGCAAACCGTTGAGGCCCAGGTGCACGCAATCGGTCGGCGTGCCATTTAGGCTGATAAAGCCATTGGCCAGGGTTTGCGGGTGCAACGGACGGTCAAGCGTCAGCGAACTGCTGGCGCCGCTTTTGTCCTGGTCAGGGGCAATAACCACGCACTCGGTGTAATCCGCCAGCGCAGCATGAAGCGCGGCAAGACCGGGCGCTGTTACCCCATCGTCGTTAGAAATCAGAATACGCATGAGCTGTCCGTCTGCCCCACCGGCACCAGATCGACGAGTTCACGCACCAATACGGTGGCGAAGCATCCGGCCGGAAGGACGAATTCCAGTTGCAGAATGTCCAGCGAGGGATAATGCCACGTCAACCCGCCAATGGGCAGCCGCAGGATGCGACGTTCTTGGCTCATTCCAGCGTTTATCAACCAATCGCGCAGATCCGCTTCGCCTGCCGCGACCCGCTGCTCCAGTTCATGAGTCGCACCGGTCGCAGGGGACTCGCCCTCGCCCCACAGCGGCCCGGTCGGGTGCAGGTCGAGGATTGCCAGGCGCGGATCACTGCATTCGGCTTCACCTGCCGGGAAGAAGCTGCGGCTGTCGGTGAACGCCAGCAAGTCACCGACCTGGGCGCGCTGCCAGCTGCCATCGGCGACTCGCGCCGCCAATACCTGATTGAACAGAAAGCTGCGCGCGGTAGAGAGCAGGCGTGAACGCACGTTGCGCTGCTCCGGCAAGGCTTTA
The DNA here is from genome assembly GCF_058782685.1 of Pseudomonas sp. FW306-02-D09B. Classification (NCBI taxonomy): domain Bacteria; kingdom Pseudomonadati; phylum Pseudomonadota; class Gammaproteobacteria; order Pseudomonadales; family Pseudomonadaceae; genus Pseudomonas; species Pseudomonas sp. FW306-02-D09B. The sequence continues at coordinate 132,533 of NZ_JBYSXY010000003.1, forward strand.
CGTGCCGCCCAGTCACGGGCATCCACCACGTTGCCGCCATTGTGGCCGAAACGCTGCGCGCCGAAGTAGTTGGGAATGCCTTGTTTGGCGATCAATTGCAGACGCGCGTCAATCGCGTCCTTGTCGCCAGCAAACTGGGTCAAGCGCAAGGTAAAGCCATTGGCCGAATGCGCACCGCGCTGCAGCTTGCGTTTATGGCGTGCGGTCTTGAGGATTTTCAGTGTGTCGTTTTCTGCCGCGGACAAGTCAGGATCGGCCTTGCCCGGCAATTGCACGCTGAACCACTGGCGGGTCAGTGCCTGGCGATCTTTCAAGCCGGCATAGCTGACGGTGCGCAACGGCACGCCGGCAGCCTTGGCAATCCGCCGGGCCGCCTCTTCGGTGTTCAAGCCGCGTTTTTCCACCCAGATCCACAGGTGTTCGCCTTCGCCGGTCAGCGGGATATCGAGGACTTCATCGACCTGAAAATCTTCCGCGATGGCTTTCAGTACGGCAGTGCCGAGGGCTTCACCGTAAGCGCGCGAGCCGAGCAATTGCAGTTCATTCATGCGCGCAGCAACAAGGCAACGGAGTGCACGGCGATGCCTTCTTCGCGACCGACAAAGCCGAGCTTTTCGGTGGTGGTAGCTTTCACGTTCACTTGATCCAACTCAACTTGAAGATCCGCGGCGATCAGCGCACGCATCGATTCGATATGCGGGGCCATTTTCGGCGCCTGGGCAACGATGGTGTTATCGACATTACCGACCTTCCAGCCCTTGGCGTGGATCAGCGCGACAACGTGACGCAACAGTACGCGGCTGTCAGCACCTTTGAATTGCGGGTCGGTGTCTGGAAAGTGTTTACCGATATCACCCAGCGCCGCTGCGCCGAGCAAGGCATCGCTCAACGAATGCAGCAAGACGTCGCCGTCGGAATGGGCGAGCAGTCCGAAACCGTGTGCAATTCGCACGCCGCCCAGAGTGATGAAATCGCCTTCAGCGAAACGGTGCACATCATAGCCGTGGCCAATACGCATAAAAAAACGCCCCGATTTAGTCAGGGCGTGATTCTACCTGCTTTAGGCGCCTAGAGCGTGTGCGTGATGTCGCAAGTGTTCATCAATAAAGCTGGCGATAAAGAAATAGCTGTGGTCGTAGCCCGGTTGCAGACGCAAGGTCAGCGGATGGCCGGCCAGTTTCGCCGCCTGCTGCAGCGCTTCGGGTTTGAGCTGAGTGGCGAGGAAGTCATCCCGATCACCCTGATCCACCAGCAACGGCAGCTTTTCGCTGGCCTCGCTGATCAACACGCAAGCATCCCATTCGCGCCACTTCGAACGCTCTTCGCCCAGGTAGCGCGAAAACGCCTTCTGACCCCACGGGCAATCCATCGGATTGTTGATAGGCGCGAAGGCCGACACCGACTGATACCGCCCAGGGTTGCGCAAGGCACAGACCAGCGCGCCGTGCCCGCCCATGGAGTGGCCGCTGACGCCACGTTTGTCCGAGGCCGGAAAATGCGCTTCGACCAACGCAGGCAATTCCTGCACCACGTAGTCGTGCATCCGATAGTGTTTGGCCCAAGGCTCCTGCGTGGCGTTCAGATAGAACCCGGCACCGTGGCCGAAATCCCATGCGCCATCCGGGTCGCCCGGAACATCGGCACCTCGCGGACTGGTGTCCGGCGCGACGATGATCAACCCCAGCTCGGCCGCCATGCGCATCGCGCCGGCCTTGTGCATGAAGTTTTCGTCGGTGCAGGTCAATCCCGACAACCAGTACAACACCGGCAGCTTGCCGCCCTGCTCCGCTTGCGGCGGCAAGTACACGGCAAACACCATGTCGCAGCCCAGCACTTCGGAATGATGCTTGTAGCGTTTATGCCAGCCACCGAAGCTCTTCTGGCATGAGAGATTTTCCAGACTCATGACCGACCTCAGAAATGGATGACAGAGCGGATGCTTTTGCCTTCATGCATCAGGTCGAATGCCTTGTTGATGTCTTCCAGGCCCATGGTGTGGGTGATGAACGTGTCCAACGGGATTTCGCCGCTCTGGGCCATTTCCACGTAGCTTGGCAACTCGGTGCGACCGCGCACGCCGCCAAATGCCGAACCGCGCCAGACGCGACCGGTCACCAGTTGGAACGGACGGGTGGAGATCTCCTGGCCAGCACCGGCAACGCCGATGATCACCGACTCACCCCAACCTTTATGGCAGCACTCCAGCGCCGCACGCATCAGTTGTACATTACCGATGCACTCGAAGGAGAAGTCGACGCCGCCGTCAGTCATGTCGACGATCACGTCCTGAATCGGACGGTCGAAATCTTTCGGGTTCACACAATCGGTAGCGCCCAACTGCTTGGCGATTTCGAACTTGGCCGGGTTGATGTCGATGGCAATAATTCGCCCCGCCTTGGCTTTGACCGCACCGATGACCGCTGACAGACCAATGCCGCCCAGGCCGAAGATGGCCACGGTGTCGCCCGGCTTGACCTTGGCAGTGTTGATGACCGCGCCGATACCGGTGGTGACGCCGCAACCCAGCAGGCAGACTTTTTCCAGTGGTGCCTCTTTAGGAATCTTCGCGACGGAAATTTCCGGCAATACGGTGTATTCGGAAAAGGTCGACGTGCCCATGTAGTGGAAAATCGGCTGACCTTTGTAGGAGAAACGCGTGGTGCCGTCTGGCATCAGGCCTTTGCCCTGGGTCGCACGAATAGCCTGGCAGAGGTTGGTCTTGCCCGACTTGCAGAATTTGCACTGGCCGCATTCCGGGGTGTACAGCGGAATCACGTGATCGCCGACCGCGACCGAAGTCACGCCTTCGCCGATAGCTTCGACAATCGCGCCACCTTCGTGGCCGAGGATCGACGGGAAGATACCTTCCGGGTCAGCGCCCGACAGGGTGTAGGCGTCGGTATGGCAAACACCGGAGGCGACCACACGCAACAGGACTTCACCCGCCTTGGGCATGGCGACATCGACTTCAACGATCTCAAGGGGTTTCTTGGCCTCGAAGGCAACGGCAGCGCGCGACTTGATCATCCTGTCTCTCCAGCGAATAAAAACGAGACAACGAGTGTAAAACACCACCGGACGATTAATAATCCAGCCGAAAGCAAAACATTATTGCTGCACAGGGATAATCCTCATGTCCGAGAACCGCTGGGAAGGCATCGATGAATTCGTCGCCGTCGCCGAATGCAACCAGTTCACGGCTGCCGCCGAACGCCTCGGGGTTTCGTCCTCGCACATCAGTCGACAAATCGTACGCCTTGAAGAGCGCCTGCAAACCCGCCTGCTTTACCGCAGTACCCGTCGGGTGACGCTGACCGAAGCCGGGCAGACGTTCCTGCAACACTGCCAACGCTTGCAAGACGGACGCGAAGAAGCCTTGCGCGCCGTCGGCGACCTGACCAGCGAACCCAAAGGCATGCTGCGCATGACCTGTGCAGTGGCGTACGGCGAGCGCTTCATCGTGCCTCTGGTGACCAGCTTCATGGGGCTTTATCCACAATTGCGGGTCGATATCGAGCTGAGCAACCGTCCGCTCGACCTGGTGCACGAGGGCCTGGACCTGGCAATCCGGCTCGGCCGCCTGCAAGACTCACGACTGGTGGCCACGCGCCTGGCGCCACGACGTATGTACTTGTGCGCATCACCGTCCTATCTGGAACGGTATGGCCGACCGCACAGTTTGTCCGAGCTGAGTCGACACAACTGCCTGATCGGCAGCTCGGATATCTGGCAACTGGAACAGGACGGCAGAGAATTTTCCCAGCGAGTACAAGGCAATTGGCGCTGTAACAGCGGGCAAGCAGTGCTGGACGCAGCGCTACAAGGTGTCGGGTTGTGTCAGCTGCCGGACTATTACGTGCTGGAGCACCTGAACAATGGCGCACTGGTGTCGTTGCTGGATGCCCATCAACCACCGAACACCGCCGTCTGGGCACTGTATCCACAGCAACGGCATCTATCGCCGAAAGTGCGCAAACTGGTGGACTATCTGAAAGAAGGGTTGGCAAAAAGGCCGGAATACCAACTTTGATCAAAGGATCAAAGGATCAAAGGATCAAAGAATCGCAGCCTACCGCAGCTCCAAAGATAACCAATGACACGCCCCCACCACTCAACAGGCCGAGCGTTAGCTCGCCTGCCGCTGCTGATCTTGATCCACCCGCCCCTATCGGAAGGCCGAGCGCAGGTGTTCATCAGGGGGTGGGCGCGCAGCGCCGTACGGCGCAGCCGGACACATCGAGAGGAGGTCGTCGCGAAGCAGACCGTAGGCGATGCCCCCTGATGAATACCGGAGTGAGGGAACGCCGAGCCTAGGCGAGGTGCCGTACGCTTGGGGCGAAGACCTTTGCTTCCTTTGGGGCGTTTGCCAAAGGGAGTCGCCGTCAGGGCGAAACCCTAAGCGGTCGTTACCGCAGGAATGGATATGTACACCTGCAGGAGGTTGGTCGGCTTTCAGGCCGCCATCGCGAGCAGGCTCGCACAGTTGAACGGTGTACATTCGCAAGAGATGGGTCGGCTGTCAGGCCGCCTTCGCGAGCAAGCCCGCTCCCACAGTTGAACTGTGTACATCTGCGGGAGGTTGGTCGGCTGTCAGGCCGCCTTCGCAGGCAAGCCAGCTCCCACAATTTTGATTGGTGTACATCTGCAAGAGATTGGTCGGCTGTCAGGCCGCCATCGCGGGCAAGCCCGGCTCCTACATCAGGTGAGCGGTATGACAGAGGAATCAGCGGCGACTAGCCCAACGCAGCCGCAACCATTCAAGGTCTTCAGGCCGAGTAACCTTGAGATTATCCGCCCGCCCCTCGATCAAGCGTGGCGCCTGACCCGACCACTCCATCGCAGACGCCTCATCAGTAATGGTCACATCAGCCACCAGACTGTCCGCCAACGCCCGATGCAAAGCCCCCAAACGAAACATCTGCGGCGTATACGCCTGCCAGATCAAACTGCGATCAACCGTTTCAAGGACCCGACCATGCTTGTCCACACGCTTGAGCGTGTCACGCGCAGGCACAGCCAGTAACCCGCCGACAGGATCGTCAGCCAACTCCGACAATAACTTGTCGAGATCATCACGGGTCAGATTCGGCCGCGCAGCATCGTGGACCAACACCCAGTCTTCATCTGCAGCGCCTAGCGCATGCAAATGCAGCAACGCGTTCAGCACCGAACCCGAGCGTTCTTCACCACCGTCCACCCGCTGGATACGCGGATCGGTAGCACACGCCAGGGTCGGCCAATAAGGGTCATCAACGGCAAGACTGACCACCAGGCCTTTCAAGGCTGGATGATCGAGGAAACAGCCAAGGCTGTGTTCGAGAATAGTGCGCCCGCCCAGTTGCAGATATTGCTTGGGACGGTCCGCGGCCATGCGGGCACCGACGCCCGCGGCAGGAATCACGGCCCAGAAGGCCGGTAACGTATTCATCATTGAGCCAACTGGTAAAGGGTTTCACCGTCCTTGACCATGCCCAACTCATGGCGAGCCCGCTCTTCAACGGTCTCCATGCCTTTTTTCAACTCACTGACCTCGGCGTCCATGACCCGATTGCGCTCCAGCAACGACTCGTTCTCAGCATGCTGATCAGCAATTTGCTGAGTCAACTCGGCCACTTGCGCCAGACTGCCATTACCCACCCACAGGCGGTATTGCAGACCAGCCAGCAGCAAGAGCAAGACAAGAAACAACCAGTAAGGACTGCGCATCGAATATCAGGTATCCAGTGAAAAAAGACAGCCATGCCAACTTTAAAGCTTCTGATAGCACGAAGCCTGGAAGAACCAGGCTCGTACTTATAAGGCATCAGATTAGTGGCAAAAATCCCGATCAGTCACTGTAAAAACTACTGCAGGCTGTGCGCCTTCGGCGCTACGCACAAAATACTGCGTTAAAAACAGGCTCGGACTGCTCATTTACAACACGTAAACTCCGCGTCCTCGCCTGTTTTTGCCTTGTCTTTCCTGCGCTCGCTACGTTTTTACAGGGACTGATGCTGCGATTTTTTCGACACAATCCGGTGTCTTTTTAACTACCCAAGCTTAGCCGCGGAATTCGCCACGACCGTTGTACTTGGCTTTGCCGCCCAATTGCTCTTCGATGCGCAGCAGTTGGTTGTACTTGGAAACGCGGTCGGAACGGCACAGCGAACCGGTTTTGATCTGGCCAGCCGAAGTGCCCACAGCCAGGTCGGCAATGGTCGAATCTTCGGTTTCGCCGGAGCGGTGCGAGATCACGGCAGTGTAACCAGCGGCCTTGGCCATCTGGATCGCTTCCAGGGTTTCGGTCAGGGTGCCGATCTGGTTGAACTTGATCAGGATCGAGTTGGCGATCTTCTTGTCGATGCCTTCTTTCAGGATCTTGGTGTTGGTCACGAACAGGTCGTCGCCCACCAGCTGGGTTTTTTCGCCGATTTTGTCGGTGAGGATTTTCCAGCCAGCCCAGTCGGACTCGTCCAGGCCATCTTCAATGGAGATGATCGGGTAACGTTCGGTCAGGCCTTTGAGGTAGTCGGCAAAACCTTCAGCGGTGAACACCTGGCCTTCACCGGACAGGTTGTACTTGCCGTCTTCGTAGAATTCGCTGGCCGCGCAGTCCAGAGCCAGGGTCACGTCGGTGCCCAGTTTGTAGCCAGCGTTGGCCACGGCTTCGGAGATTACTTTCAGTGCATCTTCGTTGGACGCCAGGTTCGGTGCGAAACCACCTTCGTCGCCCACCGCAGTGCTCAGGCCACGAGCCTTCAGTACAGCTTTGAGGTGATGGAAAATCTCGGTGCCCATGCGCAGACCTTCCGAGAAAGTCTTGGCGCCCACTGGCTGAACCATGAATTCCTGGATGTCGACGTTGTTATCGGCGTGCTCGCCACCGTTGATGATGTTCATCATCGGAACCGGCATCGAGTAAACACCCGGAGTACCGTTCAGGTTGGCAATGTGTGCGTACAGCGGCAGGTCCTGGTCGTGGGCAGCAGCCTTGGCAGCAGCCAGCGACACGGCGAGGATTGCGTTGGCGCCCAGGCAGCCCTTGTTCTCGGTACCGTCCAGCTCGATCATGATGCGGTCGAGGGCTTTCTGGTCAACCGGGTCTTTACCCAGCAGCGCGGTGCGAATCGGGCCATTGATGTTGGCTACAGCTTTCAGTACACCCTTGCCCAGGTAACGGCTCTTGTCGCCATCACGCAGCTCGAGCGCTTCGCGCGAACCGGTGGAAGCACCGGACGGCGCGCAAGCGCTGCCGATGATGCCGTTATCGAGAAGCACGTCCGCTTCGACGGTGGGATTGCCACGGGAGTCGAGAACTTCACGACCTTTGATGTCGACGATTTTTGCCATTGTTGTAAACACTCCAAAGTTGACGAAAACGCTGTAGGAGCACGGCTTGCCGGCGATGGGGCCCTCAAGGACACCATCGCTGGCAAGCCCTGCTCCTACAAGAGCAGTGCGGCCAGCGGGCCAGAGCGATAAATCGAGCGGTACTTTACCGGAGAATTGAGGATTACGCGGTTTCTACCGTCGGAAAACTCTTCACCAACTCGTCCAGAGCCTTGAGCTGAGCCAGGAATGGCTCCAGTTTGTCCAGACGCAAGGCGCAAGGGCCGTCACATTTGGCGTTGTCCGGATCCGGATGCGCTTCCAGGAACAGGCCGGCCAGCGACTGGCTCATGCCCGCCTTGGCCAGGTCGGTGACCTGCGCACGGCGTCCGCCGGCAGAATCCGAGCGACCACCAGGCATTTGCAGCGCGTGGGTCACGTCGAAGAACACCGGGTATTCGAACTGTTTCATGATGCCGAAGCCGAGCATGTCCACGACCAGGTTGTTATAGCCGAAGCTCGAACCACGCTCGCAGAGGATCAACTGATCGTTACCGGCCTCTTCGCATTTGCTCAGGATGTGTTTCATTTCCTGAGGGGCGAGGAACTGGGCTTTCTTGATGTTGATCACAGCGCCGGTCTTGGCCATCGCGACGACCAGATCGGTCTGGCGCGACAGGAAGGCCGGCAACTGGATGATCTCGCAGACTTCAGCGACAACTGCAGCCTGCTCAGGCTCATGGACATCGGTGATGATCGGCACGCCAAAGGCTTGCTTGATGTCCTGAAAAATCCGCATGCCTTCCTCGAGGCCGGGGCCCCGATAGGAGGTTACCGACGAACGATTGGCCTTGTCGAAGCTGGCCTTGAATACGTAAGGGATACCGAGTTTCTCGGTGACCTTTACGTACTCTTCACAGACCTGCATCGCCATGTCACGGCTTTCCAGCACGTTCATGCCACCGAACAGCACCATCGGTTTGTCGTTGGCGATTTCGATGTTGCCTACGCGGATGATCTTCTGAGCCATCAGGTTCAAGCCTTCTTCTGGTGTTGAGCCAAAGCTGCTTTGACGAAACCGCTGAACAACGGGTGGCCGTCGCGCGGAGTCGAGGTGAACTCCGGGTGGAACTGGCAAGCAACGAACCATGGGTGGTTCGGCGCTTCAACCACTTCAACCAGCGCACCGTCACCGGAACGACCGGAGATTTTCAGACCGGCTTCGATCAGTTGCGGCAGCAGCTTGTTGTTCACTTCATAGCGATGACGATGACGCTCGACGATCACGTCCTTGGCGTAGCAATCGTGAACCAGGGAGCCGGCTTCCAGCAGGCATTCCTGAGCACCCAGACGCATGGTGCCGCCCAGATCGGACGATTCGGAACGGGTTTCAACGGCACCGGTGGCATCTTCCCACTCGGTGATCAGACCCACGACCGGGTGACCGCTGGTGCGATCGAATTCGGTGGAGTTGGCATCTTTCCAGCCCAGCACGTTACGGGCGAACTCGATCACGGCGACTTGCATGCCCAGGCAGATACCCAGATATGGAACCTTGTTTTCGCGAGCGTATTGAACGGCGGTGATCTTGCCTTCCACGCCACGCAAACCGAAGCCGCCAGGCACCAGAATCGCATCAGCGCCTTCCAGCAGCGCGGTGCCCTGGTTCTCGATGTCTTCGGAGTCGATGTAACGCAGGTTGACCTTGGTACGGTTGCTGATGCCGGCATGACTCATCGCTTCGATCAGCGACTTGTAGGCGTCCAGCAGTTCCATGTACTTGCCGACCATGGCGATGGTGACTTCGTGCTCAGGGTTGAGCTTGGCATCGACCACGGCTTCCCACTCGGACAGATCGGCGCCGCCACATTGCAGGCCGAAACGCTCGACGACGAAATCATCCAGGCCCTGGGAATGCAGGATGCCCGGGATCTTGTAGATGGTGTCGGCGTCTTCCAGCGCGATGACCGCACGTTCTTCAACGTTGGTGAACTGCGCGATCTTGCGACGCGAAGAGATATCGATCGGGTGGTCGGAACGGCACACCAGCACGTCTGGCTGCAGGCCGATGGAACGCAGTTCCTTGACCGAGTGCTGAGTTGGCTTGGTTTTGGTTTCGCCGGCAGTGGCGATGTACGGCACCAGTGTCAGGTGCATCAGCATCGCGCGCTTGGCGCCGACTTCGAAACGCAATTGACGGATGGCTTCGAGGAACGGCTGGGATTCGATGTCACCCACGGTGCCACCGATCTCGACCATCGCCACGTCGGCATCGCCTGCACCCTTGATGATGCGGCGCTTGATTTCGTCGGTGATGTGCGGAATCACCTGGATGGTTGCGCCCAGGTAATCACCACGGCGCTCTTTGCGCAGGACGTGCTCGTAGACACGGCCGGTGGTGAAGTTGTTGTTCTGGGTCATGGTCGTGCGGATGAACCGCTCGTAGTGGCCCAGGTCCAGGTCGGTCTCGGCGCCGTCGTGAGTGACGAACACTTCACCGTGCTGGAACGGGCTCATGGTGCCCGGGTCAACGTTGATGTACGGGTCCAGCTTGAGCATGGTGACCTTAAGTCCCCGCGCCTCCAGGATGGCCGCCAATGAAGCCGATGCAATGCCTTTCCCCAATGAAGAAACAACACCGCCCGTGACGAATATGTAGCGCGTCATGAAAAACCCTAGAAGTCTGCGTTAAAGCGGTCCGAGCCGCCGGGGAAAGCGAAGGAAGGCCGAAGCCCCCGATCACCTGCATTAATTACAGTGCATCTTTCAAAAAAACCGCCGCGTTGGGACAGACCGGAAGAAGAATCACCGGTACGTTGCTCGCTACACATTTTTTGGAATCGCCCAGCAAAGACTGCTTGGTAATCGGCAACTCCTGCAATTCAGCTGAATCCACAGAAGTTGTATCAAGAAGGGAGCGTAGTCTACCGGAAAGCCCCTTTCAGCTCAAACCTTGATCGTTGATCGCTGGCTGCCACCGCAAAAGACCGTTTCCCCCCGCACTACCGTCGAGCCCACGCAGGTTTGCCACCGCGAGCAATTGTTCATTGCAGAAGAGCAGCGGCAATCTGCCACGGGCAAACAGCGGCAGGCCGCTTTCATTGAGCAAACGCTTGAGGTCGCGATGCCCGCGCCCCGGCAAATGCATGTTTTCACCGCCCTGCCGGTAGCGCACGCTTAATACGCCGGCAGGAATGGTCCCGCTGAAGGTCAACCGGCCGTTGTTCGGCAGCAGCAGTGCCACCGACGGATCAGGCCAAAGCGGAGCCGGCTCGGGGAGGTTCAGCCAATGGCCGGACAACCACCAGATTCGCCCGTTCGCACGATGCAACTCACCGTCGGCCAGGCGCCAGATCGGCCGTGCATCCGTCGCTGCATCGCGCAAATTTTCCCAACCCGACCAATGGTCGCTGTCCGGCATCCGCGTCAACGGCGCCAGCCAGTGGCTGAGAGCATTGCGCTGGCGGGCGGCGGAAAGCGTTTCAAGCGCAGCCATTTCCAGCGACGGCACGCCCAGCCAATCGAATTCGCTGACCGTTGCGGCGGGCGCCAGATCCATCTCGGCCAAATCATCGAGCAAACCCTGCGCTTCACTCAAATGCGCGGCGCTGCGAGCGATGGTGGCCACGGCCTGTGGCCAACGCTGAGTGAGCGCTGGAAAAATCTGCTGGCGAAGGTAATTACGAGAAAACTGTTGATCGGCGTTCGACGGATCCTCGATCCAGCTCAACCGATGCTCGACGGCATAGGCTTCGAGTTCAGCCCGCGACACCTCAAGCAACGGTCGCAGCAAAAAACCACGGCCCAAAGGACGCTGTGACGGGATCGCCGACAAACCTCTCACCCCTGCCCCGCGCAACAGGCGGAACAAGAGGGTTTCCGCCTGATCGTTCTGGTGCTGCGCCGTGAGTAGCAGCTCATTGGTTTGAGTCGCCTCGACAAAGGCGCCATACCGCGCCTCGCGCGCCGCGCGCTCCAGGCTCGCCCCAGGCTGAACCTGAACGTGAATAACCTCCAATGGCACCCCCAGGGCGTCACACACCGACTGACAATGTCCCGGCCACGCATCAGCCGCAGCCTGGAGACCGTGATGGATATGAATGGCTTTGAGTTCAGGCAGGGAATGTTTTTTTGCGAGTTGCGCAAGAAGGTGCAGCAGAACGGTGGAGTCGAGACCACCGGAGAAAGCGACACGCCAGGTCGGCGCGGTGTGCCAGGGAGCCAGGCGTTTGAGAAGTGCAGCTGAAAGGCTCATGAACATCCCCAAACCTGCAGGAGCAAAGCTTGCTCGCGATGAACTTGTGGTGAGGAGGCTTGCCCCCGTTCGGCGGCGTAGCCGTCGCAAAAAGGTCGATTCGTTCGATCGCATCGACTGTATTTGGGACTACTTCGTAGTCCAACGGGGGCAAGCCCCCTCACCACAACAAGACTCGCTCCTACAGAGAGCTGTGCTCGATCAGAGACCGTAGCTCATCAGACGCTCGTAACGGCGGGCCAACAGCGCGTCGTTGTCGAACTTCTTCAGCATCGCCAGTTGCGAGCTCAGTTCCGCACGGATCGAAGCAGCAGCAGCGGCCGGATCACGGTGCGCGCCACCCAGCGGCTCGCTGATCACTTTATCAACGATACCCAGGCCTTTCAGGCGCTCGGCGGTGATGCCCATGGCTTCAGCGGCATCCGGGGCTTTCTCGGCGGTTTTCCACAGGATCGAGGCGCAACCTTCCGGCGAGATCACCGCGTAGGTCGAGTACTGCAGCATGTTCAGCTGGTCGCAAACGCCGATCGCCAGCGCACCGCCGGAACCACCCTCACCGATCACGGTGGCGATGATTGGGGTTTTCAGGCGGGCCATGACACGCAGGTTCCAGGCAATCGCTTCGCTCTGGTTACGCTCTTCAGCGTCGATGCCAGGGTATGCACCCGGGGTGTCGATGAAGGTCAGGATCGGCATTTTGAAACGCTCGGCCATTTCCATCAGACGGCAGGCCTTGCGGTAGCCCTCCGGGCGCGGCATGCCGAAGTTGCGGCGAACTTTCTCGCGCACTTCACGGCCTTTCTGGTGGCCGATGATCATCACCGGCTGGTCGTCCAGACGGGCAACACCACCGACAATCGCAGCGTCGTCGGAGAAGTGACGGTCACCGTGCAATTCATCGAACTCGGTGAAGATGTGTTCAATGTAGTCCAGGGTGTACGGGCGACGTGGGTGACGCGCCAGACGCGCGATCTGCCAGCTGGTCAACTTGCCGAAGATGTCTTCGGTGAGCGTGCTGCTCTTGTCCTGCAAGCGGGAGATTTCATCGCCGATATTCAGCGAATTGTCATTACCGACCAAGCGCAACTCTTCGATCTTGGCTTGCAGGTCGGCGATCGGCTGTTCGAAATCAAGAAAATTCGGGTTCATAGGCGTCCGTCTTGGGTCGACGTCCAAGAGAGCTTGGGCCGGCCGGTTGTCTATTCGCGCCCTACCTTAAGGGACAGGCGCGTTCAGGTCGAGATTAAAAATTGGGTCAAGGTCAAGGCCAAGCTTTCAAAAGTAAAGAATGGCACCTGACCGTCAACGGTATTGGAGGAAGACGTTGTCTCGCCCGAACTGGTCACGCAGGGCTTGAATCAAGGCATCCGCCGGATCGATTCGCCAGGTCTCGCTGAACTGCAACAAGGCCTTGGCGTCAGGACTGGTGTACTCCATGGTAATCGGACACGCACCACGATGACGCTTGAACAACTCACCCAGCCAGCGTAGCTGATCGCCTTTGAGGTCTTGGGTCTGGACCTTCAAGCGCAGGCTTTCGGCCAGGTTGGTGCGTGCGTCCTCCATGCTCATCACCCGCTTGACCCGCAAGCGCAGGCCACCGGAGAAGTCGTCATTGCTGACTTCGCCTTCGACCACCACCATCGCGTCAGTCTGCAACAGCGACTGCGCGGAATGGAACGCCTCGGCAAACAGCGACGCTTCGATCCGGCCCGAACGGTCGTCGAGGGTGATGAACCCCATCTTGTCGCCCTTTTTGTTCTTCATCACCCGCAAGGCGATGATCATGCCCGCGACCGTTTGTGTATCACGCGCCGGTTTCAAATCGATGATGCGTTGACGGGCAAAGCGGCGGATTTCACCTTCGTATTCGTCGATCGGGTGACCGGTCAGGTACAGCCCCAGGGTATCTTTCTCCCCCTTCAGGCGCTCCTTGAGCGTCAACTCCTTGGCCTTGCGGTGATTGGCGTAGACGTCGGCGTCTGCTTCGACAAACAGGCCGCCAAACAGGTCCGCGTGGCCACTGTCGTGGGTCCGTGCGGTCTGCTCGGCCGCCTTGATCGCTTCTTCCATGGCCGTCAGCAAGACTGCGCGATTGCGGTCGATGTTGGCCTGATAGGCTTTCGGTTCGTCGTGGAAATACGGACCGAGTCGGTCCAGCGCACCACTGCGGATCAACCCGTCGAGGGTCCGCTTGTTGATGCGCTTGAGGTCGACTCGGGCGCAGAAATCGAACAGATCCTTGAATGGCCCTTCCAGGCGCGCTTCAGTAATTGCTTCAACCGGCCCCTCACCAACCCCCTTGATCGCCCCCAGACCGTAAATAATCCGGCCTTCGTCGTTCACCGTGAACTTGAACTCCGAGGTGTTCACGTCCGGCGCGTCGAGGCGCAGCTTCATGGTCCGCACTTCTTCGATCAAGGTCACGACCTTGTCGGTGTTGTGCATATCCGCCGAGAGTACCGCAGCCATGAACGGCGCCGGGTAGTGGGCTTTCAGCCAGGCGGTCTGGTACGACACCAGGCCGTAGGCGGCGGAGTGAGATTTGTTGAAGCCGTAACCGGCGAATTTTTCCACCAGGTCGAAAATGTTACCGGCAAGGTCGGCATCGATATTATTGGTCGCGCAACCTTCAATGAAGCCACCACGCTGCTTGGCCATTTCTTCGGGTTTTTTCTTACCCATGGCCCGACGCAGCATGTCCGCACCACCGAGGGTGTACCCGGCCATGACCTGAGCGATCTGCATCACCTGTTCCTGATACAGGATGATGCCGTAGGTCGGCGCCAATACCGGCTTGAGGCCTTCGTACTGGTAATCCGAGTGCGGGTACGCCAGTTCGGCGCGACCGTGCTTACGGTTGATGAAGTCATCCACCATGCCCGATTGCAACGGACCGGGACGGAACAACGCCACGAGTGCGATCAAGTCTTCCAGGCAGTCGGGCTTGAGCTTTTTGATCAGCTCTTTCATGCCGCGCGACTCGAGCTGGAACACTGCGGTGGTTTCAGCTTTTTGCAGCAGCGTGTAGGTCGGTTTATCGTCCAGCGGGATAAATGCGATATCCAGCGGCGGCTCATTGACCTTGGCGCGGTCGCGGTTGATGGTTTTCAGCGCCCAGTCGATGATGGTCAGGGTTCGCAGACCCAGGAAGTCGAACTTCACCAGACCGGCCGCCTCGACGTCGTCCTTGTCGAACTGGGTTACCAGGCCGCCACCTTCTTCGTCGCAATAGATCGGCGAGAAGTCGGTCAGCTTGGTCGGTGCGATCACCACACCACCGGCGTGCTTGCCGACGTTACGCACAACGCCTTCAAGCTTGCGCGCCATCTCCCAGATTTCCGCAGCCTCTTCATCGACCTTGATGAAGTCGCGGAGGATTTCTTCCTGCTCGTAGGCTTTTTCCAGGGTCATGCCGACTTCGAAGGGGATCATCTTCGACAGACGATCCGCCAAACCGTAGGACTTGCCCTGCACCCGCGCCACGTCACGGACCACAGCCTTGGCGGCCATGGAACCGAAGGTGATGATCTGGCTTACCGCGTTGCGGCCGTATTTCTCGGCCACGTAGTCGATCACCCGGTCACGACCGTCCATGCAGAAGTCGACGTCGAAGTCGGGCATGGATACCCGTTCCGGGTTCAGGAAACGTTCGAACAGCAGGTCATATTCCAGCGGGTCGAGGTCGGTGATCTTCTGTACATAGGCCACCAGCGACCCGGCACCCGACCCACGGCCAGGACCTACCGGTACGCCGTTGTTCTTGGCCCACTGGATAAAGTCCATAACGATCAGGAAGTAACCGGGGAAGCCCATCTGGATGATGATATCCAGCTCGAAATTCAACCGGTCGACATAGACCTGACGCTTGGCCTCGTAATCTTCGGTGGTGTCCTTGGGCAGCAGAACGCTCAAGCGCTCTTCCAGGCCGTCAAAGGAGACTTTGCGGAAATACTCGTCGATGGTCATGCCATCGGGAATCGGGAAGTTGGGCAGGAAGTGCTTGCCGAGCTTCACATCGATGTTGCAGCGCTTGGCAATCTCGACGGTGTTTTCCAGCGCTTCGGGCAAGTCGCTGAACAACTCGGCCATTTCCTCGGCGCTTTTGAGGTATTGCTGGTCACTGTAGTTCTTCGAGCGGCGCGGATCGTCGAGCGCCCGCCCTTCACCGATGCATACGCGGGTTTCGTGAGCGGCGAAATCTTCCTGCTTGATGAAGCGCACGTCGTTGGTGGCCACCAGCGGTGCGCCGATCTTGTCAGCCAGGGCCACGGCGGCGTGCAACTGTTCTTCGTCGTTGGGGCGATTGGTGCGCTGGATTTCCAGATAGAAGCGATCCGGGAATACGGCCATCCACTCACGGGCCAGAGTCTCGGCCTCATCAGGATTGCCACCGAGCAAGGCGATACCGATCTCGCCCTCCTTGGCCGCCGACAACATGATCAAGCCTTCGTTGGCCTCGGCCACCCATTCGCGCTCGATGATGACCTGGCCATTGCGCTGGCCATCGATAAAGCCACGCGAAATCAACTCGGTGAGGTTGCGGTAGCCAACGGCGTTCATCGCCAGGAAGCTGATCCGGCTCAGCGGATTGTCAGGATCCTTGTTCGACAGCCACAGGTCAGCGCCACAGATCGGCTTGATCCCGGCGCCCATGGCGTTTTTGTAGAACTTGACCAGGGAACACATGTTGTTCTGGTCGGTGACCGCCACGGCAGGCATGTTCATGCCGACCAGGGTCTTGACCAGCGGTTTGATCCGCACCAGA
The DNA here is from genome assembly GCF_058782685.1 of Pseudomonas sp. FW306-02-D09B. Lineage (NCBI taxonomy): Bacteria > Pseudomonadati > Pseudomonadota > Gammaproteobacteria > Pseudomonadales > Pseudomonadaceae > Pseudomonas > Pseudomonas sp. FW306-02-D09B. Next base: position 148,864 of record NZ_JBYSXY010000003.1, read on the forward strand.
CCGTCGACCAGGGAGTATTCAGTGTGCAGGCGTAGGTGAACGAATGAAGCCGGCATAGTGATCCTGTCTGAAAACGTGAAGACAACAAGGCCCGGATTGTACCGGGCCTTGGCAAAAACATCAGCCTTGTGACTAGCTCTCGATCAAACCCTCGCGGGCCTCGTAAGCAAGGCGCACCGGCGCGAACGAACGCCGGTGAATCGGTGTCGGCCCCAGTCGGGCCAAGGCTTCCAGATGAACGGGCGTCGGGTAGCCTTTGTGGCCGCCGATGCCATAACCCGGGTAAATCAATTCGAATGCCGCCATTTCGCGATCACGGCTGACTTTCGCCAGAATCGATGCCGCTGCGATGGCCGGAACCTTGCTATCGCCTTTAACCACCGCTTCAGCCGGCATGGCCAGCTTCGGGCAGCGGTTGCCGTCGATCATCGCCAGCTTCGGCGTGATGTGCAGACCTTCGACGGCACGCTGCATGGCCAGCATGGTGGCGTGCAGAATATTCAGTTCATCGATTTCTTCGACTTCGGCACGTGCGATGCACCAGCTCAGGGCTTTCTCGCAGATTTCGTCGTAGAGCTTTTCACGGCGTGCTTCGGTGAGTTTTTTCGAGTCATTGAGCCCGAGAATCGGCCGGTTCGGATCGAGGATCACCGCCGCCGTCACCACAGCGCCGCAAAGCGGGCCACGACCCACCTCATCGACACCGGCGACCAGATCTTCGACGTCTGCGACGAGGGTAAAATCCAGACCCATTTGCATCTTTACGTTACTCACTGAGATTTGCCGATCAGATTGAGGACGGCATCTGCGGCCTGGTTCGAGGCGTCGCGACGCAAGGTCCGGTGAATCTGGTCAAAACCGGTGGTTTGCTCTTCACCGCCATCGATCAATGGCGACAGCGTCAGCGCCAATGCCTCGGGGGTTGCATCGTCTTGCAGCAATTCGGGCACCAGCAGACGCTGGGCCAGCAAATTCGGCAAGGAGATGTAAGGGCTTTTCACCATGCGCTTGAGAATCCAGAACGTCAGCGGCGCCAGACGGTAAGCCACGACCATCGGTCGCTTGTACAACAGCGCTTCCAGCGTGGCGGTTCCCGAAGCAATCAGCACCGCGTCGCAAGCGGCCAGCGCCTGATGGGAACGACCATCGAGCAGGGTCACTGGCAAATCGCGGCCCGCCAACAGCTCTTCGAGCTGCACGCGGCGCTCGGGGCTGGCGCACGGCATGACGAACCGCACACCGGGGCGCATGGCCCGCAAACGCTCGGCGGTGTCGAGGAACAAGGCACCCAGGCGCCCAACTTCCCCACCCCGACTGCCTGGCATCAGCGCAACCAATGGGGCGTCTTCTGGCAATCCCAGTTCGGCGCGCGCAGCCGTGCGGTCAGCCTCAAGGGGGATTGCATCGGCCAGGGAGTGACCGACAAACCGCACCGGCACGCCTTTCTCTTCGTAGAATTTGGCTTCAAACGGGAACAGCGTGAGCATCAGATCGCAGCCTTCGCGAATCTTCAGCACGCGCTTTTGACGCCATGCCCAAACCGATGGGCTGACGTAATGCACGGTCTTGATCCCGGCCTGACGCAGTTTGAGTTCAATGTTAAGGGTGAAGTCCGGAGCGTCGATACCGATGAAAACATCCGGCTTTTCGGCTATGAGGGTCGCGATCAGTTTTTTTCGACGAGCCAACAGCTCACGCAAGCGGCCGAGCACCTCGACCAGGCCCATGACCGCCAGACGCTCCATCGGGAAGTAAGACGTCAGGCCTTCAGCCTGCATCAGCGGACCGCCGACACCGATGAACTCAACCGCAGGATGCTGAGCCTTGAGCGCCCGCATCAGACCTGCGCCCAGAATATCGCCGGAGGCTTCGCCCGCCACCAGTGCAACACGCAGATTGGCCATGATTAACGGGTGATGCCGCGAGTCGAAGACTGAATGGAGTCACGGAATATCGCGACTTCCGGAAACTCTTCCGACGGCTCGGCCAACTCGGCAAGCGCTTGTTCGACTGTCAAACCCTGGCGATAAACCACTTTGTAGGCACGGCGTAATGCGTGGATCGCCTCTTCGCTGAAACCACGGCGACGCATGCCTTCGAAGTTCATGCTACGGGCTTCGGCAGGGTTGCCGAACACCGTGACATAGGCTGGAACATCCTTGCCAATGGCTGTGCCCATACCGGAAAAGCTGTGGGCGCCAATATGGCAATACTGATGAACCAGGGTAAAGCCTGACAGGATCGCCCAGTCATCGACATGCACATGACCGGCCAACGCGGTGTTGTTGACCAAGATGCAGTTATTGCCGATAACGCTGTCATGACCAATGTGGGCATAGGCCATGATCAGGTTGTGGTCGCCCAGAGTCGTTTCGGAACGATCCTGAACGGTGCCACGGTGAATCGTCACGCCTTCACGGATGACATTGTGGTCACCGATCACCAGGCGGGTTTCTTCACCCTTGTACTTCAAATCGGGCGTGTCCTCACCTACCGAGGAAAACTGGTAAATGCGGTTGTGCTTACCAATACGCGTCGGCCCTTTGAGAATCACGTGCGGGCCAATCACTGTTCCCTCGCCGATTTCCACACCAGCGCCGACGATCGACCATGGGCCGACCTCGACGTCGTCGGCCAGAATGGCCGTCGGATCGATGATTGCGCGAGGGTCAATCAAACTCATAGCTTGCGTTCCGCACAGATGATTTCAGCAGAGCAGACTGGCTTGCCATCGACCGAAGCCTGGCATTCGAACTTCCAGATCTGACGCTTGCAGCTGATGAACTTGGCTTCAAGAATCAACTGATCACCCGGCAGAACCGGCTGGCGGAAACGCAGCTTGTCGGAGCCAACGAAGTAGTAAAGCGTGCCATCGGCCGGCTTGACGTCGAGCATTTTGAAACCAAGGATCCCGGCAGCCTGAGCCATCGCTTCAATGATCAATACGCCGGGCATGATTGGATGCGCCGGGAAGTGACCATTGAAGAACGGCTCGTTGATGCTGACATTCTTGTAGGCGCGAATGCGCTTGCCCTCAACATCCAGCTCCACTACCCGGTCCACCAACAGGAACGGGTAACGGTGAGGCAGGTATTCGCGAATCTCGTTGATGTCCATCATTTCGGGGGGAAGCCTATGTAAAGATTGGGAGCGCGCGACTGACGCACACTCCTCTAGCAAATCAAGGAGGCAGTCTAACGGCTGTGCACACTTGATATGGAAATGGTATCAGCCATCTGATGAAGCATTGCCGTCAGGGGTCACGTCCCCAACACGCTTTTCCAGCTGTCGCAGACGTCGCGCGATATCATCGAGTTGACGGATACGTGCGGCGCTTTTGCGCCACTCGGCAGCCGGTTGCATAGCTGTCCCGGAGGAATAGGAACCCGGCTCGGTAATCGAGTGAGTCACCATGGTCATCCCGGTCAGGAATACGTTGTCGCAAATATCAATGTGTCCGACCAGCCCCACACCACCTGCCAGCATGCAGTGCTTGCCGATTTTGGTGCTGCCGGAAATCCCCACGCACGCCGCCATGGCGGTGTGATCACCGACTTGCACGTTGTGGGCGATCTGAATCTGGTTATCGAGCTTCACGCCATTGCCGATGATGGTGTCAGCCAACGCACCGCGGTCGATGGCGGTATTTACGCCAATCTCCACATCGTCACCGATCAATACCCCACCCACCTGGGCGATCTTCTGCCAGATGCCTTTTTCGTTGGCAAAACCAAAGCCTTCACCACCGAGCACGGCACCGGACTGAATCACCACGCGCTTGCCGATGCGTACGTCGTGGTACAGGGTCACACGCGGGGCCAACCAGCCGCCCTCACCGATCTCGCTGCGCGCACCGATGAAGCAGTGGGCACCGACCGTCACGCCGGCGGCAATTCGCGCAGCACTTTCGATCACGGCAAACGCGCCAATGCTCGCAGCCGGATCAACCACTGCGTCCGCTGCCACCACCGCTGTCGGATGGATACCGGCAGCAGCCTTGGGCTTGGGGTCGAACAGATGGGAAACCCGGGCATACGCCGCATACGGATCAGGCACAACCAGCGCATCACCGGCAAAACCTTCTGCGTCAGCGGCCTTCAGCAACACGGCTGCGGCCTGGCTGTCAGCCAGATATTTACGGTATTGGGGGTTTGCCAGAAAGCTCAACTGAGCTGGGCCAGCCTCCTGCAAGGTGGCTAGCCCAGTGATTTCTTTCTCCGCGGAGCCACGGAGAGTGGCCCCGAGGAACTCGGCCAATTGACCGAGCTTTATAGTCGCTGTCATGGATTACTTCAGCTGATTCATGCGCTCGATAACCTGGCGAGTGATGTCGTACTGAGGCTTGACATCAATCACTGCGCCACGCTCGAAGACCAGGTCAAAAGCACCTTTCTTGATGACTTCTTCCACAGCGCTGTCCAGTTTCGGCTTGAGCTGCTTCAGCATTTCACGGTCAGCAACGGCTTTGGCTTCGTTCAGCTCTTTGGACTGGAACTGGAAGTCACGGGCCTTTTGCTTGAATTCAAGCTCAAGACGCTCACGCTCGCCCTGGGCCATCTTGTCGCCACCACTTACCAGACGATCCTGAATGCCTTTGGCACTGCTTTCCAGGGTTTTCAGCTTGGTCAGCTGTGGCCCGAACTTCTTCTCGGCATCCACGGCGTACTTCTTCGCCGCGTCAGATTCCAGCAGAGCCATTTGATAGTTCAGTACCGCGATTTTCATTTCGGCAAATGCCGGGGTTGCTACCAGGACAGTTGCCAGGAGAACCAATTGAGTCAACTTACGCACGATGCACTCCTACAAAATCCATTGTCGTTATCTTGGATCAGGCTATTAGAAAGTCTGACCGAGGGAGAATTGGAACACCTGAGTCTCCGCATTGCTGTCCGGCTTCTTGACCGGCATTGCCAAGGCAAAGCTCAACGGACCAAGGGCGGTAACCCATGTCACACCTACACCCACCGAACTGGCCATATTGCTCAGGCTGATGTCGTTGCACTGAGTATTGGAAAAACTGCCATTGGTATTCCTGACCTGCTCGCACTTGGAGTCAAACACGTTACCGACGTCCCAGAACACAGAGGTACGCAGGGATCGCTGGTCCTTGACGAAAGGCAATGGGAAGAGAACTTCTACACCACCTTGAATCAGGACGTTACCACCGAATGGCAGCGGATCCTGATCCGGATCGGCGAGAGTGCCTGCGTTACCTGTACCGTTTGTACCGCCAGCACCCCGACTCGGCGTACTACGAGGCCCCAATGTACTGTCCTTGAAACCGCGTACCGAGTTGAAACCACCAGCATAATAGTTCTCGTAGAACGGCAGCCCGCTCGTAGAACCATAACCATCACCGTAACCCAGCTCGGTGTGCAGGCGCATGGTGTAGTTCTCAGACAATGGCTGGAACAACTGACCACGGTAGTCGAGCTTGAAGAATGACAGATCGCTGCCCGGGGTAGTGGCTTCCAGTGTCAGGCTTTGCGAGTGACCGCGGGTCGCCAGCACGCCTTTGTTCAGGGTCGACTCGGACCAACCGGCCGAAGCCTTGAAGTTCAGGTACTGGTCGCCTTGCGTGTTAACAAAGTTGAAAATCTCGTCAACGGTGTACTGACCGGTCTTGATCTTGTCTTGCTGCGCCGTCAGACCAAAGGTCAGACGCGAAGTCTCGCTGATCGGATAACCGACGTTGACACCTGCGCCCAAGCTGTCTACCGCATAGCTCGATACGTTGACGTCGAGGTTTTTGTAGTCAGTGGTGCGATAGAAAGCGTTGTAACCCAGGCTCACGCCATCGGCTGTCCAGTACGGGTCGACATAACCGAAGTTATAACGGCTCTGGTATTGGCTACGGGTCAAGCCGATGCTGACCTTGTTACCGGTACCCAGGAAGTTGTTCTGGGTAATCGAACCACCCAGGATCAAACCGGCGCTCTGAGCAAAACCAACGCTGGCGGTAATCGAACCGGAAGGTTGCTCTTCAACGGCGTAGTTCACGTCAACCTGGTCATCGACACCCGGTACAGCCGGAGTCTCGACGTTGACCTCCTTGAAGAAGCCCAGACGTTCCAGACGGGTCTTGGACTGGTCGATCAGGTAGGTCGAAGCCCAGCCACCTTCCATCTGGCGCATTTCACGACGGAGCACTTCGTCTTCCGACTTGGTGTTGCCGCGGAAGTTGATACGGTTTACGTAGGCACGCTTGCCCGGATCGACCACAAAGGTGATATCAACGGTGTGATCGTCGTCATGCGGGGTCGGTACGCCGTTGACGTTGGCGAAGGTGTAGCCCTCGTTACCCAGGCGACGGGTGATCAGCTCGGAAGTCGTGGTCATCAGCTTGCGCGAGAACACCTGACCTTTTTGCACCAGCAGCAGCGCCTTGACCTGGTCTTCAGGGACCTTCAGGTCTCCGCTGAGCTTCACGTCACGAACGTTGTACTTCTGACCTTCGTTGATGTTGACGGTGATATAGACGTGCTTTTTGTCCGGAGTGATCGAAACCTGGGTCGAAGCGATATCCATGTTGATATAGCCACGGTCCAGGTAGTAGGAACGCAGACGTTCCAGGTCACCGGAGAGTTTTTCACGAGCATACTTGTCATCGTTCTTGAAGAACGACAACCAGTTGCTGGTCTTGAGTTCGAACAGGTCGATCAGGTCTTCGTCAGGGAAAACCGTGTTACCCACCACGTTGATGTGCTGGATAGCCGCGACAGTGCCTTCGTTGATATTGACCTTCAAGCCAACGCGGTTGCGCGGCTGAGGAACAACCTCAGTGTCAACGGTGGCCGAGTAGCGGCCTTGAGCGACGTACTGGCGCTGCAGCTCGTTACGCACGCCTTCAAGCGTCGCACGCTGGAAGATCTCGCCTTCGGCCAGACCGGATTGTTTAAGGCCTTTCATCAGGTCTTCAGTGGAGATCGCCTTGTTGCCTTCGATCTCGATACTGGCGACCGACGGGCGCTCGACTACAGTAATGACCAGGACATTGCCATCGCGGCCCAGCTGGATATCTTGAAAGAAACCGGTTTTGAACAGCGCACGAGTGGATTCCACCAGGCGACGATCATCCGCCTGTTCACCGACGTTCAACGGCAAGGCACCAAAGACGCTACCCGCGGATACCCGCTGGAGGCCATTGATACGAATATCGGAGATAGTGAAGGACTCGGCGTGAACTTCGGCGATCATCAATACGGTGAGAACCGCAGTTAGCAGCAGACGTTTCATGAAGTCCTTTCTTATTCCAACTGGCAATAAACAAACTGCCGCAAAATGCGGCAGATTCGCAATTCAGCGAAGCGTTACAGTCGACCCAGATCGTTGACCAGAGCAAGCAACATCACCCCGATCACCAAACTGATACCGATCTGTATCCCCCAACTCTGCACCCGATCCGACAAGGGACGACCACGCGCCCACTCGATCAGATAAAACAACAGATGCCCCCCATCCAGTACAGGAATGGGCAGCAAATTCAGAACACCCAAGCTAATACTCAGATAAGCCAGGAAATTCAGGAAATCAGCGACACCCGACTGGGCAGAAGCGCCCGCCACTTTAGCAATGGTTATCGGTCCACTCAAGTTTTTTACCGAGAGCTCGCCGAACAACATTTTCTTTAGTGAATCAAGGGTCAGCACACTCATGGTCCAGGTGCGTCGAGCACCTTCGCCAATCGCAGCCACGGGACCGTAGCTGACCTCGCGAATCATCTCTGGTGGCCAATCGATAGCCTTCACCCCGGCACCCAGATAACCACTGGCTACTTTCGCCTTGTCGCGAGTTGCCAAGGTAACCGGGACGTCGATTTGAGCACCGTCACGCTCGATATGCAGCACAATTTTGGTATCAGGACGCACACGCACCCAATCGACCACTTGCTGCCAATCGGTCAGCGCCTGGCCATCAAGCGCCAGCAGACGGTCACCGGTCTTCAGGCCTGCTGCCTGCGCCGGGCCCTTAGGGTCCAGCTCTGCCAACACAGGCGGCAATGCCGGACGCCAAGGACGGATACCCAACGAACGAATCGGGTCCGGCTCATCAGCCCCCTTGAGCCAGTGATCCAGGACCAGCTCGCGCGGCGAATCGGCGGTAGAGCCCTGTTCGCGCACCAGCAATTGCAACGAACCACTTTCACCAAGACGCCGGACCAGTTGCAGATTCACCGCTGCCCAACCCGAAGTCGGCTCACCATCGATGGCGACGATTTCCTGCCCCGGACTCAAACCGGCCTTGGCGGCCATGCTGCCGACTTCAACGGCGCCGATGACAGGACGCACCTGCTCGGTGCCAAGCATCGCCAGCACCCAGAAAAACGCCAGTGCCAACAAAAAGTTGGCGATAGGCCCGGCAGCTACGATGGCGATGCGCTGACGAACGGATTTGCGATTGAAGGCCTGATCAAGCTGCTCGGCCGGAACTTCGCCTTCACGCTCATCAAGCATCTTCACGTAACCACCCAAAGGGATGGCAGCGATCACGAACTCGGTGCCGCGCCGGTCATGCCAGCGCAGCAATGGCAGGCCGAAGCCCACGGAGAAACGCAGAACCTTGACGCCACAGCGACGCGCGACCCAGAAATGGCCAAATTCATGGAAGGTGACCAGCACGCCCAAAGCCACCAGGGTGCCGACAATCATATAGAGCGCGCTCATCTACTTTCTCCGCAATCCTATTCAGTGCTGCCGTGGGCAAACCCGCCGCAACACCTATCGCCCGTGACGACTCAACCAACGCTCGGCCAGGACACGTGCTTTCGCGTCCGCAGTGAAAACCGCATCGAGATCATCGACCGAAACCACAGGTTCGAGGTTTAACACCTCTTCGATGATACTCGCGATCTCCAGGTAACGGACACGTCCATCGAGAAAGGCTGCAACAGCCACCTCATTCGCGGCGTTCAGCATGGCCGGAACACTGTTCCCGGCCTCGGCCGCCTGGCGCGCCAGACGCAAGCACGGGAAACGTTCTTCGTCAGGCGCCTGGAAGTCCAGACGCGCGATTGCAAACAGGTCCAGCGGCGCAACCCCGGAGTCGATGCGCTCAGGCCATGCCAGTGCATTGGCGATCGGCGTGCGCATATCCGGATTGCCCAACTGCGCCAATACCGAACCATCAACATAGTCGACCAGCGAATGAATCACGCTTTGCGGATGAATCACCACCTCAACCTGAGACGGCTTGGCATCAAACAGCCAACAGGCCTCGATCAGCTCCAGGCCCTTGTTCATCATGCTGGCCGAATCGACCGAAATCTTGCGCCCCATCGACCAATTGGGATGGGCACATGCCTGCTCTGGCGTAACATGCGCCAACTCAGCCATGGATGTCTGCCGGAACGGACCGCCAGAAGCTGTCAGTAAAATCCGTCGAACGCCTACAGCGCCGAGCCCACGAGAAAAATCTGCGGGCATGCACTGAAAGATCGCATTGTGCTCGCTGTCGATCGGCAGCAGCACCGACCCGCTCTTGTGCACGGCCTGCATGAACAGGGCGCCGGACATCACCAGCGCTTCCTTGTTGGCCAGCAGAATCTTCTTGCCCGCCTCCACCGCCGCCAGCGTCGGACGCAATCCCGCCGCACCGACAATCGCCGCCATCACCGCATCGACTTCAGCGTCGGAAGCGACCTGACACAGACCCTCCTCCCCCACCAGCACGCGCGTAGAAAGGCCCGCAGCCCGCAAATCGTCTTGCAGACGCCGGGCAGCCACGGGCTCCGGCACAACAGCAAAGCGCGGCACATGGCGGACGCACAAGGCCAGCAGCTCACTCAGGCGAGAGAAGCCGCTCAAGGCAAAGACTTGATAGCGTTCAGGATGACGCGCAATGACATCAAGGGTGCTCAGGCCAATAGAGCCGGTCGCCCCCAAGACAGTGATCTGTTGTGGGCGGCTCACGATGCAGCCATCCACAGCAATACTGCAAACACCGGAATCGCCGCAGTGAGACTGTCGATACGATCCAGAATGCCGCCATGACCCGGCAGCAGATTACTGCTGTCCTTGATACCCGACTGGCGCTTGAACATACTTTCGGTCAAATCGCCGACCACCGAGATAAACACGATAATCGCCGCGCCGATCAACCCTTTCAGCATCTCGCCGACCGTCCAGTCACGCACCAGACCAACAATGGCGGTGATCACCAGACTCAGCAGCAAGCCGCCGTACACGCCTTCCCAGCTCTTGCCAGGGCTGACCTGCGGAGCAAGCTTGCGCTTGCCGAATGCCCGACCGGAAAAGTAAGCGCCAATATCTGCGCCCCAGACCAATACCATCACCGCCATGATCAACCAGTTACCCAGCGGTTCTTGCTTGATCAGGATCAAACCTTGCCAGGCCGGCAACAGGATCAGCAGCCCGATAACCAGCTTGCAGGCCGCACTGGCCCAATGCTCACTGGTCTTGGGATAGGTCAGCACCAGATAGGTCGCCACCGCCCACCAAAGCACGGCAGCCCCCAGCACCCAAGGCGAAAGCCCCGGCAACACGTGCATGACAAACAGCATCGCCGCGACCACCGCGGCATAAGCGACACGCATCGGTTGTGCAGTGAAACCTGCCAGACGCGCCCATTCCCAGGCACCAAGAGTCACGACCAGGCCGATAAACAGCGCAAAACCGGAGCCCTCGAGCAGAAAAAATCCGCACAGGGCGATCGGCAGCAGGATCAGCGCAGTGATGATTCGTTGTTTAAGCATTAAACCCGGGCTCCAGCCTCGACCTGCTCACTCGTTTTACCGAAGCGACGCTGGCGAGAAGCGAAATCGGCCAATGCGTTACGCATGGCTTCGTGTTTGAAGTCCGGCCAGAACAGGTCGGAGAAATACAGCTCGGAGTACGCCAATTGCCACAGCAGGAAGTTGCTGATGCGATGCTCGCCACCGGTACGAATGCACAAATCCGGCAACGGCAGATCACCGGTAGCCAGACAGGTCTGCAGCAATTGCGGAGTGATGTCCTCCGGACGCAAATGCCCGGCCTGAACCTCTCGCGCCAGACGTTGGGCTGCCTGGGCGATATCCCATTGGCCGCCGTAGTTGGCCGCGATCTGCAGGACAAAACGATTGGCGCCGACGGTCATTGCCTCCGCCTCACGCATGGCGGCCTGAAGCTCGGGATGAAAGCGCGAACGATCGCCGATAATACGCAACGTGATGTTGTTGTCGTTGAGGCGCTTGGCCTCGCGACGCAACGCCTTGAAAAACAAATCCATCAAGGCGCTGACTTCATCGGCCGGACGCTGCCAGTTTTCACTGGAGAAGGCGAACAGGGTCAGTACTTCAACCCCGGCCTCAGCGCACACCTCAATAACCGCGCGCACAGCATCGACGCCAGCCTTGTGCCCGGCAACACCGGGCAAGAAACGTTTTTTTGCCCAGCGATTATTACCGTCCATGATGATCGCGACGTGGCGCGGCACCGAGGACAGCACTGGCTGCTTGGTCTTTTCCATGAAGGCGTCCTGACCCCTTATACGGCCATCAGGTCCTTTTCTTTGTCTTCAGTGAGCTTATTGATCTGAGCCTCGAAGTCTTTGATCAACTTGTCGATATCGGCACTCGCACGACGCTCTTCGTCTTCGCTGATTTCCTTATCCTTGACCAGCTTCTTCAGGTCGCCCAGTGCATCACGGCGAATATTACGCACCGCGACACGAGCATCTTCGGCTGCGCTGCGCGCCTGCTTGGTGAAGCCCTTGCGGGTCTCCTCGGTCAAGGCCGGCATAGAGATCAGCAGCAACTCACCCAGGTTCGTCGGGTTGAGGTTCAGGCCAGCACTCTGGATCGCCTTGTCGACCGCGGCGAGCATGTTGCGCTCGAAAGCCACGACTTGCAGGGTCCGGGAGTCCTTCACGGTGACGTTGGCCACACTGCTCAAAGGAGTATCCGAACCGTAGTAAGGCACCATCACGCTGCCCAGGATGCTTGGGTGCGCCTTGCCTGTACGAATCTGACCAAAAGCGTGGGCCAGGGACTCCAGGGACTTGGTCATGCGCTCTTGAGCGTCTTTCTTGATTTCGTTGATCATTGCTCGCCTTCCTCGATCAGGGTTCCTTCAGCGCCGCCATGTACGATGTTCAGCAGGGCGCCGGGCTTGTTCATATTAAATACGCGCAGCGGCATCTTGTGGTCGCGGCACAGGCAAATAGCCGTCAGATCCATCACACCCAGCTTGCGATCCAGTACTTCATCGTAGGTCAGATGATCGAACTTCTCGGCATGCGGGTCTTTGAATGGGTCAGCGGTGTACACACCATCAACCTTGGTCGCCTTCAACACAACGTCAGCATCGATCTCGATCGCACGCAAGCAGGCTGCCGAGTCGGTGGTGAAGAACGGGTTGCCGGTACCGGCAGCGAAAATGACCACTTCCTTGGAGTTCAGGTGACGCATGGCTTTGCGGCGATCGTAGTGATCGGTCACGCCTACCATCGAAATAGCCGACATCACGATGGCCGAGATATTCGCACGTTCCAGCGCATCACGCATGGCCAGGGCGTTCATCACAGTGGCAAGCATGCCCATGTGGTCGCCAGTCACCCGATCCATGCCGGCCGCACTCAGTGCCGCGCCGCGGAACAGATTACCACCACCAATCACCAGACCGACCTGAACACCGATACCGACCAGTTGGCCGACTTCCAGTGCCATGCGATCCAGAACCTTGGGGTCGATCCCGAACTCTTCGGAGCCCATCAAGGCCTCGCCGCTAAGCTTGAGTAGAATGCGTTTATAGCGAGCCTGATAACCACTGCCCTGCTGAGCCATTGCGAATCTCTCCTGCGGCGTATTTTAAAAAATTCTTTGCGGGCTGTTTGCAGCCTGCGTTTACTCTAACGTGACGCTGTCACAGCGCCATCGGAACACGGCTTTGTAAGCCAGTTCCGACGGAAAACCAAATAAATTGGCTTCCCCATCTGAAAAGAGGCTGCGCGCGTAAGCGGGCAGCCTCTTCAGGGCGACAGTTAAAAAACCGTCTTACTGCTTGGCAGCAGCCAGTTGAGCAGCAACTTCTTCAGCGAAGTTGTCGACTGGCTTCTCGATGCCTTCGCCTACTTTGAAGTAAGTGAAAGAAACGATTTCAGCACCGGCTTTCTTGGCCAGTTCGCCAACCTTGATTTCAGGGTTCTTGACGAACGCCTGCTCAACCAGGCTCGCTTCAGCCAGGAACTTGCTGATACGGCCTTTGACCATGTTTTCAACGATGTTTTCTGGCTTGCCGGCGATTTTGTCAGCGTTGAGGGTCAGGAACACGCCTTTCTCGCGCTCGATCGCTTCAGCGGAAACTTCCGACGGCAGCAGGAATTCAGGGTTGGTAGCCGCTACGTGCATAGCGATGTCTTTGGCCAGCTCAACGTCGCCGCCCTTCAGAACAACAGCTACACCGATCTTGTTGCCGTGCAGGTAACCACCAACAACATCACCTTCAACGCGAGTCAGGCGACGAATGTTGACGTTTTCGCCAACCTTGCCGACCAATACCAGGCGAGCAGCTTCTTGAGCTTCGATCAGAGGCTCAACGGTAGTCATCTTGTCGGCGAACGCTTTTTCAACGCTAGCAGCAACAAATACCTTGAAGTCGTCCTGCAGAGCCAGGAAGTCAGTCTGCGAGTTCACTTCCAGCAGGACTGCGGATTTACCGTCTTCTTTCAGAGCGATCGCGCCTTCAGCAGCAACGTTGCCTGCTTTTTTGGCAGCCTTGATGGCGCCCGAAGCACGCATGTCATCAATGGCTTTTTCGATGTCGCCGCCAGCCTTGGTCAAGGCTTTCTTGCAGTCCATCATGCCTTCGCCAGTACGCTCGCGCAGTTCTTTGACCAACGCTGCAGTAATCTCTGCCATTTCAAAATTCCTCTTGGATAGGTTATCAACCATTCCACCCGATCGAACGGGCGTTCAATTCTTCCCGAACCACCCTTGTTAGCTGCTGCACATTACAGATGCAGTAGCGGCATCCTGAAAACAGGCGCCAACAAATGGTTTTCGAGGTGGCAAAAAGGGGGCCAAGCCCCCTTTTTGCTTACTGAGTCAACGCCAAGGCGTCAATTACTCAGCTGCTGCTACCGGAGCTTCTTCAACGAACTGCTCGGTGCCGCCAGCAACGTGGTTGCGACCGCGGATTACAGCGTCAGCCATCGAACCCATGTACAGCTGGATAGCGCGGATTGCGTCATCGTTGCCTGGGATGATGTAGTCAACGCCTTCCGGGCTGCTGTTGGTATCGACTACGCCGATAACCGGGATGCCCAGTTTGTTGGCTTCGGTGATCGCGATGCGCTCGTGATCAACGTCGATAACGAACAGTGCGTCAGGCAGACCGCCCATGTCCTTGATACCACCCAGGGAACGATCGAGCTTTTCCAGGTCGCGAGTGCGCATCAGCGCCTCTTTCTTGGTCAGCTTGGCGAAAGTACCGTCTTCGGCTTGCACTTCAAGGTCACGCAGACGCTTGATGGAAGCACGGATGGTTTTGAAGTTGGTCAGCATGCCGCCCAACCAGCGGTGATCGACGTACGGCGAACCGCAACGTGCTGCTTCTTCAGCAACGATCTTGCCAGCGGAACGCTTGGTGCCGACGAACAGAATCTTGTTTTTGCCCTGGGCCAGACGCTCTACGAAAGTCAGAGCTTCGTTGAACATTGGCAGGGTTTTTTCAAGGTTGATGATGTGGATCTTGTTACGCGCACCGAAAATGTACTTACCCATTTTCGGGTTCCAGTAACGGGTCTGGTGACCGAAGTGCACACCGGCCTTCAGCATATCGCGCATGTTGACTTGGGACATGATAGTTCCTTAATAAGTCGGGTTTGGCCTCCACGTATCCCAATGACCAACCAGCAGCATCAGCTGAAGGCACCCAGGTCATCGTGTCGACACGTGTGTGGATTTAAGCTTTTCGGGGTATACCCGGAAAGCGGCGCATTTTATATCACAAGGAGGGCGAAAACGAAACCCGGATTCTTAAAACCTGATCAGTGCGTTGGTTCCGGCCCTTGGAATCCCCCCAGAATGCGCCATTCTATAGAGAGAAGCGATGCACAGAGGCGCGGATTCGCCGTGATCGTCTGTTAGAATCGTGTTTTTCAGGGCTGCGAGCAGCATCACGCAGGCCCATTCCGTATAGAAAGCGCCACTGAGCGTAGAGAGAACCTGTATGACCGTCACCCTCAAAACCCCAGAGGACATCGCAAAAATGCGGATCGCCGGCAAGCTTGCCGCCGACGTGCTGGAAATGATTGCCGAATACGTCAAGCCGGGCGTCACGACCGAAGAGCTGGACCGCATCTGCCACGACTACATCGTCAACGAGCAGAAAGCCATCCCTGCCCCGCTCAACTACAAAGGCTTTCCGAAGTCGATCTGCACCTCGATCAACCACGTGGTCTGCCACGGCATCCCGAACGAGAAGCCGCTGAAAGACGGCGACACGCTGAACATCGACGTCACCGTGATCAAAGATGGCTATCACGGCGACACCAGCCGCATGTTCCACGTCGGCACCGTGCCGGTCTGGGCCGAGCGCCTGTCGCAAGTCACCCAGGAATGCATGTACAAGGCCATCGAACTGGTCAAGCCCGGCTGCCGCCTCGGCGATATCGGCGAAGTCATCCAGAAGCACGCTGAAAAGAACGGTTTCTCGGTGGTTCGCGAGTTCTGCGGCCATGGCATCGGCAAGGTGTTCCACGAAGAACCGCAAATCCTGCATTACGGCCGCGCCGGTACCGGCATGGAACTGAAAGCCGGCATGACCTTCACCATCGAGCCGATGATCAATCAGGGCCGTGCCGACACCAAGGTCCTCGGCGATGGCTGGACCGCGATCACCAAGGATCGCAAGCTGTCGGCCCAGTGGGAACACACCCTGCTGGTGACCGAAACCGGCTACGAGATCTTCACCCTGCGCAGCGATGACACCATCCCTCGCGTTTCGGCCTGATCCGACAAGTTCTGCACCCAGCCTATAGAAGGAAAGCCAATCGATGCCGCAGGTGGATCCCGAACTCTTCGACCGCGGCCAGTTCCAGGCCGAACTGGCCCTGAAGGCAAGCCCGATCGCGGCCTTCAAGAAGGCTATCCGCCAGGCACAAGAGGTGCTCGACGCGCGATTTCGCAGCGGACGGGATATTCGCCGGCTGATAGAGGATCGCGCCTGGTTCGTCGACAACATCCTGCAACAGGCCTGGGAGCAGTTCAATTGGAGTGAAGACGCCGACATCGCGCTGGTCGCGGTCGGCGGCTACGGTCGCGGCGAACTGCACCCCTACTCCGACATCGATTTGCTGATTCTGCTGGACAACGCCGATCACGAAGTTTTCCGCGACTCCATCGAGCGTTTTCTGACGCTGCTATGGGACATCGGCCTGGAAGTTGGCCAGAGCGTACGCTCGGTGGACGAATGCGCCGAACAAGCCCGCGCCGACCTGACCATCATCACCAACCTGATGGAGAGCCGCACCATTGCCGGTCCCGAGCACTTGCGCCAGCGCATGCTCGATGTCACCAGCACTGAGCACATGTGGCCGGCCAAGGATTTTTTCCTGGCCAAACGTGCTGAACAGAAGGCACGTCACCACAAATACAACGACACCGAATACAACCTGGAACCCAACGTCAAAGGCTCGCCTGGCGGCCTACGGGATATTCAGACAATTCTGTGGGTGGCACGCCGCCAATACGGCACGCTGAACCTGCGCGCACTGGCAGGCGAAGGCTTCCTGGTCGAAAGCGAAAACGCCCTGCTGGCCTCATCCCAGGAGTTTTTGTGGAAGGTCCGCTACGCCCTGCACATGCTCGCTGGCCGCGCCGAAGACCGCCTGCTGTTCGATCACCAGCGCTCGATCGCCGGGCTGCTGGGCTTTGAAGGCGATGACGCCAAGCACGCCATCGAAAACTTCATGCAGCAGTACTACCGGGTGGTGATGAGCATTGCCCAGCTCAGCGACCTGATCATCCAGCATTTCGAGGAAGTCATCCTCGCGCCGGAAGATGAAGCGCCGCCGCAACCGATCAACTCGCGCTTCCAGCTGCATGACGGCTACATCGAGGCGATCAACACCAACGTGTTCAGACGCACACCGTTTGCCATGCTGGAAATTTTCGTGCTGATGGCTCAACAGCCGGAAATCAAGGGCGTGCGGGCTGACACCATTCGCCTGCTACGCGAACACCGGCACCTGATCGATGACGACTTCCGCAACGACATTCGCAATACCAGCCTGTTCATCGAACTGTTCAAATGCAAGATCGGTATCCACCGCAACCTGCGACGGATGAACCGTTACGGCATCCTCGGGCGCTACCTGCCGGAGTTCGGTTTTATCGTCGGGCAGATGCAGCACGACCTGTTCCATATTTATACGGTCGACGCCCACACCCTGAACCTGATCAAACACCTGCGTAAGCTGCAGTACACCCAGGTGTCCGAGAAATTCCCGCTGGCCAGCAAGCTCATGGGCAAGCTGCCCAAGCCGGAGCTGATCTACCTTGCCGGGCTGTACCACGACATTGGCAAGGGCCGGCATGGCGATCACTCGGATATCGGGGCGGTCGACGCCGAAGCGTTTTGCCAACGCCATCAACTGCCCCTGTGGGACAGCCGACTGATTGTCTGGCTGGTGCAAAACCACCTGGTGATGTCGACCACCGCCCAGCGCAAAGACCTGTCCGACCCGCAAGTGATCCACGACTTCGCGCAGATCGTCGGCGACGAAACCCGCCTCGACTACCTGTACGTGCTAACCGTTTCGGACATCAACGCCACCAACCCGACGCTGTGGAACTCCTGGCGCGCCAGTCTGTTGCGCCAGCTCTACACCGAAACCAAGCGCGCCTTGCGCCGTGGCCTGGAAAACCCGGTCGATCGTGAAGAACAGATCCGCCAGACCCAACGCGCCGCCCTGGATATTCTGGTACGCGGCGGCACTGACCCGGATGATGTCGAACAGCTCTGGTCGCAACTGGGCGACGACTATTTCCTGCGTCACACCGCTGGCGACGTGGCCTGGCACACTGAGGCCATCCTCCAGCAGCCAGCCGACGGCGGGCCACTGGTACTGATCAAGGAAACCACCCAGCGCGAGTTCGAGGGCGGCACGCAGATCTTCATCTATGCGCCGGACCAGCACGACTTCTTCGCCGTGACCGTGGCGGCGATGGACCAGCTCAACCTGAACATTCACGACGCCCGGGTGATCACCTCGACCAGCCAGTTCACCCTCGACACCTATATCGTGCTCGACACCGATGGCGACTCGATTGGCGACAACCCGGCGCGGGTCAAGCAGATCCGCGACGGCCTGACCGAGGCCCTGCGCAATCCGGACAACTACCCGACCATCATCCAGCGTCGGGTGCCGCGTCAGCTCAAGCACTTTGCGTTCGCACCGCAAGTGACGATCCACAACGACGCCCAGCGTCAGGTGACGGTGCTGGAACTCAGCGCCCCCGACCGTCCGGGCCTGTTGGCACGGATCGGAACAATCTTTCTCGAATTCGACCTGTCGCTGCAGAATGCCAAGATTGCCACCCTCGGCGAGCGGGTCGAAGACGTGTTCTTCATCACCGACGCGAGCAATCACCCGT
Organism: Pseudomonas sp. FW306-02-D09B; assembly: GCF_058782685.1. NCBI lineage: Bacteria > Pseudomonadati > Pseudomonadota > Gammaproteobacteria > Pseudomonadales > Pseudomonadaceae > Pseudomonas > Pseudomonas sp. FW306-02-D09B. The sequence goes on from NZ_JBYSXY010000003.1 coordinate 167,459, forward strand.
TGTCCGACCCGCAACTGTGCAGTCGCTTGCAGGATGCGATCGTCGAACAACTGAGCGTCAGCCCCGAACCCTCTATCGAACTGTCGCGCATCAGCATCTGAATGCGCGCCATGATTTAACTGCTTTTGAGTGAGACCCCGCACCGATGAACAACGCTCTGAACCAGCTCCAGCCTTACCCGTTCGAGAAACTGCGCGCCCTGCTCGGTGCGGTGACGCCAAACCCGGACAAGCGCCCGATTGCGTTGTCCATCGGCGAACCGAAGCACCGTTCGCCAAGCTTTGTCGCTGAAGCGCTGGCGAGCAATCTGGATCAGATGGCGGTGTACCCGACCACGCTTGGCATCCCGGCCATGCGGGAAGCCATTGCCGGCTGGTGCGAGCGGCGCTTTGGCGTGCCGAGTGGCTGGATCGATCCGGCGCGCAACGTGCTGCCGGTCAACGGCACTCGCGAAGCGCTGTTCGCCTTCACCCAGACCGTGGTCAATCGCGGCGACGACGCGCTGATCGTCAGCCCGAACCCGTTCTACCAGATCTATGAAGGCGCAGCGTTCCTCGCAGGCGCCAAGCCGCATTACTTGCCGTGCCTGGATGAAAACGGCTTCAACCCGGACTTCGACGCCGTATCGGACGATATCTGGAAGCGCTGCCAGATCCTCTTCCTGTGCTCGCCGGGCAACCCGACGGGGGCGCTGATCCCGGTCGAAACCCTGAAGAAACTGATCGCCCTGGCCGATGAACACGACTTCGTGATCGCTGCCGACGAGTGCTACAGCGAGCTCTACTTCAACGAACAGACCCCACCGCCAGGCCTGCTCAGCGCCTGCGTGGAACTGGGTCGCAAGGACTTCAAACGCTGCGTGGTGTTCCACAGCCTGTCCAAGCGTTCCAACCTGCCGGGCCTGCGCTCGGGTTTTGTCGCCGGCGATGCCGAGATTCTCAAGGGCTTCCTGCTGTATCGCACCTACCATGGCTGCGCCATGCCGGTTCAGACCCAACTCGCCAGCGTTGCCGCGTGGAATGACGAAGTGCATGTGCGGGCCAACCGTGCGCTGTACCGCGAGAAGTACGATGCGGTACTGGAAATCCTCAGCCCGGTGATGGACGTACAGCGCCCGGACGGCGGTTTCTACCTGTGGCCGAACGTCGAAGGCGATGATGCCGCGTTCTGCCGTGATCTGTTTGTCGAAGAACACGTGACGGTGGTGCCAGGCTCGTACCTGTCCCGTGAGGTTGACGGTTTCAATCCGGGTGCTGGCCGGGTGCGCCTGGCATTGGTCGCGCCGTTGGCGGAATGCGTTGAAGCGGCAGAACGGATTCGCGACTTCATTCTGCGCCGTCGATAACTGTTACATCGCCCGCAGGAGTTGCCGCAGGCAGCTCCGGCATGAAATCCGACCAGGGTTCCCGATCAATCGCCGTTGAAGTGCCATATTGGTCGCTTAAGCTGCCCGCTGACAGCTGCCATTGGCAATGCGACAAAGCCCGGTCATGGCCGACGCCGAACCCGCTCGCTCATGGCATAATCCTTGATCTTTTATTTCCAGCACCTCCAAAGGGGGGCAATTCCTTGACCGCTTCAAGCAAAACGTTGCACCTTTTCGGCATCAAAGCCTGCGACACCATGAAAAAGGCGCGCACCTGGCTCGATGAAAATGCTGTGCATTTTGACTTTCATGATTACAAAACGGTCGGAATCGACCGTGAACACCTGACCCAGTGGTGCAACGAGCACGGCTGGCAAGTGGTGCTCAACCGTGCAGGCACGACCTTTCGCAAACTCGACGACGAACGTAAAGCCGATCTCGACCAGGCGAAAGCTATCGAATTGATGCTCGCACAACCTTCGATGATCAAGCGCCCGGTGCTCGATCTCGGTGACCGAACCCTGATTGGCTTCAAGCCAGACATTTACGCGGCAGCGCTCAAGTAAGCCAGCCCGTTCAATTTTGTTAGAGGTATAAACATGTCCACTACCCTGTTCAGCCTGGCCTTTGGTGTCGGCACTCAAAACCGTCAAGGTGCATGGCTGGAAGTGTTTTACGCAGCTCCGGTACTCAAGCCATCGGCTGAGCTGGTCGCCGCTATCGCGCCGATTCTGGGCTACACCGAAGGCAATCAGGCTATCGCTTTCACTACCGCCCAGGCCGCGCAACTGGCTGAAGCCCTGAAAGGTGTCGACGCTGCTCAAGCGGCGCTGCTGACCCGCCTGGCCGAAAGCCACAAGCCGCTGGTCGCCACCGTGCTGGCCGAAGACGCACAACTGAGCTCCACCCCTGAGGCCTACCTCAAGCTGCACCTGCTGTCCCATCGCCTGGTCAAGCCACACGGCCTGAACCTGGCCGGGATCTTCCCGCTGCTGCCGAACGTGGCCTGGACCAGCCAGGGCGCAATCGACCTGAACGAACTGGCCGAGCATCAACTGGAAGCCCGTCTGCGTGGCGAGCTGCTGGAAGTGTTCTCGGTCGACAAGTTCCCGAAAATGACCGATTACGTCGTACCGGCTGGCGTGCGTATCGCTGACGCGGCACGTATTCGTCTGGGCGCCTACGTGGGCGAAGGCACCACCGTGATGCACGAAGGTTTCGTCAACTTCAACGCCGGCACCGAAGGCCCGGGCATGATCGAAGGTCGCGTCTCTGCGGGCGTGTTCGTCGGCAAGGGTTCGGACCTGGGCGGCGGCTGCTCGACCATGGGCACCCTGTCGGGCGGTGGCAACATCGTGATCAAGGTCGGCGAAGGCTGCCTGATCGGCGCCAACGCCGGTATCGGCATTCCATTGGGCGACCGCAACACTGTTGAGTCGGGCCTGTACGTGACCGCTGGCACCAAAGTGGCACTGCTGGACGAGAACAACAAACTGGTCAAAGTGCTCAAGGCCCGCGAACTGGCCGGCCAGCCTGACCTGTTGTTCCGCCGCAATTCGGAGACCGGTGCCGTGGAATGCAAAACCCACAAATCGGCCATCGAACTGAACGAAGCGCTGCACGCTCACAACTAAGCAGAGCGTCAAACACCCCCTGTAGGAGCAAAGCTTGCTCGCGATGCTTTTGGCGGCCTCAAGGGCCCCATCGCGAGCAAGCTCTGCTCCTACAGGGCCAGGCGTACACCCGCCCATGTTTATCAGGGCCCGATAGCATGATGATTCCCTCTCCCTGGCGCGCCGATTTTCCGGCCATCGCCGCTCTGCAACGGCAAGACCAGACCTATTTGGACAACGCCGCCACCACCCAGAAACCCCAAGCCCTGCTCGACGCACTGGCGCATTACTACGCCAACGGCGCGGCCAACGTCCATCGTGCGCAACACCTGCCCGGCGCCCACGCCACGCAGGCGTTCGAAGGCAGCCGCAGTAAAGTCGCGCATTGGCTCAATGCCGGCAACAGCGGGCAAATCATCTTTACCCACGGCGCAACCTCTGCGCTGAACCTCCTGGCCTACGGCCTGGAACACCTTTTCAATCCGGGCGATGAGGTTGCCATCAGCGCCCTGGAACACCACGCCAACCTGTTGCCGTGGCAGCAATTGGCGCACCGTCGCGAGCTGAAACTGCTGGTGTTGCCGCTGGACGCAGACGGTCTGATCGATCTCGACGCCGCCGCCCGGTTGATCGGCCCACGCACGCGGTTGCTGGCGGTCAGCCAGTTGTCCAACGTGCTCGGCGCGTGGCAACCGTTAGCGCCGTTGCTGGCGCTGGCCAAGGTGCAGAACGCCTTGACCGTAGTCGATGGCGCCCAAGGCGTAGTCCATGGCCGCCATGACGTGCAGGCACTGGGTTGCGACTTTTACGTTTTTTCCAGCCACAAACTCTATGGCCCGGACGGTCTCGGCGTGCTGTATGGCCGCAACGAAGCCTTGCAGCAGTTGCGCCCATGGCAGTTCGGCGGCGAGATGGTGCTGGACGCCAACTACCACGACGCACGCTTCCGCCCAGCCCCGCTGGGCTTTGAAGCCGGCACACCGCCGATTGCCAGCGTGATTGGCCTGGGCGCGACCCTCGACTATCTGGCCGGCCTGGACCAGGACGCCGTGTGCGCCCACGAAGCCGCGCTGCATGATTACCTGTTGAAGGGCTTACAGGCGCGCAATGGCATTCGCCTGCTTGGCAAACCGCAACTGGCACTGGCCAGTTTTGTCGTCGAAGGCGTGCACAACGCCGACCTGGCGCATCTGCTCACCGAACAGGGCATCGCCGTACGTGCCGGACACCACTGCGCAATGCCGTTGCTGAAAAGCTTCGAATTGGCAGGAGCGATTCGGGTGTCGTTGGCGCTGTACAACGACTCGGAAGACCTCGAGCGCTTTTTCGAAGCCCTTGATCAAGCGCTGGAGTTGCTGCGATGAGCCTGCCGGCGGATGCCATTACGGCACTGGAAACCTTTCAGGACGCCGCGGGCTGGGAACAACGCGCTCGCCTGTTGATGCAATGGGGCGAACGGCTTCCGGCGTTGAGCGATGCAGACAAGACCGAGGCCAATCGCGTACACGGCTGCGAAAGTCAGGTGTGGCTGGTGGGCGCGCTGCAGGACGGCCATTGGCAGTTTGCCGCCAGCAGCGATGCACGGTTGATTCGCGGGTTGGTGGCGCTGCTGCTGGCGCGGGTCAACGGCTTGACCGCCGCCGAGTTGCAACAGGTGGACTTACCCGATTGGTTCAATCAACTGGGGTTATCGCGACAACTGTCGTCGTCGCGCAGCAATGGCCTCAATGCGGTGTTGCAGCGGATGCTCGAACTGTCCACCTGACGCACTCTCGCCTTTTTCTGTAGGAGCAAAGCTTGCTCGCGATGCAGGCGACTCGGTCCATCCAATGACCGCGTTGATGCCATCGCGAGCAAGCTTTGCTCCTACGGGGCGGAGGCAGCGTCGGATTTCAGCGTCGTGTCAGACCGCTGGTTTGATCTTGTCTGCCGGCCGACGCACACCCGCAACAATCTTATCCACAGCCTTGGTCGCGGCGACCATGCCAAAAGTCGCGGTCACCATCATCACCGCGCCAAAACCGCCGGCGCAGTCGAGTTTCACCCCATCGCCGACAAAGCTCTTCTGCAAGCAAATGCTGCCATCGGGTTTCGGATAACGCAGTTGCTCGGTTGAGAATACGCACGGCACGCTGTAGTGACGGGTCACGGTACGTGAGAAACCATAATCGCGACGCAACGTGGAGCGCACTTTCGAGGCCAGCGGGTCATTGAAGGTACGGTTCAGGTCACACACCTGGATCAGCGTCGGATCGATCTGCCCGCCTGCACCGCCCGTGGTGATGATCTGGATCTTGCGACGTTTGCACCAGGCGATCAGCGCAGCCTTGGCGTTGACGCTGTCGATGCAGTCAATCACGCAGTCGATGTTTGGTGTGATGTACTCGGCCATGGTCTCGCGGGTGACGAAATCCGCCACCGCGTGCACGGTGCATTCCGGGTTGATCCCGCGCAAGCGCTCGGCCATCACCTCGACCTTGGGTTTGCCGACGGTACTGTCCAGTGCATGCAACTGACGATTGGCGTTGCTGACGCACACGTCATCAAGGTCGAACAGCGAGATTTCGCCGACACCGCAACGGGCCATGGCTTCCGCCGCCCAGGAACCGACGCCACCGACGCCAACAATCGCCACATGGGCCGCGCGCAAACGCGCCAGGCCTTCGATGCCATACAAGCGGGCAATGCCAGCAAACCGCGGATCTTCTGTACTCATGACCACTACCCTAAAAACCGGCGCGCATTATAGGGCCGATACGTGCCAAGAACATCTTTGCGCTATAAACGGCAGCAGGTCGTGCTTTATTTGTGCCGGCATATGTACATTTTTTGTCACACAAAAGAACTTAAGCGAAGATGGCTTGCCCAATGTCCGGCTTTTTTCTGTCTGCTGTACGCTCAGTTGAACGCCAGTGTAGGATGCGCGCCGATTGGCGCGTGCCAACCGTCCCCTCGTTCCACACCTTTTGGAACCCGATATAGCTATGTCATCGCGTAAATTTGGACTCAATCTGGTGGTAGTGCTGGCGATTGCCGCGCTGTTCACCGGTTTCTGGGCGCTGATCAACCGCCCCGTCACGACCCCCAACTGGCCTGAGCAGATCTCCGGTTTTTCTTACTCGCCGTTCCAGCAAGGCCAGTTCCCACAGAAAAACCAGTTCCCGTCCGACGATGAAATGCGTCGCGACCTGGAGATCATGAGCAAGCTGACCGACAACATCCGGACCTACTCCGTCGACGGTACGCTGGAGGACATCCCGAAACTGGCGGAAGAATTCGGCCTGCGCGTGACGCTCGGGATCTGGATCAGCCCCGATCTTGAGCGTAACGAGCGCGAGATCCAGCGCGCCATCGAGCTGGCCAACAGTTCGCGCAGCGTCGTGCGCGTGGTAGTCGGTAACGAAGCGATCTTCCGCAAGGAAATCACCGCCGAGCAATTGAGCGTGATCCTCGATCGCGTGCGCGCAGCGGTAAAGGTCCCGGTGACCACGTCCGAGCAGTGGCACGTCTGGGAAGAAAACCCGATGCTGGCCAAGCACGTCGACCTGATCGCGGCTCACATCCTGCCTTACTGGGAATTCATTCCGGTGGACCAGGCCGGCCAGTTTGTTCTGGACCGTGCCCGCGACCTGAAAAAACTCTTCCCGAAAAAGCCGCTGCTGCTGTCCGAAGTGGGCTGGCCGAGCAACGGCCGCATGCGCGGTGGTGCGGATGCGACCCCGGCTGACCAGGCGATTTACCTGCGCACGCTGGTGAACAAGCTCAACCGCCAGGGCTTCAACTACTTCGTGATCGAAGCGTTTGACCAGCCATGGAAAGCCAGCGACGAAGGTTCGGTAGGCGCCTATTGGGGTGTGTTCAACGCTGCGCGTCAGCAGAAATTCAACTTCGAAGGCCCGGTCGTAGCGATTCCGCAATGGCGAGTACTGGCGGTCGGCTCCGTGGTTCTGGCGTTGTTGTCCCTGACCCTGCTGATGATCGACGGCTCGGCCCTGCGCCAGCGCGGTCGGACCTTCCTGACCTTCACCGCGTTCCTCGGCGGTTCGGCACTGGTGTGGATCGGTTACGACTACAGCCAGCAATACAGCACCTGGTTCAGCCTGACGGTGGGCTTCCTGCTCGCCCTCGGTGCGCTCGGGGTATTTATCGTACTGCTGACCGAAGCCCACGAACTGGCCGAGACCGTCTGGACCCACAAACGTCGGCGTGAATTCCTGCCGGTGGTGGGCGACTCGGACTACCGTCCGAAAGTCTCGATCCATGTGCCGTGCTACAACGAGCCGCCGGAGATGGTCAAACAGACCCTCAACGCCCTGGCCAACCTCGACTATCCGGACTTCGAAGTCCTGATCATCGACAACAACACCAAGGACCCGGCCGTCTGGGAACCGGTGCAGGCCTATTGCGAAACCCTCGGCCCGCGCTTCAAGTTCTTCCACGTCTCGCCATTGGCCGGTTTCAAGGGCGGTGCGCTGAACTACCTGATCCCGCACACTGCCAAGGATGCCGAAGTCATCGCGGTGATCGACTCGGACTACTGCGTCGACCCGAACTGGCTCAAGCACATGGTGCCGCACTTCGCCGATCCGAAAATCGCCGTGGTGCAGTCACCACAGGATTATCGCGACCAGAACGAAAGCACCTTCAAGAAGCTCTGCTACGCGGAATACAAAGGCTTCTTCCACATCGGCATGGTCACCCGTAACGACCGTGACGCGATCATCCAGCACGGCACCATGACCATGACCCGTCGCTCGGTGCTCGAAGAGCTCGGCTGGGCTGACTGGTGCATCTGCGAAGACGCCGAATTGGGTCTGCGGGTGTTCGAAAAAGGCCTGTCGGCGGCGTACTACCACAACAGTTACGGCAAGGGCCTGATGCCCGATACCTTTATCGACTTCAAGAAACAGCGTTTCCGCTGGGCCTACGGAGCGATTCAGATCATCAAGCGGCACACCGCCAGCCTGTTGCGCGGCAAGGACACCGAGCTGACCCGTGGCCAGCGTTACCACTTCCTCGCGGGCTGGTTGCCGTGGGTCGCGGATGGCATGAACATCTTCTTCACCGTCGGCGCCCTGCTCTGGTCGGCGGCGATGATCATCGTGCCGCAACGGGTCGATCCACCGCTGCTGATCTTCGCAATCCCGCCCCTGGCGCTGTTTGTGTTCAAGGTCGGCAAGATCATTTTCCTCTACCGCCGTGCGGTCGGGGTCAACCTGAAGGATGCATTCTGCGCGGCATTGGCCGGTCTGGCGTTGTCGCACACCATCGCCAAAGCGGTGCTGTACGGTTTCTTCACCAGCAGCATTCCGTTTTTCCGTACCCCGAAAAATGCCGATAACCACGGCTTCTGGGTAGCGATTTCGGAAGCGCGCGAAGAGCTGTTCATCATGCTGCTGTTGTGGGGCGCGGCACTGGGGATTTACCTGGTGCAGGGCATCCCGAGCAACGACATGCGCTTCTGGGTGACCATGTTGCTGGTGCAGTCGCTGCCGTATCTGGCCGCGCTGATCATGGCCTTCCTGTCTTCGCTGCCAAAACCTGCGCCAGAAACCGAGCCGGCACCTGCCGCTTAAATCTGCGCAAACCACTAAACGGCGGCCTCTGGCCGCCGTTTTGCTTTAAGATATCTGCCATTTTGTGGGGCTTGGCCGGTCACAATCCAACGGCCGAACTCAATACCTGTGGGAGCGGGCTTGCTCGCGAAGCTGTTGGCGCCAGTGCTGGCCCCTTCGCGAGCAAGCCCGCTCCCACATTAGTCCGCGCCCATATTTCATGTTTCTGGAGCATCCCATGACGGCCCACGCCGACCTTTCGCCGACCCTCCAACTCGCCATCGACCTGATCCGTCGTCCGTCCGTGACGCCGGTCGACGCCGATTGCCAGAAGCAGATGATGCAGCGCCTGGGCGATGCCGGTTTTGCGCTTGAGCCGATGCGCATCGAGGATGTGGATAACTTCTGGGCCACCCACGGCAAACACGACGGTCCGGTGCTGTGCTTCGCCGGTCACACCGATGTGGTGCCGACCGGCCCGGTGCAGGCCTGGCAGATCGATCCGTTCGACGCGGTGATCGACGAACACGGCATGCTCTGCGGCCGTGGCGCGGCAGACATGAAAGGCAGCCTGGCCTCCATGACCGTGGCGGCCGAACGTTTTGTCGCCGACTACCCGGACCACAAGGGCAAGGTCGCCTTCCTGATCACCAGCGACGAAGAAGGCCCGGCGCATCACGGCACTAAAGCAGTGATCGAACGCCTCGCAGCGCGCAAAGAGCGTCTGGACTGGTGCATCGTCGGCGAACCGTCGAGCACCACGCTGGTGGGTGACGTGGTCAAGAACGGCCGTCGCGGCTCCCTTGGCGCCAAGCTCACCGTGCGCGGTGTGCAAGGTCACGTGGCCTACCCGCACCTGGCGAAGAACCCGATCCACCTCGCCGCCCCGGCCCTGGCCGAACTGGCCGCCGAGCACTGGGACCACGGCAACGACTTCTTCCCGCCGACCAGTTTCCAGATTTCCAACGTCAACTCCGGCACTGGCGCGACCAACGTGATCCCGGGTGATCTGGTGGCGGTGTTCAACTTCCGTTTCTCCACCGAATCGACCGTCGAAGGCCTGCAACAGCGGGTGGCCGACATCCTCGACAAACATGGCCTGGACTGGCATGTCGACTGGGCGCTGTCCGGCCTGCCGTTCCTCACCGAGCCGGGTGCCCTGCTCGATGCGGTGTCGGCAAGCATCAAGACCATCACCGGACGCGAAACCAAGGCATCCACCAGCGGTGGTACTTCGGACGGGCGCTTCATCGCCACCATGGGTACGCAAGTGGTCGAGCTTGGCCCGGTCAACGCGACGATCCACCAGGTCAACGAGCGCGTGCTGGCCAGCGACCTCGATCTGCTGACCGAAATCTACTACCAGACCCTGATCAAGTTGCTCGCCTGATGCTTGCCTGTCCTATCTGCAGCGCGCCGCTGAACGCGGTCGACAACGGCGTCGCGTGCCCGGCCGGGCATCGCTTCGACCGTGCCCGCCAGGGTTACCTGAACCTGCTGCCGGTGCAGCACAAGAACAGCCGTGACCCAGGCGACAACCTGGCCATGGTCGAAGCCCGTCGCGACTTCTTGAACGCCGGGCATTACGCCCCGGTGGCCAAACGTCTCGCCGAACTGGCGGCTGAACGTGCGCCACAGCGCTGGCTGGACATCGGTTGTGGCGAGGGTTACTACACCGCGCAAATCGCCGACGCTCTACCGAATGCCGATGGCTACGCGCTGGATATTTCCCGCGAAGCGGTCAAGCGTGCCTGCAAACGTAACCCGCAGCTGACCTGGTTGATCGCCAGCATGGCCCGGGTGCCGTTGGCCGATGCCAGCTGCCAGTTCCTCGCCAGCGTGTTCAGCCCGCTCGACTGGCAGGAAGCCAAACGCCTGCTCAGCCCGGGTGGCGGCTTGATGAAAGTCGGGCCGACCAGCGGCCATCTGATGGAACTGCGTGAGCGTCTGTATGACGAAGTGCGCGAATACACCGACGACAAGCACCTGGCCCTGGTGCCGGAAGGCATGACGCTGCAACACAGCGAAATCCTCGAATTCAAACTGAACCTGGTCAGCGGCCAGGACCGCGCCAACCTGCTGGCCATGACGCCTCACGGCTGGCGCGCGAGTGCCGAACGCCGGGCGGCCGTCATCGAACAGGCCGAGCCGTTCGAGGTCAGTGTGTCGATGCGCTACGATTACTTCGTTCTGCAGTAATTATTTCAGAGCAACCCTTAAACTTTTGGTCTTGAGCAGTGGCTTGAGACCGGCTAAATCCGCGAATGGATTTTTCGAAACCCGCAGTGAGGAACATCCATGCGCCAACCCGATATCGAGATTTACCTGAAAGACGCCGACGTCGACTACAAGGCTATTGCCACCTGGCTCGGCGCGGCGCTGGGTCCTTGCACCGACTGGGTTCAGAAAGGTCAGACCTACAAGTGCAAGGCCGGCAACGTGCCTGTGACCTGGCTGCCAAAAGCCGTGGGCAAGTGGAACAGCCTGTACCTGGAAAGCGACCAGACGCCGTGGGACGACGACATCGCCTGCGCCCGCGCCGCCTTTGCCGCACTGAATGTCGAAGTGCGCTGCGCGCCAGGGACCTGGGTCGAGGAAGAAGGTGAAGAGACGGCGGATCGCTGGATTCGGATCAGCGTCGACGGTGAAGAAGAGATCACCTGGAAAACCGCTTAACCCTGCTAGACAGCCGTGTGGCGAGGGGGCTTGCCCCCGTTCGACTGCGCAGCAGTCGTAAAACCAGCGAACGCGTACTTCCTGAAACACTGCGTTTGCTGAATTTGGGGCCGCTTCGCGACCCAACGCGGGCAAGCCCGCTCGCCACAGGGAATGATGGTGATTTCGCAGTCCGTGGGTTACAGGCCGACTACATCCTCAGCCTGCAAACCTTTCTGCCCATCGACCACGGCGTATTCAACCTGCTGGCCTTCGGCCAACGAGCGGTGGCCTTCGCCACGGATCGCGCGGTAATGCACGAACACGTCTGCCCCGTCCTCACGCTGAATGAAGCCGTAGCCCTTGGCGTCGTTGAACCACTTCACGTTGCCGGTCTCGCGCGTTGCCATCAATCAATCCCCCTATTTTTATTATTGGTCGGCGTGCTCATGAACACGCCTTGTGAACGTTTGCCAGCGCTCGGTTGACTGTAAGAAACAGCGCCGATAGTGGCAAACGACTGGCCGAGTATATGACAGTGGTAAAAACTCTCAACTCAAGATTACTTCGGCGCTTTTTTGCCGATTTTCGACGAATACGGCACACTACCGGCCCCGAGCGCTTGCTCGGTTTTTTCAACTAAAGCAGAAGCCGTATGACCCGCTCCCCGTTCCGCCGTCTGGTGTTTGGCACCTTGCGCCGACTGTTGTACCTCTGGGTTCGCTCGGAGACGATCAATCAGTCGTCCTTCACCCTCAACCTCGACCGCAGTCGTCCGGTGTTCTACGTCCTGCAAAATCCTTCGCTGACTGATCTTGCCGTGGTTGATACCGAATGCAGCAAGGCCGGACTGCCGCGTCCGGTGCTGCCGACATCAGTGGGCAATCTGCTGGAGCCTGCGGCGTTTTTCTACCTGACGCCTGAGCCCGACTGGCTCGGCCGCCAGGACAAGCGCGGCGCACCGCCCACCCTGACCCGGCTGGTCAGCGCCTTGAGCCAGAATGGCGCCGAAGACGCGCAGATCATCCCGGTCAGCGTGTTCTGGGGCCAGTCGCCGGACAGCGAATCGAGCCCGTGGAAATTACTCTTCGCTGATAGCTGGGCGGTGACCGGACGTCTGCGCCGACTGCTGAGCATCATGATCCTGGGGCGCAAGACCCGCGTGCAATTCTCCGCGCCGATCCACCTGCGCGAGCTGATCGAGCACAACAAGGGCCATGAACGCACCGTGCGCATGGCCCAACGTATTTTGCGGGTGCACTTTCGCAACCTCAAAGCCGCGGTCATCGGCCCGGACATTTCCCACCGTCGCAACCTGGTCAAAGGCCTGCTGAATCAGCCACTGGTCAAACAGGCGATCCTCGACGAAGCCGAGCGTGAAAACATTTCACCCGAGAAAGCCAAGGCGCAGGCTCTGCGTTACGGCAACGAAATTGCCTCGGACTACACCTACACCGCGATCCGCTTTCTGGAAGTGGTGCTGAGCTGGTTCTGGAACAAGATCTACGACGGGATCAAGGTCAACCACATCGAAGGCGTGCAGAAAGTCGCCCAAGGTCACGAAGTGATCTACGTGCCGTGCCATCGCAGCCACATCGATTACCTGCTGCTCTCCTACCTGCTGTTTCGCAACGGCCTGACGCCGCCGCACGTCGCCGCCGGGATCAACCTCAACATGCCAGTGATCGGCAGCCTGCTGCGGCGCGGCGGGGCGTTCTTCATGCGCCGCACCTTCAAGGGCAATCCGCTCTACACCTCGGTGTTCAACGAATACCTGCACACGCTGTTCACCAAAGGCTTCCCGGTGGAGTACTTCGTCGAGGGCGGCCGTTCGCGCACCGGGCGCATGCTGCAACCGAAAACCGGGATGCTGGCGATCACCCTGCGCAGCTTCCTGCGTTCGTCGCGCATGCCGATCGTCTTCATCCCGGTGTATATCGGTTACGAACGGGTGCTGGAAGGCCGGACTTACCTCGGCGAACTGCGTGGCGCGAGCAAGAAGAAAGAGTCGATCTTCGACATTTTCAAAGTCATCGGCGCGCTCAAGCAACGCTTCGGCCAGGTGGCGGTGAACTTCGGCGAGCCGATCAAACTGGCGGAGTTCCTCGACAGCGAACAACCGGATTGGCGCACCCAGGAGCTTGGCCCACAGTTCAGGCCAGCCTGGCTCAACGAAACCACCAACCGCCTCGGCGAGCGCGTGGCGCGGCACTTGAACGAAGCGGCCGCGATCAACCCGGTAAACCTGGTGGCGCTGGCCCTGCTCTCCACCAGCCGTCTGGCGCTGGACGATCGCGCCATGGCGCGGGTGCTCGATTTGTACCTGGCCTTGCTGCGCAAAGTGCCTTACTCGCCACACACCACGCTGCCGGAAGGTGACGGCCGGGCGTTGATCGAACACGTCAAGGACATGGACCTGCTCTCTGAGCAAAGCGATGCGCTGGGCAAGATTCTTTACCTGGACGAGCAAAACGCCGTCCTGATGACCTACTACCGCAACAACGTGCTGCACATTTTCGCCCTGCCGGCGTTGCTCGCGAGCTTCTTCCAGAGCGCCTCGCGCATGAGCCGCGAACAAATCCTGCGCTACGCGCGCGCGCTGTATCCGTACCTGCAATCGGAGCTGTTCATTCGCTGGTCGCTGGACGAACTGGATGCGGTGATCGACCAATGGCTCGAAGCCTTTGTCGAACAAGGCCTGCTGCGTTTCGAGAACAACGTGTACTTGCGCCCGGCGCCAAGCTCCCGGCATTTCGTGCTGCTGACCTTGCTGTCCAAGAGCATCGCGCAGACCTTGCAGCGCTTCTACATGACCGTTTCCCTGCTGCTCAACAGCGGCCAGAACACCCTCAGCGCCGAAGAACTGGAAGACCTGTGCACGGTCATGGCCCAGCGCCTGTCGATCCTGCATGGCCTGAACGCCCCGGAGTTCTTCGACAAGAGCCTGTTCCGCCACTTCATCCAGACCCTGCTGAACCTCGACGTGCTCAAGCGCGACGAAGCCGGCAAGCTGAGCCACCACGAACTGCTCGGCGAACTGGCTGAAGGCGCGGCCAAACGCGTGCTGCCGGCGGAGATTCGCTTGTCGATCCGTCAAGTGGCGCTGCATCGCAGCGAAGATGCGGCGGATCAACCCGCACCTGCGCTGCAAACCGACTCAATTACTTAAGGCGCCAGCGTGGTTCTGGCGCCCTCGATACGGAGATCTCCGATGAAAAAGCTCACCCTGCTCGCCGTCGCCGCACTGCTCGGTGCCTGCCAGAGCCCACAACCGGCGCCTAAAGCGTCCCTTGATGGCGAAGTCTTCTACCTGCAACGCATTGCCCTGCCACCGACCGCGACCCTGAGCGTCAGCCTGCAGGACGTATCGCTCGCCGATGCGCCGGCGCTGGTGCTCGATGAGCAGAAAGGTCCGGTCAAAGGTCAGGTGCCGCTGGCGTTTCATTTGAATTACGATCCGGCGCAGGTCAAACCCGGCCACCGTTATTCAGTGAGTGCGCGCATCGAAGTCGATGGCAAACTGATGTTCATCACCACCGAACATAACGCGGTGCAACTGGACGGCAAGGATCCACAGCCGTTGCGGATCCGTGTCGATTCCGCTCGGTAATTTCTTCACTTCTCGAATAAGGAAGCTTTCCATGCTCCGTCCTTCCCTACGTCTGGTCGGCCTCTGTGCCGGCCTGCTGATCTCCGCCAACACGCTGGCCCTGTCGCTGGGCAGTCTTTCCCAGGGCGAAGCCTCGGGCGGCCTCAAGGACGCCCTGGCCCAAGGGGCCGTAGCGGCCGTCACCACGCTCGGCAAACCGGGCGGTTTCAGCAACAACCCTGAAGTGAAGATCGAACTGCCGGGCAAACTGGGCAAGGTCGCCAGCAAGATGAAACAGTTCGGCATGGGGGACCAGGTCGATCAACTGGAAACCAGCATGAACAAGGCGGCGGAAGCGGCCATGCCGCAGGCCCAGGCGCTGCTGGTGGATGCGGTGAAAAAGATGACCGTGACCGATGCCAAGGGCATCCTCACCGGCGGCAAGGATTCGGCCACCCAATACCTGGACAAGACCAGCCGCGAACAAATCCGCGCCAAGTTCCTGCCGATCGTCAAGCAAGCCACTGACCAGGTAGGCCTGGCCAAGCAGTACAACTCGTTCGCCAGCCAGGCGGCAACCTTCGGTGTGCTTGATGCCAAGAGTGCCAACGTTGAAGGCTACGTGACGGAAAAGGCCCTGGACGGCCTGTTCAAGATGATCGCCCAGAAAGAAGAAGGCATCCGCGCCAACCCGGCGGAAGCCGCGACCAGCCTGGCGAAGAAAGTCTTCGGTTTGCTCTAAGCCCGCCCCCCGTCAGTTAAATGCAATCCCTGTGGGAGCGGGCTTGCTCGCGAAGACGACGGCACATCCAACATCAATGTTGAGTGATCCATCGCCTTCGCGAGCAAGCCCGCTCCCACATTAGGTTTGTGGTGTTTAATTGCATGGCGACCGCGTTCGTCACAAGCCACAGCATCTTGCGTTGCGCCCTACACCTACGCCAGAATCCGCCGGCTTGTGCGCTTGGGCACTGGGCTCTATCGTCTCCGGGTCGCTGAAAATCAGCGATCGGGTTTGGTAGCCCGGTGGTACTAGGCGCAAAGCGTCACTTCTGCGGAGCCATATTTTGGCCTCTGCTAAATGGTGGCCGTGCGCAGGGCGCCTTCGGGTGCGCCGGGTTCCTAGTACACCGGTCTACCAACCTGCGTATGGCCGCCACCCTAATCGTTTGGTAGCGATGGTGTCGGCTCCTTACTTACGTACTAGGAGTTTCATCATGTTCAAGCCCACACCCAATCCCCCCGAAGCCGATGCCGAAAGCGTCTCCCCCTATGCGTCCCTCGACTCGAAAGAACTCCACGCCGCCGCCCACCGGGCACTCGATCATTACCTGCTGTTGCCTGAAACCAAGAAACTACTGACCGACCGCCGCCCCAGCTGCATCTTCGTCATCGCCCCAGAGGTCGACAGCGAAACCCTGCTGGCCCACGCCTGCGAAACCCTGGCCTCGGCCAATGTCATGGCCAGCGACCTGGCGTTTGAACTCGACGGCCCCAAGCGCAACAGCGCACTGGCGATTCAGCAGATGGTGGCCCTGGCGGAACTGGCGGTAAACCGCGCGCTGGATAACATTGATCAGCCAGAGACTTAACAGCACCACCGCGTAGGAGCTGCCGCAGGCTGCGATCTTTTGATGTTTGGATCGCAGCCTACGACCAGTCTGTTTTGATGTGTGATGACTCGCGCAAAAAGAACACCCACTCACGGCCCATCTTTTTCTTCTCGAACAGCTTCAACTCAACCAAACCATTCAAGGTCGTGGCCGCCGTATTGTAGGAGCAGTTCAGGTTGTCCTTCACATTGACCGCGGTGAATTCCTTGGCCCTGCCGCTCTTGGCAATCTGAAACAGCGTGCGCTGCTTCTCGGTCAACTGCTCGAAAAGCCCGGATTCCTCCAGCCAGCGATCAAAACCTTCGGCATCAACCAGGCTTTTTTGATAAGCCGCCGTGAACCCGGTCACGGCCCGCAAAATCACCGAACACTGGTAATCGATGAAGTACGTCAGGTCCAGCGCGTCGCTCTCGGTATGCACATAAGACCGACCGTACTTCACCGGCGCATTGCGCAGCAGAATGCTGATCGCGATGTAGCGAAATGCCGAGAAGTCATTCTTGAACATGAACCAGTAAAACAACGCCCGCGCCACCCGGCCATTGCCATCGCGAAACGGATGCTCGTAGCCCAGGGCAAAATGCAGGGCGATGGCCTTGATCATCGGGTGCACATAATCAACGCGTAGAGGGTCGTCGTGGGGCTGGTTGATCCAGCTCGCCAATCCATCGAGCCGAGCGCTGATGCCCGTGGCTGGCGGCGGTGTATGAACGGTATTGCCTTCGCCATCCTGCACCACCACTTGATCATTGCTGCGAAAAAGTCCCGGCGAATACAGCGCGTCATCAATGCCTTCGACGCCGACACGATGCAGTTGCCGGATCAGTTCGACACTCAATGGCTCGTGACGCTTCTCCCAGGCGAAGATCATCATTTTGTAGTTGCCGATGACCATTCGCTCGTCCGGGGTACGCGGCAGGCGATTGCGCTTGAGCATATCTTTGGCCACCAGCGTGGTGGTCGCGGCGCCCTCGAGCTGGCTGCTGCTGATCGCTTCGTCTTCGATCAGGTCATTGAGCAGGTAACTGAAATGCGCCGTCTCACCAATATGATGGGTCATGTATTCCAGCGCGGCGGTCGTGGCCTGACGATCAACCGTCGAGAGGGTTTTCTGTGCCAGCGGTGTCAGGACGAACTGGCCCCATTGGCTCGGCTCGCCCAGCGGCAACAAACGCACGTATTGCGCCACGCGGGCCTTTTTCACCAAGGCCCAGCATAAGGTCGGATCAAGACCGGGCGGCCAGCGAAAACGCAGATCATCGAACGGCAAGTAACGCCCCTGATCATCCAGCGGCTTGAGCAGTGCCAGATAGTCGACCAGCTTTTCCTTGTGAGGCGATTGGCCGAGTGCGTCGAAAAGACTCGGGTCTATGGCTGGAGGGCTTTTTATCATCGCTGTCTCAAAAACTCGAGAAACTGAGTTATGAGTACAACATAACGACGCCCATGTCTCAATATCAGCCAAAACTGAGATATCTGTAGGAGCAATGCTTGCTCGCGATGCAGGCGACGCGGTCGACCTGATGACCGCGTTGATGCCATCGCGAGCAAGCTTTGCTCCTACGGTTCCAGTGTCAAACCGGTTCTTTCTTGACCCTGAACCACGCCGCATACAGCGCCGGCAGGAACAGCAAGGTCAGCGCCGTCGCGACGATCAAGCCGCCCATGATCGCTACCGCCATCGGGCCGAAGAACACGCTGCGTGACAACGGAATCATCGCCAGCACGGCGGCCAGTGCAGTCAGCACGATAGGCCGGAAGCGCCGCACCGTGGCTTCGATGATCGCTTGCCAGGGTTTGAGCCCGGCGAGGATGTCCTGTTCGATCTGGTCGACCAGGATCACCGAGTTACGCATGATCATCCCCGACAGCGCGATGGTCCCGAGCATGGCCACGAAACCGAACGGCTGACGGAACACCATCAGGAACAAGGTGACACCGATCAATCCCAACGGCGCTGTCAGAAACACCATCGCGGTGCGTGAGAAGCTGCGCAGTTGCAGCATCAGCAAGGTCAGCACAACCACGATGAACAACGGCACGCCGGCATTCACCGAATCCTGGCCACGGGTCGAGTCTTCTACTGTGCCGCCGACGTCCAGCAAATAGCCGTCAGGCAATTCGGCACGAATCGGCTCGAGTGTCGGAAGGATCTGCTTAACCAGGGTTGCCGGCTGCTCCTTGTCATAGATGTCGGCGCGAATCGTCACGTTTGGCAAGCGGTTGCGGTGCCAGATAATGCCTTCTTCGAAGCCGTATTCCAGGGTCGCCACCTGCGACAGCGCGACACTTTTGCCGTTGTCGGTCGGCACCGCCAGGCTCGACAGCCGCGACAGTTCGGTGCGTTCGTGCAAGGTGCCGCGCAAGAGGATCTCGATCAACTCGTTGTCTTCACGGTACTGGCTGACGCTGGAACCTGTCAGTGAGCTTTGCAAGAACCTCGACAGGTTTGCCGTGCTCACGCCCAAGGCTCGCGCGCGGTCCTGATCGACGTTCAGGTACACCACTTTGCTCGGCTCTTCCCAGTCCAGGTGCACGTTGACCACATGCGGGTTCTCACGCACCTTGGCCGCGACTTTACGTGCCAGGGCGCGGACTTCTTCAATGTGTTCGCCAGTGACCCGGAACTGCACCGGATACCCCACTGGCGGACCGTTTTCCAGGCGCGTGACCCGCGAGCGCAAGGCCGGGAATTGTTCGTTCAGGGTTTCGATCAGCCAGGTGCGCAGGCTTTCGCGCTCCTCGATGGTTTTTGCCAGGACCACAAATTGCGCGAAGCTCGCTGCCGGCAATTGCTGGTCCAGCGGCAGGTAAAAACGCGGCGAACCGGTGCCGACATAGGCGACATAGTTGTCGATGCCCGCGCGCTCCTTGAGCATCGCTTCCAGGCGCTTGACCTCCTCGTTGGTGTTGCTCAACGAGGCGCCTTCGGCCAGTTTCAGATCAACCATCAGTTCCAGGCGCCCAGAAGCCGGGAAGAACTGTTGCGGCACAAAACGGAACAACAGCACCGAGGCCACGAACAGCAGGATGGTCAACGCGATCACGGTTTTGCGGCGGCGCACACACCACTCCACCAGACGCCGAACGCGTTGATAGAACGGTGTACCGTAAGGGTCCGGCTGACCGGCACCGTGTTTGGCAGCGTGAATTTTCGCCAGGTCCGGCAGGAGCTTTTCACCCAGATAGGGCACAAACATCACGGCGGCGACCCACGAGGCCAGCAACGCGATGGTCACCACCTGGAAGATCGAGCGGGTGTATTCACCGGTGCCGGATTGCGCGGTGGCAATCGGCAGGAAACCGGCCGCGGTAATCAATGTCCCGGTGAGCATCGGGAACGCGGTGCTGGTCCAGGCAAAGCTGGCAGCCTTGAGCCGGTCGTAGCCCTGCTCCATTTTGATCGCCATCATTTCCACGGCGATGATCGCGTCGTCCACCAGCAATCCCAAGGCCAGCACCAACGCGCCGAGAGAGATCTTGTGCAGGCCGATTCCGAGGTAATACATGCAGGCAAACGTCATTGCCAGCACCAGCGGAATCGCCAGGGCGACCACCATGCCAGTGCGTACACCGAGGGAGAAGAAGCTCACCAGCAAGACAATCGCCAGCGCTTCCACCAGCACCTGGACGAACTCGCCGACGCTGCTTTTCACCGCGGCCGGCTGGTCGGAGACCTTGCGCAGTTGCATACCGGCCGGCAGGTTGTTCTGGATACGCTCGAACTCCAGCTCCAGCGCCTTGCCGAGCACCAGAATGTCGCCGCCATCCTTCATCGCCACGGCCAGGCCGATTGCGTCCTCGCCCATGAAGCGCATGCGCGGTGCCGGTGGATCGTTGAAGCCACGGTGCACATCAGCCACATCGCCGATACGGAAGGTCCGGTCGCCGACACGGATCGGAAAATCCCTGATCTGCTCGACCGTCTGGAAATTGCCCGTCACCCGCAGCTGCAAACGCTCGCTGGAGGTTTCGAAGAATCCGGCGTTGGACATCGCGTTCTGTTCTTCCAGCGCTTGCTGCACCGTGGCCAACGGCAATCCCAGGGTGGCGAGTTTGACGTTGGACAGTTCGATCCAGATCTTCTCGTCCTGCAGCCCGAGCAAGTCGACCTTGCCCACATCCTTGACCCGTTGCAGCTGGATCTGGATACGGTCGGCGTAATCCTTGAGCACCGCGTAATCGAAACCCTCGCCGGTCAGCGCATAGATATTGCCAAAGGTAGTGCCGAATTCATCGTTGAAGAACGGTCCCTGGATCCCCGGCGGCAAGGTCTGGCGGATGTCGCTGATCTTCTTGCGCACCTGATACCAGAGCTCGGGGATCTGCGCCGAATGCATCGAGTCCCGGGCCATGAAGGTCACCTGGGATTCACCGGGGCGAGAGAACGAGACAATCCGCTCATACTCACCGGTTTCCATCAGCTTCTTTTCAATGCGCTCGGTGACTTGCCGCGAGACTTCCTGGGCCGTCGCCCCCGGCCAACTGGTCTTGATCACCATGGCCTTGAAGGTGAACGGCGGGTCTTCGCTCTGGCCCAGCTTGGTGTAGGACAACGCGCCGACGACCGCCAGCAAAATCATCAGGAACAGTACGATCTGGCGGTTATGCAGCGCCCATTCGGAAAGGTTGAAACGCATCGGGGATTACTCCTTGACCGCCAGATTGACCACGCGGTTGGAGCGATCCACCGGCCGTACTTGCTGGCCCTCGTGGAGCACATGAACGCCAGCGGCTACCACCCAGTCGCTGGGGTTGAGGCCGTCAAGCACCGGCACGCTTTTCTCACCGAAGGCGCCGACACGAACCGGGGCCTTTTTCAGGGTGTTGTTGGCACCGACGACCCAGACGTATGTCGCGCCGTTTTCTGCGGTGAGCGCCGAGAGCGGCACCGACAGCGGCACCACGTCAGCCAGTTGAATGAATACCCGGGCGCTTTGACCAAGCTCGGCCGGCACCTTGCCAGCACTAAAGGTGATGCGCGCGGCAAAGGTCCGCGACTTTGGATCGGCAGCCGGCGACAGCTCACGAATGCTCCCGGCGAACCGCTGACCTTGCTGGGTCCACAGTTCAACGGTGACCGGCTGGCCCACCTTGAAACGGCCGAAGTTTTGCTCCGGCAGGCTGATCAGCACTTCACGCTCGCCGTCGGTGGCCAGGGTGAAGGCGGTTTGCCCGGCGGCCACCACTTGCCCGACTTCCACGGCGCGCTTGGCCACGACACCGTCATGTGGCGCACGCAGCACGGCGTAGCTGGCCTGGTTGCTGGCCACATCGAATTCGGCCTTGATCTGCTTGAGTCGCGCTTCGCCGGAGCGGTAGAGATTTTCAGAATTGTCGTACTGCGAGCGGCTGACCATCTGACGGTCCATCAGGGTCTTGTAGCGATCACGCTCGGCACGCACCAGGTTCAGGTTGGCCTCAGCGGCAGCAACCTGCGCGCGAGTCGCTTCCAGTTGCAGGCGTACGTCCTGGGGATCGAGTTCTGCCAGCGGCTGGTTGGCCTTGACCCTCTCCCCTTCCTCGACCAGTCGTCGGCTGACTTTGCCGCCAATACGGAAGGCCAGGTCTGGCTCGTAACGCGCGCGAACTTCGCCGGGATAGCTGTCCATCGCCTGCGCGGAAGGCTCTGGCTGAACCACCATGGCCGGACGCACGGTGACTTGCGCCGGCTCTTCGTGGCCGCACGCAGACAACAAGAACGCCAGGCTGACTGGCAAGGCATAGCGGAACATGGTGAACGACCTTTCGCTAATGGAGCTCGGAATATTTATACTGGCCGGTATGTTATTAATAGCAAACTCACCAGTCCAGTATTAAAGCGAAAAATGTCCAACAATCTTCCTGCACCCAACGGCCCCGGCCGCCCGAAGGATCTCGCCAAGCGCGAGGCGATCCTCGAGGCGGCGAAGCGTCTTTTTCTAAGCAATGGTTACGCAAGCACCAGCATGGACGCGGTGGCGGCTGAGGCCGGAGTATCAAAGTTGACCGTTTACAGTCACTTCAACGACAAGGAGACGCTGTTCTCCTCTGCCGTGATGGCCAAATGCGAAGAGCAATTGCCCATACTGTTCTTCGAACTGCCCGACGGCATGCCGATCGAGAACGTGCTGTTGAACATCGCCCGACGCTTTCATCTGCTGATCAACAGCGATGAATCGGTGAACCTGAATCGCCTGATCATGACGCTGGGGAGTCAGGACCCGAAACTCTCGCTGATCTTCTTCGAGGCAGGTCCGCAGCGGATGTTGCAGGGCATGGAGCGCTTGCTGACGAAGATCGACCAGATCGGCGCCTTGAGCATCGACAAGCCACTGAATGCCGCCGAGCACTTTTTCTGCATGCTCAAAGGCGCAGCAAATTTTCGCTTGCTCTACGGCTGCGGCGAACCCCTGACCGGGGACGCGGCCGAGGCTCACATACAGGAAGTGGTGGGGTTGTTTATGCGGGCGTATCGGCCGGATTCGGCCTGATAGATATCTAGCGCTGTAGGGACGCCTTCGCGAGCAAGCCCGCTCCCACATTGGCTCTGTGGTGTACATGCAATATGTGATCACCATCAATCAAATGTGGGAGCGGGCTTGCTCGCGAAGAAGTTGATGCGGTTTATGGTTTGAGCGCTTTCTTGGGGTAGATGTCGTAGCGGCTGGACTTGCCGTCCAGCGCATGGCTCGGCTTCGGCCCTTCGATGCAGGGCGCCTTGCGCGGGCGTTTGACCACCACCCGGTGGCTGGCCAGTGCAAGTGCGGCCGCGAGGAGTGCCGGCGCATCCGGGTCATCGCCTACCAACGGGCGAAACAGGCGCATTTCCTTCTTCACCAACGCGGTTTTCTCACGATGCGGGAACATCGGGTCGAGGTAGATCACCTGCGGCGGCTCACCCTCCCAATTGCGCATCAACTCGATCGAGTTGCCCTTGAGCAAGGTCATCCGCGCGACAATCGGCGCCACCTCAAAATCTTCCGCCGCGCGGGCCAAACCGTCTTCCAGCAACGCGCCAATCAACGGCTGACGCTCGATCAGGCTCATTTCGCAGCCAAGACTGGCCAGCACAAAACCATCCTTGCCCAGCCCCGCCGTGGCATCCAGTACCTTTGGCCGCACGCCTTGAGCGACGCCGACAGCCTTGGCGATCATCTGGCCGCTGCCGCCACCGTACAACCGGCGATGGGCCGCGCCGCCCTCGACGAAGTCCACCCGCACCGGGCCCGGCGCATCCGGGCCGAGCTGTTGCAACTGCAAGCCGTGCTCACCCACTTGCAACGCAAACTCGGCATCGTCCAGCAACAACGGCAAGTTCAATCGCTCGGCCCAGTGCTCGGCACGTGCCTGAAACGCTTCGGCCAGGGCCTGGACTTTGATGCGGCTGGCCGCGGGTTGCTCACTCATC
Organism: Pseudomonas sp. FW306-02-D09B; assembly: GCF_058782685.1. Taxonomy (NCBI): domain Bacteria; kingdom Pseudomonadati; phylum Pseudomonadota; class Gammaproteobacteria; order Pseudomonadales; family Pseudomonadaceae; genus Pseudomonas; species Pseudomonas sp. FW306-02-D09B. Next base: position 191,240 of record NZ_JBYSXY010000003.1, read on the forward strand.
AGAAAACACACTCAAAAAATTAATGATCGGCAAAAACGGCCGATAACAAAACTATCGAGCATTTTGCCAGAGCTGAGCGTCGACCGAGAGAAATGTCAGACATTCAACGCACATCAGTAGGCTACATCTCGCCCCACGGCGATTATGGCCTGCGCAACTCCCAAGCACTGAGCGGTGTCAGTCACCTGTGGCAGGATTTTTTTGCCCAGGCGCTGTCCGATCATTTGGGTGATGCTGCACCGGTTCCTGGCAGTTACACCCCTGTCGCCATCGACGGCCCGATCGAACCGACCGTTGGCGCTGAACTGCTCGAACACATCGTCACGCAGCGCGCCTGCGACGTGAAGGACACCGAAATCCGTCCGCCTGAGCCACTGTTCCTGCCGATTGCCGAGTTCGAAATGGACCTGGCGGACAAACCGTTTCCGCCGTTCCCGCCGCAAGAAATTCTCGCGCAACAGAAGCAACAAGACTTCGAAAGCGCTTGGGTGCGCCCGATCGTCCTCGCTGCCGGCCAGCCATTGCCTGCGCCAGGTCCGACACCGCAACCGCGTCCGTTGCACCTGCCAATTGCCGAGTTCGAACTCGACTTGCTGGATAAACCGGCAACCCCTTATCCGCATGAAGAGCTGGTCGAGCAACAGAAGCAATTCGACTTCGATAACGGCTGGGCCCGCCCGATCGTCCTGCAAAACCTGCGCATCGCCGCCTGATCCTCGACTTCAGCCTCAGCGACACACCCACCACGGCCCGACATCCAGATGAAAATGGTTGCGATGAGCGGCGTTGTAGTCCGGGCTCAATACCACGCTGAACATGTCACACGCGCCATCGCGAACCTTGCGTAGAAAGCGCGCATCGTCATTGTCCTTCGGCCAATCGCGCAGCACGCTGATACTGCGCCCGTCCGCCAGGCGAAAGCCGGCGATATCCAGTGCATCGGCCGTCGCGTGCTGGCTGCGCGAGCCGTTTTCGAGGTTGTACATATTGCGGCAGGCAAAACTGCCGAGGTGATCGACCCGCGCCACCGCCTGCCCATACGTGGCCTGCGCAGCCGGTTGCAGGGCATGCCGCTCGAACAGCACAAACGCCACTGCCAGCGGGCAACTGGCGAGAAAGCTGCTGCTCAGCGCCACCTCGCCGCCCTGCACGCGCAGGGTGTTGTTCAGCGGGCAATCGACGTCCGGGTTGCTGTCGGCCTGGCGGCTGTACTTCAACCCGGCACCGTTGAGCACCTGGTCGCAGAGTTCAGGGTTATCGCGCAGTCTCATCAATTTGAAGCGCGTCAGCAGGTTCGGCGTGGCCCGGACATCCAGCGGCGCCCAAGGGTTCCAGGCCGCTGGCAACGGCAGCCAGCCGCGCCAGACACTCACCAGCAAGCCGCCCATCACCAGCATCACCGCCAACAGCACTTTCAGAAACCGCACGACAACTCCCTGTAGGTCAGCCTTTGAACAACTGATTGATCTGCCCAAACGGCAGCGCGCGGTCGGCGAAATCGAAGGTGCCGTGCGACTGAATTTCCTGCGCGGCCTGATAGAACGCACCGTAGGCCGCACGGGCCATGGCCGAGCCGACGCTGATCCGTTTGACGCCCATTTCACTGAGCTGCGCGACGCTCAACTTGAGACCGCCGGACATCAGCACATTGACCGGTTTTGGCGCCACCGCACGGACCACCGCCAGTATCTCTTCAGCGTTGCGCAGGCCCGGCGCATACAGCACATCGGCGCCAGCCTCGGCAAAGGCCTGCAAACGGCGAATGGTGTCGGCCAGGTCCGGACTCCCGTGCAGGTAATTCTCGGCGCGCGCGGTCAGGATGAACGGGAACGGCAAACTGCGTGCCGCCGCAACGGCCGCCTCGATCCGCGCGACGGCGTGTTCAAAGCAGTAAATCGGGCCGTCTTCACGGCCGGTAGCGTCTTCGATCGAGCCACCGACCGCGCCGGCAGCGGCGGCGCGTAGCAAGCTCTCGGCGGATTCCTGCGGGCTGTCGGCAAAACCGTTTTCCAGGTCAACCGCGACTGGCAGATCGCTCGCGCCGACAATCGCCCGAACGTTGGCCAGTGTCTCTTCGAGTTTGACCGCGCCATCCGGGCGGCCCAGCGAAAAAGCATAACCGGCACTGGTCGTCGCCAGCGCCTGGTAACCCAGGCCGGCAAGCATTTTTGCCGAGCCGGCGTCCCACGGATTGGGAATCACAAAAGCTCCGGCACCTTCGTGTAAGGCCTTGAAGGCCTGAGCTTTAAGGGTTTGCGCATCCATTGGCTCACTCCTGCAGAAGGGAAAACCCGTCGTCAGAGCAACCCAAGCTGCTCGGCGGCGGGTTCTCTATATAGCTCAGGCAGCGCCGGCAAGCCAGGCAAACGCGTCATCAACCGAGTATGAAAGCGTTGTGCCAAAGCGGCGGCCAGCAGGTTGTCGGCGGTGTGCAGGAAGATGTACGGCGTGCGGCCCTCTTCGATCCATTGGGCGATTTTCTCGACCCATGGCGTCAGGAACGTATCGTTGGCTTCAAGCAGCGGATGACCGATGAAACGCACCTGCGGGAATTGAGTAAAAGCCGCCGGGCGCGGTGGCACCTTGGGCTTTTTCGATTGCGCGTGAAGCACCGAAGGTTCAGTCGACGTGCAACTGAATAGCGCCCGTGGATCGAGGCAAATGCGCTCCACGCCACGATCCAGCAACAGCCGATTGAGCCTGCGCTCGGCATCGCCTTTGGCGAAGAAGTCCCGATGCCGCACTTCAACGGCCAACGGCCGCTGCACCCCATCGATAAACCCGGCCAGTTCGCCCAGCCGTTGCGGGGTAAAGGCTGCCGACAGTTGCAACCAGAGCGGTGAAACCCGCTCACCGAGCGGGCTGAGCAATTGCACGAAGGTTTCGGCGGCGCTCAGTTGCTCGCGCAGGTCGCCGCCGTGGCTGATGTCGCCGGGGAATTTGGCGGTGAAGCGAAAATGTTCCGGCATCGTCTGCGCCCAGCGCTCCACCGTCGCCGGCGCAGGGCGTGCGTAGAACGTGGTGTTGCCTTCAACGGCGTTGAACACCTGCGAGTACAGGTCGAGAAATTCATTGGGGCGGGCGTTTTGCGGATACAGGTATTCGCGCCAGGCGTTTTCGCTCCAGGACGGGCAACCGAGGTAGTAAGGCAACCGCATCAGATGTGCAGGTCGAGACCCAGCACTTCCATATCCCAATCGACGAAAGCCGCAGTGCTCAGGTAGCTGGCCAGGGCCATCGCCACGCTTTTGCTCATGGCGCGATGGTAGATCATGTCCTGCTGACGGGCGGGGAGATTGCTCAGGCGTTGCGCAGAGGCCTTGGCGGCGCGGGCAGCCAGTTGCTCCTCAGAAGGAAACTCCTGCTCGCCATCGATATCCTCGAGGGACTCGTCCACCGACACATTGCCTTTGCGTGGCTTGCGCTTGATGGGGTAGGACTGAGAGGCAAAGCCGTCTATGCGCATAGGTACAAACTCGCTATCGATGATGGCAATTTAGCGGCACTTATCAGTGTGCGCAAACTCCCAAGTGATAACTAGAGCACAGAAACCGGAAAAGGTTTAAAAGCGCGTGGCAGAAACTGACAACTGGCTGCGCCCCTGTGGCGAGGGAGCTTGCTCCCGCTCGGGGGCGAAGCGCCCGCAGATTAGCCGACGCGGTACATCTGACGACATGAGGCTGCAGATTTTGGGGGCGCTTCGCACCCCAGCGAGAGCAAGCTCCCTCGCCACAAAAGCACTCGGATTACCGGGCTTTGGGGGTTGCCACTTTGTCGCGCAGGTAAACCGGCTGTGCGTCGTCGGCAGGGATGCCTTCGCCGCGTTCCCAGGCGAAACGGGCCAGGGTCAGCAAGTCTTCGGCGTGAGGCAACATGCCGGCATCCTGGCCGATCAGGTTGACCGCGATTCGCTCGCCATAGCCCCAGCCGGTGCCCGCGCCGAACCAATCGCCCGTGGCATCTGCCGGCAATGCCGCGACTTGCGGCGGCAACACCGCTTCAGCCCCCACCAGACGCATTTCGCCGGCGGTTTCGCGGTAGCAGCCCCAATAGACTTCATCCATCCGGGCATCGATGGCCGCCGCGACCTGATGTGCACCGTGCTCGCGCAATGCGCGCTGCGCCAGTACCGCCAGGTTGGACACCGGCAACACTGGACGATCCAGCGCAAATGCCAGGCCCTGAACCACGCCAATGGCGATTCGCACGCCAGTGAACGCACCCGGGCCGCGCCCAAAGGCAATCGCATCGACCGCTTGCAAGGTGGTGCCTGCATCCGCAAGCAACTGCTGGATCATCGGCAGCAACTTCTGCGCATGCAGGCGCGGGATCACCTCGTAATGACTCGTGACCTTGCCGTCATGCAGCAAGGCAACGGAGCAAGCTTCAGTCGCGGTGTCCAGGGCCAGCAAGGTGCTCATCGATGTTTCCGTAAAGAGAGTTGGAAAAAGTCCGCCAGTATAAACAACAACGGCCCGCAAGCGGGCCGTTGTAGGTAAAGCAAATCAGCTTTCTCAGCTCAGCGCTTCAAGCACCTTGCCGGTGATCGCTTCAACCGAACCGACGCCTGCGATGTGGCTGTACTTCGGCTTGCCTTGGGCAGCCGACAGTTGCTGGTAGAAATCCACCAGTGGCTTGGTCTGGGAATGGTAGACCGACAGACGATGACGCACGGTTTCTTCAGTGTCGTCTTTACGCTGCACCAGCGCTTCGCCGGTGACGTCGTCCTGGCCCGCGACTTTTGGCGGGTTGTAGACGGTGTGGTAAACGCGGCCGCTGGCTTCGTGTACACGACGACCGGCGATACGCTGGACGATTTCTTCGTCATCAACGGCGATTTCAACCACGTGATCCAGTTCTACACCGGCATCGACCAGGGCTTCAGCCTGAGGAATGGTGCGCGGGAAACCGTCGAACAGGAAGCCATTGGCGCAATCGGGCTGAGCGATACGATCCTTGACCAATGCGATGATCAGGTCGTCGGAGACCAGGCCGCCTGCGTCCATGATGCTCTTGGCTTTAATGCCCAGCTCGGTGCCGGCCTTGACGGCAGCACGCAGCATGTCGCCGGTGGAGATCTGTGGAATAGCGAATTTTTCAGTGATGAACTTAGCCTGAGTACCTTTACCGGCCCCGGGAGCTCCCAGCAGAATGACGCGCATCGATGTGCTCCTCAATTTCTTATTTAGATAACGATCGGATTTGCCGCGTGGGGCCAATCTCAAAAATAGGGTCGTGGGCCGCCCAAACGGCCAAAGGCTGATCAAGATACACAGCAGGCCCTGACCACACAAGCCGCCGAAAGTCGGAGCAACCCGTGCCTGTTATGCCCTGGCGAGGAGGCGATCCAAGTCGCAACCCCATAACAAAGTGTCGCCTGACAAGCGCGACCGGCCCCCGCGGACCGGTCGTTTGTCGCAGTAAAATTGCCTGCGACACCCCGCAAAAGACCTTAGCCGGTATTGCGCAAACCGGCGGCAATCCCCGCCACAGACACCAGCAACGCCTGCTCCACCGGGCTGCCCTGCACCACATCCGGCTGTCGCGAGCGCGCCAACAGTTCAGCCTGCAATAGATGTAGCGGATCGAGGTAGGTGTTGCGCAAACGGATGAACTCCAGGGTGTCAGGGCTATGGGCCAGCAGCTGCGACTGACCGGTCAGGCCAAGGACCACGGCACATGCCTGCGACAATAGGTCGCGTAAATGCACACCCAAAGGTAACAATTCCGGCGCAACCAATCGCTCGTCGTAGGACTGGGCAATGTCCGCGTCAGCCTTGGCCAGCACCATCTCCAGCATGTCGATGCGCGTGCGAAAGAACGGCCACTGCTCACGCATCTGCGCCAGCAACTCGCCCTCACCGCGCGCCAAGGCGTTGCTCAACGCCGCTTCCCAGCCGAGCCAGGCCGGCAGCATCAGGCGGGTCTGGGTCCAGCCGAAGATCCACGGAATCGCCCGCAGGCTTTCGATCCCGCCAGCACGACGCTTGGCCGGACGGCTGCCGAGCGGCAGGCGCCCCAGCTCCTGCTCGGGCGTGGATTGACGGAAATACTCGACGAACTGCGGATTCTCCCGCACCACGGCGCGATAAGCGCTGACGCCATCGGCCGCCAATTCGTCCATCAGGCCGCGCCATGCCGGTTCCGGCGGTGGCGGCGGCAACAGCGTTGCTTCGAGCACTGCGGCCAGGTACAGGTTGAGGTTTTGCTCGGCGATGTCCGGCAAGCCGAACTTGAACCGAATCATTTCCCCTTGCTCGGTGGTGCGGAAACGCCCGGCCACCGAACCCGGCGGCTGCGACAGAATCGCCGCGTGCGCCGGGCCACCGCCACGGCCCACGGTGCCGCCGCGACCATGGAACAACAGCAGTTCAACTTGTTGCTCGCGGCAGATATCCACCAAGCGTTCCTGCGCCCGGTACTGAGCCCAGGCCGCCGCCGTGGTGCCGGCGTCCTTGGCCGAGTCGGAATAGCCGATCATCACTTCCTGCGGGCCCTGCAAACGCGAACGGTAACCCGGTAGCAGCAACAGTTTTTCGATCACCGGGCCGGCATTGTCGAGGTCGGCGAGGGTTTCGAACAACGGCACGACGCGCATCGGCCGCAGCACGCCAGACTCTTTAAGCAGCAGTTGCACGGCGAGCACGTCCGAAGCGGCACCCGCCATGGAGATCACATACGAGCCGAGCGACGCCGCCGGCGCCGCCGCGATTTCGCGACACGTCGCCAGGACTTCGGCGGTGTCGGCCGAAGGTTTGAAATACGCCGGCAGGAGTGGCCGACGATTGTTCAGCTCGCCCATCAGGAAGCTGATGCGCGCTTCCTCGTCCCAGTCTTCATAGCGACCGAGCCCGAGGTAGTCGGTGATTTCGGTCATCGCCGACGCATGCCGCGATGAGTCCTGGCGCACGTCCAGTCGCACCAGGAACAGGCCGAACGTCACTGCCCGACGCAGGCAATCGAGCAACGGGCCATCGGCGATCACGCCCATGCCGCATTCATGCAGCGATTGATAGCACAGCTCCAGCGGATCCAGCAGCTCGCGGTTGTTTTGCAGCACGTCGGCCGGCGCCGGGGTGCTCGCGGTCAAGGATGCCTGCGCCCAGTTACGGGTCGCACGCAGGCGTTCACGCAGCTGTTTAAGCACTGCACGGTAAGGTTCGGCGCTGTCCCCAGCCTTGGCCCGCAACGTGGTGCTGGCCTGCTGCATCGACAACTCGGCGGCCAGTTGATCGACATCGCGCAGGTAAAGGTCGGCCGCCATCCAGCGCGCCAACAGCAGCACTTCACGGGTCACCGCCGCCGTGACGTTCGGGTTGCCATCACGGTCGCCGCCCATCCACGAGGCGAAGCGAATCGGCGCCGCCTCCAGCGGCAAGCGCAGACCGGTGGCCGCATGCAGCGCCTGGTCGGCCTTGCGCAGGTAGTTGGGAATCGCCTGCCACAGCGAATGCTCGATCACCGCAAAGCCCCACTTGGCTTCATCGACCGGGGTCGGCCGGGTGCGGCGAATTTCTTCGGTGTGCCAGGCTTCGGCGATCAAGCGCTGCAAGGTCGACTTGATCTGCTCGCGCTCGGCGCGGGTCAGGTCACGGTGATCCTGTGCCGCCAGTTGCGCGGCGATGGCGTCGTATTTCTGGATCAAGGTCCGGCGGGCGACTTCAGTCGGATGCGCCGTCAGCACCAGTTCGATCTCCAACCGTCCCAATTGCCGCGCCAGCGCGTCGCTGCCATGCCCTTCAGCCCGCAGGCGGGCGAGCAGTTCGGGCAGCACCCGCGCCTCGAACGGTGCCGGTTGGGACTCTTCGCGACGGTGAATCAACTGATATTGCTCGGCGATGTTCGCAAGGTTCAGGAACTGGTTGAACGCTCGCGCCACTGGCAGCAGTTCATCTTCAGTCAACTGGTTGAGGCTGGCGCGCAGTTCGGCGTCCGTCGAGCCACGACGGTCAGCCTTGGCACCCTTGCGGATCAGCTCGATCTTGTCGAGAAAGCCATCCCCGTACTGCTCGCGAATGGTGTTGCCCAACAACTCACCCAGCAGGTGAACATCCTCGCGCAAGCGTGCATCGATATCAGTCATCAGCAGTTCTCCAGCGAATGGCGGTCGACTCCAAGAGTGCCGTCCACAGCGGGTTCTTACAAGTCAGACGACAAATCGACGGTAAATCCCGAAGGTTGGGGCTAGTCTGAAGAATAAGCCGCACAAAGGCTTGCTACCGGCCACGGCCGGACACTCATCTCCCCTGCCACCAGCAGGTGCCTATTGAGGTCATTATGAAAATCCGTGAGCTAGCCCAACATTGGGAAGAAACCGCCAAAGGCCGTTTGACCAAGACCGGCTACACCATTCACCTGGACGTCGAAGCCGCGGCGCGGTTGGCCGCGCTTACCGAGATGTACCCCAAACGCCACCCCGAAGAACTGCTGGGCGAACTGATCGGCGCCGCCCTGGAAGAGCTCGAAGCGAGTTTCCCTTACATCAAGGGTCAGCACGTGGTCGCAACCGATGAGGAAGGCGACCCGCTCTACGAAGACGTTGGCCCGACACCGCGCTTTCTCGAATTGTCGCGGCGTCATCTGCACGATTTATCGGCCCAGGCCGGCAAGCAAAAACATTGACGTGCCCGCAATGCAAGAGCCCCGTCTGAGGTGATCAGGCGGGGCTCTTGTGTATACGCACGCTCTTGCCACTCGTCGCCACCTGTTATTTCTGACAGTAGGCAGCCTCCAGCGTCGCGAGTAAAAGTGAGCTCCTGGCCAGGATCACGGGCATCAAGGAGCAACACCATGCGACTGCTGACAGTTTTTTTGCTGCTGTGTGCGGCGCTGATCCAGGGAGGGTGTGCACAGTCCACCCATGACTCGAACGTCGGCGTGTCGACAAGCGGCGAGTCCAGGTACAACCATCTCGACCCTGAGGCCATTCTTACCGGTGAGACCCTGCCCGTTCCGGGGGTCAACCAACGACCGGTCGTGGGTACAAAAAAGGTGTTGCTGGTGGTCGGTCGGTGGGCCGGCATGCCTGCGATGGACAAGGAAGAGCTCTGGAAACAAAGTCTTTCTCCAGAAAGCGAAAGCTCCTTACGCCGGTATATCTCATATGTTTCAGGCAGGAAGCTGACGCTGGAAGGCACGATGATCACCGCTGACCTCGGGCCAAAACCGGCCATCTGTAACACTCGCGACGCAGTCAAAGGCCCAGCCGAAGCCGCCGCCAGGGCTCAAGGCCTGAACCCCGACGACTTTGACTATCTGTTCATCGCAGCCTCCTGCGGTATTGGTACCGGGAGTGCTGACGCACCTGGCCGAGTGCTGGCGATCTACAACCAGCCAGAGAGCTCGCATCTCTGGATTCGCCTGTTCGGCAATAACCTGGGGTTTATCAGCGGGCCGACCTATTCCGGCTGCCCTCTGAGCAGCAATGTCATCACGGCACCCGACCACTGCAAAATCATCTTCTACCCCGATTACGGTAATCCCGTGTCAGGCGGCGGGTCGGTTCTGTATCCCACGCACTTGCGCTGGTATGCGGGCTGGTTGGATGAGTCCCGGGTAACCCACATCAAGGCGTCGGGCATCTACCGCCTCGCCCTCGGAAACAGCTATTTGATTGATCTCCCGACAACAGCCCCAAACCAGCTTAAGCAAATAGCGCTGGAAGTTCGTCAGACCCTCTTTCCACCGTTCGACAGTCAGTTTCCAACGGGCTATGCCAAGGGTGTCGGGGTGCGCTACACCAAGATGGCTGAATACGTTCAGGACATGCAAGTCGATAGCGCACCCGAAACGGTCTCAACAGAAGATGCCACCTTGAAAGCGGGTAGAACGCTAAAGGATGAAGCAGCAGGTATTACCGTACATGTGTGCGCAGTTGATCCCTTGGTGGAGTCGAATGCTGCCATTTCTGTTGGCCTCAAGGGGGAAACACAGCCGGCGTGCTCCTCCCTGAAGAAGCCGACCTTCACGACGCCCAAAGATGGAGATGTGGTCAACCGAGTTGTGCAATTCACCGGGGGCGGACTACCCGACGCGTCATTCAGCGTAAGGGTCATTAACCTCTCGACACTGTTCAGTTGGACTCTCGCGCCCCCCAACGTTGACGGGGCAGGCAACTGGAGAATATCGGAATGGGATCATGGGATGAAACCAGGTCCAACCTACCAAGTTAACTTGAATCAGAACTACGGCGGCATCATTGATCGAACATCGATCAAGGTCACCGTAAAACCCGACACATCAGCTGCCAAACAATAGAAAAAGCACCGCTTCCAGCCAAAGAAGCGGGGCTTTTTTTCTTCTATCCGATCTAAACCGTTACTGCTCCAGCTGCGGGGTCTCTTGCCCCATGCAACGCACGGCTTTTTTCTTGTTGTTGACCAGCACACCCGTCAGGCCTTTCTGTTCGGTGTCGAACAGCACCAGCACGCCATCGACGCACTGGGCGACTTGCGCGGCCGGCTCCAGGGAGACTTTGTAGTCTTCACCCGGTATGGTCTTGAGCATGGTGAAGTCGCTGAGCAGCAGCGCGTCTTCCGGTTTGGCGAAGTGCAGGTAACCGTAGAACCACAAGGCCCCGACGGTGCCGAGGATGCTGCAGATACCGGTGATGATCAGCGGGATGGCGTTACGTTCTTCACTCATTGCGGACTCTCTGGAGGTTCAACTTCTGAATTCGGGGGTGCCGGGTAATTGGGTGTTTCGCCCAGGCGGCGCAGACCGTTGAAGTGCTGCGGGTCATCGAGGTAACGCAGCATGACGGTGCGCCAGGTCGGGACGCTGAAGGTCTGCACATGCCCGCCTCGGGTCAATTGCAGGACCCTGGGCGCGGGCGCAGCTTGATACAGTCGGATGCCATTGGAAAGAGGCACGAGCGGATCGTCGATGCTGTGGAAGATCAGTTTTGGCACGCGATTGAGCTGCGGCATGGCGTAGATCGCGCTGTCGGCGTCCGGCACCAGCCAGGACAACGGCACCTGAAACGGCCAGGTCATCCACGACGAACTCAGTGCAAACCGCCCGACATCCCGATAACTGGCCGGCACGCTGTCGAGGACCAGCGCCTTGAGGCGGGGCTGACGCTCGGGGTGTTCAGCCAGATAATGCACGACCAGCGCACCGCCAAGGCTCTGACCCAGGACGATCAACGGTTTGCCCTGAACTTCTGGCGCCTGGTCCAGCCATTTGAATGCAGCGTCGATGTCCTGATAGATCGCCGGAAGGCCGGGTTTACCCTGCGACAGCCCATAGCCGCGATAGTCCACCAGCAGCACCTGGTAACCCTGCTTCGGTAGCCACCAGCTGGCCCCAAGATGCCCGGCGAGATTTCCACCATTGCCGTGCAAGTGCAGCACTGTGCCCTTGACCGCTACGCCTTTTTTGGCCGGTAGCCACCAACCGTTGAGTTTCACGCCGTCAGCGGTGGTCAAGGTGATGTCACGGTATTCAAGCCCGGCTTTTTGCGGGGTAAACGGCAGACCGGGATCGGGGTAGAACAGCAAGGAGCTGCAACCGCCGAGGGTCAGGAGAAGGCAAAGGATGCCGAGGACTTTCATCCGCTGAAACCCCGCAATGAAGGTGAAGAATTCCGCTGCCATTCAGATCATCAGCATCGCGGTCTGCGGCAACTCACAGGGGATCGCATTCCAGCGTAGGCGCTGCCGCGGGCTGCGATTTTTTGCATTCGGTTTTCCGAACGCGACCCGTCAGTCGATTCGGTTAACCGGATTATCACGTCCTGAATCCAATCCTATAAATATTTAATATCCTTTAAAATCAATAAGTTGATTGATAAATTTTGAACTGGCACGACTCATGCTCTACAACTTGGGACGAATGCCTGATGTGCCAACACTTCAGGAGCCGTCAAGGCATTCAGCAGTACAAAAGAGCCGATAAACTGGCTCCATATAAAAACAATGTAGAGGAAAATTTGATGCGCATCGTTCCCCATATCCTGGGCGCAGCCATTACGGCCGCTCTGATCAGCACGCCAGTTTTCGCCGCCGAACTCACCGGCACCCTGAAAAAGATCAAAGAGTCCGGCACCATTACCCTGGGGCATCGCGACGCTTCTATTCCGTTTTCCTACATTGCAGATGCTTCCGGTGTACCGGTCGGCTACTCCCACGATATTCAGCTGAAAATCGTCGAAGCCATCAAGAAAGACCTGGACATGCCAAACCTGAAGGTCAAGTACAACCTGGTCACCTCGCAAACCCGTATTCCACTGGTTCAAAACGGCACTGTAGACGTCGAGTGCGGTTCCACCACCAACAACACCGAGCGTCAGCAACAAGTTGACTTCTCCGTTGGCATCTTCGAAATCGGCACCAAGCTGCTGTCGAAAAAAGACTCGACCTACAAAGACTTCGCCGACCTCAAGGGCAAGAACGTCGTGACCACCGCCGGCACCACGTCCGAGCGCATTCTGAAGTCGATGAACGCCGACAAGCAGATGGGCATGAACGTCATCTCCGCCAAAGACCACGGCGAATCCTTCCAGATGCTGGAATCGGGTCGTGCTGTCGCCTTCATGATGGACGACGCCTTGCTGGCCGGTGAAATGGCCAAGGCCAAGAATCCGACTGACTGGGCCGTGACCGGCACTGCTCAGTCCTATGAAATCTACGGCTGCATGGTCCGCAAGGGCGACGCGCCGTTCAAGAAGGCTGTAGACGACGCCATCGTCGCGACCTACAAGTCCGGCGAGATCAACACTATCTACGCAAAGTGGTTCACTCAGCCAATCCCGCCAAAAAATCTGAACCTGATGTTCCCGATGAGCGACGAGCTCAAGGCCCTGATCTCCAACCCGACCGACAAAGCGGCTGAAGAAAAGAAATCCTGATTTCTGACTAACCCACCTCCTGACAGGGCCTGCGCCCTTTCAGGAGGCTGTCACTACCTGCTGGCACTTTCTGGAAACACTCGAACCGGTGGTTGTCGAGCCGATCGCGTGTGCCTGATCGTCGAGATCAGAGGGAACGGAGTTTCCCCAGGCAGGCACTTGTACATCGATCGATCTGAGGGGAGACCCTAATGAATTACAACTGGGATTGGGGCGTGTTCTTCAAGTCCACCGGCGTGGGCAGCGAGACCTATCTCGACTGGTTCATCACGGGATTGGGCTGGACCATCGCCATCGCCATCGTGGCCTGGATCATCGCCCTGATGCTGGGCTCGGTGCTCGGCGTCATGCGTACCGTGCCGAATCGCCTGGTATCGGGCATCGCCACCTGCTATGTGGAACTCTTTCGTAACGTACCGCTGCTGGTTCAGCTGTTCATCTGGTACTTCCTGGTGCCCGACCTGTTGCCGCAAAACCTGCAAGACTGGTACAAGCAGGACCTGAATCCGACCACCTCGGCCTACCTGAGCGTCGTCGTGTGCCTGGGCCTGTTCACCGCCGCCCGAGTGTGCGAGCAAGTGCGCACGGGTATCCAGGCGCTGCCGCGTGGCCAGGAATCGGCCGCCCGCGCCATGGGCTTCAAGCTGCCGCAAATCTACTGGAATGTGCTGCTGCCCCAAGCCTACCGGATCGTCATTCCGCCGCTGACCTCGGAATTTCTCAACGTCTTCAAGAACTCCTCCGTCGCCTCCTTGATCGGCCTGATGGAGCTGCTCGCACAGACCAAACAGACCGCGGAGTTCTCCGCCAACCTGTTCGAAGCCTTCACCCTGGCGACCCTGATCTACTTCACCCTGAACATGAGCCTGATGCTGCTGATGCGTATGGTCGAGAAGAGAGTTGCGGTGCCCGGCCTGATTTCCGTGGGGGGTAAATAATGGATCTCGATTTCAGTGGCGTCGTCCAGGCCGTCCCCGGCATGTGGAACGGCATGGTCATGACCCTGCAACTGACGGTACTCGGCGTCGTCGGCGGGATCATCCTCGGCACTCTCCTGGCGCTGATGCGCCTGTCCCACAGCAAGCTGCTGTCGAACATTGCCGGCGCTTACGTGAACTACTTCCGCTCGATCCCGCTGCTGCTGGTGATCACCTGGTTCTACCTGGCGGTACCGTTCGTGCTGCGCTGGATCACCGGCGAAGACACGCCGATCGGTGCGTTCACCTCGTGCATCGTGGCCTTCATGATGTTCGAAGCGGCGTACTTCTGCGAAATCGTCCGGGCCGGCGTGCAGTCGATTCCCAAGGGACAGATGGGCGCAGCCAAGGCCTTGGGCATGGGCTACGGCCAGATGATGCGCCTGATCATCCTGCCGCAAGCGTTTCGCAAGATGACCCCGCTGTTGCTGCAGCAAAGCATCATCCTGTTTCAGGATACCTCGCTGGTCTACACGGTCGGCCTGGTGGACTTCCTCAATGCTACGCGGGCCAGTGGCGACATCATCGGTCGCGCCAATGAGTTCCTGATCATCGCAGGTCTCGTGTACTTCACAATCAGCTTTGCCGCCTCACGGCTGGTCAAGCGTCTGCAAAAAAGGTTTGCCGTATGATTTCTATCAAGAATGTCAACAAGTGGTATGGCGACTTCCAGGTACTGACTGATTGCAGCACCGAGGTCAAAAAAGGCGAAGTGATTGTGGTGTGCGGACCGTCTGGCTCCGGCAAATCCACCCTGATCAAATGCGTCAACGCCCTGGAACCGTTCCAGAAAGGCGACGTGGTGGTCGATGGCACCTCCATCGCCGACCCGAAGACCGACCTGCCGAAACTGCGCTCGCGCGTTGGGATGGTGTTCCAGCATTTCGAACTGTTCCCGCACCTGACCATCACCGAAAACCTGACCATCGCGCAGATCAAGGTGTTGGGCCGCAGCAAGGAAGAAGCCACCAAAAAGGGCCTGCAACTGCTTGAGCGCGTCGGCCTTTCGGCTCACGCCCACAAGCACCCGGGCCAGCTCTCCGGTGGTCAGCAACAGCGTGTGGCGATTGCCCGTGCACTGGCGATGGACCCGATCGTCATGCTGTTCGACGAACCGACCTCGGCGCTCGACCCGGAAATGGTCAATGAAGTGCTCGACGTGATGGTGCAACTGGCCAACGAAGGCATGACCATGATGTGCGTAACCCACGAAATGGGCTTCGCCCGTAAAGTGGCGGACCGGGTGATCTTCATGGATCAGGGCAAAATCATCGAAGACTGCAAGAAGGAAGAGTTCTTCGGCGACATCAACGCCCGCTCGGACCGCGCGCAGCACTTCCTCGATAAAATCCTGCAGCACTAACAACAGCACCGCTCCACCCTGTGGGAGCGGGCTTGCTCGCGAAGAGGCCATCAGCTTCAACATCAATGTTGGCTGACACACCGCTTTCGCGAGCAAGCCCGCTCCCACACTGGATCGGTGTTGATGTGGAAATTTGTATTGTGGTTGACCCAAGGCATCTGTGATGAAATGCGAATCCACTCTCTATCGCGCAGCGCCGCCATCACTTGCCGTGAAACCTCGTCTGATTCGCCAACTGTTCCTGCCACCGCTGATCATCTTGCTGATGGTCGGATTGGGTTACCTCGGCTTCTGGGTCAGCGAGCATTACGGAATTCGCAGCCTGAGCGAGAACGGTCAACGTCAGCTGGAACTGCACGCCCGCGCGGTCGAAAGCGAGATCAGCAAATACACCTACCTGCCCAGCCTGCTGGAACTCGAATCGAGTGTTTCAGAGCTGTTGGGCGACCCTACGCCCGAGCACCGGCAAGCGGTCAACAATTACCTCGAAGGCCTGAACCGGCGTAGCCGCAGTCGGGCAATCTACGTGATGGATACCACCGGTCGGGTACTGGCCACCAGTAACTGGCGCGATGTCGACAGCTACCTAGGCGAAGACCTGTCCTTCCGTGCCTATTTCCAGAATGCCGTACGCGGTCAGCCCGGTCGTTTCTACGGCATCGGCAGCACCAACGGCGAGCCCGGCTACTACCTGGCCCATGGCCTGGAAGAGCAAGGCAAGATCATCGGCGTCGCAGTGGTCAAAGTCCGCCTCGAAGCCATGGAAGAACGCTGGCAGCGTGCACGCCTCGAAGCCTTCGTCAGCGACGAGAATGGCATCATCATTCTGTCCAGCGACCCGGCGCGGCGGCTCAAATCGGTTCGCCCGCTCAGCGACGACACCAAGGAACGCCTGGCCCGCAGCCTGCAATATTACTGGTACCCGCTCAATGAACTGGAACCGCTGGCCCGCGAGCGGCTGTCCGAAGGCGTGGAGAAAATCACCTTCCCGGCCAACGCCGAGCTGGTCTCGGATGAACAGGAAATCAGTTACCTGTCGCAGACCCGCGTCTTGAGCGATACACCGTGGAATTTCACCCTGCTCACACCGCTTGGGGATCTGCGTCGTGAAGCGATCAACCAGGGCATCCTGGTCGCGGTAGCCTTTGCGCTGGTGGCGTTCCTGCTGATTGCCTGGAACGAACGGCGCAAAGTTATCGCCACCCGCCTCGCCGCCCGCGAAGCGCTGCAAGAAGCCAACAATCAGCTCGAACGCAGGATTACCGAACGCACTACCGACCTGCGGGCCAGCAACGAGCGCCTGAAAAGCCAGATCCGCGAACGGCGCCAGGCCGAAGAAACCTTGCGCCGGGCTCAGGACGAACTGGTACAGGCCGGTAAACTCGCGGCCATCGGCCAGATGTCCACCAGCATTGCCCACGAATTGAACCAGCCGCTGGCCGCGTTGCGTACCTTGTCCGGCAATACCGTGCGCTTTCTCGAGCGCGGTCAGCTGGACATCGCCAGTGCCAACCTGAAAACCATCAACGATCTGATCGACCGCATGGGCCGGATTACCGCCAGCCTGCGCTCCTTTGCCCGGCGCGGCGACGATCAGGGCCAGGCCAGCCTCGGTAAAGCGGTAGATGCCGCCTTGCAGTTGCTCGGCGCACGCCTTGAAAGCGCTCGTTTGCTGTTGCACCGCGAGTTCAGCGACGTGCAAGTACAGATCGACCAGACCCGCCTGGAACAGATTCTGGTCAACCTGATCGGCAACGCCCTGGACGCCATGCAAGCGCAGCCATTGCCCGAACTATGGCTGGAAGGTGACATTGTCGACGGCAAATATCGCCTGCGCGTCCGCGATAACGGCCACGGTATCAACGCCGAAGCCCGCAAGCATTTGTTCGAACCTTTCTTTACCACCAAACCCGGCGAACAGGGCCTGGGCCTTGGCCTGACCCTGTCGGCGAGCCTGGCGGCCGCCACCGGCGGTCACCTCGGCGTCGAGCACCCGGCCAGCGGTGGTACCGCTTTCGTCCTCAGCTTACCGTTGGTAAGCCCCGTTCCTGCCGAGCCGATATGAACAACGACCTTAGTGTGCTGATCGTCGAAGACGATCCCCATGTCCTGCTCGGTTGCCAGCAGGCGCTGGCTCTGGAGGATATCCCCTGCGAAGGCGTTGGCAGCGCTGAAGAGGCCCTGGCTCGGGTCGGCGACAACTTCGCCGGGATCGTCATCAGCGACATTCGCCTGCCGGGCATCGATGGACTGGAACTGCTGAACCGCCTCAAGGCCCGTGACCGAAGCCTGCCGGTGGTGCTGATCACCGGCCATGGCGACATCTCGATGGCGGTTGGCGCGATGCAAAAAGGCGCCTACGACTTCATGGAGAAACCGTTCTCCCCCGAACGCCTGGTCGACGTCGCACGCCGCGCGCTGGAGCAACGCAGTCTGGCTCGCGAAGTGACCTCACTGCGCCGGCAACTGGCCGAGCGTGATTCCCTTGAAGGCCGGATCATCGGGCGCTCGCCCGCCATGCAGCACCTGCGCGAGTTGATCGCCAACGTCGCCGATACGTCGGCCAACGTGCTGATCGAAGGCGAGACCGGCACCGGCAAAGAGCTGGTCGCGCGTTGCCTGCACGACTTCAGCCGCCGTCAGTCGCAGCAATTCGTCGCGCTGAACTGCGGTGGCCTGCCGGAGAACCTGTTCGAAAGTGAGATTTTCGGTCATGAAGCGAATGCGTTCACCGGCGCCGGAAAACGCCGGATCGGCAAGATCGAACACGCCCACGGCGGCACGTTGTTCCTCGACGAAGTAGAAAGCATGCCATTGCCGCTGCAAATCAAACTGCTGCGGGTATTGCAGGAGCGCACGCTGGAGCGGCTCGGCTCAAACCAGAGTGTCGCGGTCGACTGCCGGGTGATCGCGGCGACCAAGTCCGACCTCGACGACTTGAGCAAGGCCGGCCAGTTTCGCAGCGACCTGTATTACCGCTTGAACGTAGTGACGCTGGAACTGCCACCGCTGCGTGAGCGTCGCGAAGACATCCTGCAATTGTTCGAACACTTCTTGCAGCAATCGTCCCTGCGCTTTGACCGTGCGCTGCCTGAGCTCGACAACCAGACCCTGTCGAACCTGATGAGCCACGACTGGCCCGGCAACGTGCGTGAACTGCGTAACGTCGCCGAGCGTTTTGCCCTGGGTTTGCCGGCCTTCAAGAAGTCCGGCAGCGGTGGCGCCGCCCAAGGCCTGGCGTTCTCCGAAGCGGTGGAAGCCTTCGAACGCAACCTGCTCAACGATGCCTTGCAGCGCAGCGGCGGCAACCTGACCCAGGCCAGCCAGGAACTGGGAATGGCCAAGACCACGCTGTTCGACAAAGTTAAAAAATACGGCTTGAGCCACTAACCCACTGCGAGAGTTTTCGTGGATCTACTGTTAAAAGCTGCACTGGGCGCCGCGGTGGTGGTGATCCTCGCCTTCCTCGCCAAAACCAGAAACTATTACATCGCAGGCCTGGTGCCGCTGTTTCCGACCTTTGCACTGATTGCCCATTACATCGTCGGCAAGGGCCGCTCGCTGGACGATCTGAAGACCACCATCGTGTTTGGCATGTGGTCGATCATTCCGTACTTCGTTTATCTGGCAACCTTGTACGTGATGGTCGATCGCCTTCGCCTGGAGGCCTCGCTGGCGGTGGCTGCGCTTGCGTGGCTGATGGCGGCGACGGTGCTGGTTTCTGTTTGGGTCCGCGTTCACGCCTGACCACAACCCCCTGTGGCGAGGGAGCTTGCTCCCGCCGGCCGGTCCACGCTCGGGCGCAGCAGTCGTAAAGTCTGCAACCACATTTCGTCAGACATACGCTTCCAGCCGTATGGGGGCCGCTTCGCTGCCCAGCGGGGGCAAGCCCCCTCGCCACCATGGAGCTCAGCGTTCCTTCCAACACTGGCCCGCCCCTTGCATTTACCCGTTAAAGCCCACCTGGCCTGCGTTGGCGATTGTTCACGCTGGTCTTGCAGGGGCGCTGCCATGGGTAAAACACGTTTTGAATATATTGGATCTCGACCACAGCCTCACAGCCCAGGCGCCGATTGCCCGACTGCTGGAAAGCGGTCGCGCCAAGCGTCTGGACCTGCTCGATCTGGGCCCCAAACTGCGTTTGTGGTCCAGCGAGAAAAACTATCGTCGCTTTTCCGAACGCCTGCGCGAACGGCCCCGCCATACGGGGCCGCAGCCAGAAATCTTCTTTATAGGTTCCGGTGACTACCACCACCTGACCCCGGCTTTTCTCGCCGAGATTACCGAGCCGGTCAGCCTGATTCATTTCGACAACCATCCCGACTGGGTGCGTTTCGCACCGCGTCGGCATTGCGGTTCATGGGTCAACCGGGCACTGAAGCTGCCGAACATCAAACGCATCGTCACCCTCGGGCCGTGCAGCGATGACCTGCATAACCCGCAACTGCGTGGCGGCAACCTCGGCGCGCTGAAGCGTGGCGACTTGCAGCTGTTCCCCTGGCAGCACCCGCCGTCCCAGGTCTGGGGTTTCATCGGCGATGGTGCCGGGCATCAACAGCGGGAAAACCTGCTGCACTGGCGCAACCTGGCCGACCTCGATTGGCCGGTGTTTCTCCAGCAACTGATCGAGAGCCTGCCGACCGAAGCGGTGTGGATTACCATCGACAAGGATGTGCTGGCCAGTGAAGACGCCGCGACCAACTGGGATCAGGGTGGCATGCGGCTGACGCACTTGCTGCAAGCCCTGCGCATGTTGGCCGCGAGCAAGCGAATCCTCGGCATCGATGTTTGCGGCGAGTTCGCTCAACCAGCCTTCAGCAACGCGCTCAAGCGTTGGGAAGCCAAATCCGACCAGCCGTCCCCCGAGCGCTGGAGCGAAGACGATCTGCTGCGCAATGCGGCAACCAACCAGGCGCTGATCAGCCTGTTCGAGGAGTTATTCCCGTGACCTTGACCGTGGTGTTACTGGTGGCGTTTTCGATTGTTCTGGACGTCATCGGCCAGCTCTGTTTCAAGCTCGGCCTTGACCGTTTACCGGAGCTCGAAGGTGGCTTTCGATTGAACGCGTTCTGGGGCCAGGTGTTCAACGCGCCGTTGCTCTGGTGCGGGATCGGCGCCTACGCCATCGAGTTCTTTGTCTGGCTCGAAGCCCTGTCCCGCGCGCCGCTGAGCCTGTTGTTTCCATCCGCGGCGCTGGCTTATTGCGGTGTGGTACTGGCCGGTAAAGTCGTGTTGGGTGAAACCGTCAGCCGCCGGCGCTGGCTGGGCACCCTGGTGATTACGGCGGGCGTGATGCTCGTGTGTGTCGCCCATGCCTGAAGCTCAATCGATGATGGAAAGGAACAGCACTATGGGTTGGCTGCACGGACGTCTGGGCACCGTGGTGCTCTGGATGCTGCTGATCGGTTTTGAAAGTGGCGGTCAGATCGCCACCAAAGTCGGTGGCGATCAACTGGGGCAGATGGACTTCAACCTTCAATGGCTGGCGGCTGTGGCCGGTAATCCTGGGGTGCTGACGGCCATCGCCTGCTACATCGGGGCGTTTTTCGTCTGGATGTTGATCCTGCGGCGCAGCAGCCTGTCGTTGGCGTTTCCGCTGAGTTCGCTGGTGTTTGTCGGCGTGTTGCTCGGCTCGTGGCTTGGTCTCGGCGAGCAGATCAGCCTGCTGCACTGGCTGGGCGTGGCAGTGATCATGGGCGGGATAGCATTACTGGCGGAAGGCGAAGAAACCTAAGAGCAACGCATTTCCCTTGTGGCGAGGGGGCTTGCCCCCGCTGGGCCGCGAAGCGGCCCTAAACGCTGCAACCGTGGAGATCAGGCAGACTTCTACAGCTGGATTGCGAGCGCTTCGCACTCGAACGGGGGCAAGCCCCCTCGCCACAAAAGCCCCCTCGCCACAGTAAGCCCCTTCACCACAAAAGGATCTACAGGTCAGCCTTTACGGTGGGCCGTCAGAAAGCCCAGTCCGTGTGACACCGGGATTACCTTCACCCCTGCCGCACGTTGCTGCTCGGCAATTTCGCGGTGGAATGCCTTGACCTGGGTCCAGTGCATTTTCGGCCGGTAATGGTGCTCGGCGTGATAACCGTTGTTCATCCAGATCAGGTTGTAGAGCACGCTGTAGCTGCTCACGCCCCAGGCGATCGGCAAGTCCGGATTACCGCCCAAATGCTCGTAATACCCATTGAGCGACGACAGCGCCTGGCCCAGATACCAGAACGGCAGCAACAGCAACACGGCATGCCAGTCATAGAACGCCAGCGCCACATACGCCGCCACCGTCACATAAATCTCGACCTTGACCCAGCGCGCATCGCGGGGCCGCTTGCGCTGCATTTCTTCGTAGAACGGCTTGGGATCATCGCGGAAAAAGCTGAGAAAAGTGTACGACCAAGGGTTTTCAGGTTGCCCATCCTTGCCGCGCAAATAGATCGACAGCGGATCGACGGTTTTTCCGTGTGCATCCGGCAGGTCTGAATTACCACGGTGATGGCGATTGTGGATGTCGCGATAGAGGGTCTGCGAGAAACCGATGGTGACCGACAACAACAGATCGAATGCCCGATTCATCCAGCCAAGGGTGAAGTACGGGTTGTGGATCTGGTTGTGGGAAATACTGTTGATGCTCCACGACAGGCTAACGGCATAGACCAGCGCCAGCGGCACAAGGGCCCACCATGACAGGTCATGGAAGGCCAGCACCAACCACAGGACAAACGCCAGATGAGCCACGCCCAGCGCAATCGGGACCAGATCCCACAGCGAATAGGCAAGGAAACGATACGCGGGACGAGCCATGAAGCACTCCTGAGAAATTGAGTTCTCCATGGCTATTGCAAACAGCAGACCAGATTTACCTGTAGCAGCTGGCGTAGCCTGCTGCTACGGGGGTCTGAGTCCAGGTCAATTGAATTTGTAGCTGATCGCCGCCTGAACTTCACCCTGGTTCACGCGGCCTTCTTGTTTGACGATAGTGCTGTCCGCCGCGGAATTGGTCAGGTGCTTCCAGGTGGCACTGGTCACCAGCGACCACTTTGCGGCCAGCGGGAACTCGAAGTTCTGGGTCAACGCCACATTCTGCATGCCGCCACTGGCCTTGTACGGACGGAACTCCGAATCCCGGGCGTCTTTAGCGGAAACACCAAAGAACGTCTGGGTCTGCTGGCGATCGGCAAAACTGGCGCTCAATTCGCTACTGCCAATGATCCCCAGCCGCAGTGGATAACCCACTTCCCCGCCCACCCGACCGAGCACACCACCCTGGCCGCGATTAGCGCCCACGGTATGGCCGACGAAAGCAAAAATGCGCCAGAAATCAGCCGGGCTGTACTGAACGAAGCCGCCGGCCTCGCCCATGGCCGACACATTGTGCAGGCCTCGCAGCGTGCCATTGGAGTTGCGGCCCGGAATGTAGTTGATAAACGGCCCGGCACTGAAACCGTTGGCTTTCAAGGCGCTCCAGGTCAAACCGTCGTCGGTGCTGAGGCTGACATCGCCCCAGTCCAGATCGAAGTAAGGCACCGGCACGGTTTCATAACGGCTACCCGTCGGGTCATAGGGCTGATTGCTCATGCCGAGACCCGCCTCACCGGTTATCCCGGCAGCCTGCGCGGTGGCGCAAAAGCCGCCAAGGCCCAGCAAGGCAGTGAATACAGCAGAGGTAATCCTGAACATAAAGCGATTCCTTATCAGTACAGGCGCGCATCAACTCCCAGGTCGACTTTGCAGCGCAAGCACTCATGTTGTTTGTAGCAACCTACAAAAATTGTAGCTAGCCGGACATATTTCCTGCCAAGCATACCTCAGGGCCCCAGCCTGCTGGACTTGAAACAACTTGGCACATTCCCTGCTCTACCCCGTTGCAAGCGCATCAGCGCGCCCCTGCCCCAATAGGTAATGCAGATGATTGATTGGCATATCGTGTGTGATTTCGACGGGACCATCACCCGGACCGACGTAATCGACAGCATTCTCCAACGTTTCGCCGACCCGAGCTGGGAAGCGATCGAGGAAGAGTGGCTGAGCGGTGCTATCGGCTCGCGTGAATGCCTCAGCCGCCAGCTTTCTCTGGTCAAGGCAACGCCCAATGAACTGCTCGAGTTCTTCGACAGCGTCGAAATCGATGCCGACTTCCCGGACTTTGTCGACCATGTGGTCGGCCTGGGCGCTTCCATCGAAGTTGTCAGTGACGGTATCGAACAAGGTATCGCGCGGATTCTGTCGCGCAACTACGTCAGCCTCCTGCCGATCCTCGCCAACCGCCTGCGCCAGGTCGACAACAACAGCTGGCGCATCGACTTCCCGTATTCGAGCGACGCCTGCCGCGCAGCCTCCGGCAACTGCAAATGCAAATCCACGCCCAGCAGCAAACGCGTGCTGGTGATCGGTGACGGTCAGTCCGACATGTGCGTGGCCTCGACCGCCGACTTCGTATTTGCCAAGGACCGCCTGGCCGAACATTGCGAACGCAATGGCATCGCCTACGCCCGCTTCGACAGCTTCGCCGAACTTCCGGCCTTGCTGGCCAAACTGCCGGCCGGCAGCGCAGCCAATGCCACTGACTTCGCACTTGAAACCTCTTCTGAACTCTCGCTACACAATCAGGAACTCTTCCACCATGTCTGATATTCGAATTGCTACCCCAGAAGACCAGATTCTTCTGGAAAAAGAAGCCAAGTACTGCTCCTACGGCGACACCGTTCACTACATCGAACCACCGCGTATTTTCAGCCGTTGCGAAGGCTCGTACGTGTGGGACACCAGCGACCAGGCTTACCTGGACCTGCAAATGTGGTACTCGGCGGTCAACTTCGGCTACGCCAACCCGCGCCTGAACAACGCCCTGAAACAACAGATCGACACCCTGCCGCAAATCGCCAGCCAGTACCTGCACAAAGGCAAGATCGAGCTGTCGGAAATGATCGCGGTCGACGCCAAGAACAAGTTCGGCCTCGACGGTCGCGTGCACTTCAACGTCGGCGGTTCGCAGTCCATCGAAGACTCGTTGAAAGTCGTGCGTAACGCCACCAACGGCAAGAGCCTGATGTTCGCCTTCGAAGGCGGCTACCACGGTCGTACCCTCGGCGCCTCGTCGATCACTTCGAGCTACCGCTACCGTCGCCGCTACGGTCACTTCGGTGAGCGTGCCAACTTCATCCCGTTCCCGTACCACTTCCGTGGCCCGAAAGGCATGACCAAGGAAGAATACGGCAGCCATTGCGTGCAGCAGTTCGCCCGTCTGTTCGAAACCGAATACAACGGTGTGTGGGACCCTAAAGTCGGCCAGAGCGAATACGCAGCCTTCTACGTCGAGCCGATCCAGGGCACCGGCGGCTACGTGATCCCGCCGATGAACTTCTACAGCGAACTCAAGCAAGTGCTGGATCAGCACGGCATTCTTATGGTCGTCGACGAAATCCAGATGGGTTTCTGGCGTACCGGCAAGCTGTGGTCGATCGAACACTTCGACGTCAAACCGGACGTGATCGTCTTCGGTAAGGCGCTGACCAACGGCCTCAACCCACTGGGCGGTATCTGGGCTCGCGAAGAGCTGATCAACCCGAAGGTGTTCCCGCCAGGTTCGACTCACTCCACCTTCGCGTCCAACCCGCTGGGGACTGCGGTCGGTCTGGAAATGTTCAAGATGACCCACGAAGTCGACTACGGCTCGATGGTCATGGCCAAGGGCAAGTACTTCCTCGAAGGCCTGCAAGAGCTGCAGAAACGCTTCCCGATCATCGGCGACGTCGACGGCCTGGGCCTGGCCCTGCGCTGCGAAATCTGCACCACTGACGGCTTCACCCCGGACAAGGCGACCCTGGACTACATGGTCGAGGAAGGCATGAAGGGCGATATGGTGGTTGACGGTCAGAAACTGGGTCTGATCCTCGACGTGGGCGGCTACTACAAGAACGTGATCACCCTGGCCCCGTCGCTGGAAATCAGCTACGCGGAAATCGACCTGGGCCTGAAACTGCTCGAGCAATTGCTGAACCGGGCCATGAAACGATGAACGAAACAGAGATCGATCTCGGCGAAGGTAGCACCGGTTTCGTTCTCGGCAGTGGTGAGGTCGCGGTGTTGTTGATCCACGGCCTGACCGGCACCCCGACGGAGTTGCGTCGGGTTGCCATCGGCTTGGCCAAATCGGGTTGCACGGTGTACGTGCCAACCCTGGCCGGGCACTGCGGTGACAACGCCGACCTGCAAGCCACCGGCTGGCAGGATTGGTACGAAGGTGTACGCAAGACATTCGTGGGCATACGCCAGAAGCACGAACAGGTGTTCGTCGGCGGTCTGTCCATGGGCGCGGTCATGTCCATGTATGTCGCGTCCGAGCATCCGGGACAGGTCGCCGGCCTGCTGATGTATTCGACCACCCTGCGCTACGACGGCTGGAGCATCCACAAACTGGCGTTCCTGACGCCGTTGCTGATGAAGATTCCGTTCGGCGTGCACATCTGCAGCTTCGAAGAGAAGCCACCTTATGGCATCAAGAACGAGCGCCTGCGGGCGATCGTCGAACGTCAGATGAAGGACGGCGAAAGCAGCAATGCCGGTCTGTTGACCATGGAAGGCGTCACCGTGCGCGAACTGCACCGGATGAATGCCGTGGTCAAGAAACGCATGCCGTCGATCAAGACACCAGCCCTGGTGCTGCACTCCATCGAAGACGACATCACCAGCCGCTGGAACGCCGACTACGTCGAACGCCATCTCGGCGGCCCGGTCACCAAGATCCTGCTGGACAACTGCTATCACATGATCACAGTTGACCTGGAATACCGCCGCGTCGTGGATCTGAGCGCGGACTTTGTCCATCAGCTTTCCATGAAGCCTGGCAAGCCTGAAGAGTATCGACAACTGGCGTAGCTTAAGGACAAGACGTGATTACCGCCCATGCCTTTTCAACCATCCAGGCCATCGAACGCTGCGCCTGGAATGACTGCTTCCCTGGGGAACTGGAGGACTGGGATTATTACCGGGCCGTTGAACAGGCGGGAGTCGCCGACTTCCAGTGGCGCTACCTTGCACTCTATGAAGGCAGCACATTGATTGCCGCAGCCGCGGCATTTACCACGCAGTACTCGCTCGACACCACGGTGCAGGGCATCGGCAAACGCATCACGCAACGCTTGCGTCAATGGTTGCCGGGCGTGCTGGATATTCGCTTGTACGCCATGGGATCGCCTGTGACCGAGCAATGCCACGCAGGCACCGCCAGCCACATCACCGAAGACCGACGTCCGGTGTTGCTACGTCAGTTACTGACGTTGGCTCGTAACGATGCCAACCAGGCGGGTATCGGCCTGTTGGCGGTCAAGGATGCACCCAGCCACGATCAGCAGTGGATTGAAGTCTGCCGCGAGGCCGGGCTGCAAACCATGCCTGGTTTACCGAGTGCGGTATTGCCGATCGCGTTCGGCTCACTCGATGCCTACCTCGGCACACTGGGCAAATCCACCCGCAAGGACTTGCGCCGAAAACTTCGGGCACAAGGCCCGCGAATCGAATGGCGACGCTCGGTCGACGATGTATTGCCACAGATGATGCGCTTGTATGAAGCCACCCTGGCGCGCAGTGATCTGGAGTTCGAACGACTGTCCGCAGCGTATTTCACCAGTATCCTCGAACACCTCGACCAACGTGCCGCGTGCGTGCTGTATTGGGTGGGCGAGCAACTGGTGGCGTTCAACCTGGTGTTGCTGGACGAACATCGACTGGTGGACAAGTTTTTTGCCCACGACCTGGAACAGACCCGTGAGTACAACCTGTACTTCAGAAGCTGGCTGGCCAATGTCGACTATTGTATTCAGCACAAAATCCCGCTGTATGTGTGCGGCCAGGCCGGCTATGCCAGTAAGCTGCGGCTCGGCTGTAAATTTGAAGGCAATACGCTGTTTTTTCACCACCGCAACGGGTTGCTCAATACATTACTGAAGCTTGTGAAACTGTTTGTCCGACCGGATAAATCCGACCCTGCCATGGCTGCTGCGATAAGCGAAACCTGATGATCAAAGTCCGACGCCGTAAAGCCCTGCCCTTCGCCATCTCCCGCTGGAGCCTGCAACGCAAGCTGGTATTGGCATTCTGGCTGGTCAGCGTGATCCCGACCATGATCGCCGCGGAACTGGCGGCCACCACGCTGTCACAGATCTTCGATAGCAACGTGCGCATCTGGTTGCAGGAATCGACCAAGATCGTCGAAGACGAGGTCCGGGAAATCCTCCGCGAAAACACGCGGGTCGCCCAGTTGTTGCTACGCCACATCCGCCCGATCAACGACCGGATTTCGGCCCGGCAGGACCGCCTCAGCGCCGACATTGCCGAAGCCATGGGCATCGACGTCGTGGCGCTGGTGCGCACCAGCGATCACAAAGTGCTGTTCAGTACCGTGACCGACGACATCGTCCAGCAAATCAACACCGCGCCCAAAGCCGTCCTGCAAACCATTCAAGTCACGGGCGCGTCCACCGGCATCCTGGTCTCGACCTTCCAGACAACCCAGGCTGGGGTCGACTATCAGTTGGTCCTCGCCAACTATCTGGACAGCAGCTTCCTCACCAGCGTCGCCGATGTGCATTCCCTTGACCTGCGGTTGTACCTGGCCAAGGACGAAGACTTCTCGGAAATTTTCGCGACCCAGCGCTTCGAAGATCACCCCATGAAGGTGCCCGAAGACATCGAGCAAATCCTGCGCACCACGAAAAAACCGATCGAACAGTTCACCAAAAACTACAGCGGTATCTATCGGCCAATCCTCAATGACAGCGGTGAACTTCAGGGGGTGATCTTCAGTGGCCTGCTGCGCCACAACAGCCTGGTCGGGCTGGTGAACCAGAGCAATCTGTTCATCCTGATTTTCATCCTCAGTTCGGCGCTGTCGCTGGGTGTCGGCTGGCTGGTCTCGCAACGCCTGACCCAGCCCCTGCGTGCGCTCTCCAAAGGCGTTCGGGCGGTGATCGACGGCGATTATCGTCAGCGAGTGCCGGTTTATGGCAGCGACGAACTGGCCGAACTGAGCAGCACCTTCAACCACATGACCGAACGTCTCGGCGAGTTGCAGCACCTGGAGTCGCAACTGCGCCGCCGTGATCGCTTGCACGCCCTGGGTGAAGTGGCCATGGGCCTGGCCCATGAAATCCGCAACCCGCTGGGCATCATCAAGACCGCGACCCAATTGTTGCACCGTCGCGCCGACCTGCCCGAGACCGACAAACGGCATCTGGAATACGTGGTCAGCGAGGTCAGCCGGATCAACGACCTGATCACCGAATTCCTCGACTTTGCCAAGCCCAACGCGCCCATGCGTTCCACCCAACTGGTACGGCCGCTGGTCGATGAGCTGATCGGGTTCTGCGCCCCGGAACTGGCAACTCACAACATCGACGCCCGGATCGAGGACAACGCGCCGGCCGCAACCATGTACGCCGACGCCCGGCAACTCAAACAGGCCTGCCTGAATCTGGTGATCAATGCCATTGACGCAATGCCCGACGGCGGTCGCCTGACCCTGGGCATAACCAGCGACAAGGAATACACCGTCATCAGTGTTTCCGACACCGGCCAGGGCATCGAACCGGACATGCTCGAACGGATTTTTACACCGTTCGTCACCACAAAGGCTTCAGGTACGGGCTTGGGGCTGGCAAAAGTCTTCTCGATCATGGAAAACCATGACGGACGGGTCGAATGCATCAGCGAAAAAGATGCCGGCTCCACATTCAGCCTGTACATTCCGGCCAACGGTGAAGACGACAGCGACGACGAGGACAGTGATGACGCATAACATTCTGGTGGTCGATGACGAGCCCAAGCTTTGCGACTTGTTGGCCTCGGCCCTGAGCCAGAACGACATCCAGGTGTTCACCGCCAGCAATGGCCTGCACGCGCTCAAGGTGCTGGAACAGGAAGACATCGACCTGGTGATCAGCGACTGGCGCATGCCCGGCATGGACGGGCCGCAGTTGCTGGCGGAAGTCAAAGTGCGCTATCCGCAACTGCCGGTGATCGTCATGACGGCCTACAGCACGGTGAAAAATGCCGTGCAGTCGATGCGCAATGGCGCCTTCGACTACATTGCCAAGCCGTTCGACATCGATGAGCTGGACATCACCGTCAACAAGGCCCTGCAATTTCGCGACATTCTCAAAGACAACCAGCGCATGCGCGCCGAGCTTGAAGAACACCAGCAGATCGACAGCCTGGTGGGCGACAGCCCGACCTTCCGTCGAGTGCTGCAAGCAGTGGATTCGGTACGCGAAAGCAATGCGACCATCCTGCTCACCGGCGAAAGCGGCACCGGCAAGGAAATGGTCGCCCGGGCCATCCACAAACACGGCAACCGCGCCGACAAACCCTTTGTCGCCGTGAACTGTGCGGCGATCCCCGAAGGGTTGCTGGAAAGTGAAATGTTCGGCCATCGCAAAGGCGCCTTCACCGGCGCCGTGGCGGACCGGGTCGGGCGCTTCATGCAGGCCGACAAGGGCACGCTGTTTCTCGATGAGGTGGGCGACATGCCGCTGGCCTTGCAGGCAAAAATCCTCCGGGCCTTGCAGGAGCGAGTGATCGAGCCGGTGGGCGACCAGCGCGAGCGCAAAGTCGATGTGCGCGTGATCGCCGCCACCAACAAGAACCTGCTGGAAGCGGTGGCCAACAAAGAGTTTCGCGAAGACCTTTATTATCGCCTCAACGTGTTCCCGATCCCCCTGCCCGCCCTGCGTGAACGGGTCGAAGACATCGCGCCACTGGCCCGACACTTCGCTCACACCCTGGGTGCCACCGCCGGCAAGCGCATCACCGGTTTCAGCCCGGAAGCCTTGCAGGCCATGGCCAATTATTCGTGGCCGGGGAACATCCGCGAACTGCAGAACTGCGTTGAACGAGCCACCATCGTGGCCTCGGGTTCGGTGATCGAGGAGGACGATCTGCCAGCGTACCTGTTCGCCTCAAGACCCACCGTCGACGGTGCCCGCGTGCCCCTCAACGTAGGCACTGGCGTGCCGCCGGACCTCGACGCCGCGCTGGTGGAAGTCGAGAAGTCGTACATTCTTGCCGCCCTGCAACAAAGCAATGGCGTGCAAGCGGCCGCCGCGCAACTGATCGGCATCTCGGAGCGCAGCTTCTGGTATCGGCTGAAAAAACTCGGGATTCATGTGGACAAAATCGTCCGCTAAAACCCTCGCGCGCTCCCTCGCCACAAAGGCGCGTTGAGCGTTACAACAGGTTCGGTGCCTGCACCGGATCGATCTGTGCCCAATGCGCGGTGTCCTCTCGATGGGTTTTCAGGTACGGCAACACTGCCGCCAGTAACGGCGCCTTGAACGCTTCCTGAAAACGATGGGCCAGCCCCGGAATCAGCTTCAACTGACTGCCCTGGATATGCGCCGCCAGGTGAATGCCATGCATCACCGGCAACAGCGGATCAGCAGTGCCATGCACCACCAGCGTCGGCACCCGCAGTTGGTTGAGCAGCGCCACCCGGCTCGGTTCGGCGAGGATCGCCATGATCTGGCGTTTCACGCCTTCAGGATTGAACGCCCGGTCGTACGCCACCGCGGCCTGATGCAACAGCGCCTGACGATCATCACTCACCTGCGGACTGCCCAGCGCTGCCAGCAGATCGGCCTGTTGCTCCAGTGCCACCTCACGGTTCGGCGCACCGCGCCGTGAGAGCAATTGCACCAGCGCCGCATTCGGCGCCGGCAGCCCTTCTGCACCGGAACTGGTCATGATCAGCGTCAGGCTCTCGACCCGTTGCGGTGCCATGGCCGCCAGGTGCTGGGCGATCATCCCGCCCATGCTCGCGCCCAGCACATGGAATTGCTCGACGTGCAGCGCATCCATCAGGCCCAGCGCGTCGTCCGCCATATCAGTCAGGCTGTACGGCGCCGCTACGGGTAATCCGAGTTTGTAGCGCAGCACTTCAAAGGTCAGGTTGGCGTTGGCCGGAGCCTGACGCCAGGTCGACAGCCCGACATCGCGGTTGTCATAGCGAATCACCCGGAAACCCTGCTCGCACAGCGCCACCACCACCTCGTCCGGCCAGTGAATAAGCTGGCCACCCAGGCCCATCACCAGCAGCAACGCAGGATCGGACGCACGACCGATGCTCTGGTACGCCAGGCTGACCTGCGCCAGATCGACCCGTTCGGTCGGAACATTGACATCGCAGCGCGACGCCGCCAAAGACGGTAAGCCGAACAGCAGAGCGGTCAAAAAAACCGCCGTTGAAAAAAATCGTACCCGCATGAAGAAACACCGAAACGCAGAACCCCAGTAGAGAGCGAGTCTGATGAACTTTGTTAAAGCGCGCTGCCACAGTTACGTGACAGTTTGATGAAGAGTGCTCAACGGTCGATTCGTAGACCGCGTTATCGTTCTTCGTCGGATCGCCGCCCGGAGCAAGCCCGCTCCCACAGAATTTATGTCGGATACAGAGTTTGTGTACGACACCAATCAAATGTGGGAGCGGGCTTGCTCGCGAAGGCGCCCGACCAGGCACCGCTGGACTTTAAGCCAACTGGCTACGCAACTGGCGCGCGGCGGCGACCATATTCACCAACGCGGCTTCTGTTTCGGGCCAGGCGCGGGTTTTCAGGCCGCAGTCCGGGTTGACCCACAGCCGTTCGGCCGGGATCCGCTGCACCGCCTTACTCATCAACTTGACCATCTCGGTGGTGTCCGGCACCCGTGGCGAGTGAATGTCGTAGACGCCCGGGCCGATGTCGTTCGGGTAGTCAAAGGCCTTGAAGGCTTCGAGCAATTCCATGTCCGAACGCGAGGTCTCGATGGTGATCACATCAGCGTCCATGGCCGCGATGGACTGGATCACGTCGTTGAATTCGCTGTAGCACATGTGGGTATGGATCTGGGTTTCATCGCGCACGCCAGACGCGCTCAAGCGGAACGCTTGCACCGCCCAGTCGAGGTATTCCTGCCACTGCGTCCGGCGCAGCGGCAAGCCCTCGCGGAACGCCGCTTCGTCGATCTGGACGATTTTGATCCCGGCCTGCTCCAGGTCGACCACTTCATCGCGCAGGGCCAGCGCCAACTGTTGCGCCTGGACTTTACGCGACACGTCTTCGCGCGGGAACGACCACATCAGCATCGTCACCGGCCCGGTCAACATGCCTTTCATGACCTTGTCGGTCAGGCTCTGCGCGTAAGTGATCCAGTCGACGGTCATGGCCTTCGGACGGCTCAGGTCACCGTAGATGATCGCCGGCTTCACACAGCGCGAACCGTAGCTCTGAACCCAGCCGAAACGGGTGAACAGGTAGCCGTCGAGTTGCTCGGCAAAGTACTCGACCATGTCGTTGCGCTCGGCTTCACCGTGCACCAGCACGTCGAGGCCAAGACGTTCCTGGATTTGCACCGCGTGGCGGATTTCGCTGTGCATGGCGTCGGTGTAATCGTTGGCCGAGAGCTTGCCCTGCTTGAATGACTGGCGCGCCAGACGGATCGATGCGGTCTGCGGGAACGAGCCGATAGTGGTGGTCGGGAAGGCCGGCAAATTCAGGCGTGCGCGTTGCAACTCGATACGCTTGGCAAACACTGAGTGACGCTGACTGTCGGTGTCGCGAATGGCCCGGATGCGCGCCTGCACCTCGGCTTTATGGATGCGTGGCGACTGCGCACGGCTGGCCTGCACGGCACGGTTCTGCGCCAGCGCAGCCTGGACCTTCGGCGCTTGCGGATCGTTGAGTGCATCCCGCAGCACGGCGATTTCAGCGCACTTTTGCACAGCGAACGCCAGCCAGCTCTTCAGCTCGGCGTCGAGTGTGTCTTCACGGTCCAGATCCACCGGACTGTGCAGCAGCGAGCACGAGCTGCTGACCCAGAGGTTGTCGCCGTAACGTTCTTGTGCCGGTTTCAGTTGTGCCAGCGCCTGTTCCAGCTCGCAACGCCAGACATTACGACCGTTGACCAGGCCCACCGATAGCACTTTGTAAGTCGGCAGGCGATCGAGTACCTGGCCCAGTTGTTCCGGTGCTCGCACCGCGTCAATGTGCAGGCCGTCCACCGGCAGGCTCACCGCCAGCCCGAGGTTGTCTTCCAGGCCACTGAAGTAGGTGGCCACGAGTTTCTTCAGCGGCGAATACTGAAGGATGTGGTAGGCGCGCTCGAAGGCGTTTTTCCAGGCTTGCGGCAGGTCGAGGGTCAGGATCGGTTCGTCAATCTGCACCCATTCCACACCTTGGGCCTTGAGGCGATTGAGGATTTCGCCGTACAGCGGCAGCAGGCGTTCGAGCAGGTCAAGCTTGTCGAAGTCGTTGCCTTTGGTTTTACCCAGCCACAGGTAAGTCAAAGGGCCGATGATTACCGGCTTGACGCGGTGACCAAGGGCATGGGCTTC
Organism: Pseudomonas sp. FW306-02-D09B; assembly: GCF_058782685.1. Taxonomy (NCBI): domain Bacteria; kingdom Pseudomonadati; phylum Pseudomonadota; class Gammaproteobacteria; order Pseudomonadales; family Pseudomonadaceae; genus Pseudomonas; species Pseudomonas sp. FW306-02-D09B. The sequence goes on from NZ_JBYSXY010000003.1 coordinate 224,788, forward strand.
GTCGACTTCGTCGAACAGCTGCTCCCAGCTCAATTTGAACGGCTGGTCAGCGCTGAATTCAGGGACCAGGTAGTGGTAGTTGGTGTCGAACCACTTGGTCAGTTCCTGCGCATGGTGCGTCTTGGCTGACTCACCATCGCAGCACTTTGCACTGGCGCCACGGGCCATTGCGAACAAGGTGTCGAGGGTCGGCAGGCCCTGTGCATCCTTGGCGCTGTCGAAGCGTTCGGGGATCACGCCAAAGGTCAGCGAGTGCGTCAGCACCTGGTCGTACCAGGCGAAGTCGCCCACCGGCAGCAGGTCGATACCGGCGTCTTTCTGCACTTGCCAGTGTCTGGCTCGCAGTTCACGGCCGACGCTTTGCAACCCGGCCTGATCGAGGTCGCCCTTCCAGTAGGATTCGAGGGCTTTTTTCAGCTCGCGGTCGGCACCGATGCGTGGAAAACCGAGTGTGTGGGCCAAGGCCATGGTGTGTTTCTCCCTATAAAAGATGGCCCTATTGTCGACAGCCAACCCAACATGAGACAAACTCAACCTTTTCGTGTTGATCACAAAATTTGCTCATGGAGCCCCCAGTGCTCGAAATCCGTCACCTGAAGACCCTGCACGCCTTGCGCGAGGCCGACAGCCTGGTCGACGCCGCCGACCGTCTGCACCTGACCCAGTCCGCCCTGTCCCACCAGTTCAAAGAGCTGGAAGAGCGCATGGGTATGCCGCTGTTCGTGCGCAAAACCAAACCGGTGCGGTTCACCAGCGCCGGCCTGCGCCTGCTGCAACTGGCCGATGCCACCCTGCCGCTGCTGCGCGGAGCCGAACGTGACATTGCGCGCCTGGCCGGAGGCACCGCCGGACGGCTGCACATGGCAATCGAATGCCACAGTTGCTTTCAGTGGCTGATGCCGACCATCGACCAGTTCCGCGATGCCTGGCCGGAAGTCGAGCTGGACCTGGCGTCGGGTTTCTCCTTCGCCCCGTTGCCGGCCCTGGCCCGTGGTGACCTGGACCTGGTGGTAACGTCCGACCCGCTGGAGCTGGCCGGGATCACCTACGTGCCGTTGTTCACCTACGAAGCGATGCTCGCGGTGGCCAATCAGCATCGGTTGGCGAACAAGCCGTACATCGTCCCGGAAGATTTGCTCAGCGAAACCCTGATCACCTACCCGGTGGAACGTGATCGGCTGGACATCTTCACCCGCTTCCTGGAGCCGGCCGATATCGAACCGGCGCAGGTCCGTACTTCGGAACTGACGGTGATGATGATGCAGTTGGTGGCCAGCGGCCGTGGCGTCTGCGGCATGCCGCATTGGGCGCTGCATGAATACAGCTCACGGGGTTACGTGAAGGCCAAGCGGCTCGGTGAGAAAGGTTTATTTGCCACGCTATACGCCGGGATCCGCGCCGACATGCTCGACGCGCCGTACATGCGCGACTTCCTGCTGACGGCCAAGGACACCTCGTTCTCGACCCTGGATGGAGTTAGCGCGGTGCGCTGACATTCTCTGACAGGTATCACACCTGTGGCGAGGGGGCTTGCCCCCGTTCGATGGCGAAGCCATCGTAATGTCAGCGAACGCGGAGTATCTGAAAGAACGCGTTGGCCGGTATTGGGACTGCTTTGCAGCCCAGCGGGAGCAAGCTCCCTCGCCACAAAAGCACTCAGCGTCAGGCCGGGACTTCGCGCCACATATGGATCTTGTCGAAGTACTCTTCGCCAACCCGCACCGCCAGCGGTTCGAGCCCGAACTGCACGAAACCGCAACGCTGGTACAACGCCAATGCGGCGTCATTGCCAGCGGTGACGGTCAGTTGAATCAGCTTCAAGCCCGACCGACACCGTGCCTCGTCGAAAAGCACCTGAACCAGCTGATAACCGAGCCCCCGCTGTCTGGCCTCGTCTGACACATACATGCCAAACAGCGTTGCCTTGTGCCGGGCTTTTTCCCGTGCCTCGAAGGCCAGGCCGACAATGCCTACCAGTTCGTCGCCTTCAAATGCGCCGAACAGCACGTCCAGCGGGCTGGTCAAGCGTGACTCCCACCAGCTCAACGGCATTACCGCGCGCTCGCGGACACTCGACGTGAACGCCTGCGGGTGACGGTCATAAGCCTCAAGCATCAGCGCCCGGTAAGCGAGTGCATGGCTGGCATCGAGTCGTTGGACCGCCATGTGCGTCAGGCCATGCGCCGCTGTTCAGACATCAGCCGCACTGCCAGCCCGGCCAGTACGAAACCCATGAAATAGCGCTGAACCGCCAGCCAGCTCGGATTGTTGACGAACCACGAGGCAATCCCGGCAGCAAACAGTGCGATAAACAGGTTAACCGTGAAACTCACGCTGATCTGGGTCAGGCCCAGGGCAATACTTTGGGTAAACACCGAACCGTGTTCCGGGCTGATGAACTGCGGGAACACCGAGAGATAGAACACCGCGATTTTCGGGTTCAATGCGCTGGTGAAAAAGCCCATCAGCATCAGTTTTCGAGAAGAATCCGGCGGTAGTTGCTGCGCCTCAAAGGGCGAGCGCGCACCCGGTTTGACTGCCTGCCAGGCCATCCACAGCAGGTACAGGGCGCCGGCCCATTTGAGCGCCTCGTAAGCCATCGGCACCGCCATGAACAGTGCTGTCAAACCGGCCGCCGCGCAGAACAGATGCACGAAAAAACCTGCGACAACCCCAAGTAACGAGGTCACGCCCGCCTTGCGTCCCTGGCAGATCGAACGGGAGATCAGATAGATCATGTTCGGGCCCGGGGTCAGCACCAGTAGCAGCGAGGCCGCCGCAAAAATCAACAGATCATGTGTTGGAATCATGACGCAGTCCTTGTCATTGTGTGGGGGGGTCAGGCCGGAGCCGTCAGGGAGGCACGATAAAACGGCAGGATCAGGTCCCGTGTCAATGGCGCCAGGATGAAATCAACGACATTGTGCGGATCAATCCACAGCACTTCTTCGATCTCTGCCGCCGGGGTGACGTGTTGCTGGATATCCAGTTGAAAAATCTCGGCCTCGACCACAAACCCCGGCTCATTGGCTGCCGGGGCAGAAAACTTGCCCAGATAACTTGCTTGAAGGGTGTCGATGACCAAACCCAGTTCTTCTTCCAGCTCGCGGGCCAGCGCATCGACCGGTTGCTCAGAGGCCTCGATCTTGCCCCCCGGTTGCATGAAGGCCTGGGTCCCGCGCTTGCGCACCAGCAGGGTTCGACCGTCCGGGCCGATCAGCAGGGCAGCGGCAATGCGGATAATGCGCGGAGAAACAGAGGATGAAAGCGTCATGGATCAACGATGGCCTTGGACAAAAGAGCCAAGGATCACATGAGTGCAGGTGCTGCGTCACCTCGAAAAAACACCGCCACGCAGGCCCCCGTAGGAGCATGGCTTGCCAGCGATGACGTCTGTGGACTCGCCATCGCCGGCAAGCCGTGCGCCTACGGATGCCCGGTGAAGTTCACAACGGTATCTACGCAGAAATCACCGCTTCCAGCTCCTCGGGCACGTGGACAAATACGCTGTACCTGGCGCCTTCCATCGCTTCGAAGGCGATGAGTTTTTCCACCAGCGGGCCATTGAGCACCTTGCCGGCATTGAGCAGCAGCATGCCGTTGTCGGCATTGAGATTGCGCGCCAGCACCATCCCGGCTGCCAGATCGCGGGTACTCAGCACCTTGACCGTCGGATCGCCGAGGGTGATATCACGCTGGTAGGTGGCGCAAACCTGAACGAAGTCTTCCACCAGCTCCGGGTCGTAGAAACGCCCGGTGTATTTGCGGATGAACAGCAGCGCTTCATCACTGTTCATGTTTCGCTCAAGAATCAGCCCGCACTGCAATTCGATGAAGTCCACGGCCAGCTTCAGCAGGCGCGAACCCAAAGGGATTGCCTCCCCCTTGAGGCGATCGGGAAACCCGCTGCCGTCCCAGCGCTCCTGATGGTGCAGGATCAGGCGTGCGGCATCCTTCATCGGCTCAAGGGTCATCAACAGCGATTCGCTCTGTTTCGGATAACCGCGATACAGCTCCCGTTCGGGGTGATGCAGCAGGTCCGAAGGCGTCGTCATCATGCCGTCGGTCCAGCTCAGCTTGCCGATGTTGTAAAGCGCCGCAGCCATGGTCAGGTCTCGGCTGCTGGCCTCATCCAGCCCATGGGTCTGGCAGTAGATACGCACCAGATCGATGATTTGCCGATTGGTTTGCTTGGCCGGTGGCAGACGCAGATTGGCCAGCAACGAAAACACTTCGGTGCCGGTAACGTAGCTGTGCTTGAGCTCTTCATAGGCCAGATCGAGCATGTCGGCGGTCTGCTGCAACTCCGCGGTGCGCGCTGCGACACGTTTTTCCAGGGACACGTTGAGCAGCTTCAACTGCTCGTTCTGATCCCACGTCAACTGCACCAGACGCAGCCGCTCGCGCTCGGAGAGCTGATACGCCAGCGACTGACGCAACGTCAGCAGCATTTCCTCGTCATTCCAGGGCTTGCTGATGTAACGGTGAATCTGCCCCTCGTTGATCGCCTTGATGATCATCGAGAGATCGGCATAGCCGGTCAGCAGGATGCGTACGGTGTCGGGATAGTGTTCGTGGATGTGCGCCAACAGGGTCGCACCGTCCATGTTGGGCATGCGGGCATCGGTCATCACCAGATCGACCGGTTGCTGCTCCATGATCTGCAACGCCTGGGTGCCGCTTGTGGCCAGCAGCACTTCATAGGGTTGGCCGCGCAACAGCCGACGCAGGCTATTGAGGATCGATTCTTCGTCATCAACCAGTAACACTCGGGGTTTAAGCGGCTCATCCATGGCATTACCTCTGCTGAAACAGACCAGTCGTTTGTGAGCACCCAAGGGAACTCCCCCTCCTCCTTGGGCCTGAACTACAGGCTAGACGGTTTTTCAGCACAGTTCGCAATAGATTTGCCACACGGCAGGCGGCGAACTCGAGAGTCGCAGACTATGCTCTGGGTACCTGGATCCAAGATCTGCACCCGTAGCACACTGCGATCAGGAAGGGACGCCATATGAACACGACGCTGCGAGGGCTTATTTGCAACGGTGCATTGCAATGAAGACACCGTTTGCGCAAAAAAACCGACGGATCCTGATCGTCGACGACACCGCCTCTATCCATCAGGACTTTGCCAAGATCCTCAGCCCCCACGTGCTCGACGATGATGCGCTGAGCAGCGCCGAAGAAGCCCTGTTCGGCACGCAAGTGGTGGCTGCGGACCTGGGGTTTGTGCTCGACAGCGCCTTTCAGGGCCTGGAAGCCCTGGGCAAGGTCGAAGCCGCCCTGGCCAAGGACCTTCCGTATGCGATGGCCTTTATCGACATGCGTATGCCGCCCGGCTGGGACGGACTGGAAACCATCGAACGGCTCTGGCAGGTCGATCCAAAACTGCAAGTCGCGCTGTGTACCGCGTATTCCGACTACTCCTGGGACGATATCGCAGAACGGCTGGAGCTCGGCGATCGCTTGCTGATCCTGAAGAAGCCCTTCGATGCCATCGAAATCCGGCAGATGGCCAGCACCCTGACCGTCAAATGGCAAATGACCGAAGAAGCCGAATTAAAGATGAACCTGCTGGAGCAGGCGGTCGAGGAGCGCACCCGCGAGCTGTCCGACGCCAATATCATCGTGCAGAACAGCCCGACCATTTTGTACCGGCTGCGCGGCGAACCCTCGTTCCCGTTGATGTACATCTCCCACAACATTACCAAGTTCGGTCACGTGGCCGCGCAATTGGTGGCGTCGGCAAACTGGGCTCAGGAGCTGATTCATCCCGAGGACCAAGGCAAAGTCGACAATGCCATGGCACGGATACTCGACCGGGACGCTGTCGGGGCGTCCATCGAGTTTCGTCTGCGCACCGGCACCGGCGACTGGCGCTGGGTCGAAAACCGCTACGTACCGGTGCGTAACCAGGACGGACGCTTGCTGGAAGTCGAAGGCATCATCATCGATATCACTGAACGCAAGCTGGCCGAAGAGAAGATCGCCCTGCTGGCACGTACCGACGGGCTGACCGGGCTGGCCAATCGAACAACGCTCCTCGAACGTCTGCACCAGGCATTCGCTGCCGCCCGTCGGGGCGGCGCACCCTTCGCGGTGTTCTACCTGGACCTCGATCATTTCAAACGCATCAACGACACCCTGGGCCATCCCATCGGGGATTTGCTGTTGCAGGAAGTCGCCCGGCGCATCAAGGCCTGCGTCCGCGAAAACGACATCGTGGCACGTCTTGGTGGTGACGAATTTGCAATCGTACAGCTCGACGCTGGCGATCCGACGCAGTCGGCGGCCCTGGCAGGCAAGGTCCGCGATGAACTGGTGCTGCCTTACACCCTCGATGGCAACAATGTGCGGGTTTCGGTCAGCATCGGCATCAGCACTTACTCCAGTACCAGCCTGAGTGCTGAAAGCCTGTTGGCTCAAGCCGACATGGCGCTGTATCGCTCCAAGGAAAAAGGTCGCAACCAGTACCACTTCCACTCCGAGGAGATCAATCAGGAAGTACTCGACCGGGTGTCGATTGCCAACGATTTGAAACAAGCCATCGAGCAAAACCAGCTTGAACTGCATTACCTGCCCGAAGTCGACCTGAGTACCGGGAAGATCCTCGGCATGGAAGCCCAGGTCCGCTGGAGTCATCCAGAGCGAGGAATACTGGAACCCGATATGTTTCTTCCCGCAGCGGAAAAAACCGGTGCAATCATCGCGCTCGGGCACTGGTTGCTGGATCGGGCCTGTCGGCAAATGCGTGAGTGGCGCGACGAAGGCATGGCGCCCCCGGTGATTGCAATCAAGCTTTCGCTGGCCCAGCTCAAGAGTGGTCCGGACCTGATCTACGACGTGCTGCGCACCACGGCCCTGTGGAACCTCTGCCCCTGGGACCTGCGCTTCGACGTCACCGAAGCGACGCTGGCGCAAACCAAATGGACCCACAACGATGTGCTGCCGCGCTTGCGTGAGCTGGGGGTGAAAATAGCCATCGACGACTTCGGCACCGAGTACTCCTCGTTCGACTACCTCAAGACCTATCGGGTCAATCACCTCAAACTCGCCCAGGCCTTCATCGACACCGCGACCCGTGATCCCGCCAGCGCCACGACCTTGCGCGCGATCATCAATTTCGCCCGCGAAGTGGGGATCGGCATCATTGCCGAGGGTGTCGAGACCCAGGAACAGCGCAGCTCGCTGATCTCCACCGGCTCGCCAATGAACGCTCAGGGCTATTACTTCAGCAAAGCCGTCAGCAGCCAGCAGGCAGCGGCGTTGCTGATGGCCGGCAGCATCGTGCCGCCGACCTTCCCCGGCGCAACAAACCCGCTGCTCGAAGACTCGTACTATCCACCGGAGGACCGGGGATGAAACCATCGCTCGCCCCCACCAACCGGCGCATCCTGATCATCGATGACATGCCTTCGATCCATCAGGACTTTCGCAAGATTCTCAGCCCCGATCTGCCGGACGAGCAGTCGCTGGCCGGCACCGAGGAACTGTTGTTCGGCACAGAACAACGCGTTCGCCCGACGTTTCTCCTCGATTCGGCCTATCAGGGAGAAGAAGCACTGGAACTGGTAAAACGTGCCCAGGCCGAAGGCAGGCCCTATGCCCTGGCGTTTACCGATATGCGCATGCCACCGGGTTGGGACGGCCTGGAAACCATCGAGCGACTCTGGAAGGTCGACCCGAACCTGCAAATAGCTTTGTGCACCGCCTTCTCTGACTACACCTGGGAAGCGATGGCCGAACGCCTGGCGTTCGGCGACCAGTTGCTGGTGCTGAAAAAGCCTTTCGACAGCCTGGAAATCCGTCAGATGGCCAGTGCCCTGACCTGGAAATGGCAGATGGCCCAGGACGCCGCGATAAAAATGCTCAGCCTGGAGCGAACCATCGAAGACCGCGTGCAGGAACTGCTCAAAGTCTCCCATCTGTTGCAATACGATGTACTGACCGGCCTGCCCAACAGCACTTTGCTCGGTGATCGACTGACTCAGTCCCTGGCCCTTTCACGGCGACACGACAAACAACTGGCGGTGATATTTCTGGGGCTCGACCGCTTCAAGCGCATCAACAACGCACTGGGCCATCCGGTGGGCGACGAAATGCTCAAACGGGTCGGCCGGAGCCTCGCGTCCACGGTGCGTGAATCCGATTCGGTATTTCGCTACGGTTCCGACGAGTTCGTGGTGATCCTCGCGGACATCCACCATCCCCAGCAAACCCAAGGCATTGCCGAAAAGCTGCTGAAAGCCGTCAACACCCAGCAGCACATTGCCGGCCATGACCTGAGCGTGACCGCCAGCCTGGGCATCAGCATCTACCCGGACGACGGCTTCGATGCCGTACCGTTGATCAAGAAAGCCGAAACCGCGATGCATAACGTCAAGGAGAGAGGCCTTAACGACTTCAGCTTTTTCATCGACGAGATGAACCAGCGCGCCCGTGAACAGCAAAGCATCGAATCCGGCCTGCGCCTGGCGCTGGAACGCGATGAGTTCGTCCTGCATTACCAACCCAAACTGGATCTGCGCACGGGTAAAGTGGTCGGTGCGGAAGCCTTGATCCGCTGGCTCAAACCCGGTCACGGTTGGGTGTACCCAATGGATTTCATTGGAGTGGCCGAAGACAGTGGGCTGATCATTCCCCTGAGCAAATGGGTATTGACCCAGGCCTGCCAACAGGCCCGCGCCTGGCAACTGGCCGGATTGCCGGCGATCAGCATGTCCGTCAACGTCTCCGCCATCGACTTCCGTCAGCACGACTTTGTCGACGGTATCGTGCGGATCCTCGAACTGACCGGCCTCGACCCAACGTTACTGGAGCTCGAAATCACCGAAAGCGTGCTGATGCAGAACGTCGAGGCCACCGTGCAGACCCTGCACGCCATCAAGGCATTGGGCGTGCGCCTGGCAATCGATGATTTCGGCACCGGTTATTCCAGCCTGAGCTACCTGCAACGGTTCCCGGTCGATGTACTGAAAATCGACCAGTCATTCATACGCGGGCTGAGCACCAAAAACAACGACGCTGCGCTGGTCAGCGCCATCATCAGCCTGGGCAAGAGCCTCAACCTCAATATCATCGCCGAAGGCGTGGAAACCCTGGAACAGCTGGACTTTCTCAAGGCCCTTCAGTGTGAGGAAGGCCAGGGTTACTTCTTCAGCAAAGCCGTGCTCCCCCAGGAGTTCGTACAGTTGCTCACCGACAGCGAACAGACACCACCGCGCACGTAGACTGACGCCCCGACAGGCAGGCACCCGGCAAAGGAATCATCAGATGTCGCCCTATGGATTCACGCTGCTCACCACGTTGATGCTCGGACTCTGCCTGACGGCGAGTGCCGAGCCTTTGGACGAACCCCTCAAACCGCTGCCACCGGTGCCTGTGCAAGACCCTCAGCGTGTCGAGCTGGGTCGTCAGCTGTTCAATGAAACGCGCTTGTCGGTCAACAACAGCCTGTCCTGTGCCAGCTGCCATCACCTGGAAAAGGGCGGTGCCGATAACAAGCAATTTTCCATCGGTTTCGACGGCAAGCCGCTGGTCGTCAACACCCCCAGCGTGCTGAACGCCAGCCTGAACTTCAGGCAATTCTGGAACGGTCGCGCCGCTACCCTGGAAGAGCAGGCTCACGCAGTGGTGCAAAGCCCCACTGAAATGGGCAACAACTGGGAACATGTGGTGCAAACGCTATCCACTGACCCGGCCTACCACTCGGCGTTCGGTAACGCTTATCCCGATGGGGTCACGGCCGCCAATGTGCAAAACGCCCTGGCCACCTACGAGCGCACATTACTCAGCGCCAATTCGCGTTTCGACCAGTACCTGAAGGGCAACACCGACATTCTCAGCCTCGATGAAAAGTACGGTTACCAACGCTTCAAGGACTACGGCTGCATTGCCTGCCACCAAGGGGTAAACATCGGCGGCAACATGTACCAGAAGCTCGGGGTCATGGGCGACTACTTCCAGGCGCGGGGTAACCCGACCGAATCGGACCTTGGGCGTTATCTGGTGACCAAGGATGAAGAAGACCGCAACGTGTTCAAGGTCCCCAGCCTGCGCAACGTCGCAGTGAATGCGCCGTACTTTCATGACGGCGCGGCAAAAACCCTCGAAGAAGCCGTTGATGTGATGTTCAAGTTCCAGTTGGGACGCGTTCCCTCGGATGAAGACAAGGCCCTGATCATCAAATTCCTCAAGACCCTGACCGGCGAGTGGGGAGGCAAACCATTATGAAAGTGTCCCGTCGACTCAGTTTGCTGTTGCTTACCGGCATGACCGTCTTGCTGGCCTCGATCCTGCTGTTCCTGTATCTGAAGTCCAGTTCGGATCAAACCTCGACCTATACCGAATCGCGGGATCTGATCCGCCAGATAAAACAGCTGGATGCGCAATGGGAAACCGAGATCCTCAAGGCCCGGATCGCCCTCGTCCACAACTACGATCCACTGGTTTCGCCGCTGACCGAAATGAGCCGTCTGTGGGAACGATTCGACTCGATAGAGTCCAGACACGGTCGCAACGACTCGACACAGTGGCAGACCAGTCATGACGCTTACCTGAACGCAATCAAGGAAAAGACCCGGCTGGTCGAACAATTCAAGTCACACAACGCGGTGCTGCGCAATTCACTGGCGTTCCTGCCCACTGCCGAAGACGACATTCAGAACCAGTTCGCACGCCTTGAGGACGACAACAAACTGCAAATGCAGAACACCGCCACCGACACCTACGACCTGCTACTCAGCGGCCTGGAGTTCGCCCAGGTCACGTCCGACGACAAAGCCGCCGACATCCTGCTCGGTTTGAACAAACTGGCGGTGAACAAAGACCGACTGCCTGCCGAGTTCCACACACCGGTGGAGCTTCTCAGCAACCACATCGCGCTGATCCTGCGTGAACAACCCCTGGTCAACAGCCTGCTGGAACGGATCGAGGCAGTCCCAGTGTCCGAGCGCCTGGACAACATCACCAGCCTGCTGGACAACGATCAACAACAGGTCGATGCAGTCGATCAACGCTACCACTTCTACATGGCGGTTTTTTCGGCGCTGCTGGTGCTGTTGCTACTGTTTCTGGCCATTGGTCTGCTGCGCAGCTTTGCGGAAATCAACCGCGTCAACAAGGACCTGCAAGCGGCTAATGAAAGCCTGGAACAGCGAGTTGAAGAACGCACCCGCGAACTCAAGGACACCCAAAGCGAACTGCTGGACACCGCACGCCAGGCCGGGATGGCCGAGATCGCCACCAACGTGTTGCACAACGTCGGCAATGTGCTCAACAGCGTGAATATCTCTGCCGACCTGGTCACCCGCAAACTGCGCACCAGCAAGGCGCTGGGGCTGGGCAAGGCGATGCAGCTGATCAACGAGCACCAGGGCGATCTCGGGCACTTCATCACCGAAGACGAAAAAGGCAAATTGCTGCCCGGTTACCTGAATCAACTGGTGGAAGCCATTGCCCTCGAGCAGCAGGGCATTACCGACGAACTGGCGCAATTGAGCAAAAGCGTTGACCACATCAAGGACATCGTTGCCACCCAGCAGTCCTACGCCGGGGCCAACAGCCTGATGGAGCCGCTGCAAGTCAGCGAACTGCTCGAAGACGCCCTGCGCATGAACTCGGGTGCCCTGACCCGCCACCACGTCACCGTGGTCAAGGACTACGCCGAAGTGCCCAAGGTCATGGGCGATAAACACCGGATGTTGCTGATTCTGATCAACCTGATCAGCAACGCCAAATACGCCATGTCGGACCTCAGCGACCGCCCCCGGGAAATGACCCTGGGGGTCAAGGTGGTCGACGACGCCACGCTGCAGGTCAGCGTCAAGGACGAAGGCGAAGGCATCTCGGCCGAAAACATGACCCGGATCTTTGCCCACGGCTTCACCACGCGCAAGGAAGGTCACGGTTTTGGCCTGCACAGTTGCGCCCTCGCCGCCATCGAGATGAATGGCCACCTGACAGCCCACAGCGACGGTCCGGGAAAAGGTGCGCTGTTCACCTTGAAAATCCCCTTGAAAATCGCCGAAGGTGAAACATGAACAAGTCATCGAATCGACGCATCCTGCTGATTGACGACACACCCTCGATCCATGACGACTTTCGCAAGATCCTGACACCTGAGCTACCACAACACGGCGAACTGGACGAGATGGAGTCGGCGCTGTTCGGCACGCAAATCAAAGCGGCGAGCACCCGCTTCGAACTGGATTCGGCCTATGCTGGCCAGGAAGGCTTGAGCAAACTGGTCCAGGCCCAACACGACAATCGCCCCTATGCACTGGCGTTCGTCGACATGCGCATGCCCCAGGGCTGGGACGGCGCCGAAACCATCGAGCATTTATGGCAAGCCGATCCGCGTTTGCAGGTGGTGGTCTGTACGGCGTATTCCGACTACTCCTGGGATGACCTGCTCAATCGCTTGCAGGCCCACGACCGGCTGCTGATACTGAAAAAACCCTTCGACAACATCGAAGTCCAGCAAATGGCCAATACCTTGACCAGCAAATGGGACATGACCGAGCGCGCCAGCGTGCAACTGGATCAGTTGGGGCACCTGGTAGAACGACGGACCCGGCAGTTCCAGCAAGCGAGCGTCGAACTGCAACAGGAGATCGACGAGCGCAAGCAGCTCGAAAGCCAGTTGATACAGTCGGAAAAACTCGCGTCCCTGGGGCAATTGGCGGCGGGTGTGGCCCATGAAATCAACAACCCCATCGGCTTTATTTCTTCCAACCTCGGCGCCCTGGACGGTTACTTCAAGCAGTTGCAGAGCATGCTCGACGCCTATCAGGGGGCCGAAGAAGCCATTGGCTCCGTTGAGCTTCTCGAACGGCTCCAAACGTTGCGTAAAGACGTGGAACTGGACTTCCTGCGTGAAGATATTCCGCTGCTGATCAAGGAGTCCAAGGACGGCATCAACCGGGTCGGGCAAATCGTCAGGGACCTGAAGGATTTCTCACGCGTAGACGCCAGCCAGGAGTGGCAGTCGGTCAATCTGCAAACGGGTATTGATTCGACGCTGAACATTGTCGCCAACGAACTCAAGTACAAGGCCGACGTGATCAAGCACTACCAGACGCTTCCCGAGATCGAGTGCCTGCCCTCGCAGATCAATCAGGTGATCATGAACCTGATCGTCAACGCCGCCCAGGCCATGGGCCCCGAACGCGGGACCATTACCCTGAGTAATGGAGTTGCCGGGGAAAAAGTCTGGATCGAAGTGGCGGACACCGGATCGGGCATCGCGCCCGAATGCCTGCAGAAAATCTTTGATCCCTTCTTCACCACCAAACCGGTGGGCCAGGGGACCGGATTAGGCCTGTCATTGTCCTATGGCATTGTGAAAAAGCATCGTGGCGACATTACTGTGCGCAGCGAAGTCGGGGTAGGCAGCACCTTTAGGATCGAGTTACCGATTCGACAGTCAAAAACCACAGCCTGAATCCGCAGAAAAGATCGCAGCCTTCGGCACCCGGGTGGCACTGCAAGGAAATCGCCCGTAAGCTGGGAATCTCTGCCGAAACCGTGAAAGTCCATAAGAAACATATTTACAGCAAGCTGGGGATCAAATCCCGGTCCGAGCTGTTTTCGATATTTCTCCGGGCACAAAACACCTGTAAAACCTTCTGCGTTGAATGAACCACCTTGTGGCGAGGGAGCTTGCTCCCGCCGGCCGGTCCGCGCTCGGGCGAAGCAGTCGCAAAACCGGTTAACGGGTTTTATCTGACTGAACGCGGTGCCACTTTTTTGGGACCGCTTCGCGGTCCAGCGGGAGCAAGCTCCCTCGCCACACAGAAGTACGCAGTGAATAACCAATGAGTCCGAACCCAAGGAAACCGTATGAGCCTGTCACTCCTGAGCCGCTACGCCTTCTTTGCCGTCTGTGTGATTTTCACCCTCGCCAGCCTGCCGTTTCTTGAATACGACTGGCTCTGGCCAATCTCCATCGTCACTGGGCTGCTGAGCCTGCTGGGTATTTTCGACCTGCTGCAAAGCCCTCACGCGGTACGCCGCAACTACCCGATCCTGGGCAATATCCGTTATCTGGTCGAAGGCATTCGCCCGGAAATCCGCCAATACCTGCTTGAATCCGACAGCGACGCCCTGCCCTTCTCCCGGGCCCAGCGTTCGTTGGTTTATTCGCGGGCCAAGAACGAAAGTGCCGACAAACCCTTTGGCACGCTGATCGACGTGTACCAGTCGGGTTTCGAGTTCATCGGCCATTCGATGCGCCCGGCCCCCGTGAGTGACCCGAGCAGTTTCCGGGTGACCGTTGGTGGCCCGCAATGTACAAAACCGTACTCGGCCTCAGTCTTCAACATCTCGGCCATGAGCTTCGGCTCGCTGAGCGCCAACGCGATCCGCGCCCTCAACCAGGGTGCCAAACTCGGCAACTTCGCCCATGACACCGGCGAAGGCAGCATCAGCCCCTACCACCGCGAACACGGTGGCGACCTGACCTGGGAACTGGGCAGCGGCTACTTCGGCTGCCGCACCGCCGACGGACGCTTCGACCCGGAACGCTTTGCCGCCCAGGCTCAGGACCCGCAGGTACGGATGATCGAAATCAAAATGAGCCAAGGCGCCAAACCCGGCCACGGCGGCATTCTGCCCAAGCATAAAGTGACCCAGGAAATTGCCGACACGCGTGGCGTTCCAATGGGCCAGGACTGTGTGTCGCCATCGCGCCACAGCGCGTTCTCCACGCCAATCGAAATGATGCACTTCATCAAGCAACTGCGTGAGCTGTCGGGCGGCAAACCGGTGGGCTTCAAGTTCTGCCTCGGCCATCCGTGGGAATTCATGGGCATTGCCAAGGCCATGCTGGAAACCGGCATCCTGCCGGACTTCATCGTGGTCGACGGCAAGGAAGGCGGCACTGGCGCTGCACCGGTGGAGTTCACCGACCACATCGGCGTGCCGATGCGTGAAGGCCTGCTGTTCGTGCATAACACCCTGGTGGGCCTGAACCTGCGGGACAAGATCAAACTTGGCGCCAGCGGCAAAATCGTCAGCGCCTTCGACATCGCCAGCGTCCTGGCAATTGGCGCCGACTGGGCCAACTCGGCCCGTGGCTTCATGTTCGCCATCGGCTGCATCCAGTCGCAAAGCTGCCACACCAACAAGTGCCCGACCGGCGTCGCCACTCAGGACACCCTGCGCCAACGCGCATTGGTGGTACCGGACAAGGCCCAGCGCGTGTTCAACTTCCATCGCAGCACCCTCAAGGCCCTGGCCGAAATGCTCGCCGCGGCAGGCCTCGAACACCCCTCGCAGCTGTCGGCCAAACACCTGGTACGGCGCATGTCAGCGACCGAGATCAAACTGTTCTCCCAATTGCACGTGTTCCTCAAACCCGGCGAATTGCTGACCGGTGAAGTGAATGGCGAGTTCTATTCACGGATGTGGCAGATGGCTCGGGCGGATAGTTTTGAGGCGAATGAAGTGGCCGTTTGAAGATAGTTTTTACGCCAATCTCGTCGCGAGATTGGCGCTCTTTCCAAGGAAGAAACAGTGCTGAAAGTAATTGCCCGGGATTTCATCAAACCCGAACATATCGAAACCGTCCGCCCGTGGTACACCGAATTGGTGGAGAAAACCCGACAGGAGCCGGATTGCATTGCCTACGACCTGTTCGTCGATCAGAAAGACCCAGGGCATTTCATCTTCGTTGAGCAATGGCCGAATCAGGCCGCGCTGGACGCTCATTGCCAGTCAGAACACTTCAGACGGCTGGTGCCGCAAATCAACCGCTATCAGGCCAAAGATTGCATTGTTGTGCTGATGGATGAGTTCTGACCTCCTGCAAGATACAAAAGAAGTGAATGGCGAGTTCTATTCACGGATGTGGCAGATGGCTCGGGCTGACAGCTTTGAGGCCAATGTCGTGTAAGGCGTACTCGCGATTATCAGGTGGCTGGGTAGCACAGCCACCGCCGGTGGTGGTGGTGGCGGTGGTGATTTGCTCTGCCCAGGCGCGGGTCACATAGAGTCGAAGCTCCATGTCTCCCAAGCTTTGCGCGAACACACACTGCCAATTGCCTGGAAAGTGGTTTTCTTCATCCGCCAGGCGAGTCGATGTCACCCACCACACTCGCTTGATGTCGGGCGATACGCTGACAAGGTTGTCGAGAAAGACCTTATCCCGATCCTGATAAATCAACGTGGACGCGCCATAACCGTTGGGTCGGTGAGCCGTGCTGCTATCCCAGGGCGCCTGATACAGCCTTGGTTGAATGTCGGAGCGATTGTAGTAAGCAACGCTGTAATACCAGTACGCGCCATCCACAATGATGTTATCGCCTGCAATCGCATTTTCATTGATACGCGACACAATATCGTCAAGCGGATACTGGGACGCATTGCGTGGATCATCCAGATCATCTTGTTGTTGATAGATTGTATTCAACCCCATGAGTTGAACGCCGATCATCAACAAGGTCGACACCCACGCCAGGGCACGCGTGCGATGTGCTATCCGGCTGATTGCCAACGCCACAATCATCGGCAAGCCCAGCGCCGCAAAGGCCATGTACCGTTCAACAAAAATGGGAAAACCAAATGACACCAGAAAAACAATCAACACTGGCAACAGCACGTAGATAACCAGTAACAGCTCAAGTTTCAAACGGCTTCTTTCCTTGAACCCGACCCACACCACCGATGCCATTACCAGCGCCGGAAGCAGTACATAAATCGGGCTGGCAAACTCCAGTCCACTCTTCACCGTCAAAAACTTCCAGACCGCTGAAGGTAACGTATAGATCGTCAATTCAGGGATCCAGAAAATATCCCCTCCGGTCTCCAGCTTCTCCGTATTTAAAAACAGCTCATTGCCCAGGCTGATCAACCAGGGAATATAAAGAACAACAATGGCCACATTCGTGCCCCACCACGTTGGCCGCGAAAGGTAATGAAGCGTTTTATCTCGCTGAAGACGCAAGACAACGAGGTATAGCCAGTGAGACAGCAAACATAAAACAGCCAGGTAATGGGTGTATAACGCGGCCGTCATGAGCACGAGATAGCTCATCAGGTATCGGTTGCGAGCGCTTTTAAGCCAATAGACCAAGGCGATGGTTGCGCCCAGCAGCCATACCCCCTCCAGCGTATACATCCGGGCTTCCTGGCTATAGCGAACGGATATCGGTAACAAGGCCAGAAACAACCCGGCCAACAAGGCCACCCTCGGCGTGCTGATCAATCGCATCAGCCACATGCCCAACGCGACTGTCGCAACCCCCGCCAGCGCACTCAGGGCCCGAATCGCAAACACCCCTTCACCAAAAATCGCCATCCAGGCATGCAGCACCAGAAAATACAGCGGCGGATGAACGTCATGCCCCAGGTGAAACCAGATACGCCCCGGCGACTGAACCCCCACCAACGCCGAGAACGCTTCATCGGTCCAGAAATAAGGAAGGCTGATGCAGTAAAACCGAACAATGATCGCGAGCATCATGACCAGCACCCACCCAGCGTTTTCTACCGATGAGTGCAGGGATAGAAACCCCGTATCGTCACGACGCTGAAAGCGCATATTTTCTCCCCGACAACGTAAACCTGATAGAAACAGGTGCCTGTCCACGGACGACTACCCTCATCGTGAATCCGTGTTTACGCTAAACACTCTCGATAAAACGGCCTGCAGTCATCGGTAAAGGCTAGCCAAAGGAGCTGCCCCGGATTGGCTTTTTTTGATTCCTCACGGAATTCAGGGACTTACTGAAAATAATCGGACGTCCCCATCCCCTTGGATAAAGGTATCGAGCAGTCGCCAGTTTTCAGGGATGACGACCTGCTGCGCCCCGTCACCACGGCCGTCCAGCACCCACACCCGACCTGAGCCCGGTGTCAGGGTTTCAAGGTTATCGAGATAGACCTTATCTGCGTTTTGTTGAGTCAGTGTCGAGGTTAGATAGCCGTCGGGACGTCCGGAAGTGCCGTCCTTTTGAGGGGGCGTATAGAGCATCGGTGTCACGCCAGTCTTGTTGTAATACGCAAAGGGATAGTAAAGAAACCTGTTGACTACAACGACACCGTCATCGGGACGAGCAAAGGCATTGATGTAGTCTGCCAACGCATCGACCTTGTTGACTTCGGCATACACAATATGACCCCGTTGATGAACGTTATATAACCCGACACTTTCCATCGACACTATCAATAGCAACAGGACAAAAAATAACGTTTTTGCGCGCTCCCACAGAGCATCCAGTGACATCGCCAGGATCATCGGAAAGCCCAACGCAGCAAACACAAAATAACGATATATAAACAGTGGCCGAACCAGTGAGACCCCTGCAATCAATACCAACGGGAACCAGGTATAGATAACGAGCAGCGTGCTGAATCTTTTCTCACTCGTGTCCCGCATGACAATGACCGCCGACACCAGCAGCATCAATAACGGCACACTGTAGAACAGCCAGATTGATTCTTTTGGCCCATCGCTATAACTCACAAACTGCCAGAACGCTGAAACCACCGTAGGAACATCCAGCGGCGCTATCCAGTTAAAGCCGGAAAACCTTAACTGGTTCATCAGGCTCGGCACCCAGGGCATGAACAGTAAAACGACCGTTCCATTGGCCAGCCACCATGCAGGCGCTAACAACTTGCTCTGATACCTCAATACCAAAAGCCAGGCCCAGTGTGCCGCCATACACACAGCAGCAAAATAGTGAGTATAAAAACCTGCAACCATCAGTAACGTATAGATGGCAAGCGGCCAATGACTGCCTGAGTCTTTTACCCAGTAGACGAAAGCAATCGTCGCGCTGACCATTAACAGCGCAAGCAACGCATACATGCGAATTTCCTGACTGTAGCGTACCGCTATGGGCAGTAACGCCAACATGGTTCCGGCGAGCATCGCCGCCCGTCGCGTACTGACCAGACGAACCAGCCAGATGCCCAGCCCGACGGTGACGACGTCCGCCAGTGCGCTCAGGCTTCGAGCAGCAAAAACACCCTGTCCGAATAGATTCATCCATTCATGCAACAGCAGATAATACAGCGGCGGGTGCACATCCCGGGCCGTATGGAACAGGATTTGAGAGGGTGAATATGAACTCAACAGCAAGGTAAACCCTTCATCGGCCCAGACAGCGGGTTTGCTCAAGGCGTAAAAACGCACCCCTGCCGCCACGAGAATAATCAGCAGTATCCAGCACGTGCTCTGGAGAGTGCTGGCACTCGAACGGTTAACCTGGCTTACCACTTATCCTCTCCAGAAGAGGGCACTTCCTTCATAACGATAAAGCCATAATCGCCAATCACGTACATAGAATAAAATTTGCTGTCCACCACGGGCGTGTACCGTTGATACCCTACCAGCGTCGCATTTTTCCGTTCATTTTCGATAACGACATTGGTAATACCCTCTCTGAGCAGATTTTCAGACAGCATGTAAAAATCAATATTGAGTATGTATCTCAGCACCGGAATGCGCTCAAAACTTCCCTTGGCGCTTAGCAACCAACTGTTTGAATAGCTGATTGCCATGTATATCCGCTTCGCATCGCGCAAGCTTTGATGAGAAGCAATATCATAGGCCATATTAAATTCAGCGTTCAGCCCAAATTCTTTCTGCAGATTCAGTACCCGCCCATACGCATATGACATCGACAGCATACTCAGCAACGGCACAATCAATACAACACCGAGCCTGGCATCAACCATCACCAACCACTGATGAGCCAGGTAAAACAAAAACACCAGCAACACGCCAAAGCCCAATAGTGTTCTGGCGCCCTCATTGAAAAACCGGAACAACAGGGCCGAACCTGACACCAGAAAAACCAGGAATAAAACCATAAGCACATACAAAAAAAACAAAAGTATCTTATTTAACGACGTTTCTTTCCCCTGGATAATATTTCGCCCAACCCGCCCGCCTCCAACAACCGCAAACACCACCACCATCCACGCCAGCCAACGATTCCCTCCCTGAAACAGCAATCCGATTTTTCCAACTAATACGCCTACATTATTCAGGATCAGCAACAGCCCGCTCGTATTGAACGGAATCATTTCCAGGCGCTCATGGCTCATGAGTGGATAGGCCAACAAAAAATAAATGATCAAGCCTGCAACCCACTGCACCGCTTTCACTCCTGCCATTGATAATAAACAGGCAAGGGACTGCTTATTATCAAGAGCTCTCACGAACTCGATGCAGCACAGCCCCAAAAACACATTGATACTCAGTTGATACAAGCTGAGCCCCACCGCAATCAATGCGCCAGGCACCAGTACCTGAACGACGCCAGCTTTATGTTGAAATGCCACCGCATAGATCACCGCCACCAGGCTCAACGCCGTTGCCGGCCCGTCATATTGATACGATAAATTCTGTAGAAAAAACGGGTTGTACCACAGTGGCAGGAACACCAGACAGCATGAAACAGTCGGTGCTTTGTAGTAATGCGTCGTCAGTTTCATCAAGGCAAACGCCATGGCAAGCGTGGCGATCAGCAAGGGTAAGGGGAACATATCGGGCGCGCCCGAGGTGAAGCTCAAGGTGTTGTAAAACAGTTCGACCAGTAACCGTCCCTGTCCCGCCCAGCCAGTACCGGCCGCCAAGGAGCGCCAGTTATCATCTATATAGTAATAATCGACCAGTATCAGAGGGAGTACATAAATAAGAGTGGCAAGTAGATAAAATACAAACACTTCACGACCGGACAACTCCCTGCTCAATACACTCGCCACCTTCATTTCGGCACTCCTTTGCCACCCACAATATCTTTCACCACGTACCTCGGTCGGTGTTTCGATTCAATATAGATCCGACCCACATACTCACCCAATATGCCAATACCGATCAGTTGCACTCCCCCCAGGAATAAAATCGCGGTCATCAACGAAGGGTAACCTGGCACGTTATTGCCGAAGAAAATCTTGTCCAGCACCATGTAAATGGCGTAGAGAATTGCAAACAGGGAAATCGCGCTACCGACATACGTCCACAACTGCAAGGGCACTGTACTAAAAGACGTAATCCCTTCCAGCGCCAGATTCCAGAGTTTCCAGAGATTGAACTTGGTGGTACCCGCCACACGCTCGGCCCGTTCGTATTCGACGACGGCGGTATTGAACCCCGCCCACGAGAGAATGCCCTTCATGAATAACCGGTGTTCCGGGAGCGTGCGAATCACGTTCACGACCTTGCGGTCCATCAACCGGAAATCACCGACGTTCTCTTCTATCCGGGTGTAAGCGATCCGATTCAACAGGTGATAGAACAGTGCCGCGCTGTGCCGCTTCATATAACTGTCGGCGGTGCGATCATGGCGCTTGGCAAGTACCACATCCGCCCCGTTCTGCCACTCCCGGACCAACAAGGGGATCACATTGATCGGGTCCTGCAAATCGACATCCATCGGTATCACCGCATCGCCGGTGGCGTACTCCAACCCGGCAAATAACGCCGGCTCCTTGCCAAAATTGCGCGAAAAATTGATCACCAGCACATGCTCGTCCGCCAATGCGATGGCTTTGGCCTGCGCTGCCGTCTGGTCGGAACTGCCGTCATTGATGAACACGATCTCGACGTCACAATCAGCGATCGACAGTTCCTGACGAACCGCCTGATAAAACAGGTTAATCGCCTGTTCTTCATTGAATACGGGAACAATCAGCGAGATCTTCACTGCTCACGCCCCCGAAAGATGAAATATTTCGAGTAAAAAAAACCGCAGACCAGGCTGATACCCGAGAAGACCACCAACGTCACCAACCCTGGCAGCAGTAACTGATCCGCCCCATACCCCACGCCATAACTTAATACGCCCATGAACCCGACAAACAGCACATACCGTAGAACACTGGTTCTTTGTTTGAAGGTGTATCGCGCATTGGCATAAAAGGAAAAAGAAACGGCCAGGCAAAAGCTCACGAAGTTACTGGGTGCCTGACGAAATCCCATGACGGTGTGCAGAACAAAAAACGTCGACCAGTGAATCAACGTATTAAGCAGGCCAACCGACACGAATCTGGGGAAACCGTGAAATGCGGCTCTCATGTCCATTGCGTTTGTTTCCAGTCTGAACACCTGCCCAGTTGAAAGCTTGGCACCCTTGGTCCGCTTGTCTATTTTCCAGTCAACAAATAGACCAATGGCTAAAAATGCTGTTTTAGAGACGCGCTTCAACGTTCAGAGATACGCCCCCAACCCGCTCCGTTCGCCGCTGAGACATCCGGTAATATCCGGCCTTTGCAATTGCCGCCAAATCGCGCCACCCTGCGCGCCGCCGATGTGCGGCGCACAGTCTTTTGCCCCGCGGACCACCCTTTACTCACATCTGTTCAAGAGCCCGTTGTCATGACCCAAGGACGCGACCTTCGTATCGATTTCTTTCGCGGACTGGCACTGATCTTCATTTTCTGGGATCACGTGCCACACAACCCCCTTGCCCATTTCACGGTGCGCAATTTCGGTTTCAGCGATGCGGCGGAAATCTTCGTGTTTCTGGCGGGCTACGCGGCGGTGCTGGCCTACGGCAAGATTGCCCGACGCGATGGGTTGCTGTTGGCCACGGTAAAAATCCTGCGCCGCGCCTGGTTGCTGTACGTGGTGCATATCTTTCTGTTGGCGGTGCTGATGGGCATCGTGTTCTTCGCCAACAGCCACGTGGAAACCCGTGACCTTGTGCAGGAAATGGGCCTGCAATACTTCCTCAGCAACCCGCAACAGGCCTTGGTCGATGAGTTGCTGCTGCGCTTCAAGCCCAACCTGATGGACCCGTTGCCGTTGTACATTCTGCTGTTGCTCGGGCTGCCGCTGGTGTTACCGATGTTGCTGCGCAAGGCCGAGTACGTGGTCGGGTTGTCGGTGGTGCTGTACATGCTGGCGCCTTGGTTTCAATGGAACCTGGCGGCTACCGACGGTGGTGTGTGGTTCTTCAACCCAATGGCCTGGCAGTTGTTGTTTATCCTCGGTGGCGCAGCGGCAATTCACGGTCAGCGCCCCGCTGTACCGGACACCCGCACCTTGCCCCGGCAGCCACTGTTTGTTGCGGCAGCGACCTATCTGCTGATCACCGGGCTGATCGCAGTGTCGTGGAATTGGCCAACGGTGCATGACGCGTTCATGCCCCGGATGCTGGGCGAATGGCTGTACCCGATCAGCAAGACCAACTTGTCACCGGCGCGGCTGCTGCACTTTTTGGCGCTGGCATACGTCATCGCCAAGCTCTTGCCCAACAGCGGCTGGACGCAAAACTGGCTGGCGCGGCAAAGCTGCCGCATGGGCCGTTACTCGCTGGAAGTGTTTTGCCTGGGCGTGCTGCTGGCACCGCTGGCGGACATGCTCAACTCGCTGGCCGGGGATGCGTTGGTCATGCAGACTTTCAGCGCCCTGTTGGGGGCGGGATTGATGGCGGTACTGGCGGCGTGGCTGGATTGGAACAAACGGCTGAACCGGCCGGCGCAAGTGGCCGCGGTTTAGATGATCAAAGCGCACATCTGTGGCGAGGGAGCGTGCTCCCGCTCGGGGGCGAAGCCGCCGCAGAATAGATAAACACGATTTACCTGACAGACCGCAGGTTTGGGAGTACTACGCACTCCAGCGCGAGCAAGCTCGCTCGCCACAGGTAAATCGCGTTGTCCCAACCGAAACGAGAAAGCCCCGATCTTGCGACCGGGGCTTTTTCTTTACTGCGCTCGCCGCTTACGAAGCCGTGCGCACCGCAGCTTGCGTAACACCGGTCGGCTGCAGCTTGAACACATAAAACAGCACCGTCAGCAGCACCAGGAATGCAGGTCCCACGTACAGTGCGACGCGGGTGTCCGGGAAGTAGGCCATCAGGCCAACCACCAACACCAGGAACGCCAGCGCCAGGTAGGAACTCACCGGGTACAGCCACATGCGGTACTTGAGAGCGGCACGTTCAGCCGGGCTCAGACCTTTGCGGAACTTGAGCTGCGCCAGCAGGATCATCACCCAGGTCCAGATCGCACCGAAGGTCGCGATGGCGGTGACCCAGACAAAGACTTTTTCCGGCACCAGGTAGTTGAGCAACACGCCCAGCAGCAGCGCGCCGATCGACAGCAACAAGGCGCGACGCGGCACACCGTTCGAGGTTTTGGCGAAACCGGCCGGGGCCTGGCCGTTCTGCGCCAGGCTATAAAGCATGCGCCCGGTGCTGAAGATGCCGCCGTTGCAGGACGACAGCGCGGCGGTGATCACCACGAAGTTGATGATGCCGGCAGCGGTCTTGATGCCCAGGCGCTCGAAGGTCATCACAAACGGACTGCCCTGAGTGCCGATTTCGTTCCACGGGTAGATCGACAAGATCACGAACAGTGCGCCGACGTAGAACAGCAGGATGCGCCAAAACACCGAGCCGATGGCATTCGGAATAGTCTTCTGCGGGTTCTTCGCTTCACCAGCCGTCAGGCCGATCATCTCGACACCCAGGTAGGCGAACATCACCATTTGCAGGGACATCAATACGCCCTGCACGCCATTGGGCATGAAGCCGCCATGGCTCCACAGGTTGGAAATCCCCAGCGCAACGCCGTCGTTGCCGAAACCGAAGGCGATCACACCGACACCGCCGACCACCATTGCAATAATGGTGACGATCTTGATCAGGGCGAACCAGAACTCGAACTCACCGAAGGCCTTGACCGCGATCAGGTTGATCGAGCCCATGCTCACCAACGCCGCCAGCGCCCAGATCCAGCGCGGCACATCGGGGAACCAGATGCCCATGTACACCGCCACCGCGGTAATTTCCGCGACGCAGGTCACCAGCCACAAGAACCAGTAGTTCCAGCCCGTGAGGAAGCCCGCCAACGGGCCGAGATAATCTTGTGCGTAACGACTGAACGAGCCGGCGACCGGGTTGTGCACCGCCATTTCGCCAAGGGCGCGCATGATCACCAGGATCGCCAGACCACCGATGATGTAAGAGAGCATGATTGCCGGGCCGGCCATTTCGATGGCCTTGGCTGAACCGAGGAACAGACCGACACCGATACAGGCGCCGAGCGCCATCAAGCGAATATGCCGTTCGCCGAGTTCGCGTTTGAGCGGGCCGCCCTGAGCGGTCTCGCCGTGGGGCAGGTGATTGCCAACGGTCATAGGGTACAAACCTCATCTTGTTATTGGATATAGCCACCGAGTGTCGAAGTACAGACCGATAGGCCTGAACCTCCTGAAACCGGATCCACTTCATGGGTAGATACGTCTTGTAGGACAAAACCTGCAAGATCAGCGGGGCGTGCAGTATAAAAAGCTCCATGCAGGGCTTTTCACTATATAAACGACAAGATTCAGCCAGAACTCTCGGCAAAAGCGGTCCTTTCGGAGGGGCATTACCTGGGATTCAGCCTTGAACTCGCCAGCGAAGCGGCACCGAGTATTGCACAGCAATGGTGCGGCGTCATGCCCCTACCTAGGCCGTATTTACCGGCTTGATGGCTCTAGCCCGCACCTTTCACCCCTCACTCAATACTGAAGGTCATCCTGTGGCGAGGGGGCTTGTCGGAACGCCGCACCGCCCCGTTCGGCTGCGCAGCAGTCGCAGATCTGTTACACACCGTGTGTCTGAAGAGCTGGGGATGCAGGTTTTGGGGCCGCTTCGCAGCCCAGCGGGGGCAAGCCCCCTCGCCACATGAGTCCTGCTTTGGATTCAGAATATTCACGCAACAAGTAGAGAGCCGGAACCGCCAATAGAACGCTAGCGTTAATCACAAAGATGAATTCAGGAGGCAATGGATTGCCAAGCCAGCCAAACTCTCACCGCCTGCGGCTCGGTCGATATTCCGAAGCTGGACGCGCATATCTCATCACTGCAGTCATTCACAATCGCCAACCCATATTTTCCGATTGGCGGATAGGACGCCTGCTTGTCGCTGAACTGCGACGAGCTCACGACCAAGGCCAGGTAAGTTCATTGGCCTGGGTAGTAATGCCCGATCACTTTCATTGGTTACTGGAACTGCAAGATCACCAACTGAGTCACGTGGTCGGATCTACCAAGTCACGTTGCACCCTGATAGTGAACAAAACCCTGAGACGGCACGGACCACTCTGGCAAAGCGGTTACCACGACAGGGCAATACGCGACGGTGAAGACCTGCGCCCATTCGCCCGATACATCGTCGCCAACCCATTGCGGGCCGGGTTGGTGGAAAACATCGGAGACTATCCGCTCTGGGATGCAAGCTGGCTGTGAACATCTGAATCCGGAACCAAACACAGAACCCGTGGCGAGGGGGCTTGCCCCCGCTGGGCTGCGAAGCGGCCCCAAAACCTGCATCCCCAGCTCTTCAGGCACACGGTGTGTAACAGATCTGCGACTGCTGCGCAGCCGAACGGGGCGGTGCGGCGTTCCGACAAGCCCCCTCACCACAAGATCGCGATCAGACGATCGTCGGAAATTCTGCATTCACAAATTTTTCACCAGTTCCAACCAGCGACTAAGCTTCAGACAAGTCCGATCAATCTACGTAAATGGATCAATCGACTATGGGCGCTTTGTGGCAATCCGATTCGAGTGAAGCTGTTGTGCCAACTGACAACGTGGAAGAAGCGCCTTCACCGAAAAAACCTCGCCGTCGTCGTTATGGCTGGCGGCTGTTCTGGTTGCTGTTATTGATTATTCTGGTTGCGCTCGGTTGGGCAGCCTCCAAGGAAATGCGTACCTCGAAATTGCAGGCGCGCGAATTCAGCCAGTTTGCTGCATCGCTGAGTTACTCGATGCAACCGGGGCCCAGCGATTCAATTTTCTATCCGGGTGCCGGGCCTTTCGACAAGCGCCTGGGCTACAGTTCTCTGGGTGAGTTTTTGCCGCGCTTGCTCAAGCGTGGCTACATGATCTCCGCGCAAACCCGTTTCTCACCGAAACTGTTCAACTACAGCGAAAAGGGCTTCTTCGTGCCCTACGCGGAAAAAATCCAGGCCGGTTTATCCATTACCGACTGCCGCGCCCTGCCCTTGTATCAGTACAACTATCCGCAGCAGCTGTATTCGAGCTTTGCCGCGATCCCGCCGCTGGTGGTGCACAGCCTGCTATTCATCGAGAACCGCGACCTGCTCGACCCCAAACAACCCCTGGCAAACCCCGCTGTGGACTGGCCGCGTTTTGGCAAGGCGGCCTGGTCGCAAATCGCCAAACTGCTGCACCTGCCCGGTCAGACTGCTGGTGGTAGCACCCTGGCCACTCAGCTGGAAAAATACCGCCACTCACCCGATGGCCTCACGGTGTCGGGCAGCGAGAAAATCCGCCAGATGATTTCCGCCAGCGTGCGCGCTTATCAAGATGGCCCGCAAACCCTCACGGCTCGTCAAAATATCGTGCGCGATTACCTCAACAGCGTGCCGCTGTCGGCGGTGCCTGGTCATGGTGAAGTGCATGGCATGGCCGAAGGGTTGCGCGTGTGGTACGGCGCCGATTTCAATCAGGTCAATAAAGCCCTGACGAGTGTTGCCAGTGACCCGCTGAGTCTGTCTCAACGCGGTCTGGCCCTGCGTCAGGTACTGTCGCTGATGATCGCCCAGCGTCGGCCTTCACATTACTTGGCCAATGGCCGTGACGAACTGGCAGAACTCACCGACAGCCACATCCGCCTGCTCGCACAAAACGGCGTGATCGACGACCCGCTGGCCGCTGCCGCACTGGCCAGCAAGGTGACCTACCGCGACTGGCAACAACAGCCGACCATTCAACCGATTGAATCCAACAAAGGCATCAGTGTGGCGCGCAGCCGGCTGGCCGCCCTGCTCAATCGTCCTTTGTATGACCTCGATCGCCTTGACCTGTCGGCCACCAGCACCTTGCAGTACGACCTGCAAACCAAGGCCACCGCGTACCTCAAGCATTTGGCCGACCCGACCTACGCGGCGCAATTGGGCCTGCTTGGCGAACACTTGCTGACCCCCACCAGCACGACCCAGGTGCGTTACAGCTTCACCCTGTTCGAGCGGACCCCCGATGGCTCGCGGGTGCGCGTGCAGACCGACAGCACCGATCAGCCCTTCGACATCAACGAAGGCAGCAAACTGGAACTGGGCTCCACCGCCAAACTGCGGGTGTTGACCTCCTACCTGCAAATCATCTCCGAACTGCACGACCGTTATGGCGACCAGTCACCGGCCGAGCTGAAAAAAACCGCGGTCCCCGAGCAGGACGTGATTAGCCGCTGGGCCGTTGACTACCTGATCCAGAACTCTGACCGCAGCCTGCCGAAAATGCTCGACGCAGCGCTCAACCGTACGTACTCGGCCAACCCCGGCGAGTCATTTTTCACCGGTGGCGGTCTGCACACCTTTCACAACTTCCGCAAGGAAGACAACGGCCGTAGCCCGACCCTGCGCGATGCCCTGCGCGAATCGATCAACCTGCCGTTCATTCGCCTGATGCGCGACCTGGTGCGCTACAGCACTTACTCGGGGCCCAACAGCAGCGGCCAGTTGCTCAGTGACGATGACAACCCGCGGCGCCAGGAATATCTGGCGCAATTCGCCGACCACGAAGGCACCGCGTTTTTACTGCGCTTCTGGAAGAAGTACCAGAAAAAAGACACCCAGGCTCGCCTCGAGACCTTCCTCGACAGCATGCACCCGACGGCGATTCGTCTGGCCGCGGTGCACCGTTACCTGCTGCCTGAAGCCAGTCAGGAAAGCTTCAACAGCTTTGTCCGCGCACACCTGAAAACGGCCAAAAATACCGATAAGAATATCGACAGAACCGCCGGCAAGATCAACGAAAAGCTCACGGACGAGCGCCTGGAAAAACTCTATAAAACCTACGGACCAGGCGCCTTTGACCTGCCCGATCAAGGCTTCATCGCCAAGGTCCACCCACTGGATCTGTGGCTGATGGGCTACTTGCTGAACCACCCCGACGCCAAGTTCAGCCAGATCGTCAAAGCCAGTGAATTCGAGCGTCAGGAAGTCTACAGCTGGCTGTTCAAGAGCCGGCACAAGAGCGCTCGCGACAGCCGCATCCGGACCATGCTGGAGATCGAAGCCTTCCTCGACATTCACCAGCGCTGGCAGAAAGTCGGCTACCCGTTCGACCACCTGGTGCCGTCACTGGCCACCGCCATCGGCAGCTCCGGCGATCGGCCAGCGGCTCTGGCAGAGCTGATCGGGACGATCCTCAACGATGGCGTGCGGATGCCGACCCTGCGCATCGACAGCCTGCATTTCGCCGCCGGCACGCCGTATGAGACAACGGTGATCAATGACCCGGACAAAGGCAAACGCGTGATGCCGTCCGAAGTGGCGACGGCGATGCGCGAAGCGTTGTCGCAAGTGGTCGACGCCGGTACCGCCAAACGGGTCGCCGGTACGTTCAAACTGCCAAACGGCACCCCGCTGGCCATGGGCGGCAAGACCGGCACCGGTGACAACCGCATTGAAGCCTTCGGCTCCGGCGGACGGGTGCTGAGCTCGAAATCGATCAACCGCACCGCCACGTTCGTGTTCTACATTGGCGAGCATCACTTCGGCACCCTCACCGCCTTCGTGCCTGGCGCCTCGGCCGAAGCCTTCAAATTCACCTCGGCGTTGCCGGTGCAGGTACTCAAGGGCATGGCACCGATTCTCACACCGTATTTGCAACCGGGGAGCAACACGCTGTGTTTGCCTGTCAACGTAGCGCAGCGCAGCGCTGATGAAGCAGAACATTAAAGAAAGGTAGTAATTAGTTGTTTTCGGCATTGTAAATTTCAATGCCTTATCCGCGCGAACACCTGTTTAACAGTTGA
This sequence comes from Pseudomonas sp. FW306-02-D09B, assembly GCF_058782685.1. Taxonomy (NCBI): domain Bacteria; kingdom Pseudomonadati; phylum Pseudomonadota; class Gammaproteobacteria; order Pseudomonadales; family Pseudomonadaceae; genus Pseudomonas; species Pseudomonas sp. FW306-02-D09B. The sequence goes on from NZ_JBYSXY010000003.1 coordinate 254,518, forward strand.
ATTTCAGACTTTTACTTTGAGCCCCGGGCGTTAGGCTGATACTCCCGATAATGACTCAAGGTTTATTAAAAGCATGTCTGACTTACAAGGAAGTATCTCTGCTCGCCAGTCACTGGAGGCAAGTGATAATAAAGGTCGCCATTACGACTTCATCAAGAGCCGGATCCACCCCGCGTTCAAGAACACTTCATTGCAAAGGGTTCGGGAGCTTAGCCTCACAAAAACACGGGCTGCGCAATGGATAACCACAGCCACAGACTTCGATCACACGCTGTTACAAGAGGCCAACCTTAAACTCTGGTCCGCTCAAAACAAGGTGGACCGGTTTATTGATAAGTTACAAGATATTTATGAGTTCGCAGAACCCCTACTCACCCATGCACTGATAAAACAGTTCGGCGTCAATGCCAATATCAGAACCACTTACTTGCACCTCTATCTACCCAAGGAGCGCCCTTGGTATGTCATCAACACATCCGGCGGCGTAGTCACCCGAACCGTTTCGCTGCTGGACGCCGCCTTACACAACTTCGCGCGTACTGAAACCTGTGAGCCAGACTCCGACTTCATCAGCCAGCCCGATGCTCGCGGGCACTTCGACATCCTGGCGATCAAACGCAAAATCTCCATCGCCCAGTTCCAGGCCCTGTGCCGCGAACTGGACATTGGCGCGCGCTATACCCAATACCTCGAAGAACAGTTGCTGCCCAGTGACGGCCTCGCACAGGGCTTTTTGAAGCTCAACATTGTCGAGAGCGAAAAAGCCGCCTTTAAAGCGGCTGCGCAACAGGCGGTGATGACCGGCGACATCGACGCCGATGCCCGCGACCTGATCCTGATGATGCTCGATGGCCAACGCAACCTCACCCGCAAAGGCCGGGTGATGCAGTTCGCTGAACTGTCCATCCTGGACAGCCTCCTGACCGGAATCGTGTTGATTACACCGCGCCCGGAACAAAAAATCCGCGACGTTACGCCAGTGATCGCTTACGTCCCGCAGGACCCTGAGCATCCACTGAAAGAGTACCCGTCAACCGTCGCGTTCATGAATGAACTGACTCGCCAACTGCGCGACAACGACGTCATATCGTCCACAGGAATGACTTACCAGCAGTACTTCAGTCGGTTCGTCGATCAGCAACAGCGCGGGCATTTTTTCGGCGGGTTGCAACAACGCCTGTTCGAGGTGAAATGGCATCAGAAAGAACCGCTGGACCAGAGTCCCAGCTGGCAGGAAGTCCCGGTCACCAAGCCCAATCTGCAATTCAGTGCCGCACCGATCACCGGCGAATTCTGGGAGTACCTTTACCAGCAAAAACTGAACAAGATCCTCAATGACGCCCGACACATTGCCGTGTCCACCGCCGACACCGATCGCAACGCCCGTTGGGCCTGGTGGGACAATTTCAAAAAAATAGTCTCGGACCTCTTCAACGTCGCGCTGATGATCGCCATCCCCTTCGTCCCGGGCCTGGGCGAATTGATGATGGCCTACACCGCTTACCAGATTGCCAGCGACGTCATCGAGTTTGTCGTGGACCTGACCGAAGGCCTGTGGATCGAAGCCGCCGAGCATATCGTAGGCGTGGTGACCGACGTCATTCAGCTGGCGGCCTTTGCGGCGGGCGTGCAGATTGGCCAGTTCGCTCGCTTGAAGCTCTCGCCGTTGATCGAAGGCATGAAACCAGTGGAACTGCCCAACGGCCAGCCCCGCCTGTGGCACCCCGATCTCAAACCTTACGAACTGCCGGACTACACGTTACCGGCCAACTCCAGGCCTGACGCGTTGGGTATCCACTCCCACGAAGGCCAGGACATTCTGCCGCTGGATGAAAAACATTACGCCGTGCAGCAAGACCCGAAAACGGGTAGCTATCGCGTCAGGCATCCACACCGTTCCAACACCTATTCACCGCAGTTGAAACACAACAGTCTCGGTGCCTGGACCCACGAAGGCGAAAATCCACGCGCGTGGGCAAGCCCGACACTGATGCGTCGTCTCGGCCACTCCGTGGACGCTTTCAGCGACGCAGAGCTGGAGCAAGTTCGCATCGCCAGTGGTACCGACGACGCTGCCTTGCGTCGGATGTACGTCGACAACACGGCCCCGCCACCGTTACTGGACGACAGCCTCAAACGCTTGAACATCCAGCGCCAGACCCGGCAAACCATTCAGCGGATTCGAACAGGCCGGTCTCTGGACCCATCGTCTTACTGGTTTGAACCGCTGGCGACTTACCTGGACGGCTGGCCTTCGGATAAAGCCCTGAGGGTCTATGAAAACCCCGATATGTCGGGCCGTTTCAGCCAGTACGGCAATACCGAAGCGACTGACGAGCAGACCCTTTCCACTAGTCGGTCCTATCTCCTGAGCGACCGGTTTGCGCCAAACCTTGTCGAGTTCCTCAGCGAAGAACAGCTGCAAGCCGTGCTCGGTGGGCCAACCGCCAACAACGAACAGGTGCAAGCGCTGCGTAATCGTCTGGCGGACGAAGCGAATCGGCTGAACGCCGATATCGTCAATCAGCTGTATCAGGGGGCAGAAGAGTCCGACGATCCGCAGGTCCGGCTCATTCGCCAGGCATTTCCAGAGCTGCCGTCCCGAGCGGCACAGACGTTGTTGAACAGTAGCGAGGGTGCAGACCTCGTGCGCATGACTCAGGAGCAACGCCTACCGTTGAGCCTCAAGATCCGCGCGCGTGAAGCGGCCTTCGAAGCCCGGACCAACCATGCGTACGAAGGCTTTCACGATGGGGCGCAGTGGGTGCCCGAAACCGAAAGCCTGGTGCTGAATGCGCTCAGGATTCATACCGATACGTTCGCGCAATTGCGCATCGAGGTTCGCGAAGGCGGCGATGCCGGACCACTGCGTGGCAGTGTGGGTGCGCAGGACGCGTCGACGGTCCGGATACTGGTCAAGGATGACGTGAACCGATTCGAAGTCTGGGACACTGAAAACCACAAACTGCATGAAGCCGCTGACTTTTTCGAAGCCGTGCTCAAGGCCTTGCCGGAAAACCAACAAACGCAATTGGGTTATCGGCCTGGCCAGGGTGCATTTTTCAAGCAATGGGTGATGGTCAAGACCGAGACGCCTGCCGAACGCCGCACAGCGCTCGCCGCACCGCCGATCCGTCCGTTGGCTGACCATGAAGACATGCTGCTGTTGCGCGGTCCCGGCTTTTCCACCACCGCTGCCACGCTCGACGAACGGGTGCAGGACATCTACCCCCACTTCAACGACAGGGAGGTCAATACCTTTGTTCGATCCCTGGGCTCGCAAGAGCAAGGGCATCAGACACTGACACGACTGGACCGCGAACTGGATGATCTTCGCGTGCTGCTCCATCGCTGGCGATATCGGCAACCCGATACGTGGGGGCCGGATCGACAAGGGTTCGTGCGCGGCGGCGGGCTACACATTTCCGAACGGCTCGTCGATTGTTTTAAAAGAAAACCCACTGTCTTCGGCGAACGCAGTATCACCGTCGACGGTGGCTATGCGCTGGATCTGTCAACAGAGTTCGATGTTCTTGACCTCGACCGCTGGTGGAAAGAACTGCCGGATATCAAACACTACCTCGATCAGGTCACAACCTTGAACCTGGATCGCAGTAACTTCTCCGTAAATTCCTCCGGCCTGTTGAAAGACTTTCCGCATCTTCGGCAATTTAGTGCGCGAAGCTGCGAGTTGACGAAACTCCCCGAAAGCGTGGGCAACATGCACTACCTGCGGACCTTGAGACTGATGGACAACAACATCACGTTGACGCCATCCGCGGTCGAGCAGGTGCGAAACCTGACCCACATGGAAACACTCAGGCTCGACGACAATCCTCACTTGGGAATGCTGCCGAACGTGGAACGCATGCCTAAACTGAAAATCCTCAGTTTGAGCAACACCGGCGCAACGGCCTGGCCTGAAGGCCTGTTCAAGAAGCTGCGCCCGCGAGGTTTTTTCCTGGACCTGATGGAAAACCCGCTCGCCGAAATACCGGTCGTCATTGCCGGGTCCGAAGACGCCCGCATCGTGGCGCGCACGCGACTGTTCACTACGTCCCTCCCGGATGCCATCCGCATTGCTTACAAGGACTATCGAAAATCGGTTGGAATAAGCCCCGATCGCCCCTATTCCGCAGCGGCTGCGCAAGCCATCGAGTTCTGGCCAATGTCCGACGACTCCCATTGGTGGAGCACGAGGGCGACCGGGCTGGGCACCTTCCGGCAAGAAGCCTGGCACGACTTGATGACCGAACCGGGTTCTGAAGGATTTTTCTCGCTGATCCAGAAGCAGACCCGCTCGGCCGATTACCGGGCCGGCGATGAATGGCGCAAACAGCTCAGCAGCCGGGTATGGCGAATGATCGAGGCCATCGACCTGGACAGCGAGTTGCGCAAGGAACTGTTCGAGATGGCGACAGCGCCTACCACCTGCGCTGATGCAGGGGCACAGGTGTTCAACCATATGGGCATCAAGGTGCTCGCGTCCGAAGCCTATGCCTTGTCGACGTCAGGCGCGGCCCTTGAAAGCCGACTGGTCAACCTGGCCAAAGGCGCCGCTCGTCTCGCACGGGTGGATGACATTGCACGTGCCGATTTCGGCAGCCGGCCGGGTAATCCCGATGAGGTTGAGGTGTACCTCGCCTATGAAAGCGGTCTGGCTCAACGCCTCGATTTGCCGTGGCAATCGGCGATCATGTTGCATCGACGAGTGGCTGGCGTGAGCGCAAAAAACCTCGACACGGCCTTCAACACAGTGATGTCGATGGAAGCCGGCGATGGCTTGATCAACGACATGCTCGAACAGCCGTTCTGGGAGAATTACCTGCGCAACACCTACCCGATCGAATTCAGGCGCAATGCCCGACTGTACGAAAACAAGACCGACCTGCTGGATGAGTTGCGCGAAGCTCAACACGCCTGGGCCCGTTCCGAAGGCATGCAGATTGCTCAACGACGGGCACTCAAACAGCGTGTCCAGGACCTCGCCCGGCAATTTAACGTCGACGACAGCGTGGTACTCACCAATGAGGACATGACTGATGAGGCCTATGGCAGGTTGTTGAACGACATCGGCTACGAGGAGAAGCAGCTGAGCAGGCGGTTGACGCGCGAGGCGTTGCGCAAGGCCGTGTAGAGGTAACCCGCCCTGAAGGCTCGCAGACCCGCTTTCAGGGCTTTACAGGCAAACCGGTTCACGCCTCACGGTTATCCCACTTCGGAGTCCCAGATCACCGTGATACTCCCGGAATAGTTGGCCGCTTCGCCGGGTTTCAACATGTAGTCCACGTAATAGCGTGCAATCTCGAAGTGCAAAACACCTGGAGCCCGATCCACATAAAACCCGGGTTTGAATGCTTGCGCATTCACCTCGCCCACGTGCAACGGACGACGTTTGACCGGTTGCCCGCTGACGTCCGTCAAGCCGTTGGGCAGGCTGACACTGAGCTGCACCGTGGCTGCGCGTTGTGAAACCGGATCACGAATCATGCAATCGAACAGCCCCGTAATCTGGCACTGCACGAGCATCTTGACACGACTCGACGCCGAAATATTGAACGTCTGATCACGGAACAGCCGCGTTGGCTTGCGCCCCTGAGTCAGCCAGGCCTGCCAGCCGCCCGGTGGCACCAGTTCAACGCGATTGCCGCCCGGTGGAATCTCGACCTTGAGCGTATGTTCGACCGTCAGGGTGAAGTTAAGGGTTATCAAATCATCATCGGGCAACAAGATGTCGCCCATGTCGAAGTCTTTATGAGGCCCGACGGTATAGTTCAATACACCCCGGTAAGTGCCGGCCGACATCTTTAGCGGATCGGGTGTCACCAGTTCATAGGAGAAACTTGCCTCCTGATAGGCAAACTGGAGTGACTCAGGAATCAGCTGCTGTGCTTGTTTCGAGCAAACACCTGCATTAGCCGGCACTCGCCAAAAAAAAGCGTAGTACAAGGCATGACCATAACCCACTCCGCCATAAACACAGGGTGGCGGAGCATATACCCAGCCACTCTGCCAGACACCGGGTGTAAGAGGCGCTTTGATCGTATAGGCCGCCCCTATCCCGTTGATGCGCATTTTAACCGTCTCGGGTTCACCGGTACTGTCATTGATGACCGTAACCTCCTTCCAGGAGGAGGGAACCCGGAACATGGGGCCCCGGCGTTCGTCATGCAACGGCTGAATGGCCGCGACAGACCTGAAACGAATCGGCAAGGCGATGCTGAAGACCCCGTTTTCGCAAAAAGACGGATGATCGCCACAATAACCGCCTTGTGGTGTGGTGTTTTCGAAAGCATTTTGCATCGGCTTTGCCGGATCAGGCCGGAACATTGCGCTCATTTCCACGGTCACCGCTACCACCGGTGTAGTCAGTACTGCCAACAACACACCGGCAACCATCGATGCCTTCGCAGGCTTCAATGCCCTTATTACCTTCATGGCTCACAAACTCCCTGCAAAAACGGTTAAAGGACTGCACTCAAAGACATAAGTATCGGCACTTCTTTTTGTTCTAACGCTTGTGGTCGCGTGGCGGGATCGTCTCGTGCAATGGGCGATCTTGTCCGGCCTCAAGCACCCGCCAACACCGCATTGAAAATCATGTTGACGCTGCCAAAATAATTGCCGGGCTTGTACACCCCATCGGTGGGTGGCATCGGCACTACTTCGAGCAATACGCGTTTGCCGAGAGCGGCGTCAGTCAAAGAAACCACTTCGCTGCTCTCCTGCTCGCTCAACAACTTTCCGTTAAACGACACGCGCAAGTTAATGTCATGCGCATCGGTGCCGTTCGACAGATACGGCCGGCCTTCAAGCCGCGCGTTGATCGAGCCCGCTTCGTTCTTCACGTCGAAATACTTGCGCAAACTGCCCAGCTTCGAGGCCGACAGGTTCCAAGGCAGTTGTTGCTCCTGATGAATCCAGCCTGAATCAGCGGGAATCACATAAAACCCCAGGGAAGGAACAGAGACCGACACTTCAAACTGATGAACCTCCCGAGCGGCGAAGGCCGAAGCACTGGCCAAGACGAAAGCGGCGGACGAAAACACCAGGAACGGTTTCTTGAACATGGCGTTATCCCTTCACGTCGAGTGTTTTGCTGTTCTCGCCTTCAACCAGAGTGAAGCGGTATTCGCGACCGGCCTGTTTCTCGAACTGAAAGGTCCGGCCCCCGAGGATGTGATGCTTGGTCGTCGGCTGGCAGTCCTGCTCGTTTTTCACCGCGCAGTCCTTGAACTCATCGATCACCACCACGCTGTTGCCGTTGTTGCGAATCCGGTAGTTGCGCGCGTCGTTCTCGATCGCGCTGTCGAAGCGGGTTTCCTTGGGGCGCACGAAAAATACCGTGCCGTACCCGGCCAGCACATTGACCCCGGCGGACAGGCCTTTCTTGTAATCTTCACGTTCTTCGCTGGAGACGGCGAACTCGTCTTCCTTCTCCGGAACCACCGGTACGAAACGCACCCGGAAATACCGTTCTTTCTCACGCTCGCCCATATACAACAGGCGCGTGCCCTGCATGCCATTGGCCGGCACGATCAATCGGGCCGGGCTGGCCATCAAACCATCACGCGCGGTGGCGTCGGCCTGGGTTTTGAGCGGCTCTTCCCGTGCGCTGCCATCGGCGTCATAAATAATTTCGAGAATATTGACCTTGACGAACGCGGTGCTGTCACCCCCGTTGAACACGCGTTTCAAGTAAGTACTTTTGTCCCCGTCCAGATAGTCATACACCGTCCCGACATTGATGCTCGGGCCGGCATGAGCCGTTTGGGTAAATAAGCAAAAACCAAATAATGCCACCAGGTGTTTCATCGTCCTGTCCCTCGTTGAATGAATGCTGCAATGGCGCGACGCACTAAACTTCTGAATCCCAGATAACCGTCACGCTTCCCGAGTACTGCCGTTGTGATCCGGGACGAATCATCTCTGCCACTTCGCTTGAAGGAATCTCGAAATGCAGGGTTCCCGGTTTACGGTCGACATAAAAACCCGGCTGGAACATTTTGGTAGTACTGCCATCACGCAGTAACTGCCGACGACTGACAGACTGTCCGCCCGCATCGGTCAAGCCATGGGGAAGACTGACGCTGACGTTCAGCGGTACGACATGACCGGTCACCGGCTCTCGCAATGAACAGGTCTTGCCATCCTGGGTGTATTCACACTCCAGATTCATCTTGAAGCGCGAACTGGCCGTGATATTGAAAGTCTGGTCGCGGGACAGACGCGTGGGTTTGCGGCCCTGTTGCAACCAGGCTTGCCAGCCACCTTGCGGCACCAGTTCAATCCGGTTGCCGCCCGGCGGAATCTCGACTTTGAGGGTGTGTTCGACTGTCAGGGTGAAGTCGAGCTGAATGATGTTGTCCGACGCCACGACGACATCCCCCAGATCGAAGTCGCCACCGGGACCAATGGTGTAGACCTGCGTGCCCTGGTAGACACCCGAGGACATCTTCAGCGGATCCGGCGTACGCAGTTCGTAGGTGAAATCCAGATACCGATAACTGAAACCGGGAATAAGAAATTTGGCCTGTTTGGCACACACCGCTTCTGTAGGGGTCAGCCAGAAAAATTCGAAGCCCGTGAAGCCGTGATGGCTAATAGGTCCGATTGCCATGCAGGGACTGGGCGCAAGTTGCCAATGATCGGTTGCCCACAACACCCGATGGGAAAAGAACAAATTCGACTCGCCCGTGATCTCCCTCACATCGTCGCTAAGATGATAAACAGCGCCCATCCCTGCAATACGAACTTCTACTGTGGTCACTTCGCCCGTTTCACGGTTGGTGACCATTAATGAACGCCACGCGGCTGGCGTCTTGATCATCGCGCCCTGTCGTACGTCTGGATGGTTGGGCTGGATGGGGGCGATGGACTCAACACCTGCCATATGTGAGCGCAGACTGAAAATATTGTGAGCCTTACAGGTGGCTGATTGACTAATGCAGAATCCTTCATTACGCGTCGTATTCCTGAATTCGTTTTTCTGCGGATTGCTCGGGTCTGGGTTGAAAGTGGCAGTGATCTGTTTAACCACCGCTCCCGCCTGCAACGGCGTGACAACCAGGCAGGCCGCGATGAAACACGTTCTTGCCGTGCGCCATGGCACAGTCAATAAACTCATCATTTTGTGAACTCCAGACATTGAGCGGCCTTCATCAACCGGCGCTCTGCACGGCATCGCCAACGTCCGCCAGCGTGTCCGGCGTGCAGCGCAAATCCCCGATCATCAACACATTGTTTTCAGTTCGCCCACGGCTCGGGTCCAGCCGGAACTGACACAGCAACTGATTGCCATGACGCACTTCGAGGGTCGGTGAACCGGCGTTCATTTCCATCGAGAAGAAACCGTCCACTTCGCTGACCCCACGGCTGGCGTGGTTGATGATGTGATGGCCCTTGAGTGGATTGCCCTGGGGGTCGATCAGGCGACCGAGCACGGTGAGGGTTTGCATCACGCGAATCTGCCGATAGCCCACGCCGCCCTTGTTCAGGTGATAGCTGGAACGGGCCGGTTGAATGGTCGCGGCGGGGACGTCGGTGCCCTCGAAATCAAAACTGACCGAGCTGCTTTTGTAAGCCGTGATCGGCACAAAATTGCGCCCCGGTTTGAGCACCGCACTGCCACCGCTCAAATCGTCGGCGCGCAGGGTAATGCCGTCGATGTCCGATTCGACATCGATGATCATGCCCGCACCACTGCGGTGGTATTGGCTGGTCATGACCATTTTTTTTCCGCCAACGGCCACGGTGCTGTCCAGGTTCAAACCGCCGGTGAGGTCGTTGTTGAACGACGAGCGCTGGATAAACCCGTCACCGTTGACCAGGTCCGATTGCATCGACGCCATCGCGTTCAAACCGATGCCATAGGTGTCGGTGATCGCCGTGGCCGAGACGCTCTGCAACAGGTGATCCTGCAAGTCTTTGCGGTAGGTCAGCGAGGCATTGTTATCGCGCCCACCATCGCGATCGGTGCGGGTGCCGATGCTGCCGGACCACTGCTCTCCCGGGCCGCCCAGCGCGATGTTCACACTCAGGTCGAGGCCGCGATTGCGGTCATTGCCCGAGCTGAAACTGCCCGGACGGTCGAACAACGACAGGCGCCAGTTGGCATCGCTGCCGAACAGTTGAGTGCGTTGGTTCCATCCCAGATCCAGGCCGACGCCTTCGGTGTTGCCCTCGCTGTGGGACACCCGGGCATTGACCGAACTTTTACTGGTGAGTCGATGATTCAACGATAAGGAAGAGTTGCTGGTCTGACCGATAAAGAGGTTGCGCTGCCGCACGCGCGTGCCGTCCGGCAGGGTGTCATATAGCCGAGTGGTGTCGAGCCAGCTGCGGTTATGGCTGGCGACGAGGCTGCCGCTGCCATAGGAATACAGTCCCTGCACATCGAGGCCGGTGCCGTAGTCTTCGGTTCTGTAGACGTTGGCGAAAAGGCTGGCGTTGTTGACGATCGTCCAGTCAACCGACGTGCCATATTGCAGCGAGTCGCGCACCTGCCGCCCTGTCAGGCCGAGGATCACACGCGGGTGCCACAGGAAGTTGAATGCGGCACCGGCGGTCATGTCGCCAGCGGCCTGCTGTTCCCAGTTGCTGAGCAATTTGGATTCGCGACCGGCGAACAGGTTGTAGCGCCAGCGCTCGTCATGATTGCGCCAATTGCTCGGCTTGTAGACCAGCTCCAGCGTGCTGGAGGTGATCTGGCCGTCTTCGATCAGGCGCACTTCCACTTCATAAATCCCGCCGGGCAGCGGACGCGTATCGAGGGTCTGCAACCCTGCCGGGACTGCCTGAGTGTTGATCAGCAATCCGTCACGGTAAATTTCCACAGAGCCCAGTCGATTGGCCGTGACATAGATCGGATAAACCGCCGGTTTCGGATTATTGATGGCCAGGCTGTCGGAGCTGCCATACATGACGCCCAATGCGACATCGGGGCTCGCGCCAAACGTACGCGGCTGACGGGTCAGGCCTTCGGAGGTGGGCGTGAAATAGCCCAGGCGCAGAAAGTTGCCCTGCAATTCACGCTGGGTGAAAAGCTCATGCACCGCGTAAAAGGTCTGGTTGTCGACACCGCCCAGGCGCGACAGCTGCATATTGACCGCTTGGGTCCAGTTGCCCAGGCTGCTACTGGCTTCCAGACCGTAACGACCCCCGAGGTCCTGGTTCTGGCCACCATTGAGGTTCAACTGGTTGCGCACGATCAAGCCAGTGCTGCCGCCTTCGGGCAGGTTGTAATACTGCTGCACTTGATCGTCCCGTTCGGCATTCTCCGTGAGAATCGACACCAGCGAGTTTTCGAGGCTGTAGTGCACGGCCAACAGTTGTTCGGGGCAGTTGGTTTGGCAGGCGCCCAGCGCCACGCCTTGTTTCAGATAGTGGGCCCAGGTGTCGCGTTCGCTGGGCTTGATTGTGCTGTCGCCGACATCATTGAAGTCAACCAGGGTGATTCGATCGTCGCGGGTCAACACGACCATCGCCTCACCGAGAAACTGTTGATCAAGTTCCACGCGCACCGCCAGCGGCACATCAAAGAAGTGCTCTTCGAACTCGCTCGGTAAACCCTTGGCTTGCGCAAGCAAACTTCGAGGTGTGTGGCCGTTGTCCGCTGGCGCGGCCAGGGCGGTTGCACAAAAACATAGGGCAAGCGCCGTCGCGATGGGAGTCATCGGGAACATGAACGAAATACTCTGAAGATAAGTGCGTTGAAACCCGATCGACAGGCAGTGATTACCCATCGACCGGTAAGTGTTAACGAATAAGGCCGAGCCTTAAGTCATGGCTGACTTAGATGCGCGGAACGGCATCGAAGATCACGACTGGATTGGCCGTGTAAAGACCTTTCTGAAAGCTGACAGGCGCGGAGGCGGTAATCACCAGATCAGCCCGCATGCCCGCGTTGGATTCGGTATCGCCGACCACTTCTTTAGGAAGACCGCCCAAGACTACGCCGTTGAAGGTGTAGGTCATCGGGATGTTGTTGTTGCCGTTGTACAGGGGTTGCGGACCACCTTCCACATACGCATGGACCGAACCGAGGGTGTGGCGGATATCGTAAGCCGCACGGAGCGGGCTCAAGCGCTCGCTTATCAAGTCGTAGGACATTTTTTCATCTTTACCGAAGTCAGGATTCACTGGCTGGGCGTGGAATACTTCGGTAGGGATAAAAGCGCTGATGTTGATGGACGAACGCGCTTGTTCCGCAGCGAACGCCATCGAAGAGCTGAGGGCCAGGAGGGTCATCGGAACGGCGACTGCAAACTTCTTGAACATTATTAAGTACCTGTTTATTTCAAAGGATTGGGCCGAGAAAAGTCTTGAAATGCGAATACCACTCAATACAACGATGGCGATTTCTCTTAACTTTCGACGCCGGAGAATGATCGCCAAATCCGTTGAGAAAGTAAGTACGCAACTTCCTAAGCTCAGGTAGTAACAACGACTTTCGAGCAGCAGGATAAAAGTCAAAAAAGTACTAACAGCACTTCTTTACTCTCAGAGAAATACTACACACAGCTCTAACTAAAAAAGCACACAGACAAGAACCAACCCAACTTCTGTAAGACCGGTACTACTTAACTTCCGACGCTCGGTTAACGATCAGCAGATTAACTTTATAATTAGTTTAATTACTCTAGAAAAGCAATCAACTCATCATTCATTGCCCGTGCTCTTTAAGCGCCGCCCAAGGCCGACAGGATGGCGACCGTTGGTCCAGAACGCTTGCGCAAGCCATAAGATATATCTTAAGTTGTATCTAAACACGACGAGAGAAGACGAAAAAATGAGAGACCATCATTCCCACCGCGAGCACACAGACGGCCGCGACGGCTTCGAAAAACGCCCTGCCCCCGGCCGCGAACGCGGTGGACGCGGCCCCCGGGTTTTCGCCCCCGGCGATCTGAAACTGCTGTTGCTGGCGCTGATCGCCGAGCAGCCGTGCCATGGTTATGACCTGATCCGCCAGATCGAAAGCATGTTCGATGGCGCCTACAGCCCCAGCCCCGGCGTGATCTACCCGACCCTGACCTTCCTTGAAGAAAGCGAAATGATCCTCGGCGATGCCGAGGGTGGAAAAAAACGCTACAGCATCACCGACGCCGGTCGTCTGTCATTAAGCGAGCAAGCGATTGCGCTGGACGGCGTGCGCATGCGCATCGAGGTCAGCAAACGTTCGTTGCGCGGGCAAGACCGCCCGGCCGAGATCCACGAAGCGGTGCACAACCTGCGGCATGCCTTGCAAATGCATCACGGCCGCTGGAGCCCGGAAGAAATCCTGCGAGTGCGTGACCTGCTCAACAACACCGCCAAAGCCATCGTCGATGGCCCTGTCGTTCAATCTGTTCAGGAGAAGGCCGAATGACTGAAGTCATTGTGCAAACCATTCACCGCGTCAGCCACGAACTCAAACGCCGTCGCCTGGAAGTGCTGCGGGTGGTCGACCTGACCCCGCGCATGCGCCGGATCACCCTCGGCGGAGCGGAACTGGCCGGCTTCGTCAGCCTCGGAACCGACGACCACGTAAAGCTGTTTTTCCCGCAAACCGCCGCGGAACTCGCTGCGCTGGAAACCCTGGTGCTGGGCGCCGGCAAGGACAACGGGCCATTGCCGGCGATGCGTGACTACACGCCCCGTCGTTACGATTTGGACACGCTGGAACTGGACATCGACTTTGTATTGCACGGCGATGGCCCCGCCGCGACCTGGGCGGCTCAGGCCACACCCGGCCAGTTTCTGCACATCGGTGGGCCACGGGGTTCGATGGTCGTGCCGGACATCTTCGACAGTTATCTGTTGATCGGCGACGAGACCGCCCTGCCCGCCATCGCCCGCCGCCTCGAAGGCCTGGCGGCCAACCGTCGCGCGCTGGTGGTGGTGGAAATCGAGAACGGTGCCGAACAGCAAGTCCTCGAAAGCCAGGCAGAGGTCAAGGTGATCTGGGTCTTGCGCGAAGCCGGTAAAAACCACCTGCTGAGCACCGTGCAACAACTGCCAATGCCAAGCGGCGAGTTGTATGCGTGGATCGCGACAGAGTCCAAAGTCTCACGACAGATCCGCCGCGTGCTGCTGGACGAGAAGGGCTTGAGTCAGGACCAGGTGAAAGCCGTCGGCTACTGGAAACTCGACGACAGCGACGAAGAGTAAGCGACAAACACCTGTGGCGAGGGGGCTTGCCCCCGTTCGGCGGCGAAGCCGTCGTAATTCAACCAATATGGTCTGCCTGATACAACCCGAGTGAATGGTTTGGGGGTCGCTTCGCAACCCAACGGGGGCAAGCCCCCTCACCACATTTGATGTTCACTTTGAATCTATGCCCACTCGGCCTGCCGCCGTCCCGCGCCACCGATCCAGCGCAATCAGCACAAACCCCAGCAATAAACACCTGCCAATGCCGAGCGGCGAGTTGTATGCGTGGATCGCGACAGAGTCCAAAGCCTCACGACAGATCCGCCGGGTGCTGCTGGACGAGAAGGGTTTGAGTCAGGACCAGGTGAAAGCCGTGGGCTACTGGAAACTCGACGACAGCGACGAAGAGTAATGACGGACACCTGTGGCGAGGGGGCTTGCTCCCGTTCGGCGGCGAAGCCGTCGTAATTCAACCAATATGGTCTGCCTGATACAACCCGGGTGAATGGTTTGGGGGTCGCTTCGCAACCCAACGGGGGCAAGCCCCCTCACCACATTTGATATTCACTTTGAATCTATGCCCACTCGGCCTGCCGCAGTCCCGCGCCACCGATCCAGCGCAATCAGCACAAACCCCAGCAATAAACACCTGCCAATGCCGAGCGGCGAGTTGTATGCGTGGATCGCGACAGAGTCCAAAGTCTCACGACAGATCCGCCGCGTGCTGCTGGACGAGAAGGGTTTGAGTCAGGACCAGGTGAAAGCCGTGGGCTACTGGAAACTCGACGACAGCGACGAAGAGTAAACGACGCACACCTGTGGCGAGGGGGCTTGCCCCCGTTCGGCGGCGAAGCCGTCGTAATTCAACCAATATGGTCTGCCTGATACAACCCGAGTGAATGGTTTGGGGGTCGCTTCGCAACCCAACGGGGGCAAGCCCCCTCACCACATTTGATGTTCACTTTGAATCTATGCCCACTCGGCCTGCCGCCGTCCCGCGCCACCGATCCAGCCCGACCACCACCAGCGCAATCAGCACAAACCCCAGCAATATCCCGCTGGCATTGATGAACACCTGGGGATAACCGAGTTTTTCGACATCAATGAAGGGATACGGGTAAAGCCCCAGCGAGTGCCCGCGCAGCAAGGTAAAAGCGAAATACAGCACCGGGTAAATCGCCCACAAACCGATGTGCCCAAGGCGCAAGGTGCCCTTGGGTACGCACCGCCACCAATAGAACAGAAACAGCAGCGGCATGATGTCATGCAACAACTCGTCGGCGATGAACTGCCAGCCCTGCGGATGCCACAAATGCCGCAACAACAGGCTGTACGCCAGGCCGACCAGGGTAATGCTCACGGCAATCCCGCTGCTGACCCACGGCTGTAAAAAAAACGTACGGCCCTTCGACTCGCGTGAAGTCACCGCGCAGGTCAGCACCGTCGCCACCAGCGTATTGGTCAGGACCGTAAAGTAACTGAAGTAACTCACCAGCCCACCCAGCTGGCTGGCGCTGACACTCCAGCGGCCGTAAAACACCAGGTACAGCTGAATGCTCAATCCCAGCCAGCCCAGCACGGCGGCCGATTGGGCAAAACGGCTCATGACGGGCGACAGTCGAGTCGGCTCGGCGGGCATCTATATTCCTTAGAGCGGACGTTTGGTGCGCATCAACTTCACGTAGAGTTTTTCGACTTTCTCACGGGCCCACGGGGTTTTGCGCAGGAAGGTCAGGCTCGACTTGATACTCGGATCGCTCTTGAAGCAGCGAATGTCGATGCGCTCGGCCAGCCCTGACCATTCGTAGTGTTGAACCAGCGTGTTAAGGATCTGCTCCAGGGTCACGCCGTGCAGCGGGTTGGTGTTCTGTTCGGTCATGCAGGGCCTTTGAACGAAGAAAGTAGAGGAAGCCGCGCACCTTAGCCGAGGGTGTCCTGCGGTGGAAGGACTCTGTGCGCTATCGGTTAAATGTAGGTGAACTCTGAAAGTTCGCAGCCTGCGGGTGTTCACCTTCCGATGTGGAGCTGCCACAGGCTGCGATCTTTTCAAGGATGACCGCACACTGTTACCAAATCCGAAATGATCCATGTCAAGAAAAGCCCTTTCTCTCTTTGTTACAGATCATTATCCTTGCAGGCCTAAAAGCTGAATCGCTTCACCTGCCCGATTTCCCCTCGCGGCGTTCAGCTCTCTTCCCCTAAAAGACCAAGAATTCCTTCTCTATGCCTGACATTCAGACTTTGCGAGACAGCGCTGTCCGCCCCACTATTGCTGCTCGAAAAGCCATAAGCCTGATCGGTGGGCTCAGCGCCCTCGGCCTTGCCACTTGCACTCAAGCTGCCCCTGCATTCGATAGCGACTCACCGTGGATGCTCGGCGACTGGAACGGCACACGGACCGAACTTGCGGAAAAAGGCTACGACTTCAAGCTCGACTACACCGGCGAGATGGGCAGCAACCTGCACGGCGGCTACGACCACGACCGCACCGCGCGCTACAGCGACCAGTTCGGCCTCGGCACGCACCTGGACCTGCAAAAGATCCTCGGCTGGCACGACGCTGAATTTCAGCTGACCATCACCGAACGCAACGGCAACAACATCAGCAACGACCGGGTCAATGATCCGCGTGTCGGCGGCTTCACCTCGGCCCAGGAAGTCTGGGGCCGTGGTCAGACCACCCGGCTGACGCAGATGTGGTATCAGCAGAAATTCTTCGATCAGAAACTCGACATCAAGGCCGGCCGTTTTGGCGAAGGCGAAGACTTCAACAGCTTCCCCTGCGACTTCCAGAACCTGGCGTTCTGCGGCTCCCAGGTCGGCAACTGGGCCGGTGGCATCTGGTACAACTGGCCGGTCAGCCAATGGGCGCTGCGGGTCAAATATCACCTGACGCCCGAGCTCTACGCCCAAATCGGTGCGTACGAGCAGAACCCGTCGAACCTGGATCGCGACAATGGCTTCAAGCTCAGCGGCAGCGGCACCCAAGGCACGGTGCTGCCGGTGGAGCTGGTGTGGACACCGAAGCTCAATGGCCTGCCGGGCGAATACCGCGCCGGTTACTACTACAGCAGCGCCAAGGCCACCGACGTCTACAAGGACAGCAACGGCCAACCCGCAGCCCTGAGTGGTCAGCCCTACCGCAGCGCATCGAGCAAGCACGGCGTCTGGCTGGGCGTGCAGCAGCAACTGACCAGCCGCGCCAGCGATAACTCGCGAGGCTTGAGTGTGTTTGCCAACGGCACGATGCACGACAAAAAGACCAACGCCGTCGACAACTATGTCCAGGCCGGTGTCGTCTACAAAGGCCTGTTCGATGCCCGCAGCAAAGACGACATCGGCTTCGCCATGGCCCGGGTTCACGTCAACCCGGCCTTCCGCAAAAACGCCGAGGCGATCAACCAGGCGCATGCGGTCTTCGACTTCAACGACCCGTCCTACCTGCCGCCGCAAGACACCGAATACAGCGCCGAACTCTATTACGGCGTGCATGTAACCAACTGGCTGACCGTACGCCCGAACCTGCAATACATCCGCCATCCCGGTGGCGTGAATGAGGTCGATGACGCGCTGATCGGCGGGATCAAAATCCAGTCGTCGTTCTAACCAACGCTACAAACCCTGTGGGAGCGGGCTTGCTCGCGAAGGGGCCGTCAGCTTCGACATCAATGTTGACTGACCCATCGCTTTCGCGAGCAAGCCCGCTCCCACAAGGAATGCATCACTGAGCTTTTTGTACTGAAACCTGCTTGCGCCTGATCGTCATCTACAGTGAACAGGCGCGGGACTACTTAAACGTCACGGAGAACCACACTATGAGCACTGATGGTGCTTTGAGTCGAAGCCGTCTGCTACCGAGCCTGCTCGGTATCGTGCTTCTGCTAATGGGCCTGGCCTTGCTGGCCGGGGGGATCAAGCTGAGCATGCTCGGCGGCTCGCTGTATTACCTGCTGGCCGGTATCGGCCTGGTGCTGACCGGGATTTTGCTGCTGGCTGCCCGCCGTGCGGCGCTGGGCCTGTACGCCGTGGTGCTGTTCGCCAGTACGGTGTGGGCGCTGTGGGAAATCGGCCTCGACTGGTGGCAACTGGTGCCACGTCTGTCGCTGTGGTTCGCCCTTGGCGTAGTCCTGCTGTTGCCGTGGTTCCGCCGTCCGCTGCTGCGTGATGGCGCCGCGCCGCTGGGCACTGCCGCGCTGAGCGTGGCAGTGGTCCTGGCCGGCGCCACCGCCGTTGCCAGCCAATTCACCCACCCGGGTGAGATCATGGGCGAGTTGGGCCGCGACACTGCCGACATGACCAGCACCGCGCCAGCAATGCCCGAAGGCGAGTGGCAGGCCTATGGCCGTACCGAATTCGGCGACCGCTACTCGCCGCTGAAGCAGATCACCCCGGCCAACGTCGGCAAGCTGCAGGAAGCCTGGCGCATCCGCACCGGCGATCTGCCGACCGCCGATGACCCGGTGGAGCTGACCAACGAAAACACCCCGCTGAAGGTCAACGGCATGCTCTATGCCTGCACCGCCCACAGCAAGGTGCTGGCGCTGGACCCGGACACCGGCAAGGAAATCTGGCGCTTCGACCCGCAGATCAAGAGCCCGGTGGGCTTCAAGGGCTTCGCCCACATGACCTGCCGTGGCGTTTCCTACTACGACGAGAACGCCTACGCCAAGGCTGACAACGCGTCGAGCGCGGTCATCTCCGAAGCTGGCAAAGCGGTTGCGCAAGCCTGCCCGCGTCGCCTCTACCTGCCTACCGCCGATGCTCGCCTGATCGCCCTGAACGCCGACACCGGCAAAGTCTGCGAAGGCTTCGGCGATCACGGCGTGGTTGACCTGACCCAAGGTATTGGTCCGTTCACCCCCGGTGGCTACTACGCGACCTCGCCGGCAGCGATCACCCGTGATCTGGTGATCATGGGCGGCCACGTCACCGACAACGAATCGACCAACGAGCCGTCGGGCGTAATCCGCGCCTTCGACATCCGCGACGGTCACCTGGTCTGGAACTGGGACAGCGGCAACCCTGAAGCGACCGAGCCTTTGGCACCGGGCAAGACCTACACCCGCAATTCGCCGAACATGTGGTCGCTGGCCAGCGTCGACGAGAAACTGGGCATGGTCTACCTGCCGCTGGGCAACCAGATGCCTGACCAGTGGGGTGCCGACCGCACGCCGGGCGCAGAGAAATTCAGCGCCGGCATGGTGGCCCTGGACCTGGCGACCGGCAAAGTGCGCTGGAACTTCCAGTTCACCCACCACGACCTGTGGGACATGGACGTCGGCAGCCAGCCGACCCTGCTCGACATGAAAACCGCCGACGGCATCAAGCCGGCGCTGATCGCACCGACCAAGCAGGGCAGCCTGTATGTGCTCGACCGTCGCAACGGCACACCGATCGTGCCGATTCGCGAAGTGCCGGCGCCGCAAGGCGCAGTCACCGGCGACCATACCGCGCCGACCCAGGCTCGCTCGGACCTCAACCTGCTCGCTCCGGATCTGACCGAGAAGGCCATGTGGGGCGCCAGCCCGTTCGACCAGATGCTCTGCCGCATCCAGTTCAAGCAACTGCGCTACGAAGGCCAGTACACCCCGCCGTCGTTGCAGGGCAGCTTGATCTATCCGGGTAACGTTGGTGTGTTCAACTGGGGCAGCGTGTCGCTCGACCCGGTTCGCCAGATGCTGTTCACCAGCCCGAACTACATGGCATTCGTCTCCAAACTGATCCCGCAGGCTGAAGTGGCTGCCGGGAGCAAGCGCGAGAGCGAGACCTCGGGCGTCCAACCCAACACCGGCGCACCGTACGCGGTGACCATGCACCCGTTCATGTCGCCATTCGGCGTACCGTGCCAGGCTCCAGCCTGGGGCTACGTCGCCGGTATCGACCTGACCACCAACAAAGTGGTGTGGAAACGCAAAAACGGCACCAGCCGCGACAGCTCGCCACTGCCTATCGGCCTGCCAATCGGCGTGCCAAGCATGGGCGGCTCGATCGTCACTGCCGGCGGCGTCGGCTTCCTCAGCGGCACCCTGGACCAGTACCTGCGTGCCTATGACGTCAACAACGGCAAGGAACTGTGGAAGTCGCGCCTACCGGCCGGCGGCCAAGCCACACCAATGACCTACACCGGCAAGGACGGCAAACAGTACGTGCTGCTGGTCGTTGGCGGCCACGGTTCGCTGGGCACCAAAATGGGCGACTATGTGATCGCTTACAAACTGTCGGAATAAGCGTTAACCGCAGTTAAAACGAAGGCGACTACCTCACGGTAGTCGCCTTTTTTGTAGCCCACAGATATCTGATGCAACACCGTACTGTGGCGAGGGGGCTTGCCCCCGCTGGGCTGCGAAGCGGCCCCAAAACCTGCAATCGGGTTTTGTCAGACACACCCGGTTCGCTGGGTTTGCGAGCGCTTCGCACTCGAGCGGGGGCAAGCCCCCTCGCCACAGGTTGTGTGTTTATCCAATGAGTAGGACTCAGAGAAGCTTCCGACATGGTTTTCAGGTTGTCGGTGGGAAGCCGCATCACTAGTCTTTGGCGGTCGCTGCCCATTCAGCGACCGGGTTTGACCGTCCGAACACACTCCAGGTGCACATAGGAGCGTCACCATGCACAAAGTCACTCCCGATTCCCCTGAAACCCCAAGCACTTCCCCTTACGCCTCCACCGACTCGAAAAAACTCCACGACGCCGCAGAACGGGCGCTGGATCACTACCTGAAACCGCCGTTCGACAAGGGCAACCTGCCCGACAAACGTCCCTCCAATATCTTCGCGGTCATCCCTGATCTGGATAACGAAACCTTGCTGGCGCATGCCTCGGAAACACTCGCCTCGGTCAATGTGCTGGCCAGCGATCTGGCGTTCGAGCTCGAAGGCACGCGCCGGCACGTGGCGCTGGCGATTCAGCAGATGGTCTCGTTGGGGGAGCTGCTGGTGAATCGGGCACTGGATAATTTCGATCAGCCAGAGGCGCCGTAACACCGGACTGTGGGAGGGCCGCCCGGCCCGTCCCACCATTTTAATTAATGTACATCAGCCTCTAAACCCGTACACCCCCCCACCACTCAGGCCGGCTGTCAGGCCGCCGTGCTGTTGATCTTGATCCACCCGCCCCTATCGGAAGGCCGAGCGCAGGTGTTCATCAGGGGGTGGGCGCGCAGCGCCGTACGGCGCAGCCGGACACATCGAGAGGAGGTCGTCGCGAAGCAGACCGTAGGCGATGCCCCCTGATGAATACCGTAGCGAGGGAACGCCGAGCCTAAGCGAGGTGCCGTACGCTTGGGGCGAGCGTTTTTTTGCTTACTTTTTTTAGGCGCTTGTAAAAAAAGTGAGTCGCCGTCAGGCGAAACCCTAAGCGGCCGTTACCGCAGGAATGGATATGTACATCTGCAAGAGATTGGTCGGCTGTCAGGCCGCCATCGCAGGCAAGCCAGCTCCCACACTTTTGATTGGTGTACATCTGCGGGAGATGGGCCGGCTGTCAGGCCGCCATCGCAGGCAAGCCAGCTCCCACACTTTTGATTGGGGTACATCTGCGGGAGATAGGCCAGCTGTCAGGCCGCCATCGCAGGCAAGCCAGCTCCCACAGTTGAACTGTGTACATCAGCAAGAGGTTGGCCGGCTGTCAGGCCGCCATCGCGAGCAAGCTCGGCTCCTACAATAGTTGGGTGAATACACTCTATGAAACACCCGCTAACAACCGCCCCCCATTGAAACCACCCACCACCTGCCCCATCTATCCCTCATACCCCATTGCGCAGGTGCCCCATGAGCGACCAGCAAGAATTCCCGGATAACCCGAGCGACTACGCCGACCCCGAACACGCCGAACACCCCACCTCATCAGGCAAAGGCCTGGCCCTGCCCGGCCAGAACCTGCCGGACAAGGTCTACATCATCCCGATTCACAACCGCCCGTTCTTCCCCGCGCAAGTACTGCCGGTGATCGTCAACGAAGAACCCTGGGCCGAAACCCTCGACCTGGTCGCCAAGTCCGAACATCACTCGCTCGCGCTGTTCTTCATGGACACCCCGCAGGAAGACCCACGGCACTTCGACACCTCCGCCCTGCCGCTTTACGGCACCCTGGTGAAGATCCATCACGCCAGCCGCGAAAACGGCAAACTGCAATTCGTCGCCCAGGGCCTGACCCGCGTACGCCTCAAGACCTGGCTCAAGCACCATCGCCCACCGTACCTGGTGGAAGTCGAATACCCGCACCAGCCAAGCGAGCCGACCGATGAGGTCAAGGCCTACGGCATGGCGCTGATCAACGCGATCAAGGAACTGCTGCCGCTCAACCCGCTGTACAGCGAAGAGCTGAAAAACTACCTCAACCGCTTCAGCCCCAACGATCCGTCGCCACTGACCGACTTCGCCGCCGCCCTGACCTCGGCCACCGGCAGCGAGCTGCAAGAAGTGCTCGACTGCGTGCCAATGCTCAAGCGCATGGAAAAAGTCCTGCCGATGCTGCGCAAGGAAGTCGAAGTCGCGCGCTTGCAGAAAGAAATCTCTGCCGAAGTGAACCGCAAGATCGGCGAGCACCAGCGCGAGTTTTTCCTCAAGGAACAACTCAAGGTCATCCAGCAGGAACTGGGGCTGACCAAGGACGACCGCAGCGCCGACGTCGAGCAGTTCGAGCAGCGGCTGGTGGGCAAGGTCCTGCCGCCACAGGCGCAGAAACGCATCGAAGAGGAAATGAACAAGCTGTCGATCCTCGAAACCGGTTCGCCGGAATACGCCGTCACCCGCAACTACCTGGAGTGGGCGACAGCGGTGCCGTGGGGCGTTTATGGCGAGGACAAACTCGACCTCAAACACGCGCGCAAAGTCCTCGACCAACACCACGCCGGGCTCGACGACATCAAGGACCGAATCCTCGAATTCCTTGCAGTCGGCGCCTACAAAGGTGAGATCGCCGGCTCCATCGTGTTGTTGGTCGGCCCGCCGGGCGTGGGCAAGACCAGCGTCGGCAAATCCATCGCCGAGTCGCTGGGGCGACCGTTCTATCGCTTCAGCGTCGGCGGTATGCGCGACGAAGCCGAGATCAAGGGCCACCGCCGCACCTACATCGGCGCACTGCCGGGCAAACTGGTCCAGGCGTTGAAAGACGTTGAAGTGATGAACCCGGTGATCATGCTCGACGAAATCGACAAGATGGGCCAAAGCTTCCAGGGCGACCCGGCCTCGGCGCTGCTGGAAACCCTCGACCCGGAACAGAACGTCGAATTCCTCGACCATTACCTGGACCTGCGCCTGGACCTGTCGAAAGTGCTGTTCGTCTGCACCGCCAACACCCTGGACTCGATCCCAGGTCCCTTGCTCGACCGGATGGAAGTGATTCGCCTGTCGGGTTACATCACCGAAGAAAAGGTCGCCATTGCCAAGCGTCACCTGTGGCCAAAACAGCTTGAGAAAGCCGGGGTGTCGAAAACCAGCCTGTCCATCAGCGACAGCGCGCTGAAAGCCCTGATCGACGGTTACGCCCGCGAAGCCGGGGTACGCCAGTTGGAAAAACAACTGGGCAAACTGGTGCGCAAAGCGGTGGTGAAGCTGATCGACGAACCGAAAGCTGTGATCAAGATCGGCCCCAAAGACCTCGAAGCCTCACTCGGCATGCCGGTGTTTCGCAACGAACAAGTGTTGTCCGGCACCGGGGTCATCACCGGCCTGGCCTGGACCAGCATGGGCGGCGCAACCTTGCCGATCGAAGCCACGCGCATTCACACCCTCAACCGCGGCTTCAAGCTCACCGGGCAACTAGGCGATGTGATGAAGGAATCGGCCGAGATCGCCTACAGCTACGTCAGCTCGCACCTCAAGCAATTCGGTGGCGACGCGAAGTTCTTCGACGAAGCGTTCATCCACCTCCACGTGCCAGAAGGTGCAACACCGAAAGACGGCCCAAGCGCCGGCGTAACCATGGCCAGCGCCCTGCTCTCGCTGGCGCGCAACCAGCCGCCGAAAAAAGGTGTGGCCATGACCGGTGAACTGACGTTGACCGGGCATGTGTTGCCGATTGGCGGGGTCCGCGAGAAAGTAATCGCAGCGCGTCGGCAGAAGATCTTCGAACTGATCCTGCCGGAGCCTAACCGTGGCAGTTTTGAGGAGCTGCCGGACTACCTGAAGGAAGGGATTACCGTGCACTTCGCCAAGCGCTTTGCGGATGTGGCGAAGGTGTTGTTCTGACACCTGATGCACTGTTCATTAACGCCACCTGTCGGAACTGTTATTTCTAACAGGTGGCGCTAATCTTCGAACTTGATAAAACGGCTGCTCACCCCACGTTCTAGAGTGAGCAATCATGGAAGAAAAAGTCGTTGTATTAGCCCCTCCCGTTATCTTGAGTCCAAAGGAGCGGGACGAGGTTGAAACGCTACTGATGGAAGGGACCGGTGAAGTCGGCAACGCAATTTTCGTAAACCCGTACTACATGGCCGAGACTTCTTGGGAAAGAGTGGCCAACGTGGAATCGGACGGGAGCTGGAAGGTTCTCAAACCACCCGTTAACTTTGAGTACCCTAAAAAAGATGCCTGGGTTCGTGTAAGGCAGGAACATTGGAACGGCGAAATCTCAGAGCCAAGCGAAAAAGTATTCTTCACAAAATTGCTCGCTCCACCGGTCATTACGAAGCCTCGCGCTGGAGAACTGCTGCCTCAGCACGAACAAATGATCGAAGGCACAGGTTTTCACCTGAGCACCAATATTGAAATTGAGCTGACAAAAATGGTCCCTCCCGCCCTCACTTACCAAACCAGCGTTCGCCCCGATCGAGCAGGGTGGTGGAAGGCGTCCCCTGGGTGGTCTCTGATGCCCGGTCCCTATGTACTCAAATGCAGGCAAGTATTTAAAGAGCATACTTCGCGGTGGAGTGACGACTTGCTCGTAACAGTTGAGTGACACCAACTCTCCTCTGAAAAACAGCCATGCACTTTGCGGATGTGGCGAAGGTATTGTTCTGACAGTGATGTAGCGCCATTACCATCGCCATCGCTGGCAAGCCTTGCTCCTACGGTCCGCACAATCTGTAGGAGCAAGGCTTGCCCGTGATGGCGTCAGCACTCACGACGCCAGACCTTCGGCCGTCTCAGTCGGGACCGTCACACTTTGATTCATCTTCGGTTATGCTCGCCGTTCGTCGTGATTACCGGAGTTCCCGATCCAATGTCCCCTACCCGTCTGCTTCTGCCCCTGAGCCTCGCCCTGCTGGCCGCCTGCGCCACTCAACCGAAACACAACGTGACGGTGGAAAAACAAAGCGAATGCCCGGTGCAACTGAACAACGGGCAACACCTGATCCTGACCCTGCCAAGCAACCCGACCACCGGTTATCGCTGGGCGATCCAGGATTCTGCCGGCGGTGTGCTGCGGGCGATCAGCCCCGAGGTTTACAGTAACCCGGAGAACACCGGGTTGGTGGGCAGTGGCGGGCAATCGACCTGGCGCTTTCAAGCCTTCGCCGCAGGCAACGGGCGTTTGCGCCTGACTTATCAACAGCCGTGGGAACCGGAAGTCGAACCCGCGCAAACCTTCGACTGCGCGATTTCGGTCAACTGATCATGGGCTGGCTGATTCTGGCGCTGATGGGCGCGGTAACGTTTCTCTACGGAGTGAGCGTGCACGCCGCGTTGCTGTGCCTAGTGGTCAAACCGTTGCCGGTGTTGGCGCTGCTCGGCTGGCTGCACGACGCGCCGCCCAGCGACTATCGGCGCTGGATCAGCCTAGGCCTGATGTTTTCCGTACTTGGCGATGTGCTGCTGGCGTGGCCGGGGGATTTGTTCGTGTTTGGCCTCGGCGCGTTTCTGGTGGCGCACCTGGTGTACTTGAAAGCCTACTTGAGTGATTGCCGACGCCTGGCGCTGGCGCCGCTGATCTTCGCGCTAGGCGTCGGTGCCGTGCTGCTGGGGATTCTGATCAGCCATGGCCTGGGGCCGTTGCTGGTTCCGGTGATCGTCTACGGCGTGGCCATCAGCGCCATGCTTTGGCGTGCCCTGGCCCGTTTGGGCAGCGACGTGCCCAAGCGCTCGGCGCTATTGGCGGCCGCTGGTGCGTTGGCGTTTGTGTTCTCCGACAGCGTGATCGGCATCAGCCGTTTTGTCGTGCCGTTCGAGGCTGCGCCCTACGTGATCATCCTCAGCTACTGGCTGGGACAATGGGGGATTACCGCGTCGGCGTTCCACCAGAAACCGCGCTGAACCCTGTGGCGAGGGGGCTTGCCCCCGTTGGGGCGCGTAGCGGCCCTAAAAACAGTCAATGCGTTTTTAGCTGGATAGACCCTTTGCGAGTGCTATGCACTCGAACGGGGGCAAGCCCCCTCGCCACAAAAGCCCGCTCGCCGCACAGATTGCGTGAACCAGGCGGTTTATCAGACAACCCGCGCATCCACGCGCCAAGTTGGCTAAAATGCCGGCCTTTTCCACATCCGCCGCTGGAACCGCCGTGAGCAAAGAATCCGATCGCCTTTTCGCCCAGCCTTTGGCCCAGGTGCCTGACTTCGCCTTTAACGAGGACGTGGTGCGGGTGTTCCCGGACATGATCAAGCGCTCGGTGCCGGGTTACCCGACCATAGTCGAAAACCTCGGCGTGCTCGCGGCGCAGTTCGCCCAACCGGGTAGCGTGCTCTACGACCTCGGTTCGTCGCTTGGCGCGGTGACCCAGGCCCTGCGCCGTCACGTGCGCACCGACGGTTGCCGGGTAATCGCGGTGGATAACTCGGCGGCGATGGTCGAGCGTTGCCGCGAATACCTCAACGGCCAGGACTCGATGTTCCAGGAGCTGCTGCCGGTTGAAGTGATCGAAGGCGACATTCTCGCGCTGGAGTTCAAACCAGCCTCGGTGGTGGCGCTGAACTTCACCCTGCAATTCATCGCCCCGGACCAACGCCTGGCACTGCTCGCACGTATTCGTCAGTCGCTGTTGCCGGGCGGTGCACTGATTCTGTCGGAGAAGCTGCGTTTCGAAGACGCGCAAGAGCACGCACTGCTCACCGACCTGCACATCGCCTTCAAACGCGCCAACGGCTACAGCGAACTGGAAATCGCCCAGAAGCGTAGCGCCATCGAAAACGTCATGAAGCCCGACAGCCTCCAGGAACACCGCGAACGCCTGCTGGCCGCCGGGTTCTCGAAAGTCGTGCCGTGGTTCCAGTGTCTTAACTTTGCCTCGTTGATTGCCTTGCCATGATTGATCTGTCTCCCCTCGCCCGCCGTCTGGCCGGTACGCCACTGGCCGATTGGGCCAACACCCTGCAAGCGCAACTCGACGTGAAAATGGAAAAAGGTCACGGCGACCTCGAGCGCTGGCAAAGTGCGCTGGACGCCTTGCCGAAGCTCCAGCCGAGTGAAGTCGACCTGCTGAACGGCCTGACCCTCGACACCGACTGCGATGATGAAACCCGAGCGCAAATGCGTACCGCATTGATGGGGTTGTCGCCTTGGCGCAAAGGCCCGTTCGACCTGTTCGGCGTACACGTCGACACCGAATGGCGCTCGGACTGGAAGTGGTCGCGGGTCGCCCCGCACCTGGACCTCAAAGGTAAACGCATTCTCGATGTCGGCTGCGGCAACGGCTACTACATGTGGCGCATGCTCGGCGCGGGTGCCGACAGCGTGATCGGCGTCGACCCGAACTGGCTGTTTTTCTGCCAGTTCCAGGCAGTGCAGCGTTACCTGTCCGAGCCCAACGCCTGGCACCTGCCGTTTCCTTTTGAAGACCTGCCACCGAATCTGGAAGGCTTCGACACCGTGTTTTCCATGGGCGTGTTCTACCATCGCCGCTCGCCAATCGAGCATTTGCTGGCGCTGAAGGATTGCCTGGTCAAGGGCGGTGAGCTGGTGCTGGAAACGCTGGTGATCGAAGGTGACGAGCAACAGGTGCTGGTGCCGGAAGACCGTTATGCGCAGATGCGCAACGTCTGGTTCCTGCCGTCGGTGCCGGCGCTGATGCTCTGGCTACGCCGCGCCGGATTCAGCGATGTGCGCTGCGTGGATGTCAGCGTGACCACGGTTGAAGAACAACGCGGGACCGAGTGGATGAAGTATCAGTCGCTGAGCGACTTCCTCGATCCGGACGATCACAGCAAAACGATTGAAGGTCTGCCAGCGCCGATGCGCGCGGTGATCGTCGCCAAAAAATAACGCAGCACACCTGTGGCGAGGGAGCTTGCTCCCGCTCGAGTGCATAGCACTCGCAAAGGGTCTATCCAGCTAAAAACGCATTGACTGTTTTTAGGGCCGCTTCGCCCGAGCGCGGACCGGCCCGCGGGAGCAAGCTCCCTCGCCACAAAAGCCCTTCCCACATTGGTTGGGTGTTTAGTCTGTTGGTTTGGCCCGTCGGGCCTTGAAGAACTCGCTCAGCACCGTGCCGCACTCTTCGGCCAAGACCCCGCCTTCGACCAGCACCCGGTGGTTGAGAAAGCCCTGGGTGAAGAACTGCCCCTGGCTTTGCACGATCCCGGCCTTGGGCTCCAGCGCCCCGTAGACCACCCGCGCAATCCGTGAATGCACGATCAAACCGGCGCACATGCTGCACGGCTCCAGCGTGACGTACAGCGTGCTGCCCGGCAGGCGATAGTTGCTCACGGCCTGCGCCGCAGCGCGGATCGCGACCATTTCGGCGTGGGCGCTGGGGTCGCTGCCGCTGATCGGGCAATTGAAGCCGCGGCCGATGATTTCACCGTCCTGCACCAGCACCGCACCCACCGGCACTTCACCGAGGGCGGCACCTTGCGCGGCCAGCGCCAGGGCCTCACGCATGAAGTCCTGATCGCGGCTACGGTCGATGATCTTCGCCGGGCGTATCTGACGCATCAGGCCACCTCGATGGCGGCCATCAGGCCGGTTTCCATGTGATCGATCACATGGCAGTGGAACATCCATACCCCGGGGTTATCCGCCACCAGCGCCACCTGGGCGCGCTCGTTCTTGCCCAGCAGGTAGGTGTCGGTGAAATACGGGATGATCTTTTTGCGGTTCGAGGCAATGACCTTGAAGCTCATGCCGTGCAAGTGAACCGGGTGCTGGTACTGGGTCATGTTCTTCAATTCGAAAATGTAGCTTTTGCCTTTTTTCAGAGTAGCAATCGGGCGGTCGGCACAGGTTTTATCGGTGATGTCCCAGGCCTTGCCATTGATCTGCCAAAGGCTCGGCGGCTTGCCATTATCGACGTTCACCGACACCGATCCAACCCACTCGAAATTGAAATTGAGCTTCTCGGCATTGGCCAGGTCCGGCTCGGAAATCGGGTTGGCCGGCAGCGCCGGTGGCCACTGGGTTGGTGCGTCAGTGTTGGCCACCGAGCGCAAGGTGCCAATGCGCACCGGCCCATTACGCAGCGACAATTCTTCACCCGCCGCCGGGGCCTTGATCGCCAGGCAAATCCGCATGCCCGGCCCCAGCCAGTATTCCTTGCCCAGCGGACGCGGCTCGATCGGGTTGCCGTCGAGCGCGTAGATCTGCGCTTCGACGCCCGGAATGTTGAGGCGGTAAGTCAGGGTGTTATCGAGATTCAGCAGGCGCACCCGGGTGATCTGCCCGGCCGGCAAGTCGATCACCGGCAGTGGCACGCCATTGATGGTCGCCAGACGCCCGGCCGTGCCGCCGCGCGCCGCTTCACGAGGAATGCTGAACGGCACAAAAGCGCCCTCTTCATCGACGTGCCAGCTTTTCAGGCTGAGGGTCTTCTCATAGTGGAAACCGGTGGGCTCGCGTTCTTCGATGATCAGCGGCCCGACCAGCCCGCGCCCCAGCTCTTCGCTGCTGTTGACGTGCGGGTGATACCAGTAGCTGCCAGCGTCCGGTACGCGGAATTTGTAGTCGAAATACTCGCCCGGCAGCACTGGCAATTGCGAGACGTACGGCACGCCGTCCATCTCCAGCGGCAAACGGATGCCGTGCCAGTGAATGGTCGTAGGCACCGGCAGATGGTTGATGAAGCGCACCCGCAGCCATTCGCCCTGACGTACCCGCAGTTCCGTCCCCGGCGCCGACGGACCAAAGGCCCAGGCCTCGGTTTTGTGCCCCGGCACCAGCTCGACATCCAGCGGCGCGGCGATCAGCTCGTAGTCGTGACCCGCACTGGCGTCGGCCATTTTCCCCAGCCAGTAACGCGATGCACCACCGGCCCCGACGCCCACTACTGCCAAACCGGCCAGACCACCCAGTATTTGTCGACGGGTAAAGGACATGAACTCAACAACCTCACGTATCAGCGGCAGGCCAGTGCCCGCAAAAGGCGAATACGATACACCTGCGGATGAGAAACAGTAAGGGCAACAAAGGGACACAGATTACCTGTGGCGAGGGAGCTTGCTCCCGCTGGGGCGCGAAGCGGCCCTAAAACCTGAAACCGCATTCCGTCAGACACCGCGCGCAGGATGGTTTTACGACTGCTTCGCAGCCGAGCGGGAGCAAGCTCCCTCGCCACAGGATTCGGTTACGCATCCAGTCCTGTGATCAGATGCACCACGCCACTCGCCAACGTCATCACCCCCGGCACACCCGCTGCACGCAAGGCCGTCGCGTCCAGCAGCGCGGTATCCTTCAACTCCACCCGCACCCGCGTCAGGGCAACCCGCTGTTGCGACTTGAGGTTGTTCGCCCCGCCCAGCGCGGCTATGACATTCGCTGCCAGGCCGGAGACAGGATGAGCAGCCACCTTCGGCTCATCCACCACCAGATCCGGGGTCAACGCCTTCCAGAACGCCCGTTGCATTTTCTCGAACATGTTCAGCTCTCCAACACCTGTGAAGTTTCGACCATTGCCTGCTGCTGCACACTCAAGGCCTCGCGGACCTGCTCGGCACTTTCCAGCCCCAGCACCTGATGCGCGATGGCCTGACAGTCGCTGAGCTCGACCTCGCGAATCGCGGCCTTGATCGCCGGAATCAGCGGCACGCTGACCGACAGCTCATCCACGCCTAACCCCAGCAACAGCGGCACCGCCAACGTCTCCGACGCCAGCGCGCCACACACCCCGACCCACTTGCCATGGGCATGGGCGGCCTTCACGGTGCTGGCGATCAGGCGCAGCACCGAAGGGTGAAAACTGTCGGCCTGACTGGCCAGGCGCGGGTGATCGCGGTCCATGGCCAAGGTGTACTGGGTCAGGTCGTTGGTGCCGATGGAAAAGAAATCCACCTCGGGCGCAAACAGGTCCGCCATCAGCGCCGCTGCCGGGACCTCGATCATGATGCCGAGTTTCGGCAGCTCCCTGAGCCCCAGCGCCAGCGCCTCTTCTTCAAGCATCAGCCGCGCCAGGCGCAGCTCCGACAGCTGGCTGACCATCGGCAACATGATGTGCAGACGGGCCAGCCCGGCGCTGCTCAGAATCGCCCGGAACTGCTCACGCAGCAGTTGTGGACGCTCCAGGCACAAGCGAATCCCGCGCATCCCCAGAAACGGATTGGCCTCGCTGTCCATTGGCACGTAGGCCAAGGGTTTGTCGCCGCCGACGTCCAGCGTGCGCACCACCAGATTGCGCTGCGGGCCCAGTGCGCGGGCGATGGCGCTGTAGGTGCCGGCCTGTTCATCGTGACTCGGCGCCACGCTGCGCTGCTGATACAAAAACTCCGAACGCAACAGGCCGATACCTTCAGCCCCGAGGCTCATGGCCTGCTCGGTTTCGGCCAGCGAAGCCACATTGGCCGTGACTTCGAAGTGATGACCGTCGCGGGTGACGGCGGCCCGTGCAGCGTTTTCCAACTCGTGTTGATGACGCTGGCGTTGCTGCTGGCGTTTGGCATGCAACTGCTCGATCACCGACACTGCCGGGTCCAGGTGCAATTCGCCCTTGTCGGCATCGAGCAGCACTCGGGTGCCACTGGCCAGCGACAGCACTTGCAGCGGTAAACCACACACCGCCGGCAAGCCCAGGGCCCGGGCGAGAATCGCCACATGGCTGGTGGCACCTCCGCCGACGGTGGCGAAGCCCAACACTTTGCCGGTATCCAGCGCAGCGGTCTGCGACGGCGTCAGTTGTTCGGCAATCAAGATCGCCTGATCCGGCAACTCCCAGACACCGTCCGGCACCCCGAGAATCAGCTTGAGCACACGCTGGCCGACGTCCATCAGGTCCAACGCGCGCTCAGCGAGCAACGTGCTGCCCAGCGACTTGAACAGAGTAGCGGTGGCTTCGGTGGCGCTGTTCCAGGCAAATGCCGCGCTCTTGCCCTCAGCGATCAGGGCCTGGGCTTGCTCCAGCAGGCTCGGGTCTTCCAGCAGTTCCTGATGCGCCTTGAAAATGTCCGACTGCGCCTCGCCCGCCGCGTTGTCACGCAAGCGTTGCAGTGCCTGCGTCGCGTGCATCAGCGCACGTTCCAGCGAATCACGCTCCACCTGTTGATCCGCGGCAAACTCAGGCATTTCCAGGGTACGTTCAGCGACTTGCACCACGTAGCCGAAGGCCGAACCCGCTGAAGCACAGACACCGCGCAGCAGTTTCGTCGATACCTCCTGCGCCTCAACCACTGGTGCTACCACTGCCACCGGAGTCACAGCCTCACCGCAACCATCCGCCAGCAATTGAGCCAGCGTGCTGATTGCCAATTCGGCATCTTCGCCCACCGCACTGACCTGCAACGCATCGCCATGCACCGTCTGCAACGCCATGATCGCTACCAGCGACTTGGCGTTGGCGCTGTCCTGCTGCTTGTGCAGGCAAATGCTCGCCGCAAAGCCTTTCGCCGCCTGCGCAAAGACCGCCGCCGGCCGTGCGTGCAAACCGTTGGGGTTAGGCAGATGAACCGGTTTGGAGAACAGCGCTTCGCCCTCCTCCTGCGCAACAACGGTACGCGGATCGCCCAGGCTCAGGCGCAACACCGGCTGCGCACAGGCCACCAGACCGCTGTCCGGTGTCAGCAGACTGAAGGGCTCGCCGCTGACCACCAGCATCAAGGTCAACAGGCTGCGGGCATGCAGGGCGATATAGTCAGCATCGAACTCGATCAACGGCTGCCCGGCCTCGACACGCTGGCCCTGCTCGACCAAGGCGCTGAACCCCTGGCCTTTCAGGTTCACGGTGTCCAGGCCAATGTGCAGTAACACCTGCACACCGCTGTCATCGGTGATGCTGATCGCATGGCCGCTGTGTTGAAGATTGCTGACTACGCCGGCCAACGGTGCGCAAAGGACCTGCGAGGTCGGATCGATGCACAGGCCGTCGCCGATCACCCGGCTGGCGAACACCGGATCCGGTACGTGATCAAGCGGCATCAGCACCCCGGACAGCGGCGCCAGCAATTGCAAGGGTTGGGTTAGGGTCATGACTTCACCTGCGGTTTTGTTCTTTGAAGTGCCGATGGAGCGCGAGCCCCGACAGCATCGCTTATTTCCACCAGTACTCGACCTGCAATCCGACGTTCGCACCATGCAGTGCCGTGCCGAACGCGCCGGTATCGGACAACGCCGAACCTTGCGCCAGTTCATTCGCTGCACGCTTGGCCGCCTCGTTCCAGCTGGCATAGGTGTAGTACAAACGCACCTCGGGACGCTCCCAGAAACCCGGACCTTTGGGCGACCAGGTCGGGGCAAAGGTGAACTTGCTCAGCTTGCGCGTGCCACCGGGAGCCTCGACCTGATCGTGCCCCAGCTCAGTCACCAGTTTGAATTGATCGGTGATCGCATACGCTGGACGAACGCCCAGGGAAATCCAGTTCTGGCCGTTACCGTCCGGGCGAATGTCCTTTTGATAGACCGCTTCGACCTGACCACCAAAACGCGGCGTCAGTTGCCAGTCGAAGAACTCCACCAGGCGGTAGCTCTTGTTGCGGTCATCCAGCCCCACATCGCCGGTGTAGCCCAACCCGGTGCCGGGGCCTTCGCCGTATTGCAGCGCCAGTTTGTTCTTGCCGCCGAAAAAGTCTTTTTGCACATGTTGAGCGGTGATCGCCCAGCCTGCGTGCGCGTCGCGACGGTCGGGTTTGTCGATGTAGCTCAGGCCAAACTCCAGCTCGCCGCCGGGGTTGGTATCAAAGCCTGAGACGTTGAAGTCGTGTCGAGTAACGTAGTCCTTCTGGTACAGGTTGTCCTTGCGCGAAAACGCGTAGCTGTATTTCAGGTCGCCAATCTTCACGTCCTCGATACCGCCGCCCGTGGCGCTCTGGTTCCAGTAGTAGAAGTCGGAAATGTGGATGTCGTTTCGTTTGTAGTAGCGCCGACCGGCCCACAGCGAACCGCCGTTAAGGCTCGGCAGGTTCGACCACTGCGCATACATCTGCGGCATCCGCACCGAGCCGTTGTCACCCTGGAACGTCAGGTTGCGGTCGTACTGGTTGTACAGCGAAGCCATGCCATCGACGCTGAGCACCGAGCCGTCATCGAGGGTCAGCAGGTTCTGACGCAATTCCAGCTCCGCGTACTGTTCGCACTCGTTACCCAGACGGTACTTCGACTCTGCGCCAGGAAGTTTGAAACACGATTGCGAACTGCCGTTAACCCCGGTCCCGACGCCGCTGCGCAGGTAGCCGGCGAACTCCAGAGCGTGGGCCGAGAACGGCAATACCAGGCACACGCACGATGCCGCAAGGCTGCGATTTATTGTTGTTTTCAAGAGCCACCCCATTATTTTTATTGTGCTCATCCGGCAAAACCTGCGCGCAAAAGCCCCCGCGCAGTGCCCTGCGAGTTGTTTGAAAAGCCTGTTGTTTAGTGGTCGGTCAGGTGCAGAACGAATGACTCGTAAGGCCGCAGGAACAGCTGCTGCTTGCGCACCTCACAGTCCGGGTAGTTGCTGATCACCCGGCGTTGCAACATGCAGTCGGTGATCACCCGTTCCGGCAGCTCGACTTCACACGCCGTGCCATAGAAGTTATTCACCACCAACAACCGCTCGCCGTCGCCTTCACGCAGGTACACCCAGACCTGTTTGTGCGTGGGCAAGAGCTGGCGATACACGCCGTCCTGGATCAGCGGTTCGCTGCGGCGCAAGGCAATCAGCTGGCGATAGTGGTGCAGCACCGAAGTCGTGTCGTCGAGCTGGTTTTCGACGTTGATCTGCGTGGCGTTGGCCGGCACGCCGATCCACGGCTCGCTGCTGCTGAAACCGGCATTGGGTAACGCGCTCCACTGCATGGGAGTGCGACTGTTGTCGCGGGACTTTTGCATGATCGCGGCCATGCTCGAGGCCTCGGACTCGCCCGCCTCGCGCTTGAGGCGATAGATGTTCAGGGTTTCGACATCCCGGTACTGCTCGATGCGCTCGAAGCCCGGGTTGGTCATGCCCAACTCTTCACCCTGATAGATGAACGGCGTGCCCTGCAGAAAGTGCAGCGCAGTGCCGAGCATCTTCGCCGAGACCACCCGATGCTCGCCGTCATCGCCAAACCGCGACACCACGCGCGGCTGATCGTGGTTACACCAGAACAGCGCATTCCAGCCGCCGCCGGCCTGCATCCCGGTTTGCCAATCGGAAAGAATGCGCTTGAGTTCGAGGAAGTCGAAATCGGCGCGAACCCATTTCTGCATGTTGGGGTAATCGACTTTCAGGTGATGAAAATTGAAGGTCATCGACAGCTCTTTCGAGTCCGGTCGCGAATAGCGGATGCAGTGCTCAAGGCTGGTGGAAGACATCTCGCCGACGTTGATCAGGTCATGACCTTCGAAGACTTCGCGGTGCATTTCCTGCAAGTACTCGTGCACGTTCGGGCCGTCGGTGTAGAAGCGTCGGCCGTCGGTGTGGTCTTCGGGGAAGTCCGCCGGCTTGGAGATCAGGTTGATCACATCCAGACGGAAACCGCCCACGCCTTTGTCACGCCAGAAGCGCATCAGCTTGAAGACTTCAGCACGCACCTGCGGGTTGTCCCAATTCAGGTCGGCCTGGGTGTGGTCGAACAGGTGCAGGAAGTACTGACCGGTTTGCGCCTCGTATTCCCAGGCCGAGCCGCCGAATTTGGACTCCCAGTTGTTCGGCTGATCGCGCCAGATGTAGAAGTCACGGTACGGGTTATCGAGGCTGCTGCGCGCTTGCTGAAACCAGCTGTGCTCGATGGAGGTATGGTTGACCACGATATCGAGCATCAGCTTGATCCCACGCTTGCCGGCCTCGGCAATCAGCAACTCGCAGTCGGCCATGGTCCCGTAGCTCGGGTCGATGGCGTAGTAGTCGCTGATGTCGTAGCCGTTGTCGCGTTGCGGCGAGCGCAGGAACGGGGTGATCCACAGGCAGTCGACACCCAGCCATTGCAGGTAATCGAGCTTGGCCACCACCCCGAGCAAATCGCCCGTGGGGTTGCCGGCGTGGCTGTGAAAACTCTTCGGGTAGATCTGGTAGATCACCGAACGCTGCCAGTCTTGCATGGCGCAATTCCTTCAATTGGTTTTGTACTGACCACTTTTCTTTTGTGGCGAGGGGGCTTGCCCCCGCTGGGCTGCGCAGCAGTCCTGATTTGCGTTGCATCCACCGGTTCTCGACCGCTTCGCGCCCGAACGGGGGCAAGCCCCCTCGCCACAGGAATCTGTCAGGCAACGCGATACCCGGGCCGAACGATTTTCATGCTCATGCCACAGGTCAACACGAACGGCACGACCATGGCGATGACCATCCCGACAATGAACATCGGAATGAACTGCGGGATGATCGAGATGAAACCGGGCAAGCCGCCGACACCAATCGCCGAGGCCTGAACCTTGTTCAGCGACAGGAACATGCAGCCCAGCGCCGAGCCGCTCAGCGCCGCGTAGAACGGAAACTTGTAGCGCAGGTTGACGCCGAACATCGCCGGTTCAGTGATGCCGAAATAGGCGGAAATCGCCGAGGTCGAAGCCATGCTTTTGTCCCGTGCGCTACGGGTCATATAGAACACCCCGAGTGCCGCGCTGCCTTGTGCAAGGTTGGACATGACGATCATCGGCCAGATGAACGTGCCGCCCTGGGTCGAGATCAGTTGCAGGTCCACCGCGAGGAACATGTGGTGCATGCCGGTGATCACCAACGGTGCATAGAGCAGACCGAAAATAGCCCCGCCAACCATCGGCGCCAGGTCGAACAAGGTCACCACGCCTTCGGTAATCAGAATCCCCAGGTGCCGGGTCACCGGACCGATCACGGCCAGCGCCAACACCCCGGTCACGACGATGGTGGTAATCGGCACCACCAACAGTTGAATGGCGTTCGGCACGCGTGCCCGCAGCCATTTTTCGATGACGCTCATAACGTAGGCGGCCATCAGGATCGGCAGGATCTGGCCCTGATAGCCGACCTTCTCGATCTTGAACCAGCCGAAAATATCGAAGTACGGCAGGCTCTGGCCGTCCAGCCCGGCCACCGCCTTGCCGTAGTTCCAGGCGTTCAGCAGGTCCGGGTGAACCAGCATCAGGCCGAGCACGATGCCGAGGATTTCACTGCCGCCAAAACGCTTGGCCGCCGACCAGCCGACCAGCGCCGGGAGGAACACGAACGAGGTGTTGGCCATCAGATTGATCAGGCTCCAGACACCGTCCAGTGTCGGGTAGGCCTCAAGCAGAGTCTTGCCGGCAATGAACATGCCTTTGGCGCCGATCAGGTTGTTCACGCCCATCAACAGGCCGGCAATGATCAGCGCCGGCAGAATCGGCATGAACACATCGGAGAACACCCGCACCAGACGCTGCATGGCATTGGTCTTGTCGGCGCCCTTTTGTTTCACATCGGCGATGGTCGACGCGGCAAGGCCGGTCTGTTGGCGCAGCGCGGCGTAGACCTTCTCGACCTCGCCGGGACCGATGACCACCTGAAACAGGCCTCCGGTGAAAAACGAGCCTTTGACCAGGTCGATCTGGTTCAGCGTCGCGCTGTCGACCCGCTGCGGGTCTTTGAGGGCCAGGCGCAGACGCGTAACGCAATGCGCGGCCTGTTCGAGGTTGTCAGCACCACCGAGGCTATGAAGCAGCTCGCTGGCGATAGTCGGGTAATCGTGGCTCATGCTTTTTCATCCACTGTGTTTTTTTGTTGTTGGCAGCATGCCGAAGCGAAAAGTACTCGTCTGTACGAGTTATTGCAATAACTCGTACAGACGAGTTTCAATTTGTTTACTCACAAGCCGACCAGCGGCCCTATTTCCCACGGGTGAGTATTTCAACGCTAAATGGACAAACCCCACCTCTGCCCTTAAGGTTCCTGCCTTGAGCACAACGCAGCCATCCCTATGAGCAAATACAACCAGATCTACAGCGATCTGCTTGCCAGCATCACCACCGAACGTCTGGAACGCGGCGCCCGGTTGCCTTCCGAAACCGAATTGATGGACAGCTACCAGGCCAGTCGCGGCACCGTGCGCAAGGCTATCGAACTGCTTCAGGAACGCGGCTTCGCGCAAAAAATCCACGGTAAAGGCACCTTCGTACTGTCGACCAACCCGATCGAATTCCAGCTCGGCGGCATCGTCAGTTTTCAGGAGACCTACCCAAGGCTGGGCAACGACGTCAGCACCGAGGTCGTGGAGTTCGAGCAGATTCCCCTGCAAGGCGCCTTGCTCGAACACCTGAAAGCCGAAGAAGGCAGCCTGATCACGCGGATCAAGCGCGTACGGCGAATCGATGGAAAAAGGGTCATCCTCGACATCAACCACTTCGTCGCCGAGCTCATTCCGGGGCTGAACCGCGAGATCGCCGAGCACTCGATCTACGCCTTCAT
Source organism: Pseudomonas sp. FW306-02-D09B (assembly GCF_058782685.1). Lineage (NCBI taxonomy): Bacteria > Pseudomonadati > Pseudomonadota > Gammaproteobacteria > Pseudomonadales > Pseudomonadaceae > Pseudomonas > Pseudomonas sp. FW306-02-D09B. The sequence goes on from NZ_JBYSXY010000003.1 coordinate 293,254, forward strand.
CGAGCAGACCCTGCAACTGCAAATCGCCTATGCCCAACGCACCATCGAAGCAGTGCCGCGGAGCAAGGATGACCAGCAGCACCTGGACCTCGACGGCCAGAGCCATGTGATCGTGGTCAGCAACCAGACCTTTTTGCAGGATGGCCGCCAGTTCGAATACACCGAATCACGGCATACCCTGGACAAGTTCTACTTTTCGGATGTGGCGCGGCGCTGACTCGGCGCCAGCAGCGAAGTTCGAAGACACTCTTTTCTTACAGGGTTCGTCGATCAAGACCAAAACCCGATAGCTCCCGCTCCTACAGATTCAAACGGGTCTGGTTGGCATAGTTCCTCGTCTCTTACCCCCATTTCTCAAGGAGCGAGAAGTGAACACGCCTGAATCAATTTCCCCGTCCCTCCTCCCGAACCCAGCCGACGAACGATCTCTAAAAGCACTGGTAGTGCCCTTTACCGAGGCCTGCCCCGACATGCATGCGATGGCCCACGAAGTAGCAAAGGGCATACTCGCCAAACACGGAATCACAGGCATCGACCCGGACAAGGTCTGGTGGCACCGTTTCGATAACGTATCGGTCAGCAGCCCCAAGGCTTTTCTGGGCTGGGAGCGTTATCCGAAACCCAGTGAGTCGTTGACCTTGCCGCAATTGGTCGTCCAGCGATTCCGCCTCAGCGATCAGGAAGACCCTGGCATGCCGGACGGCGACGGCGGCTTTTATAACGAAGGCCCGCACGCCTCCATTTTCAACGAAACCAATGAAGTGCGGATGTACCCCAGGGATGTCCTGAAAGACTTCTGGGCCCTCAACTTCAGCCAGTCCTACCGAGAAAAAATGGAGCGTTTCTGGCCCCTCCATTCGGACGACTTTCGTACCCTGGCCAAACTCAATTTCCTGGTGCAGGCACTCGACGAACACGATGGGGCTCGGCTGAACAACGAAAACCTCAAGACCGTGATCAAAGCCGTGGCCGGCAATGTCTCCTGGCCGGTCAGCCTCGACATGCTGCAAACGCAGGCACACCCTGTGGACGGGTTACGCGTGTGTGCCCTGGATATCGGGGGTTATCAGGCCACCGACATCCTCTGCATCACCGACCGCAACGGCGTGAACATTCTTTACACACCGGGTGAAACCCAAACATTTCACATCTTCACCACCCTGCTCGATTTCCATTGGTGGCTACTGCTGCAAAACAACTTTGCGGAAAACCGGGCGCGATTCATGAGCCATTTCCCGTTGTCCGCCCAACAGCAGGACAACGGCAAAATCGGTCTGAACGCCACGATCGACCTGCTCTACACCACGTGGGGCGCCTACGACCATCACCTGATCAATCAAAACGCCGAGCCGATCGCCGGCGATGTTTTCAGCTGGTTGCGAGACTCGGTGAAGGCTCGCATGTACAGCGATGCGGACTTGTCCCTGCATTCCAACGGACAACTGCGAAAAAAGCTCTGGATCGGCTATCTGAACGCGTTTGTTCACCTCTTCGGCTCAATGGCCGGTCTTGGCTGGCCGGTGGCACTGGCTGCCGTTGGCGCCGGCATTGCCGATATGGGGTTGAACATTGATCAGGCGATCAACGGCAGTACCAAGGCCGAGCGCAAGGCGGGAGTCGTTGGCGCCATCTCCAGCGGTATCGAAACCCTGTTCAACCTGCCTTTCCTGCGTGGAGCAACGGAGCTTGCCGAAGTAGGTGAAGCCAGCGAAACCTTCAGTCCACAGGACAGCGTCACCGAACCTGTCGATGAAGCACCAACCAACCCTTCAGGCATACCCCCCATTGCCCGATTCGCCCCCGGCCCGGCCTACGCGGAGCAAGGCGCGGAGCTGCTCTCATCCTTCGAAACCAATGAAGTGCTGGATGGCTTGTCACCCATCAGCGAGGAAGGCAAGTTCGCCGGTATCTATCAGCCGCCAAGCGGCGGCAACTATGTGCTGATCAACGACAGCTATTACCTTGTACGCTACGTCGAGGCATTGAAAACCTGGGTCATCATTGACCCGGCCAACCCCTACTCGTTTTATCGCAGCCTGCCCGTTCGCCTGGACGCCGCCGGAGAATGGCAACCCATCAACCGACCGGGCCTGTTCGGCGGTGGCAAATTCGATGGGTTATGGCCGTGGGGTCGTGATAGCACACCGCTGCCGGACATCGACAGCCCGCCCAGCACATACGATATGCCGCAGGCCTCGCGCGAACAGCTCAAAGACCTCGCCCGAGGGGGCGGAAGCAAATACGACCTCAAAGACTACACCGCCAGCCTGCCCAAGCCTGACGGCAGTAATCCCGTTGCCGACTTCAAGGCCATGCGGCAAACCCTGTACCGGGACGCGACGGCTTTCTTCGAATCAAACACTCTGCCAGCCAGGCCCGAGATCCCTACCCTGCCAGCCCACCTGCCCAGCAAGGAGATCATCAAGAAACTGTATCGCCTGATCTCGGGGCTGGTGGTCGGTGAGAGCCATTCAAGCGTTGCCAGCAAACAGTTCCTGATCGAAAACATGGAGGTGCTGAGCAAGCAAAAGGTCAAGACGCTCTACATGGAGCATTTGCTGAGCGACTTCCATCAGGCCGACCTGGACATCTTCAACCGGACGGGCACCTTGTCCGAAGATCTCGAGAGCTACCTGAGAACTCAGGATCGAGGGCACGGCACCGACCCCAGTGGTCAGTTCACGTTTCTGGAAGTGGTCAAGGCCGCCCGCAAAAGCCATATCCGGATCCAGGCCATCGATTGCATGGCCAGCTACAGAAGCACGGGAATGACCGGCGTCGAAAGTAACTTTCGCCAGCGGATGATGAATTTTTTTGCCCATGAGGTGATCAGCGCCGATCAGGCTGCCCGAGGTGCTCATCGCTGGGTTGCATTGATGGGAGACAGTCACGCCAGCACATGGGAAGGCGTGCCGGGTGTCAGCGAACTGGAGGGAGGCATCAGTTTGCGCATAGAAAGCACCGATGCCGGTACGGCGAGAGGCATCGAAGTGGACCCGGGGCGTATTCCAACCGATAACTTCGGCCGGCCGCTGGCCAGCGTCAAAGGTGATCTGCGCCTGCAACTGGATACACCGCCCAGTGTTGCGCTGGCCGAAAATCTGGAAAAAGGCCTGCGCAATACCGGTGATTACACGGTGATGAATATCGATAAACGGGCCACGCTCATTCATCGCAGCAGCGACGGCTCTATCGTTCGCACACCGATACAGCGCGACCATGGCTCGTTCTACGTTGAGCGACCCAAATGGCCGTCCATCAGTGGTCGACGCTACCCCAGCATTGCGGAGTTCTCGGCGGCATTAAGGCTCATTGGACTCAAACAGGTCCAGGTGGCGGGCACCTGATACGCAAAAGGCGCCTCACGGCGCCCCTGTGGTTCAAATTGCACCCACGGTTTAATTCGAAACGTTGCTTGCCCACTGCGACAGAAATGCGGCCACCCGCTCCTCAATGCGGCTCTCGACAGTTCGCAAACGCAACAAGGGGATATCACACTTGCGCAGGATGCTGTCTTTCAAGGCATCCCGTTCCGCCTGTTCCGGCTTGTCATGTTCGCCCCCATCGACCTCTATCACGCCCAGCGGCTTTTTTCCTACTTTGTAATAGAGCACGAAATCGCAACTGGCGTGGTTTCTCATGAATTCCAGCTCCCGCGTCGTCAGGCCCGCGCAGGTTGTCGAGACCAACTGAATCAGCGCGATCTGGGAGTGAAACGTGATCCCCCTGCACGCATCCTGATCCAGCGCCTCACGCAGTATCTGCGCCACGATCTGCTCGGATCTGTATCGGGATTCATCCCGTCGTAACCTGGCGTTGAGCCGTTCGAGCGATTGGTCGTATTCCTTATAGAGTAGGTCGAAGGCCGAGATCACTGGAGCACGGTGCAGTTGCCTGTCTTCCGCGTAATATTCGATGTAGCGAACCAGCGCCGCGATGTGCCCGTTGTTCTTCGTGAAGACGTCGTCTCCCGTGACCAGGGTGAAGCGATGCTTGGCGCGGGATACCGCCACATTGACCATGCGTGGATCATCCACGAAAGTCAGGAATTTTGGGGTAGTGCTCTTTTTGTCCAACACTGTTGAAAAGACGATTTCGTCGCACTCACGCCCCTGGAACTTGTGCACGGTGTCATTGACGAAGTCAGCCGGCAAAACCGTTCCCGAAAGCGTCGCTTGAGCCCTGAAAGGCGCGATGAAGCCCCGGCCGTCCTCACCCTCCCAGACACTTTCGCCCTCTCCTTCAAGTATCGCCAGCAACGAATCCAGCTCGCGAAGGTTGGTGGTCTTTCGCGTATGGTTGCCCTTGGCAGTGACCAGCAGCGACAACGGCTTTTCACCGCTGTCTTTGGTCATCGGAACCAGTTGGTTGTCATAGAACTGCTGATTGCAGAACTGAATGATTCGCGGGTGGCAACGATAGTGCTCTTTGAGCAACGTCGTCGGGATCGAACCATTGAACACACTGACGCACGAATCGAGCAGGCTGTGCTTCTCGCAATCATAGTGATCCTTGGGCGCTGCCATACCCAACTTTGCCGGAATATGCGCCAACTGTTTTCTATCGCCCACGATGATCAGGTTCTTTGCGCAACCAAGTGCCAATATTCCCGGAACGATGTCCTGTTGCGAGGCCTCGTCGATGATGACGTAGTCGAGCATCGCGCCGCTTTCGAGCGAATTGATGATCGAGTGTGTGCTACTGGAAATGATCGGATAGCGTTTCAGGAACCCATCCAACTTGCGTTTGTAAGTCTTGGCATCGAAGGGTTCAGGGTTCGGCACATGCTGATGCAGGTGCTGCTTGAGGTACTTCATCGAAGCGCTCGTCAGCTCTTCCAGCAGCACTTGGTAACTGCCAAGTCGTAACGCTTGCTGATGGCTGGTCAATGCCACCTGCTTTTCCTGCAAAACCTTGTCGTAGTAATGAAGCTGCAGGGCATAGAAGGTCGATTTGCGCTTTTCCCAATTATCAAATGGTTTCATGCGCAAAATTCGGAAATTGAACAGCATCTCGATTCTGTCCCTGATCCTGACGCGGCCACCAGCCATATGTGTCAGGTAAGCCATCAAATCAGCGGACTTTTGCGGGGAGAGCTTGTACTTGTCCAAGGCAGGTATTTGTACGCCGTTGTCCTGCTGCCATTGCTGCAGATAGCGCCGCTCCACCTCAAGCTCATCGATTTCAATCTGCAGTTGCGCCACCGCGTTGCGGGCACTCAGAAAACCCTTGAGCTGTTGCAAGACGACCTGAATACGCTCCATTGAAGGAGCGGCTTCGGGAACCGCCGAAGGTCGAGGACGCGGATTGGCGAAGAATGCCTCACGGTTCTCGGTGCTGCCCAAACTGGCAACAAGATAATCCAGCCCGGATTTACCCAGTTTTTCGCAGACATTCGCAACGGCCGAATTGTTGTTGGACACCACCGCCACGTTTTTTCCACGCAACAGGATGTTGGCGACGATATTCAAAATGGTCTGGGTCTTGCCGGTGCCGGGTGGCCCTTCGATCAGACTGATCTGCGAGGTGAAGGCCTGCTCGACGGCCTGAAGCTGACTTTCATTGATACCAAAAGGAAAGATGAAATGACCGGTTTGTTCCTGCTGTGCGTTCTTCCCGGTGCAGTAGGCGTGCAATGCAGTATCCGCACATGAAGGTATTGCGCTTAGCTGGCGCAACACATTTTCGGCGATCACCTTGTCTGCAGGTTTCACGGCCTGTTCGACCCGACTATTAGCGACGGAAAGGAAATAGTTGTAGGTCGGCTCATCCTTCATCTTTGTTGGGGTGACAAGCTCAATAGTGTCCATCTTGAACAGGTAACGTGCCGTGCTTCCCGAATACTGTACGACGGCATATTTCTCGCCGTAGATCGCAGCTTTCTCAATGGGACTTGTTACTGAGCTGCCTTTTTTGCGCAGAAGCTGGTCTTTCAGCTCTCGGGTCGGAACGACTTCGCAGTCCCCGAGCGAATAAGGAACGCGCTCACCCGATAGATCGCGACAAGTCAGCACGAATTCACCGTGGCCGTCACTCTTCATCGTCCAGTCACTGATCTGCTCGGCGCTGTCTTTACCGTTGACGTAAATAGAAACCATATATCCCTTACACAGGCTCGTTCAAAGCCTGTCCACATCCATGTTGTCGGAACCCGAATTCAGTGATCCGGCATAATTGCCACTATTTTGACATCATTTTTCGTCCAAGCACCAGCTTCCGGTCAGTACGCAGGACACACAGATGTAAACGTTTCCTGCAGATGCAACAAGGGCGCCTTACGGCGCCCTTGTTGTTCAACTCACTCCCACTCGATCGTCGCTGGCGTCTTGCTCGACACGTCGTAAGTGACGCGGGAGATGCCTTCGATTTCATTGATGATCCGGCCGCTGACGGTTTCCAGCAGCTCGTAAGGCAGGTGCGCCCAACGTGCGGTCATGAAGTCGATGGTTTCTACCGCACGCAGGGCAACTACCCAGGCGTAACGACGGCCATCGCCCACCCTGAAGGTACACTTGGCCAATAACGCCGCCACTCGTCAGGGCGATGGACGAGCGACTTGTCGCTCATCAGCTCCATATTTTTCTGGTGAAGCAGCTTGTTACCGTTGGGATGCGCAGCAACCTGCCAAGCAGGGATTACCTCCCGTAGAATGCCTTCGTGGCTATGGAACACCTTCCTTCTAAACCTCCTATGACCTAGGGGTTCCGCTCTCCACACCGCGCCTGCTTCTTGCAGGCGTTTTTATATCGGTTGTAGACACGATGCTGCAGCTCGTTCACGACGGCGGCCAAGGGAGAAAATCAAGGATGAATCAGGAGCTGTTCCTGCGTCGCCGTACCAAAGTTCACGTCCCGATGGGCACTGGCGGTGCCACGCGCGCTCAGGTCGCGTCGGCTGTCCGGGAAGTTGCGGCATTCCGGTGCGTTCTGTCCGAGCCCCTGATTGAGCGAATCGGCATGCTGTCGGCGGCAGAACTCACGCACTGGCTGCGCGACGTTGCAGGAGTGCTTCGACGGCAGGCCGGCGCTCATGTTCACCACAAGCCGTTTTATCCTGACTTTCCAGAGCAAGTTCTGACGGCTTCAGAGGCGGAGTTGTACCTTAACGCCGTCATGCACTACCTCACGCATTGGCGTTTACCACCGACTGAACACGCTCGACCTGCGATGCTTGAAGGCAACTTCATATCCCGCGTTATCGAACCGGGAAGCGTCTCTGAGTTCGAGTCACTGCTCGAGCCGCTGGTTTCATCGCGCACCTCGCTCTCCGAAGAAGAAAATGCCGATGTCGTCTGGTTTGTCCGAGAGTACAAAAGCGATGTGTTCCGTCTGCTGCCTGAGGCCATCCCGTTCCGGGAGATCCGTGCGCAGCTTGGCGGCGCACTGATCCTGCATGTAGCTGGCGATGCACGGGTGGACGCATTCCTGGAGAGAAACGTCGAAACGGCGACTGACGTGCTACGACTGGCGATCGCACTGAATGGAGGAGACGTGTCACTGACGACAGCTTCAACACGTTTCACAGCGATGAAGCGCTCGATGCGCCGTCTGCTGTTGCGCCTGCTCGATCACATACCCAACGCTGCAGAAGACGTGATGCGCCATGCTGAGCGCTGGAAACGTCTGGCTGAAGTACTGCATCCGGGCGACTACGCCGATAAGTACCCACGAGCGCTAGCCGCCATCACGGCAGCGCGTCGCAACGAAGCGCCAGCCTCATTTGGATCACGTGTCGAAACACTGCTTGCCCAGCGTCACATCGCCACGCTTACGCCCCTACTACAAAGCCGTCCTGGTGAGTTCGCACGACGACTGGACGTGACCCTGCGCCGCGCGACCGAAGCAGACTCTGTACTCGACGCGTTCGAGGCTGTTGCGACACAAGTGTCCTCACCTGTTCTGCTGCAGTTGCTGGCCCAAGTACGCGCTCCGCGCCCCCTGCCCCTGCGGGCCTTCACACCGAAAGGTTCATTCGCCAAAATCTATGGCATCAAGGATCGACGCGGACCGCTCACACCCGACGTGTTGGCTCGTGCGGCCCGAATCTGCGAAGACGCCCTCGTAAAGCGTTTTGCGTCACTGCCACCGCTAGGCCGCTGTTTCATCGATCCAGCATTACGCGAATACCGGGTTCCGCTGGCGCAGCGTTCCTCATCGAAATCGCTACGTACGCTGGTGCGGGGCAGTCGGTTGCCTATACCTGACACACGTTTTATTCGCCTATTCCTGTGGTGGAAAAACGGTCGTGAACGCACTGACATTGATTTGTCCGCCGCATTTTTCGACGCCAACTTCGTGTTCACACAAACGGTCGCGTACTACAACCTGAAAGGTTTCGGCGGCTACCACAGCGGCGACATCGTCGACGCGCCCGACGGGGCTTCGGAGTTCATCGACCTCGACATTGATGTCCTCGTCGAGAAGGGTATCCGCTATGTCGTCACGTCTATCAACTCATTCACCGAGCAGCCGTACTGCGACCTTCCAGAATGCTTCGCTGGCTGGATGGCCCGCACCGACGCGGCGTCGGGTGAAGTGTTCGAGCCGCGATCGGTGTTCGATCGTATCGATATCGCATCCGACACACAGATCTGTCTGCCATTTGTGATGGACTTGCAGGAGCGACGAGTGATCTGGGCCGATCTGGGGCTGACTTCATCTCCCCGGTGGAACAATGTCAGGAACAACCTCAGTGGAATATCGTTGATGCTGCGGGCTTTGGTACATACACCTAGGCCTGATTTGGAGACTCTGTTCGATTTACATGTTCGAGCACGGGGGGAACGAGTGGCTTCGCCGCAGCAGGCACAGGCGGTGTTTGCACCTGATCAAGGGATAACGCCGTTCGATACGGATCTGATTCGATCACAGTTTCTCTAATACCTACGCCAGCCTTTGCCGTTCATTGAAAGCGACAGCTCTTGCTTCGGAGCTTTCCCCCCCAAAAACAAAAATGCCAGTCAGCATAACTGACTGGCATTGGCTAAAAACCCTCCAGCGCCCCTCCGAATCTAACGTCGAACTCTAGAGGGTGCCGGCTTTGTGGGTCGCCTCATTATTCCCACTCGATCGTCGCTGGCGGCTTGCTCGACACGTCATAAGTAACGCGGGAGATGCCTTCGATTTCATTGATGATCCGGCCGCTGACGGTTTCCAGCAGCTCGTAAGGCAGGTGTGCCCAACGTGCGGTCATGAAGTCGATGGTTTCTACCGCACGCAGGGCGACAACCCAGGCGTAACGACGGCCGTCGCCCACCACGCCTACCGATTTCACCGGCTGGAATACCACGAATGCCTGGCTGACCTTGTGGTACCAGTCGGCCTTGCGCAGTTCTTCGATGAAGATGTGGTCGGCGCGACGCAGCAGGTCGGCGTATTCCTTCTTCACTTCACCGAGGATCCGCACGCCCAGGCCCGGGCCCGGGAACGGGTGACGGTAGACCATGTCGTACGGCAGGCCCAGCTCCAGGCCCAGACGACGGACTTCGTCCTTGAACAGCTCGCGCAGCGGTTCAACCAGCTTGAGGTTCATTTCTTCCGGCAGGCCGCCCACGTTGTGGTGCGACTTGATCACGTGCGCCTTGCCGCTTTTCGCGCCAGCCGACTCGATCACGTCCGGGTAGATGGTGCCTTGGGCGAGGTACTTGATGTTGTCCAGTTTGTTGGACTGGGCATCGAACACGTCGATGAAGGTACGGCCGATGATCTTGCGTTTCTTCTCTGGGTCGCTTTCGCCAGCCAGGTTGTTCAGGAACTGGTCTTCGGCGTTGGCGCGGATCACCTTGACGCCCATGTTTTCGGCGAACATGGCCATCACTTGCTCGCCTTCGTGCAGACGCAGCAGGCCGTTGTCGACGAAGACGCAGGTCAGTTGGTCGCCGATGGCTTTGTGCAGCAACGCGGCAACTACCGAGGAGTCAACGCCGCCGGACAGGCCGAGCAGTACGTTGTCGGTGCCGACCTGAGCGCGGACCTGAGCGATGGCGTCTTCAGCAATCTTCGAAGGCGTCCACAGGGCTTCGCAGCCGCAGATGTCGAGGATGAAGCGCGAGAGGATGCGACCGCCCTGCTTGGTGTGGGTCACTTCCGGGTGGAACTGCACGCCGTAGTAGCCGCGAGCATCGTCGAACATGCCGGCAATCGGGCAGCTCGGAGTACTGGCCAGGATGTGGAAATCCTGCGGCATTTTGGTGACCTTGTCACCGTGGCTCATCCATACGTCGAGGCCGAACAGGCCATCAGCGTCGATGTGGTCTTCGATGCCGTCCAGCAGGCGGCTCTTGCCGACCACGTCGACACGGGCGTAACCGAACTCACGCAGTTCGGAACCTTCAACCTTGCCACCCAGCTGTTCAGCCATGGTCTGCATGCCATAGCAGATCCCGAAGACCGGGACGCCCAGGTCAAATACGGCTTGCGGGCAGCGCGGACTGTCAGCTACGTGTACGGACTCGGGGCCGCCGGCGAGAATGACGCCTTTTGGAGCGAATTCGCGAATCGCGTCTTCATCCATGTCGAACGGGTGCAGTTCGCAGTAAACACCGATTTCACGCACGCGACGGGCGATCAGTTGGGTGTACTGGGAACCGAAGTCGAGGATCAGGATGCGGTGAGCGTGAATGTCGAGGGCCATGATTCAGTCTCGTCTAAGTAATTCAAAAACAGTCGTGATTCAGAAACAACTCGGGGCTGAATAGAACAGCCCCGGTTGCTTAACGATTTGCTTGAAGGCTCAACCTACGCGGTAGTTTGGCGCTTCTTTGGTGATCTGTACGTCGTGGACGTGCGACTCGGCCATGCCAGCGCCGGTGATGCGCACGAACTCTGGCTTGGTACGCATCTCTTCGATGTCGGCGCTGCCGGTGTAGCCCATGGAAGAACGCAGGCCGCCCATCAGTTGATGGATGATGGCGCTCAGGGTGCCCTTGTACGGAACACGCCCTTCGATGCCTTCCGGAACCAGTTTCTCGGCGCCTGCCGAGGAGTCCTGGAAGTAACGGTCGGAAGAGCCTTGAGCCTGGGACATGGCGCCCAGCGAACCCATGCCACGGTAAGCCTTGTACGAACGGCCCTGGAACAGTTCGATCTCGCCCGGCGCTTCTTCAGTACCGGCGAACATCGAGCCCATCATCACGCAGGAAGCACCGGCAACGATGGCCTTGGACAGGTCACCGGAGAAACGGATGCCGCCGTCGGCGATCAACGGAACGCCAGTGCCTTCAAGGGCCGCGGCGACGTTGGCGATGGCGCTGATTTGCGGCACGCCGACACCGGCAACAATACGGGTGGTGCAGATCGAGCCAGGGCCGATGCCGACCTTGACCGCGTCCGCGCCCGCTTCGGCCAGCGCCTTGGCAGCAGCGCCGGTAGCGATGTTGCCGCCGATCACCTGGACTTCAGGGAAATTCTGTTTGACCCAGCGAACGCGGTCGATCACGCCTTTGGAGTGACCGTGTGCGGTGTCGACCACCACCACGTCAACGCCGGCAGCAACCAGTACCGCGACGCGATCGCCGGTGTCTTTACCGGTACCGACCGCAGCGCCGACGCGCAGACGACCCTGGTCGTCCTTGCTGGCCAGCGGGTAGGCCTTGGCTTTTTCGATGTCGTTGACGGTCATCATGCCTTTGAGGGCAAATTTATCGTCGACGATCAGCACGCGCTCGATACGGTGTTTGTGCAACAACTCGCGAACGTCGTTCTTGTTGGCGCCTTCCTTGACCGTGACCAGACGCTCTTTAGGCGTCATCACTTCACGGACAGTGGCGTCCAGACGGTTCTCGAAGCGCACGTCACGGGAAGTGACGATGCCGACCAGGTCGCCATCGTGCAGTACCGGAACACCGGAGATGTTGTGCATGCGGGTCAGTTCGAACAGCTCACGAACCGTGGCGTCAGCCTCGATGGTGATCGGGTCCTTGACCACGCCGGCCTCGTACCGCTTGACCTTGCGCACTTCGGCAGCTTGCTGCTCGATGGTCATGTTCTTGTGGATGATGCCGATGCCACCTTCCTGAGCCATGGCAATTGCCAGACGGGCTTCAGTGACGGTGTCCATGGCAGCGGAAACCAGTGGAATATTCAGCTCGATGCCACGGGTAAGGCGGGTTTTGAGACTGACTTCGTTAGGAAGCACCTCGGAATAACCGGGCACTAAAAGAATGTCGTCGAAGGTCAGAGCTTCTTGGCTGATACGCAGCATCGCGGGGGCTCCCGAGCGGGAAAATGGAAGCGCGCCATTATACTCAGACACCCCCGCCGGCTCAATGTAAAACTCAGCCTATTATCGGATGGGCTTATTTTGGCCTGACGCGGTCCCTGTAGCAGTTGCCGCAGGCGACGTTCGGCCGCGAAGCGGTCGCTACTCGATCACCCCGTTTTTCCTGTTGAATCGCGTTATGCGGATTTACGGCTGCTTCGCAACCGAACGTCGCCTGCGGCAACTGCTACAGGGACGGCGGCGCCTTACAGTTCCACTTTCACCCAACTCACCGGCAGGTCCAGCCATTCGGCGAACTCGTCGATGAAGCTCTGCTTGAACCCGGCCTCGGCCCAGTTATTGAAGATAAAGCCCAGATTCGAAAAGCCGCATTCCTGCAGGAACAGAAAGCCGTTGATGTCGTCTTCATGCCCGCATTCCGGGCAGATGAAGTTGTCGGTGCGCCCCGGCATCCAGTCTTCCAGGCTTTCGAACAGCGCTTCGCCGATTTCCTTGCGGCATTCGGCACAACCGGCTTCTTCGAGAAAGCCCTTGGCCGGTGTATAGATGCAGCGCTTGGTGATGATTTCCAGCCCATTGATCGGCTCGCCAAACGGCAGCGCTTCGGGATGCAACACCACCGCCCGCGCACCCGGTGCAATGGCGTGGGCCATGCGATTGCCGGTACGACCGCAGGTGGTGAGTTGTTCTTCAATGATGTTCTTGCGCACCAGCCACCGCACAATCGCCCGCGCCCGGGGTTCGTGCACCGGCAGTGTGGAGATTTTCGGGACGATAATGCTTTGCGAGTTCATGGGTGCAGCCCTGAAGCGTTCAATGAGAGATCGGCAGTAACCGGCCTGGCGTCATCGCGGGCAAGCCTTGCTCCTACAGGTTATGTGTCGATCACATTATTGTGGCCTGACATCAATCTGTAGGAGCAAGGCTCGCCCGCGATAGCGATATGAGGCGCGGCAGCTTAATCCCTGACAGGCTCAGGTCAAGTGTTCAGATACCTGACGATCAAGGCAATGCCACTGGCCAGCACCAGCCAGGTCACCAGCCGCACAAAGGCCTCGCGGGACAACTTCATGGTCAACCGTCGACCGGTCCACAGCCCCAGCGCCATTGCCGGCAACAAACATACCGCCAGTACCAACAAGGGTAGCTCGGCATAGACCCCGGCGATCGCGAACAGGCTCAAGCGCACCACCGTACTGCAACTGATCAACGCACTTTGCGTGGCGCGGGCCTCATCCTTGGGCAAGCGGCTGTTCAGATAAATTGCATATAAAAAGCCGCCACTGCCAAACAACGCCCCGAACATTCCGCCCACCGTGCCCATCGGGATCGCCCACGCGGCAGCCAATTGTGTCGGCCGGGCTGTCCCCCACAAGCTGTAAATCGCATACGCGCTGATAAACAGCCCCATCAATAGCAGCAACAGGTTCGATTTGAGGTTCAGCAGGAAGATCACTCCCAACGTGCACCCCACCGCCATGCACGGCAGCAAGCGCAACAACTCGGGCCTGGCGACATCGCGCCGCGACGGCAGCAGATTGCCGAATGCCGCGATAAAATCCAGCAGCACCAGCAGCGGCACAATCTTCGACAATGGCATGAACAGAATCAGGATCGGCCCGGCCACCAGCGCCGTACCGAAACCGGCGACGCCGAAGACGATGTACGCCAGGCTGATGCCCAGCCCGATCACCAGCCAGTCCACTGTGCCGAATGGCCATTGTTGTAGCAGTGCAACGAAACTCATCGGTTCAACTTCCTCAATTTGCCTGAGATGACTTTAGTCAGGGCCGAACGTTGCGACTAATATATTCAAAGTCGCCAAGCCATCTCGAAAAGGCATACCTCGTGCTTTCAACCCGCCAATTGCGTTACTTCGTGGAAATCGCCGAGTGCGGCAGTTTCAGCGCAGCGGCCGAACGACTGTTTATTGCTCAGTCAGCCCTGAGCCGGCAGATCAAGGACATGGAAACCCGGCTGCAAACGCCATTGTTCGAACGTACCGCGCGCCAGCCTCGGCTGACGGCGGCGGGTGAAGCCTTCTTGCCTCGGGCCAGAAACCTGTTGAACGAGCTGACCAAGGCCAGCGCGATGGCCACTCAAGTGGGCGCTGGTCAACTCGGCACCTTGCGCCTCAGCCATTCCAGCACAGTGCCATTGAGCGGTCGTCTGCTGCGAGGCATCAGCGTCTATCTGGATCAGAACGCTGGTGTATCCATGGACATCGTCAAGCTCTCCTCCGAACAGCAACTGGCAGAATTGGCCGAGGGTCGCCTCGAAGTGGGGCTGTTGCGCCTGCCAGTGTTGTCTCAGCGTGAAGGAGTGCAGATTGTTCCGCTCTACAGCGAACGCCTGCTGCTGGCGGTTCCGCCTGATCATCGACTGGCTGTGGATAAGTCCGTTCAAGGCATCGATCTGGCGCAATTGAGAAACCAGGCCTTCATCTCTATTCCTCATCCGCAGCGCGGCGGCCTGAGTTACCTGTCCGCCGAGCTGTGCATGCGCCAGGGCTTTTTCCCCAAGGCTGCTCGGGTGGTGTCGCGCAAAACCACGCAACTGCAATTGATCCAGGCCGGATTCGGTGTTGCCTTGCTGCCGGAGTCGATGCAGGACATCGCGCCACCCGACATCCATTTCCTGCCCTTGGCCGACCCCGATTGCCACAGCACCGTCGCTCTCGCCTGCCGGCAAAATCCAACAGCTCTGGTTCAGCAGTTTGTTGAGCAATTCAGGGCTGCATTGCAAGACCATGGAGATTGACCGCCGAATGCCTTTAAACTGCGCTCCATGATTAAAGATCCCTTTGCAAGACTCGGCCTGGACCGAGAAGTCCTGACGGTCAGTCAGCTCAACGGCCGCGCGCGGGTGTTGCTTGAAGACGTGTTCAGCAACATCTGGGTCGAAGGCGAAATCTCCAACCTCGCCCGCCCGGCGTCCGGCCACATTTATTTCACCCTAAAGGACAGTGGCGCCCAAGTGCGTTGCGCGCTGTTCCGGCAGAACGCTGCGCGGGTTCGCCAGGCGCTGAAGGATGGCCTGGCGGTCAAGGTCCGGGGCAAGGTTTCGCTGTTTGAGGGCCGTGGCGACTATCAGCTGATTCTCGACACCGTGGAGCCTGCCGGTGACGGTGCGCTGCGCCTGGCGTTCGATGCGCTGAAAGAAAAACTCAGCGCCGAAGGCCTGTTCAGTGCCGAACGCAAAGTGCCGCTGCCGGCACACCCGCAACGCATTGGCATCATCAGCTCGCCGACCGGCGCGGTGATTCGCGACATCATCAGCGTATTCCGCCGCCGTGCGCCGCAAGTGGTGCTGACCCTGATCCCCACCGCCGTGCAAGGCCGCGAAGCCACCGCGCAGATTGTCCGCGCACTGAAACTGGCTGACGCCCGCGGTTTCGATGCGCTGATTCTCGCGCGTGGCGGTGGCTCGCTGGAAGATCTCTGGTGTTTCAACGAAGAGGCCGTGGCCCGCGCGATAGATGCCTGCGTCACCCCGATTGTCAGCGCCGTCGGCCATGAAACCGATGTGTCGATCAGCGACTTCGTGGCCGACGTTCGTGCACCGACGCCTTCCGCCGCAGCCGAACTGCTGGCGCCGGATTCCAGCGACCTGGTGCGCCGGGTCGAAAGCCTGCATCGGCGTTTGGTGATGCGCATCCGCGACCGCTTGATGCGTGATCGCCTGCGTCTGGAAGGCATCTCGCGCCGCATGCGCCATCCCGGCGAACGCCTGCGTCAGCAAGCGCAACGCCTGGACGACCTGGACATGCGCCTGCGCCGGGCTTTCGAGCGCAGCCTCAATACCCGTCGCGAGCGACTGATCCGCCTCGAAACCCGCCTCGCCGGGCAACATCCGGGACGCCAACTGGCGCTGCTGCGCCAGCGCCTCGACAGCCTCGCCGAGCGCCTGCCGCGCTCGATGCGCGAGGGTCTCAAGGCTCGTCGCCTGCAACTGCAAACCCAAATGCAAACCCTGCATGTGGTCAGCCCGCTGGCGACACTGGGCCGTGGTTACAGCATTTTGCTCGATGAACGCGGCAACGCGATCCGCAGCGCCGCGCAGACCCAAAACGGCCAACGCCTGAAAGCCATACTCGGCGAAGGCCAATTGCAGGTCCGGGTCGAAGACAACCACCTGACGCCCGTCACCCTTTCTTTACTGGATTGATCCATGCCGCGTTTTCTTGCACCGCTGTTGTTGCTTTGCCTGACCTTCAACGCCCACGCCGACAGCTACATCACGCGCCTGCTGAACAAACCGGTGCCCGGCGGTGTGGCGGTGGTCGACCTGGGCACTTCGGCTCAGGCGCCCAAGGCCAGCTATCAAGGCAAACCGGTGCTGGTGGTCAAGGAACAGAACAACTGGCTGGCGGTTGTCGGCGTGCCGCTGACCGTCAAACCCGGCAACCAGCAGCTCAGTAGCGGTGGCCGTAACCTGAACTTCATGGTCGGCAACAAGAAGTACCCGGAACAGCACATCACCCTGAAGAACCAGCGTCAGGTCAATCCGAACCCGGACGACCTGAAACGCATCGACGCCGAATTGGACGAACAGGTCCGCGCCTACCGCAGTTTCAGCCCGGTGACGCCGAGCAACCTGCTGCTGGACAAGCCGGTCAATGGTCCGCTGTCGAGCAAGTTCGGTGTGCGCCGGTTCTTCAACGGCGAAGAGCGCAATCCCCACGCGGGCCTGGACTTCGCGGTGCCGGCGGGTACGCCAATCAAGACCCCGGCGGCCGGCAAGGTGATCCTGATCGGCAACTACTTCTTTAACGGCAACACGGTATTCGTCGACCACGGCCAGGGCTTTATCAGCATGTTCTGCCACATGTCGAAAATCGACGTGAAAGTCGGCCAGCAACTGGCGCGCGGCGGCGTGGTCGGCAAAGTCGGCTCCACCGGGCGTGCGACCGGGCCGCACATGCACTGGAACGTCAGCTTGAACGACGCCCGCGTGGACCCGGCGATTTTCATCGGCGCATTCCAGCCATAAGTCAGCGTAATCTCGCAGGAGCAAGGCTTGCCCGCGAATGCCGCGATGCGGTGTCACAGATACACCGCGTTATCGTTCATCGCGGGCAAGCCTTGCTCCCACAGGTATTGCGCACGACGAACGGTCCGCGCAATACCTATCAAACAATATTGTTCTTTCCAGAATAAAATCTCGCAAAAACATATTTTTCGAGTATTCCTCTCAAAGTTTTTCGACTGCTTGCCATCTTTCACCCTCGCGGTTAGGGTTGAAGACATGAAAACTTCTCACACCCTCATTCAGCTCCGCCAGCACCGCAGCCTGTGCCTCGTCAGCGCACGACTGCCGGGCTGAATCGCGGTGCCTCGTCCCACGTTTTATCCAACGTTTTTTTGATCCACCGGCAGGCCGCCTTTTTTCGGCCCACACAATAAGGATTTTCCGATGAGCATGCTCAAAGACCCGTCTTCGAAATACCGCGCTTTCCCGACAATCGACATTCCGGATCGCACTTGGCCATCGAAGACCATCACTGCCGCGCCGATCTGGTGCAGCTCCGACTTGCGCGATGGTAACCAGTCGCTGATCGAGCCAATGGACGCAGTGAAAAAGCTGCGCTTCTGGAAAACCCTGGTCGCCGTCGGCGTAAAAGAAATCGAAGCCTCCTTCCCGGCCGCTTCGCAAACCGACTTCGACTTCGTGCGGACCCTGATCGAAGGCGGGCACATCCCGGACGACACCACCATTCAGGTGCTGACCCAGGGCCGTGAAGACCTGATCGAGCGGACTTTCGAATCCCTTCGTGGCGCGAAAAAAGCCATCGTTCACCTCTACAACGCGACCTCCCCTTCCTTCCGCCGGATTGTCTTCAATCAGGACAAGGACGGGATCAAGGCCATCGCCGTGAACGCCGCCAAGCTGTTCGTCAAATATGCCGCAAAGCAGCCGGAAACCGAGTGGACCTTCGAATACTCGCCAGAGACTTTCAGCGCCACTGAGCTGGAGTTCGCCAAGGAAGTCTGCGACGCGGTGATCGAGGTCTGGAACCCGACGCCTGCGCACAAGGTCATCCTCAACCTGCCGGCCACCGTCGAATGCGCTACACCGAATATCTACGCCGACCAGATCGAGTGGTTCGGCCGTCACATCAACCGTCGTGACAGCGTGATCATCAGCCTGCACACCCACAACGACCGTGGCACTGGCGTTGCGGCCACCGAGCTGGGCCTGATGGCGGGCGCCGACCGTGTCGAAGGCTGCCTGTTCGGCAACGGCGAGCGTACCGGTAACGTTGATCTGGTCACCGTGGCCTTGAACCTCTACACCCAGGGCGTTGACCCTGAGCTGGACTTCTCCGACATCGACGGCGTGCGCAAAGTCGTTGAAGAGTGCAACCAGATTCCGGTGCACCCGCGTCACCCGTACGTCGGCGACCTGGTTCACACCGCGTTCTCCGGCTCGCACCAGGACGCCATCCGCAAGGGCTTCGCCCAGCAGAAACCGGACGAGCTGTGGGAAGTGCCGTACTTGCCGATTGACCCAGCCGACATCGGCCGCAGCTACGAGGCGGTGATTCGCGTCAACAGCCAGTCGGGCAAGGGCGGTATCGCTTACCTGCTGGAACAGGAATACGGCATCAACTTGCCGCGCCGCATGCAGATCGAATTCAGCCAGGTGGTACAACGCGAAACCGATCGCCTGGGCCTCGAGATGACAGCCCAGCAGATCCACGCGCTGCTGCACAGCGAGTACTTGCAGGCCAACACGCCGTACGCGCTGGTCAGCCATCGCTTGCAGGAAGAAAACGGTCACAGCGCCGTCGAAGTCGAAGTCTCCAGCAAAGGCCAGGGCGAAACCAACCTGCACTGGCGCGGCAAGGGCAACGGCGCCCTGGAAGCACTGGTGGCCGGCCTGCCGATCCCGGTGGAGATCATGGACTACAACGAACACGCGATCGGCGCAGGCACCAACGCCAAGGCTGCGGCCTACATTGAACTGCGCGTGAACGGCGAGCGTGCAGTGCATGGCGTGGGCATCGATGAAAACATCACCACCGCCAGCTTCAAGGCCCTGTTCAGCGCGCTGAACCGCTCCCTGAGCCAGCCGGAAGCGAAAGCGGCGTAACCCGCCAGCTGAAACGCAAAAGGCCCCGAGGTTTTCACCTTGGGGCCTTTTTATTTATCTGCAGATTTTGTGTTGCCTGTGATGGCCCCTTCGCGAGCAAGCCCGCTCCCACATTGGCTCTTCTTCAGTTCACAAACTGCATGAACGACGCTGGATTAATGTGGGAGCGGGCTTGCTCGCGAAGACGGACTACCAAGCAGCGAAGATCCTCAGGTCAGCTCGAAGGTATCGGCATCCAGATTCGCCGGGAACCGCGTGCGATACGCCGCCAACTCCGCAGCGCTCAGCACGACCTGAAATACCCCGTCGGCCTCACCGGCACCGAGCAGTGTCTCGCCCTGGAAGTCCAGCACCTGGCTATCACCGGTATAAGCAAAGCCTTTACCGTCAGTGCCAATCCGGTTCACCGCCGCGACATAGCAGAGGTTCTCGATAGCCCGCGCCGGCAGCAAACGGTTCCAGTGCTGACGCCGTGCACCCGGCCAGTTGGCGGTGTACAGCAGCAGGTCGGTGTCTTGCGCATCGCGGCTCCACACCGGGAAACGCAGGTCGTAGCAAATCAACGGACGCACCCGCCAGCCCTTGAGTTCGAACTGCACCTGATGCTCACCGGCGGTGTAATGTTTGTGCTCGCCGGCCATGCGAAACAGGTGACGCTTGTCGTAATGCAGGACCTCACCGTCCGGCTGCGCCCACAACAGTCGATTGCGATAGCTGCCATCGGCCGCCTGGACAATCACGCTGCCGGTAATCACCGCGTCAAGTTTGGCGGCCTGCGCTCGCAACCATTTACTGGTCGGGCCGTTTTCCGCTTCAGCGAGGGTTGGCGACTCCATGGAGAAGCCGGTGGTGAACATCTCCGGCAGGACGATCAGATCGGCGCCCCGCGCCTGCTCCAGCAACTGTTCGAAATGCTCGAGATTGGCCTTGCGGTCATGCCAGGCCAATGTGGTCTGGATCAACGCAACGTTCAGATTGGGCAAGGCGGTCAGATCGCGCATAGTTTCTCCGCTGCCTGACGCAGCGTCTCCTCACGCTTGGCAAAACACAGGCGCACCAGACGCTGTTCCGGCAGCGGGTTCTGGTAGAACACCGAAATCGGGATCGCCGCCACGCCATGCTCGCGCGTCATCCACTTGGCCATCTCGACATCGTTCAGGTCCTGACGGATCCGCGAATAGTCGACCAACTGGAAATAGGTCCCGGTGGCCTTGGTAAAGCTGAACCGCGAAGGCGCCAGCAAATCACAGAACAGATCACGCTTGGCCTGATAGAAACCCGGCAACTCTTCGACATGCTCCGGATGCTCGGCCATGAAGTCGGCCAGCGCGTACTGCAACGGGGTCACACCGCAGAAACTGACGTATTGATGCACCTTGCGCAGTTCTTCCGTGAGCGCCGGTGGCGCGATCACGTAGCCGGTCTTCCAGCCAGTGACGTGATAGGTCTTGCCAAAAGAACTGACCACGAAGGCCCGCTGGTACAGCTCTTCATGGGCCAAAACGCTGGCATGCGCTACACCGTCAAACACCAGGTGTTCATACACTTCGTCGCTGATCAGGTAGATATCGCGGTCGCGGATCAAGGCCGCCAACTGATCCAGCTCGGCACGCGAGATCAGCGCACCACTCGGGTTATGCGGCGAGTTGAGGATGATCATTCGCGTGCGCGGGCTCAGTGCTTCGCCGAGCTTCTGGAAGTCGATGGCGAAGTCCTTTCCCGCCAATGGCACATGCACACAACGACCACCGGCCAGCGCCACCGAAGGCTCATAACTGTCGTAGGCCGGATCGAAGACGATCACTTCGTCACCGCTATGGATAACCGCCGCAATGGCGCAGAAGATTGCCTGGGTCGCGCCGGGAGTGATGGTCACCTCGGTGTCGGCATTGACGCTCACGCCATAGCTGCGAGCAATCTTCGCTGCCACTTGCTGGCGCAGCGCCGGCAGGCCGGTCATCGGTGAATACTGGTTATGGCCATTGGCGATATGCCGGCCGACCGCATCGCACAAGGCTTGCGGAGCATCGAAATCGGGGAACCCCTGGGACAGGTTGATCGCGCCGGTCTGTGCTGCGAGCTGAGACATTTGGGTGAAAATAGTGATGCCGATATTCGGCAGCTTGCTGGTGATCATCGGTGATTCCCTACTGAACACCCGACGCTAACGGCGGCGCGGGAGAGCCCGAGGATAGCTCAAACGCCAGGCACGAAAAAGGGCGCCATGGGCGCCCTTCTTCTAATACCAAGACTGCTCACCTGTGGCGAGCGG
>NZ_JBYSXY010000003.1:314938-411880 GCF_058782685.1 Pseudomonas sp. FW306-02-D09B
CTTGTTGACCTGGCGGTCTGTAAGCGTGTTCTTGTTGCCTTCGTACGGGTTCTCGCCACCTTTGAACTCGATGCGGATCGGCGTACCGACCAGCTTCAAGACACGACGGTAGGTGTTTTCCAGGTAACGGACGTAAGACTTTGGAACCTTCTCGACCTGGTTACCGTGGATCACGATGATCGGCGGGTTCGCACCACCCAAGTGGGCATAACGCAGCTTGATCCGACGGTTGTTGACCATCGGCGGCGCGTGCTCACCAACCGCATCTTCGAGAATCTGGGTCAGGCGGTTGGTCGGCCAGCGGGTAACCGCGGACTTGAACGAGTTCTGCACCGACGCGTAAAGGTTGCCCACGCCAGTACCGTGCAGGGCCGAGATGAAGTGGATGTCGGCGAAGTCGACAAAGAACAGCCGACGTTGCAGCTCGACCTTCACGAAGTCGCGCTCGCTCGGCGTCATGCCGTCCCACTTGTTGATCGCGATCACCAACGCCCGACCCGCTTCCAGGGCAAAGCCCAGCAAGTTGAGGTCGTGGTCTACCACGCCTTCGCGGGCGTCCATCACGAAGATCACCACGTTGGCGTCTTTGATCGCTTGCAGGGTTTTGACCACGGAGAATTTTTCGACTTCTTCGTGGATCTTGCCGCGCTTGCGCACACCCGCGGTGTCGATCAGCGTGTACTTCTCGTCGTTACGCTCGAACGGGATGTAGATGCTGTCGCGGGTGGTGCCTGGCTGGTCATACACGATCACCCGGTCTTCACCGAGCATGCGGTTGACCAGGGTCGACTTGCCGACGTTCGGCCGGCCAATGATAGCGATCTTGATACCGTCTTTTTCGCTCGGGCCCGGAATGCGCTTGGCTTCCTCGCCTTCGGCAACGATCTCATCGAAGCCGTCTTCCGGCTCTTCGCTGTCTTTAGGGAAGTCGCTCAGGGCGATTTCCAGCATCTGGGTGATGCCACGACCGTGGGCACCGGCGATCGGGATCGCGTGGCCCATGCCCAGCGGGGCGAACTCGGCGCGGGCCATTTCAGGGTCGATGTTGTCGACCTTGTTGGCAACCACGTAAGAACGCTTGTTACGCTTGCGCAAGTGCTCGGCGATCATCTGGTCGGCCGCGGTGAAACCGGCCTTGGCATCTACCAGGAACAGAACGACATCCGCTTCTTCAATGGCCAGCAGCGACTGCTCGGCCATTTTTTCGTCCATACCGTGTTCGTCACCGGAGATACCGCCGGTGTCAACCAAAATGTAGGAACGCCCTTGCCACTTGGCCTCACCGTATTGGCGATCACGGGTCAGACCGGACAAGTCGCCGACGATGGCGTCACGAGTCCTGGTCAGGCGGTTGAACAAGGTGGACTTGCCGACGTTCGGTCGGCCCACCAGGGCGATTACGGGAACCATGCGGCTCTCCACTTCGTTATTTCAGAAAATACAAAAGCCGCTGCGAGGCAGCGGCTGGTGCTCGGGGCAGCACTTGATGTACTGCGAGCCTTGTAAAACAAGGCCGCCTGGGAACATTGCTATCCCCAAGCATAGTCAAACCATTACTTGATGGTCAGGGCTTCCAATTTGCCGCTGTTGCCATACACGTAAATCATGTCACCCACCACCAGCGGACGCGCACGCAGGCCGTCGCTGTCGATGCGTTCACGGCCGACGAAACGACCGTCCACCTGACTCAGCAGGTGCAGGTAACCTTCCAGGTCACCGACTGCAACGTAGCTGGAGAACACTTCCGGTGCCGACAGTTGACGGCGGGCCAGCGAGTCGTTGCTCCACAAGGAGGTGGTCGAACGCTCGTCGACGCCTTCAACAGTGCCCGAAGACAGGCTGATGTAGACGCTGCCGAAACCTTGGGCGACACCGGCATAGCTGGAAGCATCACGCTGCCAGAGCTGACGACCGCTTTGCAGGTCCAGGGCCGCTACGCGCCCCTGATAGCTGGCGACATAGATCTTGTCGCCGGACAGCAGCAAGCCACCGTCGATATCAACCACGCGCTCCAGCTCCGAGCGACCCTGTGGAATCGCAATGCGCTGCTCCCACACCGGCACGCCGTTGGAGATATCCAGCGCCACGACTTTACCGGTCGACAGGCCGGCAATCGCCAGGCGGTTGGTCACGATCGGCGCACTGGTGCCGCGCAGAGTCAGGACCGCTGGCGTGCTGTCATACAACCAGCGCTGGTTACCGGTGGAAGCATCCAGACCGATCAGACGATCGTCCTGGGTTTGCACCACCACCACGTCACCGTTGTTGGCAGGCGGTGCGAGCACTTCACTGGTCACGCGAGCGCGCCATTTCTCTTCGCCGGAGCTTGCATCCAGGGCAACCACTTCGCCCTTCAGCGTGCCGATCATGACCAGACCGTAACCCACGCCAACGGCGCCGGACACAGGCAACTCAAGATCTTTCTTCCATTTGACGTCGCCGTTCATGCGATCCAGCGCCATCACCACGCCTTTGACGTCAGCAGCATAGATGGTGTTGCCATCGATGGCCGGCACCAGCATGTTGTAGGTTTCGCCCTGGCCGTTACCGACCGAACGGCTCCACTGCTTTTGCAGGACCACTTCTTCCTTGAATTTGACCAGCTCGGCCGGCGGCAATTCTTTTTTGCTGTTGCTGCTGCAACCCGCGGCCAGAATGGCCAGAGCCAGCAATGCTGCATGTTTCCAACGGATCACGTCACGCATCCCCTTTGGCCAGGTCGTCCAGCTTGATTTGTAAGCCACCGACCGCCGCTTCATCCGACAGCGCAGCCTTGGCTTTTTGGTAAGCAGCATGGGCTTCATCGGTACGACCCAACTGGACCAGCAGGTCACCCTTGAGTTCTTCGCGAGTGGCCAGGAATGCCTGATCGGCATCACCTTCGAGCAATTTCAGTGCTTCGTCAGCCTTGTTCTGTGCGGCCAGAACCTGAGCCAGACGCTGACGCGCCACTTCGCCCAGCGCCGGGTTGGCAGGTTTGTCAGCCACAGCCTTGAGCTGGCTTACAGCGTCATCCAGCTTGCCGCTGTCGACCGCGACTTTCGCCACGAATAGGCTGCCGTATTGGGCGTAAGCCGTGCCGCCGAACTCGCTGTTGAGCTTGTTGGCGAGGTCCGCTACACGGGCCGCGTCAGGCTTGCCGTCCGGGGTCAGCGTGGTTTCCAGCAGTTGCTGGTAAAGCATCGAGGCGCCTTGCGACTGATTGCTCTGATACTTGTGGAACGCCTGCCAGCCGAACACGATGACCAGCGCCAACAGGCCGCCGGTTACGAGAGGTTTGCCGTTACGCTGCCACCAGTCTTTGAATTCCGCCAGATGTTCGTCTTCGGTACTCGACACCCCAATACTCCTTAATCGCTAAATCGGCTGTTTGACAGCTTCAACCCTGCACGACGCAGGTGGCCAGGTGAGCGGCAAGCGCATCCCAGGCAATGCTTTGTTGTTCGCCCTGGCCACGCAGGGGTTTGAAACCTACCACTTGCTGGGCCATTTCGTCGTCACCGAGGATCAATGCGTACAGCGCACCGCTCTTGTCGGCCTTCTTGAACTGACTTTTGAAGCTGCCTGCACCGGCATTGATCTGCAGACGCAGGTTTGGCAACTGATCACGAACCTGCTCGCTCAGTGTCAGAGCGGCCAGTTCGGCAGCCTCACCGAAGGCGCACAGGTAGACATCAACCTGCCGGGAGATTTCTTCCGGGATCTGCTCCAGGGTTTCGAGCAGCAGCACCAGGCGCTCGATGCCCATGGCGAAACCAACGCCCGGCGTCGGCTTGCCGCCCATCTGCTCGACCAGACCGTCGTAACGGCCACCCGCGCAGACAGTGCCCTGGGCGCCGAGTTTGTCGGTGACCCATTCGAATACGGTTTTGCTGTAGTAATCCAGCCCGCGCACCAGCTTCGGGTTGATCACGTAAGGAATGCCGGCAGCGTCCAGACGCGCCTTGAGGCCCTCGAAGTGCACGCGGGATTCTTCATCGAGGTAGTCGGCCATTTTCGGTGCATCGACCAGCGCCGCCTGGGTATCGGCGTTCTTGGTATCGAGCACCCGCAGCGGGTTGGTTTTCAGGCGGCGCTGGCTGTCTTCGTCCAGTTGGTCCAGGCGTGCCGTCAGGTATTCGACCAGTGCATCGCGATAACGAGCGCGAGATGCGCTGGTGCCCAGGCTGTTGAGCTCGAGCTTGACCGCGTCACGGATGCCCAGCTCGCCCCACAGGCGCCAGGTCAGCACGATCAGTTCGGCGTCGATGTCCGGACCATCAAGGTTGAAAACCTCGCAACCGATCTGGTGGAACTGGCGATAACGGCCTTTCTGCGGACGCTCGTGGCGGAACATCGGGCCGATGTACCAGAGTTTCTGCACCTGGCCACCGCCGGTGATGCCGTGCTCAAGCACTGCACGCACGCAGGCCGCTGTGCCTTCAGGGCGCAGGGTCAGCGAATCGCCGTTACGGTCTTCGAAGGTGTACATCTCTTTTTCGACGATGTCGGTCACTTCACCGATGGAGCGTTTGAACAGCTCGGTGAACTCGACGATCGGCATACGAATCTGCTTATAACCGTAGTTATCCAGCAGACGCGAAACGGTGCCCTCGAAATGACGCCACAGCGGGGTCTGTTCGGGCAGGATGTCGTTCATGCCACGTATGGCTTGCAGAGACTTGCTCACTTTAAATCCTTAAATTCGTTCGATCAGCCGCGAGCGATTACTGCTGCGTCGGCTTCGACCTTTTCGGCCGCTTTCTGGCGGATCAGCCTTTCCAGCTCATCCACCAGATTGTCATTCGTCAATTTCTGCGACGGCTTGCCGTCGATGTAAATCAGGTTCGGCGTACCGCCAGTCAAACCGATATGGGCCTCTTTGGCTTCACCGGGACCGTTGACCACACAACCGATGACCGCGACATCCAGCGGCACCAGCAGATCTTCGAGGCGCCCTTCCAGTTCGTTCATGGTTTTCACCACATCGAAGTTCTGCCGCGAGCAGCTCGGGCAGGCGATGAAGTTGATGCCACGGGAACGCAGATGCAGGGATTTGAGAATGTCGTAGCCGACTTTCACTTCCTCGACCGGGTCAGCCGCCAACGAGATGCGAATAGTATCGCCAATCCCTTCGGCGAGCAGCATACCGAGGCCCACGGCGGATTTCACTGTGCCTGAACGCAAACCGCCGGCTTCAGTGATGCCCAGGTGCAGTGGCTGGACGATTTCCTTGGCCAGCAGACGATAGGCTTCGACGGCCATGAACACGTCGGAGGCCTTCACGCTGACCTTGAAGTCCTGGAAGTTCAGGCGTTCAAGGTGCTCGACGTGGCGCAGGGCCGACTCGACCAGCGCGGCCGGTGTCGGCTCGCCGTATTTCTTTTGCAGGTCTTTTTCCAGCGAACCGGCGTTGACGCCGATACGGATCGGAATCCCGCGGTCACGGGCGGCATCGACCACCGCGCGCACACGGTCTTCACGACCGATGTTGCCCGGGTTGATCCGCAGGCAATCGACGCCCAGTTCGGCTACGCGCAAAGCGATCTTGTAGTCGAAGTGAATGTCGGCAACCAATGGCACCTTGACCAGTTGCTTGATTCGACCGAAGGCTTCGGCCGCGTCCATGTCCGGAACGGAAACCCGCACGATGTCGACACCGGCCGCTTCCAGACGATTGATCTGGGCCACGGTGGCGGCAACGTCATTGGTGTCGCTGTTGGTCATGCTCTGTACAGCGATAGGCGCATCACCGCCCACCGGTACCGAACCAACCCAGATCTTGCGGGATTCGCGACGTTTGATTGGAGATTCGCCGTGCATGACTTATTGACCCAACTTCAGGCGAGCAGTCTCGCCACTGGTGAACGGAGCTACATCGACCACTTGCCCGTTGTAGCTGACCTGCGCGCCACGGGCGTAGCCCAGGCGTACTGTAAACGGTGGTTTACCGCTGACGTCAGCGGTTTCGCCCTTATGCTTGAGAGCGCTCAACAGCACTTTGCCGTTACCATCGGTGACTTGTGTCCAGCAGTTGGCAGAGAACTGAATCTGCACCTTACCCGCACCGGCAACCGGAGTGGCCGGCGCAGCAGCCGAAGCGGCAGGTGCTGGCACGGCAGCCACGACTGGCGTTGGCGCAACAGCCACGACTGGTGCCGCTGGCGTCGCAACAACCGGGGCCGGCACGGTGCGCACTGGAGCGGCAACCGGGGCTGTCGGCGCAACCACCGGGGCGGCCGGCGTCGGCGCTTCGGCAGTTGCCGGAGCTTCGGCAGGCGCCTGACCTTCCGGCAATGCCAGAGGCGTCCCGGCTTCGACCTGACCTTCTACCACGGCCTGATCTTCCGGCTCGTCGAGCGGATGGATTTGCGTGGTGCCATCGGCGCCTTCGACTTCGACGTGTTCAGGGCTGAGACCACTCAGGTCCTTGGTACGCAATGAGGTTTGATCCTGCCACCAGACAAAACCGCCACCCACCACGGCCATCAGCAGCAACAGGCTGACGATGCGCAAAATGGTGTGGGAGACCCGCGATGGCTCCTCGATACGCCCAAGGCTGTGCACGTTGCTGCCCTGGGAGTCGGTGCCGGTGTGCTGGTCGAACTGCTGGACCAGAACGGCCTGGTCCATGCCGAGCAATTTGGCGTAGGCGCGGATATAGCCGCGAGCAAAGGTATGCCCCGGCAGCTTGTCGAAAGCGCCGTCTTCCAGATTCTTCAAGGAATTAGCGGTGAGATTGAGCTTGAGCGCTACTTCCGCCAGCGACCAACCATTGCCTTCGCGGGCCTGACGCAGGGTCTCTCCGGGGTTTACGCGAGTCGCTGCTACAACTTCTGGATGCGCCGCTTTCATCATTGCTCCGACAGGTATTGCTGATATTCCGGCGTACCGGGATAGAGTCGTTTTAATTGCAGGCCAAAACTGGCGGCCTTGTCGCGATCTTCGAACACTTTGGCCAGCCGAACGCCGAGCAATAGACTACGTGCATTTTGCTCGGCGAGCAGGCTAAAACGATCGTAATAGTCACGCGCGGGCACATAATGCCTGTCTTCGTACGACAACTCAGCCATTTCCAGCAACGCCCGTGGCTGTTGGCGGTTCAGGCGCAGGGCTTTTTCCAGTTGCTGACGGGCCAGATCCCGCTGGCCAAGCATCGAAGCCGTCATGCCGAGGTTCTCGAAAACCCGTGAACGCTCAGGATAAAGGCTATCGGCAGCCGCTTGTTCAAAGCGCTCGTAAGCTTCTTTGTAACGTTTCTCTTCAAAGAGAAAGCTGCCGTAGTTGTTCAGGATACGAGCATCGCCAGGACGGCCGGACAATGCCTTGCGAAAATGCTGATCCGCGAGCTCAGGTTCCATTTCGGCCTGAAACACCAGGCCCAACGCCGCGTTGGCATCCGGGTCGGCGCTATCCAGTTCGAGGGCCTTCTTCAACGGGACTTTCGCCCGTTCGGTCATGCCCTGTTGCAGATACCCCACACCCAGCTGCACATACGCAGCACGCGCCTCATCGCGCCCCTTGCTGGTTTTCATCGGATTGAAATCACCCGACAGAACACAACCAGCCGACAGGCTGGCGAACAGCAGAAGCAGCGCTAGGCGCAGTGACATAGAGATCCTCTCTTAAGTACGATTCGCAGCGTCTTGCGGCATATCGTTGTCGGCGCTCAACTCACGCACGGCGATATAACGTTCGCTACGACGGGTGCGATCCAGCACCTGTCCTACCAATTGGCCACACGCAGCGTCGATGTCTTCGCCACGGGTGGTGCGCACGGTGACATTGAAGCCAGCGTGATGAAGTTGATCCTGGAAACGACGGATGGCGTTGTTGCTCGGCCGCTCGTAACCGGAATGAGGGAACGGGTTGAACGGGATCAGGTTGATCTTGCAAGGGGTGTCCTTGAGCAACTCGATCATTTCAACCGCATGCTCGACCTTGTCATTGATGTCCTTGAGCAAGGTGTACTCGATGGTCAGCACGCGCTTTTCGCCCAGGGACGACATGTAGCGGCGGCAGGACTCGAGGAGCATTTTCAGCGGGTACTTCTTGTTGATCGGTACCAACTGGTTACGCAGCGCATCGTTCGGTGCGTGCAGGGACAACGCCAGGGAAACGTCGATGTGCTTGGACAGCTCATCGATCATCGGCACCACGCCCGAGGTCGACAGGGTCACACGACGCTTGGAAATGCCGTAGCCCAGGTCGTCCATCATCAAGTGCATGGCGGCAACGACGTTGTCGAAGTTCAGCAGCGGCTCACCCATGCCCATCATCACCACGTTGGTGATGGCACGGTCGGCGGTCGCCGGGATGCTGCCGAACGATTTATTGGCAATCCACACCTGGCCGATGACTTCGGCGGCGGTGAGGTTGCTGTTGAAACCTTGCTTGCCGGTGGAGCAGAAACTGCAATCCAGGGCACAGCCTGCCTGGGACGAAACGCACAGAGTGCCGCGCTTGCCCTGGGGAATGTAGACGGTCTCGACGCAGCTGCCGGACGCCACGCGCACCACCCACTTACGGGTGCCGTCGCTGGAGATGTCCTCGCTGACCACTTCGGGGCCGCGAACTTCGGCAATAGCCTTGAGCTTGTCGCGCAAGGCCTTGCTGACGTTCGTCATGGCGTCGAAATCATCGACGCCAAGGTGGTGAATCCACTTCATTACCTGACTGGCACGGAAACGCTTCTCCCCGATTGAGTCGAAGAATTTTTCCATTTCCGGCTGAGTCAGACCCAGCAGGTTAGTTTTTGCAGTCGATGTAGTCATGGATTCACCTTCACTCATAAGCCAATGCTTAGCGAGTGGTTACTTCAGTAGCTGCGAAGAAGTACGAGATTTCGCGAGCAGCAGCGGCTTCGGAGTCCGAACCGTGCACAGCGTTGGCGTCGATGGAGTCAGCGAAGTCAGCGCGGATGGTGCCGGCAGCAGCTTCTTTAGGGTTGGTAGCGCCCATCAGCTCACGGTTCAGAGCGATAGCGTTTTCGCCTTCCAGAACCTGAACGACAACCGGACCGGAGATCATGAAAGCAACCAGGTCGTTGAAGAAACCACGAGCGCTGTGCTCAGCGTAGAAGCCTTCAGCTTCGGCTTTGGACAGTTGCTTCAGTTTCGAAGCTACAACGCGCAGGCCTGCTTTTTCGAAACGAGTGGTGATCTCGCCGATAACGTTTTTTGCAACGGCGTCAGGCTTGATGATGGAGAAAGTACGTTGAACAGCCATGGTGTAACTCCAGAAACGGTAATTTGCGAAAAATTAAACCCGCGAATTATACGCGGGTTCTTGGGTATTGCCTAACGGCGTACAGTGCGTTCAGTCTGCTTCTTCGATCCAGGCCGCTTGAATCGCTTCAAGCACCTTCTCGCCACCGCGGGTCGGATCATCGCTGAAGTCCGGCAGAGCCATGACCCAGGTGTGCAGATCGACGAAGTTCACGTAACGCGGATCCACATCCGGCTTGCTGTCAGCCAGCTGGATCGCGATTTCCAGCACATCAACCCATTTAAGACTCATGCCAGTTCCTTGAATCAGTGCGGCGCTTCGGCAGCGTGGTTGAGCGAGTATTTAGGAATTTCAACGGTCAGGTCTTCAGTCCCGACGATTGCCTGGCAGGTCAGGCGCGACTGCGCTTCCAGCCCCCAGGCCCGATCAAGATAGTCCTCTTCCAGCTCATCGGCCTCATTCAGCGAGTCAAAGCCTTCGCGAATGATGCAGTGGCAGGTGGTGCAGGCACAGACGCCGCCGCAGGCGCTCTCGATCTCGATATGGTTGTCATGAGCCACTTCGAGAATGGACTTGCCGGTCTCAGCCTCTACGACCATACCGTCCGGGCAATGCTCGGCGTGTGGCAGAAAAATGATCTGCGGCATCAGTTATTCCTCGATTTCATTCAGGTTGCGCCCCGCCAGAGCGGCTTTCACCGTCGAGTCCAGGCGGCGGGCAGCAAAGGCATCGGTCACTTGCGACAGACGCTTGGTCTGCTGCTCGATGGCGTAACCATCGGTACCTTTCATCAGTTCGCTCAGTTCCTGCATCTGCAATTCGATGACCATGCGTTCTTCGGCGTCGAGCAGGCGCTCGCCGTCGACATCGAGGGCGCCTTGCACCGCTTCGATCAAACGCTGGGCATCGACTTGCTGCTCACGCAGTACGCGGGCGACCTTGTCGTCGTTGGCGTGCTGGAACGATTCCTTGAGCATGCGGGCGATTTCGCCGTCGGTCAGGCCGTAGGACGGCTTGACCTGAATGCTCGCCTCGACGCCCGAACCCAATTCGCGGGCGGCCACGCTGAGCAAGCCATCGGCATCGACCTGGAAGGTCACGCGAATCTTCGCCGCACCCGCGACCATGGCCGGAATGCCGCGCAATTCGAAGCGCGCCAGGGAGCGGCAATCGCTGATCAGCTCGCGCTCGCCCTGCAGCACATGAATCATCATGGCCGACTGGCCGTCTTTATAGGTGGTGAAGTCTTGGGCGCGGGCGACCGGGATGGTGGTGTTACGCGGAATCACCTTCTCCATCAGACCGCCCATGGTTTCCAGCCCCAGGGACAACGGAATCACGTCGAGTAGCAGCAGTTCGCCGCCATCGCGCTTGTTGCCCGCCAAGGTATCGGCCTGGATCGCAGCACCAATGGCCACCACTTGATCCGGATCGATCTCGGTCAGCGGCTGACGACCGAAGGCTTCAGCCACGGCATCGCGAACACGCGGCACGCGAGTCGAACCGCCGACCATCACCACCGCCTTCACGTCTTCCAGCTCGACACCGGAATCACGCACGGCGCGGCGGCAGGCTTTCAGGCTGCGAGCAACCATAGGCTCGATCAGCGCATCAAAGGCTTCGCGGGTCAGCTGGGATTTCCAGCCGTCATAAACGACTTCAACCGTCGCCGCATTCGTCAGGGCCTCTTTGGCCGCGCAGGCGGTTTGCAGCAGATGACGTTGCGCGCCCGGATCGAGGTCGGCGGACAGGCCCGCGCTCTCGATGATCCAGCCAGCAATCGCGTGGTCGAAGTCATCGCCGCCCAGGGCGCTGTCGCCACCGGTGGCCAGTACTTCAAACACACCGCCGGTCAGACGCAGAATCGAAATATCGAAGGTGCCGCCGCCCAGGTCATAGATGGCGACCAGGCCTTCGGCGTGTTGATCCAGACCATAAGCCACCGCCGCAGCGGTCGGCTCATTGAGCAAACGCAGCACGTTCAGGCCGGCCAGCTTGGCCGCATCCTTGGTTGCCTGGCGCTGTGCGTCGTCGAAGTAAGCCGGAACGGTGATCACCGCGCCAACCAGTTCGCCGCCCAGCGTCAACTCGGCGCGCTGACGCAGCACCTTGAGGATATCGGCGGAAACTTCGACCGGGCTTTTCGGCCCTTGCACGGTGTCGATGAACGGCATGTGCGACTCGCCATCGACAAAGCGATACGGCAGTTGTTCGCCCAATTGCTTGACGTCGGACAGACCACGACCCATCAAGCGTTTGACCGACAACACCGTGTTCAGCGGATCGGTAGCGGCTGCCAGCTTGGCGGACTCGCCGACCTCGACACGGTCAGCGTGATAGCGCACCGCAGACGGCAGGATGACCTGCCCGTCAGCGTCGGCCAGTGGCTCGGAAAGACCACTGCGCAACGCAGCGACCAGCGAATTGGTAGTGCCCAAGTCGATCCCCACAGCCAGACGACGCTGGTGCGGTTGAGGACTTTGGCCGGGTTCGGCGATCTGCAGTAGGGCCATCGTTATCAGGACTTATCTGTATATCAGGCGTGCGACCGAGGCGGCACTGGGTTAATCGTCGAGGCGCTCTTCTAACTGGCGCACTTCGTAGGTGAGCTTGTCGAGGAACTGCATGCGCCGCATCAGGCGTTCGGCCTGTTCACGCTGCACTGCATCATTCCAGCAAGCTGCGAAGCTTTCGTTCAGTACATCCTGAGCGACCTTCAGGCGGCGCTTGAATACCACAATCCCGGCCAGATCGGCACTGTCTTGCAGGTCTTCGAGTTCTTCACGCCATTGCATCTGCTGCAGAAGAAATTCCGGATCATGCACCGTGACCTCCAGCGGCAGCTCGCGACCACCCATGGCGAGCAGGTAACGCGCGCGCTTGGGGGGACTTTTGAGCGTCTGGTAGGCCTCGTTGAGGCTAGCGGATTGCTCTAGCGCCAGCCGTTGCTCACGCTCGGAAGCGTCAGCAAAGCGGTCTGGATGAACGCCGCGCGCCAACTCACGGTAGCGCGTAGCCAGCTGATCGAGGTCCAGATTGAAGCTCGGTTGCAGCTCAAATAATGCGAAATGACAAGGAGTACCCACGAGCAGCCTCAGATGTTGAAGCTTTCGCCGCAGCCACATTCACCGCGCACGTTGGGATTGTTGAACTTGAAGCCTTCGTTCAACCCTTCCTTGACGAAATCGAGCTCGGTGCCGTCCAGGTACGCCAGGCTTTTCGGATCGATGATCACTTTCTCGCCATGACTGACGAAGACCTGATCGTCAGCCCCTACCTCATCGACAAACTCCAGCACGTAGGCAAGGCCGGAACAGCCCGTGGTGCGAACACCCAGACGAATCCCATCACCCTTGCCGCGCCCGTCGAGGGAGCGTCGCACGTGTTGAGCAGCCGCTTCTGTCATGCTGATAGCCATCGGTGACTCCTTACTCGTCGCCAATACTTGAAAGTCAGATCAAGCCTTTCTTCTGCTTGTAATCGCGAACGGCAGCCTTGATGGCGTCTTCAGCGAGTACCGAGCAGTGGATTTTCACTGGCGGCAAGGCCAGTTCTTCAGCCAGCTGGGTGTTCTTGATGGTCTCTGCTTCGTCCAGAGTCTTGCCCTTCATCCACTCGGTAGCGAGGGAGCTGGAGGCAATGGCAGAGCCGCAGCCGTAGGTCTTGAACTTGGCGTCTTCGATGATGCCTTGCTCGTTGACCTTGATTTGCAGGCGCATAACGTCGCCGCATGCTGGAGCGCCGACCATGCCGGTGCCGACATCAGGATCTTCCGCGTCCATCTTGCCGACGTTACGCGGGTTCTCGTAGTGGTCGATGACCTTTTCGCTGTAAGCCATGATTAATCCTCACTCATCAGAGAGTCGCTCTTGGAGCCCTGCAAGCCAACCTTTCAACCGGCTTGCAAAGCCCCTGTGCGGCGACTTAATTCGTTAGTGTGCCGCCCACTCGATCTTCGAAATGTCGACGCCGTCTTTGTACATGTCCCACAGCGGCGACAGAGCGCGCAGCTTGGTGACGGCCTCGCAGACTTTCTGCGCGGCATAATCGATTTCTTCTTCGGTGGTGAAGCGGCCGAAGGTGAAGCGAATCGAGCTGTGTGCCAGTTCGTCGTTGCGGCCCAGGGCGCGCAGTACGTACGAAGGCTCAAGCGACGCCGAGGTGCAGGCCGAACCGGACGATACCGCCAGGTCCTTGAGCGCCATGATCAGCGACTCGCCCTCAACGTAGTTGAAGCTCAGGTTCAGGTTGTGCGGAACACGGGCGGTCAGGCTGCCGTTGACGTACAGCTCTTCGAGGCCTTCGACCTGCTTGAAGAAACGATCGCTCAGGGCTTTGATCCGAACGTTTTCGGTAGCCATGTCTTCCTTGGCTACACGGAAGGCTTCGCCCATGCCAACGATCTGGTGAGTGGCCAGGGTGCCGGAACGCATGCCGCGCTCGTGACCGCCGCCGTGCATGGTCGCTTCAAGGCGAACACGCGGCTTGCGGCTGACGTACAGCGCGCCGATGCCTTTAGGGCCATAAGTCTTGTGAGCCGAGAAGGACATCAGGTCGACTTTCAGCTTCTGCAGGTCGATCTCGACCTTGCCGGTGGACTGCGCAGCGTCGACATGGAACAGGATGCCCTTGGAACGGGTCAGTTCGCCGATGGCTGCGATGTCGTTAATGGTGCCGATTTCGTTGTTCACGTGCATGACCGACACCAGGATGGTGTCATCGCGCAGCGCGGCTTCGATCATCTCAGGCGTTACCAGACCGTCTTCACGAGGATCGAGGTAGGTGACTTCGAAACCTTCGCGCTCCAGTTGGCGCATGGTGTCGAGGACCGCCTTGTGTTCGATCTTGGTGGTGATCAGGTGCTTGCCTTTGGTGCCATAGAAATGCGCGACACCCTTGATTGCCAGGTTGTCGGACTCGGTGGCACCGGAGGTCCAGACGATTTCACGCGGGTCGGCGTTGACCAGGTCGGCGACCTGGCGGCGAGCGTTTTCGACCGATTCTTCGGCTTTCCAGCCGAACACGTGGGAGCGGGACGCCGGGTTACCGAAGTTTCCGTCGACCAGCAGGCATTCACTCATCTTTTGCGCGACACGCGGATCAACCGGGGTGGTCGCAGAGTAATCAAGGTAAATCGGCAATTTCATGGACTCTCTCCTAATTCAGGCTGGCTGGCGTGCCGCTAGCTCTTTGGCTGTCATTCGACGGCGGACGCTTCAATCTTGTCCAGACGCGACGCCTTGCTGTTGCAACGACGCTGGTCCTGACGCTGGGCTACTTCTTGCACTTCACGGCGAGTGACAAGGTCAGCCAAGCTGATACCGCTCAGAAATTCGTGGATTTGCAGGCTCAGATCACACCACAAATGGTGGGTCAGGCAGGTGTCGCCGCCATGGCAATCACCCAGCCCCTGGCATTTGGTTGCATCGACCGATTCGTTTACCGCATCGATCACCTGAGCGACCTGGATGCCCTGCATGTCACGCGATAGCTGGTAGCCACCGCCTGGTCCACGGACACTGGAAACCAGATTGCTGCGGCGCAATTTGGCGAAGAGCTGTTCGAGGTAGGACAGGGAAATGCCTTGGCGCTCAGAGATATCGGCCAGGGACACCGGGCCATGTTGCGCGTGCAACGCCAGGTCAAGCATGGCGGTGACAGCGTATCGGCCTTTTGTAGTCAGTCGCATGGACAATTACCACGGAGTTACGGGATGGGGGCGAGTATGCAATTCCCGAGTATTCAAGTCAACTATAAGACCTAGTACTTTAGTCAGGTTTACCCGCAAAAGAGCGCGCGCACTATAACAAAGGCTGGCGGTGATCGACCAGCAAATGCGCGTTATCGTTCTTCGCGAGCAAGCCCGCTCCCACAGGGGATCTCCAGTGCTGCATAGACCCAGTGTGGGAGCGGGCTTGCTCGCGAAGGCCGCGCCGCGGTTTAACTGGCCTGGCTTTCATCCTTGCCTTTGACGCAGGCGAAGTCTTCTTCGCGCAGCTCAGGCAAATCCTTGGCACAGTAAGGGCTGCCCAGGTCCTTGAGCGCGCCGCACATGCCTTCCAGTCGACCATCGACCGCTTGCAAGTGATCCAGCAACTGACCGATGGCACGCGCCACCGGGTCCGGCATGTCTTCACTGACGCCGTAGGCATCAAAACCAATCTTCTCGGCCATGGCCTTGCGCCTGGCTTCCAGCTCATCATCGGACTTGACGATAATCCGCCCCGGAATTCCGACCACTGTCGCCCCCGCCGGCACCGCCTTGGTCACCACCGCATTGGAACCCACCTTGGCCCCCGCCCCCACGGTGAACGGCCCCAACACCTTGGCGCCTGCCCCCACCACTACACCATCTTCCAGCGTCGGGTGGCGCTTGCCTTTGTTCCAGCTGGTACCGCCGAGGGTCACGCCCTGATACAGCGTCACGTCATTGCCGATCTCGGCGGTTTCACCGATAACGATGCCCATGCCATGGTCAATAAAGAAGCGACGACCGACCTTGGCGCCCGGATGAATCTCGATCCCGGTCAACCAGCGGCCGAAGTTCGATACCAACCGCGCCAGCCATTTCCAGCCCATACCCCACAGAGCAGCAGACAGTCGATGAATCCAGATGGCGTGCATGCCGGGGTAGCAGGTCAACACCTCAAACGCATTACGTGCCGCCGGGTCACGGTGGAAAACGCTCTGGATATCTTCACGCAAACGCTCGAACATCATTAATCCTTCCGCTTAAGAAGCTCACCACGGGCCGCTTTTTGGGTTTCCGTGAGGATGCCACGCAAAATATTCATTTCCGCCCGGCTGACCGAGCTTCGTCCGTACAACCGACGCAGGCGCGCCATCAAGTGCCGCGGTTTTTCCGGATCGAGAAATTCGATGGCCACCAGCGTCTGCTCCAGGTGCTCATAGAATCGCTCAAGCTCATCCATGGTCGCCAGCTCGCCACTCTTGGTCGACGCCACTTCTTCCTTCTCGATCTTGCTTGGCTGACCTTGGGCCGCCAGCCAGGACATGCGCACTTCATAGCTCAACACCTGCACCGCCGCCCCAAGGTTCAGCGAACTGAACTCAGGGTCTGATGGGATGTGCACGTGATAATGACATCGCTGCAGCTCTTCATTGGTCAGGCCGGAATCTTCACGACCAAAGACCAAAGCAATCTCAGCACCTTGCGCTGCCTCCTCAACCACCTTCGTCCCGCATTCACGGGGATCGAGCAGCGGCCAAGGGATACGACGGTCACGCGCACTGGTGCCCAGCACCAGGTTGCAGCCGACCAGCGCATCTTCCAGCGTGGCGACGACTTGGGCGTTTTCCAGGATGTCACCGGCACCGGAAGCTCGCGCATCGGCTTCGTGGTGCGGGAACAACCGCGGCTCGACCAGCACCAGTCGCGACAGCCCCATGTTCTTCATGGCACGCGCAGCCCCGCCGATATTCCCCGGATGGCTGGTATTGACCAGGACGACACGAATGTTCTGCAGCAAAGGAGGCGCTCTCTGACAGGGAAATTAGGGAGCAAATCTTACAGTTCATCCTACCGTTAAGCTATGAAAGCGAACGTCGACCTTCACCTGTAGAAACTTTCTGATAGAATGCTCGGCTTTCTTTAACAACCTTAGGTGACACATCCATGCAGCCCATGCTGAATATCGCGCTGCGCGCCGCCCGCAGCGCCAGTGAATTGATTTTCCGCTCCATCGAGCGCCTGGATACCATCAAGGTCGACGAAAAAGACGCCAAGGACTACGTGTCCGAAGTGGATCGCGCTGCCGAACAGAAAATCATCGACGCACTGCGCAAGGCTTACCCGAATCATTCGATCATGGGTGAAGAGACCGGCATGCACGCAGGCAACGGGATCGAAGGCGAAGAATACCTGTGGATCATCGACCCACTGGACGGCACCACCAACTTCCTGCGCGGCATTCCTCACTTCGCTGTCAGCATCGCCTGCAAATACCGCGGTCGCCTGGAACACGCAGTGGTTCTGGACCCGGTTCGCCAGGAAGAATTCACCGCCAGCCGTGGTCGCGGCGCTCAACTGAACGGTCGCCGTCTGCGCGTCAGCGGTCGCACCAGCCTGGACGGCGCCCTGCTGGGTACCGGCTTCCCGTTCCGTGACGACCAGATGGACAACCTCGACAATTACCTGGGCATGTTCCGCGCCTTGGTTGGCCAGACTGCCGGCATCCGCCGCGCTGGCGCAGCGAGCCTGGACCTGGCTTATGTAGCTGCCGGCCGTTTCGACGCCTTCTGGGAGTCGGGCCTGTCCGAGTGGGACATGGCGGCAGGCGCCCTGCTGATCCAGGAAGCTGGCGGCTTGGTGAGCGACTTCACCGGCGGTCACGACTTCCTTGAAAAAGGCCACATCGTTGCCGGCAACACCAAATGCTTCAAAGCAGTACTGACGGCCATCCAGCCGCACCTGCCAGCCTCGCTAAAACGCTAAGCACCAGGCACAAAAAAGCACCCTTCGGGGTGCTTTTTTTATGCCTGAAATTTGATCTCGCAAACATCACATCCCCATTGTGGGAGCGGGCTTGCTCGCGAAAGCGGTGTGCCAGTCGACATCACTATTGGATATGCAGCCGCCTTCGCGAGCAAGCCCGCTCCCACAGGGAATGGGTGGTGGGGCATAAATTCCGGGCACAAAAAAAAAGCACCCTTCCGGGTGCTTTTTTGAGTCTGGCATTCAGCTTATTTCTGAGCGGGCTGATTCTGTCCCAGGATCAGATGACCGTCCTTGTCGACCGGGATCTGGTTGCCCGGATCACGATCCATCCGCACTTTGCCTTCCTTGCCGCCCAGCGAATACCGAACGTCATAGCCTACGAGCTTGTCGCTGACGTCATGGACCGTCTCGCAACGTCTTTGCATCGTGGTGGAGGTATCACGCTCCTGCATGCCTTCCTGCACCTTGTTACCCGCGTAACCGCCACCAACTGCACCGGCGACCGTGGCGAGCTTCTTGCCATTACCACCACCGACCATGTTACCCAACAAACCACCGCCGACCGCACCGATCACCGTACCGAGGATCTGATGCTCATCCTTCACCGGCGCCTGCCGGGTAACCGGTACATCCCTGCACACTTCACGTGGGGTCTTGATCTGTGTTTTGACCGGCTCGACTGCCAGTACTTGCGCATACTCAGGTCCGCCGCTTTTTACCAGGCTGTAGGTGGCAACAGCGCCTCCGGCAGTCACACCGACAGCACCCAATACCGCACCAACCAGTAACGACTTGTTCACATGAACCTCCTGACCATCACATGCGGGACGTGCCCGCGCCTTTCCAAACCTTGGAGCATAAAAAAAGGCGCGAGTTCAATACTCGCGCCTTCTGGTTATAACGAGAGGAAATAACGCCTCAAGGACGATCGTCCACTTCCTTCTCGGTATTGGCCGGAGGAATCAGGTCCTCGCTGCTCAGGTTCAGCCAGATCAGCACCACGTTAGCGATGTAGATCGACGAGTAAGTACCCGCCAGAACGCCGATAAACAGCGCAATGGAGAAGCCGAACAGGTTGTCGCCACCGAAGAACAGCAGCGCTGCAATCGCCAGCAAGGTGGAGATCGACGTCGCCATGGTCCGCAGCAGGGTTTGCGTGGT
The DNA here is from genome assembly GCF_058782685.1 of Pseudomonas sp. FW306-02-D09B. Taxonomy (NCBI): domain Bacteria; kingdom Pseudomonadati; phylum Pseudomonadota; class Gammaproteobacteria; order Pseudomonadales; family Pseudomonadaceae; genus Pseudomonas; species Pseudomonas sp. FW306-02-D09B. The sequence goes on from NZ_JBYSXY010000003.1 coordinate 333,765, forward strand.
CGAGATGTTGATGTTCTCGATCAGGCTAGCCTTGCGCAGTACACGGAAGTTCTCACGAACCCGGTCGAATACCACGATGGTGTCGTTGAGCGAGTAACCGATGATCGCCAGTACCGCCGCCAGCACCGTCAGGTCGAAGGTGATCTGGAAGAACGACAGGATACCCACGGTCACGATCACGTCGTGGATCAGCGAGACAATCGCACCAACCGCGAACTTCCACTGAAAGCGGAATGCCAGGTAGATCAGAATGCCGCCCAGCGCCATCAGCATGCCGAGGCCGCCCTGGTCGCGCAGCTCTTCACCCACCTGCGGACCGACGAACTCGACACGCTTGACCACAGCCGGGTTGTCGCCGCCGACTTTCTGCAGCGCTTCAGCGACCTGGTGACCCAGTTGCGGGTCTTCGCCAGGCATACGCACCAGCAAATCGGTGGTCGCGCCGAAGCTCTGAACGATCGCTTCGTGATAACCCGCTTCAGTCAGCTGGGAACGAACTTTCAAGACGTCGGCCGGACGCTCGTAGGTCAGCTCGATGAGCGTACCGCCGGTGAAGTCCAGACCGTAGTTCATGCCCTTGTGGAAGCAGCTGAACAACGCCAGAGCGGTAAGGAACAATGTGACGCCGAACGCAACGTTGCGAACGCCCATGAAGTTGATAGTACGTAACATGGCAGCCCCTTAAATCCACAACTTCTTGAAGTCACGACCGCCGAAGATCAGGTTGACCATCGCGCGGGTCACCATGATGGCCGTGAACATCGAGGTAAAGATCCCGAGGGACATGGTCACTGCGAAACCTTTGACCGGGCCGGTGCCCATCGCAAAGAGGATGCCGCCGACCAACAGAGTGGTCAGGTTGGCGTCGAGAATCGCGGTGAATGCCCGGCCGAAGCCTTCGTTGATTGCCCGCTGCACGGTCATGCCGGCCGCGATCTCTTCACGTATCCGCGAGAAGATCAGTACGTTGGCGTCGACCGCCATACCCATGGTCAAGACGATACCGGCGATACCTGGCAGGGTCAGCGTTGCCCCCAGCAAAGACATCAAGGCCAGCAGCAGCACCATGTTCACCGCCAGCGCAACCGTGGCGATCAGGCCGAAGAAGCGGTAGATGGCCATGATGAACAGCGAAACGAACAGCATGCCCCACAGCGACGCATCGATACCCTTGGTGATGTTGTCAGCACCCAGGCTTGGACCGATGGTGCGCTCTTCAGCAAAGTACATCGGTGCCGCCAGACCACCGGCGCGCAGCAGCAACGCCAGCTCCGAGGACTCGCCCTGACCGTTCAGGCCAGTAATGCGGAACTGAGCACCCAGCGGCGACTGAATGGTCGCCAGGCTGATGATCTTTTTCTCTTCCTTGAAGCTCTGGACCGGCACGTCTTTCTCGACGCCGTTGACCATCTGCTTGACGTAAGTCGTCACCGGGCGTTGCTCGATGAAGATCACCGCCATGCTGCGACCGACGTTGGAGCGCGTCGCACGGTTCATCAGCTCACCGCCGTGACCGTCCAGACGAATGTTCACTTCCGGCGTACCGTGCTCACCGAAACCAGCCTTGGCGTCAGTTACCTGGTCGCCAGTGATGATCAGGCCACGCTCGATTTGCGCTGGAGGACGCTTGCCCTCACGGAACTCGAAGGTCTCGGAAGTGGCTTTCGAAGCACCCGGCTCTGCCGCCAGACGGAACTCCAGGTTAGCCGTCTTGCCGAGGATACGCTTGGCTTCGGCAGTGTCTTGCACGCCTGGCAGCTCAACCACGATGCGGTTGGCACCCTGACGCTGAACGATCGGTTCGGCAACACCCAGCTCGTTGACGCGGTTACGCACCGTGGTCAAGTTCTGCTTGATGGAGTATTCGCGGATTTCCGCCAGCTTGGCCGGGGTCATCGCCAGACGCAGTACCGGTTGGCCATTGAGGTCGGCCGGAACAATGTCGAAATCGTTGAAGTTCTTGCGGATCAGCGCACGAGCATCTTCGCGGGCAGATTCATCACTGAAACCCAGCTGAATGGCGCCATTGATCTGCGGCAGGCTGCGATAGCGCAGTTTCTCTTTACGCAGCAGGCTCTTGACGTCGCCTTCGTAGACTTTCAGGCGCGCGTCGAGGGCTTTTTCCATGTCCACTTCAAGCAGGAAGTGCACACCACCGGACAAGTCCAGACCCAGCTTCATCGGATGCGCGCCAACAGTGCGCAGCCATTGCGGGGTGGTTTGTGCCAGGTTCAGCGCGACGACGTAGTCATCACCCAGCGCCTTGCGCACGACGTCTTTGGCTGGCAGTTGGTCTTCCGCCTTGGTCAGGCGCAACAAACCGCCCTTGCCATTGGCCGACAGAGTGGCCGCCTTGACGTTGATCCCGGCATCGTTGAGCGCTTTGCTCACGCGATCCAGATCAGCCTGATTGACCTGCAGCGCAGTGCTTGCACCGCTGACCTGAATGGCCGGATCGTCAGGATAAAGATTGGGAGCGGAATAAATCAGACCGACCGCCAGCACCGCCAGGATCAGAATGTATTTCCACAGAGGGTATTTGTTCAGCATCACGCCGCCCGCTTATGACGCGGGGCGCCTTGCGCGCCCCGTCGATTGAGTAGAAGTTGAAACTTAGATCGCTTTTAGCGTGCCTTTTGGCAGCGTGGCGGCAATGGCGCCCTTTTGGAATTTCATTTCGACAGTGTCGGAAACTTCCAGAACAACGAAATCATCTGCCACTTTAGTGATCTTGCCGGCGATACCACCGGTGGTCACAACTTCGTCGCCTTTTTGCAGGCTGCTCAGCAGGTTCTTCTGCTCTTTGGCGCGCTTGGCCTGTGGACGCCAGATCATCAGGTAGAAGATGACCAGGAAGCCGACCAGGAAAATCCACTCAAAGCCGCCGCCCATTGGGCCTGCCGCAGGGGCACCAGCATCAGCCATGGCATTAGAGATAAAAAAGCTCATTTAGCACTCCAGTTGCAAATGTTGAATCTTGGGGTCAGAAAACTCAGTCCAAAGGCGGTACGGGTAACCCGCGTTTGGCGTAGAAGGCATCGACAAAGGCGGCCAATGTACCCTGTTGAATAGCCTCGCGCAAACCAGCCATAAGTACCTGGTAATGGCGCAAATTGTGGATTGTATTCAACATGCTACCCAGCATTTCTCCACACTTGTCCAGATGGTGCAGATAAGCACGGGAGAAGTTCTGGCAGGTATAGCAATCGCAGGTCGGATCGAGCGGCGAATCATCATGGCGATGAAACGCGTTACGGATCTTCAGCACGCCCGTATCAATGAACAAGTGCCCATTGCGGGCATTACGGGTTGGCATCACGCAATCGAACATGTCCACACCGCGGCGCACACCCTCAACCAAGTCTTCCGGTTTGCCAACGCCCATAAGGTAACGAGGTTTGTCAGCCGGCATCTGGCCTGGCAGATAATCCAGCACCTTGATCATCTCGTGCTTGGGCTCGCCGACCGACAGGCCGCCGATCGCCAGGCCATCAAAACCGATCTTGTCGAGGCCTTCCAGGGAGCGCATGCGCAGGTCCTGGTGCATGCCGCCCTGAACGATGCCGAACAGCGCCGCGGTGTTATCGCCATGAGCGTTTTTCGAACGCTGGGCCCAGCGCAACGACAGCTCCATGGACACCCGCGCCACATCTTCGTCGGCCGGGTACGGCGTGCATTCGTCGAAAATCATCACGATGTCGGAGCCCAGGTCGCGCTGAACCTGCATCGACTCTTCCGGGCCCATGAACACTTTCGCGCCATCCACCGGCGAGGCGAAGGTCACGCCCTCCTCCTTGATCTTGCGCATGGCGCCCAGGCTGAACACCTGGAAACCGCCGGAGTCGGTCAGGATCGGGCCTTTCCACTGCATGAAATCGTGCAGGTCGCCGTGCTTCTTGATCACTTCCGTACCAGGACGCAGCCACAGGTGAAAGGTGTTACCCAGAATGATCTCGGCGCCTGTCGCCTCGATATCCCGCGGCAACATGCCCTTGACCGTGCCGTACGTGCCGACCGGCATGAAGGCTGGGGTTTCGACAGTGCCACGCGGGAAGGTCAGGCGACCACGGCGAGCTTTGCCGTCAGTGGCCAGCAATTCGAAAGACATACGACTGGTGCGACTCATGCTTGATCCTCAGGGCCGCGTGGCGCCGGATTGCGGGTGATGAACATCGCATCACCGTAGCTGAAAAAGCGGTATCCATGCTCGACGGCGGCCTTGTAGGCGGCCATGGTCTCGGGATAACCGGCGAACGCCGAAACCAGCATCAACAGCGTGGATTCGGGCAAATGAAAGTTGGTGACCAGGGCATCGACCACATGGAACGGCCGGCCTGGGTAGATAAAGATATCGGTGTCGCCGCTGAACGGCTTGAGCACGCCATCGCGCGCCGCACTTTCCAGCGAACGCACGCTGGTGGTCCCCACTGCCACAACGCGCCCGCCCCGCGCACGGCACGCAGCGACCGCATCCACCACGTCCTGGCCGACTTCCAGCCATTCACTGTGCATGTGGTGATCTTCGAGCTTTTCGACCCGCACCGGCTGAAAGGTGCCCGCGCCAACGTGCAAGGTCACGAACGCCGTCTCGATACCCTTGGCGGCAATCGCCTCGAGCAACGGCTGATCGAAATGCAGCCCCGCCGTCGGTGCCGCCACCGCGCCCAAACGCTCGGCGTAGACCGTCTGATAACGCTCGCGGTCCGAGCCTTCGTCCGGACGGTCTATATAAGGAGGCAACGGCATGTGCCCGACGCGGTCGAGCAACGGCAGCACTTCTTCGGCGAACCCCAGTTCGAACAACGCATCATGACGCGCGAGCATTTGCGCTTCGCCACCACCGTCGATGAGGATCGTCGAACCCGGCTTCGGCGACTTGCTGGAGCGCACATGGGCCAGCACGCGATGACTGTCGAGCACCCGCTCGACCAGAATTTCCAGCTTGCCGCCGGAAGCTTTCTGGCCAAACAGCCGCGCCGGAATCACCCGGGTATTGTTGAACACCATCAAGTCGCCCGGGCGCAAATGCTCAAGCAAATCAGTGAATTGACGGTGCGCCAGAGCGCCGCTGAGCCCATCCAGGGTCAACAGGCGACTGCCGCGCCGCTCAGCCAAAGGGTGGCGAGCGATCAGCGAATCAGGGAGTTCGAAAGTAAAGTCAGCAACGCGCATGATGGGGTTCGTCTAGCAGGGCCGGGAAGTCTAGCGGAAATAGTGAAAATTCTCCATGTACCTGATTGACCGACGGTTATCTCATCTCTATACTTCGCCGCCATTGAGCCCTGATGGCGGAATTGGTAGACGCGGCGGATTCAAAATCCGTTTTCGAAAGGAGTGGGAGTTCGAGTCTCCCTCGGGGCACCAAAATTAAGAAAGGTCTTGCTTAGCAAGGCCTTTTTTTTCGCCTGTAGAAAAGTGGTGCCGCCCACTGATCGTTCCCACGCTCTGCGTGGTAACGCATCCCGTGACGCTCCGTGTCACAACTATCGGCACCACCCCGCTCTTTCGTCCACCCAAAAAACCTGCGAAAAAATGATTCTGTCCTCATTTTTTCCCTCAAGGATTCCCCCATGGAATTGCCACTGGAAACCGTCGCCCTCTTCTCCCTCAAACTCGCCTACGAGTCGGAAGGCCAAAGCCCGATCCTGCGCGACGACCTGATGATGGGCGACTACCAACGGGATGTATTCGGCTTGCTGGTACGCAGAGGTGATGTCGAGACGATCAAGGTCAAAGTGGCTGAATGCGTGGGGCTGGCGCTTGAGGCGATAGGTGGGGCGGGTACGCCGCTGGGTCGAGAGCTGGATAGATTGTCGGGGGATTTCAGCGCTGCACAGACGCTGGAACAGCTTGATAGTCCGCTGATTGCGCTTAAGGATTATTTGAAAGACATTCAGTGAATGATCGGGTTGGGAGCAGTTTGCCCCTTTTCATGGACGGATACTGGGCGGGGCTTTGGCTGATATGGAAATGGACCCATCCACTTTTCCATTGCACCAGCAGACAACAACAGAAAGACTTTTTCGGCATCACAAGGACGTATCAATGCGGCAAATCGCCCTCAGCAACAAGCCACTCAGAGGCATTCCCCGCCGCCTTCGCGCTCTGGAACGTTGGGCCTCCAGTTTTCGCGACGAGTTTCACCCACGATCGGCGCACATGGAGCGCTACACACATTGGAAAATCCCGGTGCACGTGGCCCTGGTTCAAGGCTCTCAAGCCAGGATCGAAGTTCAGGCCTTCTGCATTCAGCAACTGCTCGAAGCTGCTAGCCACCTGTCCAACGCTGCTGACCGCTCACAGGGTTACTACCGGGTCGCCTGCCTGCTGGTGTGGCCATGGGTTCATCAGAGCGAGATCACCGTCTTCTATGACCGGGACTACTATCTGGGTTTTCTCGGTGAAACCAACGCTCTCAAGCCAGAGCGGATCAGTGATGCTCTTGCGTTGCACACGCCAGCGCATTTCATTGAGCACGGGCATGACGTAACTCAGCCTGACGATGAGGTCGCAGTACAGTGGTGGTGCATCGGGGAACCGGCCTGACGTGGAGAAAAAGTAGGACAATTTTTTTCTCTACTGTCCCGTTAGACCAGCGCAGCGAGGCCATCAATGGATTTTCGGATGTCGACGGGCTTGGGGTAGAGACAGACTTTTTCGACTTTTGCGTCGGGACGCATCATGAGGTGCTGGCTCAGGAAAGGAATCGGGAGCACAGCATCAGGGATCAGGTGATGACTTTGAATATGGGGGTTATGGAGCACTTACGCTCAATACCATGGACTACTGGTGCCGCAAATGGGGCGCAGCTTACACATTTTACAAAAGATAAAAACCAGCAACTACTTGTAACAACAAGACAATAATCTCCACTCATATTCTTATCACCTACGACTATACTGCGAGACAAATTATAGGACTGAACGATTAAAGGACTAAACGCATGATTACATCTAAACATACTCCACGAGAGCTAGAAATTGCAGCAGCGCGAGATTTTTTTGCTCCCGAAAATTTTGGCTTTGAAAAGCACGGGACTGGCTGGAAAAAAGTTATACCTGGAATAGGCTCAACTATTTTCACCCCTCTTGATTGGGAACACGCTCACTTCTTAACAAATTTGAAGAATGGTCAGAAAGGAAATGGCTTAGAGCTTGCCTCCCAACAACAAGAAAGTATTTTTGGCATGAAGGATCATCGTGACATCATGCCCCCTTACCTTATAAGTAATATTGCAAAAACTGGCGGATCCGCTTTTGTTGCATACACTGAAAGGGAAGGATTTACAGATGAAGGCTGGCTAGGTTTTGGATTTGTTTTTGGTGGAAAAAACAATTCATTGGAATCTACATTCTTGGGAGTTAGAGAAAAAAATAGAAGTAAAAATGCTATTGGCTTTCATCTAAGACTACTCCAATCAAATGATGCCTTAGAAAATGGCTCTACTAAAATCGAATGGATGCAAGGCCCTTTACGGGGTGAAATTGCAAAACTAAGCATTAGTAAATTGGGAGGCATCGCCTCTTCTTTTACCATTGACAAATATAGAGACATGCAATACAAGCTCTATGGACCTGGAACAACAGACAGAATTACTATTGAATGGGATCTTCTGTCGCCGCGCACTCAACAAAAAATAACAGATATCTCACAAGGGGTTTCTCAAGGATTAACATTAGAGGATATACAAGCGCTACCTATTGCAACAGGAGATAACATCAAACAAATCGAGCAAGACAGACACTCATCCGTTCTCTATGAAATCCCTGCCAATGCTGATGAGCTTAAGGAGGAAGAAAAAATAGCATGGAGAAATGACATGAGAAAAGTATTTGGTATATTGATGAATACAGAGTACGTCAAAATCCCAGACGATGCCAAAAATGATCCCGCATTAGTACAAAAAATAGCTACGCCAGGGGGCTATCAAATTAGTGACTTTGCCACAGGATTTGATGGAGACCAGAGAAGAAATTTTTATGTATTAACCAAAAAACCAAATGCGTAATAACTACATTGCCATCAGAATTTTGAATAATACCAACTATTAATTCGCCCATCAGACAATAGGAAAAAGCCAGGCAAAATGGGACGCACTTTACGCACGACAGGACATTTCTCAAGGATTGGCGCAAGTTTGGTTCCCTCATCATTACTCCATGCCCACCAATTGCCGGTGACTGCTAGCTAAGACTCACCTAGCCACCTAGATCCCCCATCCAACCGTGCTGTTTTCTGCCAAAGTAGGCATGCTGTGAATCGTCCAGTCCGTCGAGACATTCATATGTCGCTCTGTTCTGCCTCCCTTCCACCAGTTCCACTAGGCTCAATCACCACTGCTTTCCCATCCTCCCTCAGATTGGAGGCAGAAGGTCTTAGCCAGATCATGGGCCTTACCAGGCTAGCAACGCATCGGGGTATAGAGGTCAAAATCGGTAAAGAGAACCTGATCATTCCTTATCGGATTCATCACGAAGGTGATGAGCAAGCCTGCGGGCAGCTGACTGGTGTTCAGAGCATCTTGTACTCATGTCTTCTGACACGACACCACGATGGGCGTGTGCGTCAACGTCAACTGGAACGCATTCTTTCAGTTCACGAACCATGGATTGTCCCGTTCGTTTTCCAGCTTACTGGCGAGTACGTAATCGATATTCTTAACACCGTTGAAGCCCACCTGCCCACAATCAGTCCGACCTTTTACGGCAGCTTCATTCGGGATAATCAGAAGTATTTTCAAACGACGCAAGATCGCATGATCAGTTACTGGGACTGCTACTACCGGACTCAGTACAAGCACCGGTCCGACTATGTTGGGTTTCAGGTGTTTAGTAGGTTTCACGAGTTCGCTGAAAACTACTGAGTGGTGAGGAGAACACGGAACAGACCACGATTACATCGTCTGATGTAAAACGTAATCCACCCTCCCTTTTCCTACCCCAACTAAAATGGGCGACCTAAACAAGGTCGCCCATTTCTCATACCAACAATACCTCCACCTGCAATCGTCTCCCCACCACATCCAGCAAATCACAACCATCGCGCAGCGAAGTCACCAGCACCCGCGCCAGTTCACTGTGAATCCCCTCGCCCACGGCAATGTTCTCCAGCAGTTCAGTCGCGGTACGGATGCGGTAGGCAGCGGTTTCGTGCAGTACGTCGAGCGGTGCTTGGGTATCGATCAGCAGTGACGGGATGGTGCAGTCAATGCCGGTGACAGGCATGTATCGATCCATGACAAACCTCCATTGGGTAAACGAGCGCGACCACTCAGTGGTGGACGGTGGGCTGGCTCTCACCTGCACCATCGGGCTGGTCGAGGTGGTCCAGCGCTCGGTTTACCAGCAACTCGGCCAGCACGGCCAACTGTTGAATGGCCAGTGCCACATTGCGCCGCGAGCCTTCGAGTTCGAACGCCAGGTCGGTGGTCATGGCGTTGATCGAGGCGAGGGTTTCGCTGGCGTGGACCAGTAAGGTTGCCGTGTCTACTTCGGGGACAATGGTGAATACATGGCTGACGGGATCGGGGTGACTGGGGTTACGCAAACGGGCACTGACGGTGCGTTGGGCGGTTTCGGAAAGCTCTATTGGATCGAGGTCTTCTGATGTAGAGAGCGACGGGTTATCAAGTGGATTTCGGGTTGTCTTTTTCATAAGGAATCTCCAGGATTTTCAGGAACCCTGCGTTTTTTCGGCCTGTCAAAACCGTCCGCTCGGCTGCAGCGAAGACATTAGGTTATCTTCCATGAATGCTTCCCGCCAGTTCATGGAAGGCGCTACGGTTTGCGGGAAATGTCCTAGGACGGTGGTTGCGATTTTGCCCAGGGGAAACACGGGACAGACCACGATCATGGACATGAGAAAACGTAGCCTGCCCCCATTCTTTGCCCTACGCTGCTGATCGGCGTTGTCGTCGGCTTATCTTTTTCCACGGACGGTACGGAACAGACAAAGGAGAACACTATGAAGCAGACACTATTCGCTGGAACGCAGGGCAATCTTGCTGTGATTGAAGCAGGGCACGGCGAAGGTTTGCCGGTGCTCTTCCTCCATGCGGACTCCGGTCGAGCAAGCCAGTGGGCGGAAATGCTCGAACCTATCGGACGCGGCAGGAAAGTCTATGCCCTTGATTCACGGGGCAGCGGAGACAGCTCCCCGGCTGCGGATGGTGACTATTCATATGCAGGGCGTGCGCAGGACATCATCGATACAGCCGCCGCCTTCAAGCTTGAGCGTTTCATCATCGTGGCCCACAGCGGAAGTGGTGCCGCAGCGCTGGACTATGCCGCCAGATACGCCAACCGCGTGGCTGGCGTGTTCCTGCTTGATCCCGCGACCGATCCAAGGGCACTTCCCGATGAGGTTCGCGCCGGAATGCTGGAAGCGCTTGCCGGGCCTGCGAGCCTTGATGTGCAACAGGGGTTCTATGCCACGATCGCGGGCAATAACGTAAAGGTAACGTCCAGAGTTCTGGAAGATTGTGCTGCGGTCGATGCAGCGGCACGGTTGGGGTTTGCGGTGGCGTTCGCCAATTGGAACCCGGAACCCGCGCTGGATGCATGGAAAGGTCCTGTTTTTCTCCTGGTCAGTAGCGCGAACGACAATCCCAATGCGCTCTACGCGTTACGACCGGAGTTACCCCACGCCGTGGTGACTGATACGGGACACTGGATACAGCTCGACCAGCCCGAAAAGGTCGAGCGGGAAATCCTGCGTTTCATCGCTAGCGTTCGATAGCGAAGTTGTTGGGAAGTACAGGGGCAGGTCAAAGCGCCTCCATTTTCACCCGAGATGAAAGTCTTTTTCAGCGTATTACCAAGCGCTTGCGAACGCCCACGGGCTAAGACAGACTCCCCGCCTTTCCAGACTCGATAAGGATGCGAGCATTGAAGTTTGAGAGCGACCAGTTTTCCGGCAACCATGGAATTGTCTTCAACGTATCGCGCTTCACCCTGTCAGCCAGTGAACGGGGTAGCCTCAGAACGCTGCATTTCGGTGAAGCGAAAGCCGCCCACTATGAAGTGAACAATCTGGTGGTGGAGCTCTACGACAAAATGCTCGCCAAGGATTTGCCCTGCCAAATGATGGTCGGGATCTCCAAACCCCTGACCCGGCAACAGGGGGATTTACTCAATGCCCAACGAACGAGTATCGCCAACCTCTCCAGTGGTGTTTTCGGCGCAGCGAATCAAGGCGGGTAGACCATGAGCGAATATGGCTTGTATGCCGGTGCTTACGCGGTGTTCCTGCTGTTGTTCTTCTATCTGAAATCCTACCGCCTCAGAAAATGGCTGGGCATCACCCTGCTCGCTCTGGGGTTTATGAGTATTTTCATGCTGCCGCCTTTCATTGCCGGCTTTGATGTGGGCATCGCTTCGATCTATGCCATCGGTAGCGGGACGGCGCTGTTTTTTAGTCGGGCCCGGTATGTGGAATGAGCCAGGCGCTCATTAATAATCGGCCACTCTCGAGATCGAAGTACGGATTTCATGCCGGGAGGCGTGGTAGGAGAACCAGCATAGGACTGGCAACCCGTCCAACCACGCAGATGAGTCGCAGACGCTTCGCATCATCTGCTAACTGCGAATCACGCTCGACGTGCCATCAATAGCATCGAGGCGGCAGCCGACAACAAACCAGCGCAGCAACGGTTGAAAATTTGCTTACCCTGAGGCAGGGCAAACCAACGTCGCATATACAATCCGATGTACGCATAGATGCCAATGGCAATCCACTCCAATACCAAAAACAGAAGACCTAGCAACGCAAACTGAGAACCCATGTCTGCCGTTGGGTCGACGAATTGAGGTAAGAACGCGGTAAAAATCAGGATGGCTTTAGGGTTGCCTGCGGCGACGAGGAATTCCTGCCTTGCCAGCGCGAAAAGACCTAACGGGGCGTTTTTTGACTCGGCTTCCGCTCGTGGTTCAGCCCTCCACAACTGGTATGCCAAGTAAAAAAGGTAGGCCGCGCCAACTATTTTGATCCCATAGAAGACCAGCTCTGAAGTTTGCAACACTACGGCCAAGCCTGCCGAAACCAGCGCAATCATCAGCGCGAACGCCAGCAAGCGACCCACACCTGCCATGCATGATGTGCGGTATCCGTAGCGTGTTGCATTGCTGATCGACAGCAGGTTGTTAGGCCCTGGCGCCATATTCAGGGCAAAGCAGGCGGGCAGGAATAACGCTAGCGTCGCAAGGTTCATATGGATATCCATCACCATTTTGCGTCAATCCTACATTTGAACAGGCCGCATGTGCCACCGTCCTTAGGGCTATGAGCGGTGGCGTATCCAAACAGGTGTGTCCCCGGACGCTTACCCTGATTTGCCCACAGCAACCAGCACAGTCATCGCAGAAAGCAGCCCTATAGCGCTCCATTGCACCAACACAAGTTTCTGCTTGAGTGGACCCGGAAAGTTGTTTACGTCCTCTGTACTGAGAGTGCCGCGTCTGATGTAGAAATTCGCAAACGTAACGAGTCCAGACGCACCGCCGACTAACAGCAGTCTTCCCCATACTCCTCCTTGTTTTAGTGCAGCCAACTTAGTTCCAGCGGAACTGTTCTTGAGGTGCTCCAGGATCAAGTCCATCTTGGTGTGTGCAATATAAAGAGCAATACCGATCCAGACGATCAACAAAGCGATCACCACGCCGCACAGACCACCGACAATGAGCTCAGCGGTATTCATTTCATGACCTCGTAAAGCATTTCACCTACCAACTCGCCAGTAGCACCGCCTAAACACCTGATCTCTGTCATTTTCCGCGAGCGAAGGATAATTTGTGAAGGAAGCTGGTTGTATAGCGGTACATAGCCACCCATAAAATGACTGACCGACTGACTTTCCTTCATTGACCTTCCTTTACGCCCGGCACCAACCGCCACTACAGGCCAAAAGAGCCATTCGAATATGCACATGAAACAGGGGCAACTCAGTACACAGCAATATTAAATAAAACCCAATTTAACAGCCACCCCGAAACTGATCATTACCAATAACAGCCAAATCACGCTCCACTGCATTACTGCTAACTTGCGTTTAATGGAGGCGGGAAAATTGGCTAAATCTTCAGAACTTAGCTCGCCCCTTTTCAAATAAAATCCAGGGAAGGTAACAATTCCCGAAATGCCACCGACGAGCAGAAGTTTTCCCCAAGGCCCACCATGTCGAAGCGGAGCACGAGACATGATGGCTGAGCAACTTTTCAGATGCTCCAACATCAAATCCATTTTCGTGTACGCCAGATGCAGACAGACGCCTATCCAAAGAAAAATCCCTGCCAGATCAATGAGGGCAATGGATAGGAGTACCTTATCAACAACGTTCAAACTCATTTGCCCGCCTCATAGATCTTCTCACCGGCCCATTCGCCTGTAGCCCCTCCAAGGGCGCCCCCAGCGTATGAGCCTGCCGCTACAACTATGACGCCACATGCTAGCGTTGCCATGCCACCTGTAGGTACGCCCAAGCCAACGCAGATAACTCCTGCTGTGGAACCGGTCAAAAACGCACCAGTAGCAGCACCACCAGCCACTCCACCAACGAAGTTACCACTCTCGGTGTATTTGATCTTTTCACAGGCATCTTTGTTGCCTGCCGCACAGACTTCTTGAACCTTCATGTAAGACGCACCGCCCCCTACGGCTGTGCCAATCCAGCCGCCGTACTTAACAACCTTGGCCGCTTTGGCTACACCTTCCGAGTGCGTGGCATAACCTGGAATCTGCCCCGGAGCGCCGGCTAAACCCCAGTGGTGCACCAAGCTTTTACTTGATATTCCAAGAGCTGTTTTCAGGCTCGGATGATCTGGGAAGCCGATGCCCTTTCTGGTTAGCCCGGTGAGCTGCCTATCGAGCTTGGCAAACAGTCGTGCACGCTCAGCAAAGAACTCTGGGCTACGCAAGTGGCCGTCACGTTGGAAGCTTTTCTGGTGCAAGGTCTCAATATCTTTCAGAGAGGTTTTCACGTCTTCCAAGTTCTTGGCGAAGATTGATTCAGCAACCCCGATTGATGTTGAGCCTTTTGAAAGAATGGATTCTATTTCGCTCCGATGGCGAACCATGAAGCTGGCTTCTTCGTCGCTCATGGGCTTGAGTGCAGCGTCCACCTTCTGAGCTGCTTCCATGAGCAGTGCTTCTTCGCGTGTGCATTGCGGGTTATTCGGATCGCTCAAGACGATGAGTTGGCCGGGCTTGGCGTAGCCGGTTACGTGTGGGTTGAGTCGCTTGAATTTCTCAAGCGTTGCTCCATCTGGTTTATCGAACAATGCAGATTCGAGAGCAGAGCGCGGCATGACTTCCTGAACGATGTAGAAGCCAGGTTCAGCCGGCTCTTTTGCAGCTACGGGCTTCTTCGCTGGGGCTTCAGGGTATTGCGACCAGTATTTGGCGTGCAGGTCTGTAGGTTCACCACCGCGATAAGGTTTATTTCTCGGTGAATTTGCGAGGGCGGGTCTAGGTACGTTTCCGTATTCGCTCATGAATCATCCTTGTTCGTCCTTGGGAATCCTGACTTAAGTCTGGGCCTAATGACCCTATCCAAAAACTCAAGCATTGGCTGCAAGACAAATCCTAAATGCTCTGCCAAAACTCCTGATCCCTGTCATTTTGTTTTGAGAAACCCGTTTCGAAATCTCCACCGTCGAATTCATCCCGCTGAACTCAGTCATCACCTTCCCCGCCTGCGATCCTTTTTGCATAACCTCTAAAGCAAAAAGGCATAAATCCCCTTCAGAGACGGCGCCTTCGGCCACACTCTTCTAGACTTAACGGGTAGTCGTAGAAAGAACCAAACACGTCGCTTTCGTGCAGATGATTCAAAGGCGGCGTGGCAAGCTGCCCTATATGCCCTGAAGAGGTGCGGCAAAGACCGTACCGGGCCCAACAAGATGCCCGCTCAGGGTGCCTGGCCAACGGCCTGAAAATGCCACGATACCGTGACGTGGCGTGACTGCCGCAGCCGACACTTTCGGACAACCGACAACCACCTGGTTTGCCCGTGATCGTGAGGAATGCTGTATGCCTGATGAGATGTTGCACCTGTCTATGGTCAACAACCTGCTGGAGCGCCACAAGGGTTCGCCCGGCGCGCTGTTGCCGATCCTTCATGATATTCAGGAGGGCATCGGTTACATCCCCGATGCCGCCGTCCCCGAGATTGCCCATGCGCTGAACCTGAGTCAGGCCGAGGTTCGCGGGGTGATCAGCTTCTACCATGACTTCCGTACCGCCCCTCCGGCGCGGCATATCCTGCGCTTGTGCCGGGCCGAGTCCTGCCAGAGCCGCGGCGCCGAGCAGCTCGCGGCGCAATTGCGTGAACGCCTGCAACTGGACGACCACGGCAGCAGTGCCGACGGCAGCATCAGCCTGCGCCCGGTGTATTGCCTCGGTGCCTGTGCCTGCTCGCCGGCCCTTGAGCTGGATGGTCAGGTGCATGCGCGCCTCAGCGCCGAGCGCCTTGATGCCCTGCTCGACGCTTGCCTGGAGGACGCATGATGCCGAGTCTTTATCTGCCCTGTGATTCGCTTGCCCGCGCCGTGGGTGCCGATGAGGTGGCCGTGGCCCTGGCCACTCGGGCCCAGGAACGCAATCTGCCGCTGGACCTGCAACGCACCAGTTCTCGCGGCCTGTACTGGCTGGAACCACTGCTGGAAATGGACACGCCGCAAGGCCGTATCGGCTTCGGCCCGCTGACCGCCGCCGATGTGCCATCGCTGCTTGATGCGCTGCAAGGCGAGCCGTCCGCCCATCCACTGGCTTTGGGCCTGGTGGAAGAATTGCCTTATCTGAAGTCGCAACAACGCCTGCTGTTCGCCCGCGCCGGCATTACCCGGCCACTGTCGCTGGACGATTACCGCGCCCACGGCGGTTTCGAGGGCTTGACCCAGGCCGTCGCCTTGGGTGGTGAGCAGACCGCGACTGCTGTGTTCGATTCGGGCCTGCGTGGTCGTGGCGGCGCGGCGTTCCCGGCCGGGATCAAATGGCGCACGGTGCGCGGTACTCAGGCGGCGCAGAAATACATTGTGTGCAACGCCGACGAAGGCGACTCCGGCACTTTCGCCGACCGTATGTTGATGGAAGGTGACCCCTTCCTGTTGATCGAAGGCATGGCCATTGCCGGCATCACCGTCGGCGCCAGCTACGGCTACATCTATGTGCGCTCGGAATATCCACAGGCCGTGGCCACATTGCGCGAGGCGCTGGACATCGCCCGGGCCGCCGGTTACCTCGGCGCCAATGTCGGCGGCAGCGACCTGGCCTTTGATATGGAAGTGCGGGTCGGTGCCGGCGCTTACATCTGCGGTGAAGAAACCGCGTTGCTCGACTCGCTCGAAGGCAAGCGCGGGATCGTCCGCGCCAAGCCGCCGATCCCGGCCTTGCAGGGCCTGTTCGGCCTGCCGACCCTGGTGCACAACGTGCTGACGCTGGCCTCGGTGCCGATGATTCTGGCCAAGGGCGCGCAGTTCTATCGTGATTACGGCATGGGCCGTTCGCTGGGCACCATGCCCTTCCAACTGGCGGGCAATGTTCGTCACGGCGGTTTGGTAGAGCGGGCCTTTGGCCTGACCCTGCGCGAACTGGTGGAAGAGTACGGCGGCGGTACCGCCAGTGGCCGACCGCTGAAAGCCGCACAGGTTGGCGGCCCTCTCGGCGCCTGGGTGCCACCGGGGCAATTCGACACGCCGCTGGATTACGAAGCGTTCGCCGCCATCGGCGCCATGCTCGGTCACGGCGGTGTGGTGGTGGCTGACGACAGCCTCGACATGGCCCACATGGCGCGTTTCGCCATGCAGTTCTGCGCCGAGGAATCCTGTGGCAAATGCACCCCCTGCCGCATCGGCTCGACCCGCGGCGTGGAGGTGATCGACCGCCTGCTGGCCGCGCCTGACCAGAGCAGTCGCGATGAACAGGTGATCATCCTCAAGGACCTGTGCGACACCCTGCAGTACGGTTCGCTGTGCGCGCTGGGCGGCATGACTTCCTATCCAGTGGTCAGTGCCCTCAAGTACTTCCCCGCTGACTTCGGTCTGCAAGCCTCGGAGGCCGACCAATGATCACTCTCTTCGACCCGAACACCGATATCGATCTGGGCACCCCGGCTCGCCACAGCGAAGTGCAGATCACCCTGAACATCGACGGCCAAAGCATCAGCGTGCCCGAAGGCACGTCGGTGATGCGCGCCGCCGCAATGCTGGGCACCACCATTCCCAAACTGTGCGCCACCGACAGCCTGGAAGCCTTCGGCTCCTGCCGCATGTGCCTGGTCGAGATCGACGGCATGCGCGGTTACCCGGCGTCCTGCACCACGCCGGTCAGCGAAGGCATGAGCGTGCACACCCAGACGCCAAAGCTCGCGACCCTGCGCCGCAACGTCATGGAGCTGTACATCTCCGATCACCCGCTGGACTGCCTGACCTGTTCGGCCAACGGCAACTGCGAGCTGCAAACCGTCGCCGGCCAGGTCGGCCTGCGGGAAGTGCGTTACGGCTATGAAGGCGAGAACCATCTGGACGACCAGAAGGACACCTCCAACCCCTACTTCGACTACGACCCGAGCAAGTGCATCGTCTGCAACCGCTGCGTGCGCGCCTGCGAAGAAACCCAGGGCACCTTTGCCCTGACCATTACCGGGCGCGGGTTCGAATCCCGGGTCGCAGCCGCCGGTGGCGAGAACTTCCTCGACTCGGAATGCGTGTCCTGCGGCGCTTGTGTGCAAGCCTGCCCGACCGCGACGCTGATGGAAAAAAGCGTGGTCGAGCTGGGTCAGCCCGAACACAGCGTGATCACCACCTGCGCCTATTGCGGCGTGGGCTGCTCGTTCCGCGCCGAGATGAAAGGCGACCAGGTCGTGCGCATGGTCCCCGACAAAAACGGTCAGGCCAACCACGGCCACTCGTGCGTCAAAGGGCGCTTTGCCTGGGGCTACGCGACCCACCCGGATCGCATCACCAAGCCGATGATCCGCAAGCACATCAACGACCCTTGGCAGGAAGTCAGCTGGGATGAAGCGGTGACCTACGCCGCCAGCGAATTCCGTCGCCTGCAACAAAAATACGGTCGCGACTCCATTGGTGGCATCACCTCCAGCCGCTGCACCAACGAAGAAACCTACCTGGTGCAAAAACTGGTGCGCGCCGCGTTCGGCAACAACAACGTCGACACCTGTGCGCGGGTCTGCCACTCGCCGACCGGCTATGGCCTGAAACAAACCCTGGGCGAGTCCGCCGGCACCCAGAGCTTCGACTCGGTGATGCAGGCCGACGTGATTCTGGTGATGGGCGCCAACCCGAGCGACGCCCACCCGGTGTTCGCCTCCCAGCTCAAGCGCCGACTGCGTGAAGGTGCGCGGCTGATCGTCATCGACCCACGCCGCATTGATCTGGTGGACACGGTGCATGCCCGCGCCGAACTGCACCTGGCCCTGCGCCCGGGCACCAACGTCGCCATGCTCAACGCCCTGGCCCACGTCATCGTCACCGAAGGCCTGCTCAACCAGGACTTTATCGACGCCCGTTGCGAGGGCAGCGATTTCGCCCAGTGGAAGGCGTTCGTCAGCCGTGCGGAAAACTCGCCGGAAGTCCTTGGCGAGATCTGCGGCGTCGCCGCTGCCGACATCCGCGCCGCTGCCCGTCTGTATGCCACCGGTGGCAATGCGGCGATCTACTACGGCTTGGGCGTTACCGAACACAGCCAGGGCAGCACCGCGGTCATGGGCATCGCCAACCTGGCCATGGTCACTGGCAACATCGGCCGCGAAGGCGTGGGCGTGAACCCGCTGCGTGGGCAGAACAACGTTCAGGGCTCCTGCGACATGGGCTCCTTCCCGCACGAGTTGCCCGGCTACCGGCACATCTCCAACGAGGTGGTACGAGCGCAATTCGAACAAGCCTGGAACGTTACGCTGCAACCCGATCCGGGCCTGCGTATTCCCAACATGTTCGAAGCCGCCCTGGGCGGCAGCTTCAAGGGTTTGTATTGCCAGGGTGAAGACATCGCCCAGAGCGACCCTAATACCCAGCACGTCACCGCGGCCCTGTCGGCCATGGAATGCATCGTGGTGCAGGACATTTTCCTCAACGAAACCGCCAAGTTCGCCCACGTGTTCCTGCCGGGCAGCTCGTTCCTGGAAAAAGACGGCACCTTCACCAACGCCGAACGGCGCATCTCCCGAGTGCGCAAGGTCATGGAACCGCTGGGCGGCAAGGCCGACTGGGAAGGCACAGTGGCCCTGGCCAACGCCCTCGGTTACCCGATGAACTACCAGCATCCGTCGCAAATCATGGATGAAATCGCCAGCCTGACGCCGACCTTCACCAACGTCAGCTACGCCTCGCTGGATCGCCACGGCAGCCTGCAATGGCCATGCAACGCCGCGGCACCGGACGGCACGCCGACCATGCACATCGAGGAGTTCGTGCGCGGCAAAGGACGCTTCATGCTCACCGGCTACGTGCCCACCGAGGAAAAGGTCAACAGCCGCTATCCGCTGCTGCTGACCACCGGGCGGATCCTCAGCCAGTACAACGTCGGCGCCCAGACCCGGCGTACCGAAAACGTCGCCTGGCACGACGAAGACCGCCTGGAAATCCACCCGACCGACGCCGAGAGCCGTGGCATCAACGAAGGTGACTGGGTTGGCATTGGCAGCCGCGCCGGACAAACCGTCCTGCGTGCGCGGATCACCGAACGGGTCGCCCCGGGCGTGGTGTACACCACCTTCCACTTCCCGGAATCGGGAGCCAACGTCATCACCACCGACAACTCCGACTGGGCTACCAACTGTCCGGAGTACAAGGTCACCGCCGTGGAAGTCAGCCGCGTCTACCACCCTTCCGAATGGCAAAAACGCTACCAGGAATTCAGCGACGAACAACAACGCCTGCTCGACGAACGCCGTGCGGCACGCGGCGCCGGAGCAAAAGCCGAGGTACGCCGATGAGCACCGCCAACCTGATCAAAATGGCTAACCAGATCGCCCAGTACTTCGCCAGCGAACCGGACCAGAAACAGGCCGTGCTCGACGTGCGTAATCACCTGAAAATGTACTGGACGCCCGGCATGCGCAAGGAATTGCTGGCCTGGCAAACGGAGCATCAGGGCGCAGACTTGCACCCGCTGGTGCAATCAGCAGTCAGTGGGGCGGGCTGGGAGGCTTAGGTTCACCTGATCCATCGGAATTGCCCCTTGGCCTGTGAAGACAGGCCAAGGGGCAACCTCATGCTCCGCTTGATAACGCCCCGCCGTTCCTCCCCCAAAAAAACCACCGTCCCCCTGTTATTTGCAGCCTTTCCTGCAGTCGATCAAATAACGCATATCAACACTGACCTGATATTTCCAATTCATCCAAGGGCTGCACATTTCCCGGGGTGAGTATTGGGCGCCCGACTATACTAAGAAGGTTTAGTACACAGTGATGAATGCTGTGGATGGAGGCATTAGACGTGATGGAAGCTCATATATGGCCACCCTTGGAAGTTGGTGATTAATATTAATTATTCATGATGCCTTGGTGCAGCGGAGAGGACTTTATATGAACACCCTGTTGAATGAACTGCACACTTACCATCATGAGGTGGCTAAAAAAATTACCCAGATCAAAGGATTACTGGGAAAAATGAAACATGAGTCCGCCGATGCCGATGATCGCAAGCTGTTGTTTCAGGAACTGGAAGCCTTGCATGGCGACGCAGAGCGGCATCACCATGAAAATGAAGAGATTATCCGGCGGGCCTTGCTGGAGACCGAGGCACCGATCCATCCACGGGTCAAGGATATCGAGCGCGACCATCTGGCATTTGGGCGCATTGCTGGACAACTCAAGGCGTTGGAAGATTCAACTCAGGAAATGAAAGTGATCGCTGATACCATCGATGACTTTATCAAGAAATACTATGATCACATGGAGTCCGAGGAGAACATCTTCTTCCCGATGGCAGATAAGTGGCTGTCAGAAACTCAGTGGCAGGAAGTAAGGAGTCAGTGGCATTAGTTGGAACGCCCAACCACGTCCAGCCAATAGCAGCCATCACGCAGTGAAAATACAGGGACAGACCACGATAATGAATATGAGAAACCGTGGTTTGTCCTCTCATGTCCGTTTTACACGAACATCACACTAACGCTCGCCATTTATCGCTCAGTAAACAATTTCACTTCGAATTGCCTGCATGACGATATTCGACAAACGCTCGGTCAGCGGATCAGGGTTAGCCTCTCTTCGATGCAGCATCAGGGCTATGGAGGGTAAAGGCGGCAAACCTCGTTCGTCGGCAGCCAACAGTTCGGTCCCCGATTGCAAGCCCAGGGCTGTCCTGATCGTGTAGCCCAAACCGGCTTCGGTCGCCGCGGACAGGCCGTTGAGGCTGGAACTGGTAAACGACAGCAGCCAGGGAATTCCCTCGCGATTCAGCGCCGCAGTGGCCATCGAATGAAAAGGACATGGCGTGTCAAAGGCAATGATGGGCAGCGGTGTCCCTGATTCGACGCGCCAGTCGAGGTACTGGTGAGAAGAGCCGATCCACTCCATTTGCAGTTCCGCCACCCTCTCCCGGTATCCGACGTCCGGCACGTCACCCCACACCACCGCCAAATCGAGCGAGCCATTTTCGATCCGGTTCAGCAGGTCAGCATTGCGCGCAATCCGGGCTTCCACTCGAACATCGGGATGAGCCCTGGCGAACCTGCCCAACACCGTCGGCAAGAAGCTACTGAGATCCTCCTGAAGCCCGAGGCGTACCCATCCCTTGAGCTTCAGCTCGGAGACGGCAGTGATGGTCTCGTCGTTGAGGCTCAAAAGACGCCGAGAGTAATTGAGCAGCACCTCTCCCGTATCAGTCAGGGCAAGCCCGCGACCTGCCTTTTTGAAAAGTGCTGAGCCCACCTGGGCTTCCAGTTTCTTCAACTGGGCGCTGATGGCTGACGTCGAACGCGCGAGTTTTTGCGCCGCCTTGGCAAAGCTGCCCAGTTCGACCCCGGTGACAAAACTGCGCATGGCATCTAGATCGAAATTTACCGGCCTCATAACAATCCTGTTTTTCGGGACGAATACGAAAAATAATTTGATATTCGAGACGATACCCTCATGAGAGTCTTTTGGCCCACAACTATTCAACGAGTGGGATTTTTATGCCTGTGAATAACGGTCACCGCTGGAAAGTGCTGGGTGTCGGTGTTGCTGCCAACGCAAGCTTTTCCAGTGTCGTGGGTGGACTACCCGCGACAGCGGTTTATATGCGAGCAACGTATCAGCTCGATAACGCCGAGTTGGGGCTGGTCTTGGGGATTTTGGGACTCGGTATTGCCGTCAGCGAGATCCCGTGGGGATTATTGACTGATCGCTGGGGTGATCGCCCTGTGCTGCTGACGGGGCTTCTCACTTCCGGGATCGCACTGATTGGGCTGGCCATGCTGGCCTTGTATGCACCCACGATAGTGTTGCTGGCCATCGGGCTGTTCGTGGTGGGCCTGCTGGGGAGCAGCGTCAACGGCGCCAGTGGTCGAGCCATCATGGCCTGGTTCAAAGAGGGCGAACGAGGGTTGGCCATGAGCATTCGGCAAACGGCGGTCCCGGGCGGTTATGCCTTGGGGGCGGTCGTGCTGCCCTACCTTGCCCATACCTATGGATTTGTCGAAGTATTCAGTGCTTCTGCCATCTTCTGTCTTATTGCCTGCCTGTTTGCCGGGTTCTGGTTGTATGAGCCGGACTTCTCCAGCGACGCGGCAAAAAAACAGAGTCAGGAGCCCACAGCCAGCCCGTTGAAAGATTCCAGAGTCTGGCGAATCGTTTTAGCCATCGGCCTGCTCTGCGCCCCGCAATTTGCCATTCTTACTTATGCCGCCGTGTTCTTTCATGACGTTGGCAACATCAACATCACGCTGGTTTCCGCGACGTTGGCGGTTATACAGATCGGCGCGATCGTCAGCAGAATCTGGAGCGGGCGCTGGACCGATAAAAATAAAAACCGCCGTAGCTACCTTAAAACCTGTGCATGGTTGAGTGCCCTGACCTTTTTGATTCTGGGCAGCACGGTATCGGCCGCGAGCTTTTACGGCATGAGCGAAACACCACTGGCCAGCGCCCTGATCATTGGCGTGATGGTAATCGCCGGGATCAGTGTTTCTGCCTGGCACGGCGTGGCTTACACCGAACTCGCGACACTGGCAGGCGCCAGTCGGGCCGGCACGGCGCTGGCCATGGGCAATACCTGCGTCTTTGTCGTGCTGTTCGCTACCCCTATCGCGGCGTCCGCCCTCATGACTCATTTCTCATGGGGCGTGGTGTGGCTGGCTGCAGCCTTTTGCGCCCTGTTGACGGTGCCGCTCTTTCCACCCGTGGAAAAAGCCTATGCATTGGAACTTCGCTCGGCCTGAAATCGCTCCCCCTTGAAACGCCAAGGGGGATACAGCGACAGACCACGACTTTAGAGGTGAGAAAACGTAGCCCCGTTTTTTCGTGGCCGGGGAGCGCGGGCAATGACTTACAGAACCTCTCCATACAACAGGGCGATTTCGTATCCATCCATTCCGAGATTGCCCTGGTGAATGGCAACACCGCCGTCAGTACGCGGAATCCTGTGCTGCAAAATCCGGAAATATGCCGCGTTGCGCACACCGTTCAAATGCCCACCATTACTGGCGTAGTAAGGGAAGGTTTCCGGATGCAAGGTCCAACCGGCGGCTCTTGCATAGGCCAGGGCAAGTCGCTGACCAGCACTGCTTGCATAAACGTTGAAGCCCTCATTGCGAAAGACCTCCGCGGCCAGTGTGGTGGGCAGCAACGTATAGTGGGTATACGAAAGGCCGTTGACCCCTTTATCGGGTCCGCCACACCAATCTGTTGTGTTGCTCCGGCAGATTTCAGCCGCCATTGATCCATCTGACGACACCTGACTAAGCATCAGGGCGCTCCATCGATTTTTTGCCTTCTCCATGAGGTGATGGTCATTGAGATAGGCGGCACTGCTGGCTTCAAGCAATACCCCCCAGTTGCCAAAGTTGTTTGCTTTCGATGCGACTGAAAGGGGCAGCACTCGTTCGCGCAGGAAGCTCTTGAACGCAGCGTCATGCCACTGACTGTCAGCACGCAGCATCACCGCGGCCAGCACATACTTGGGAAACATGAAGTTGAAATCGGCGGTACCTTGCCCACGGTCGATGTGTTGCACACCTGCCGCCCACGCATCGAGTATGCGCTCACTGGTTTTCGCGTATTGCCGATCGCCGCTCAGCGCAAAACACAGCGCCTCTTGATAGGCGACGTTACCGTCGTCTCCCAGTGACTTGGCGATGCGTTGCTCGCCTGCCCGGTCGACATAATGCGCTGGCGGGGTGAAATCAGCGACTGGATGCGGGGTGTAGTCGAGGTTCCGATCGCACGTCGCACGAAGTGCGGACCATCGCCCTGGTGACGCGCGTAGCGAATCGACCAGTTCCGCACTTGGCCAGGCTGCCTGCTGGCTGGGCGCTACTGTTTTGGAAGACGCGGCATGTTGAGCTTCCTGGGCAGCACAGCCCGTACAGACCTGAATCCAGAGGACAGCGGCAGCCAGGTTTCGAACTCTGGCGGATAGCCGGTTTGGCACGATTTTACGAAGAGTCATACAGTGAGCGCCCGTTCACGTTTATCAACGCATGGAAGGTTTCCGGATGTGCCTCGGCCCCAATTCATTTGATAGCGGCCGTTCACCAACCGGGGCCGCCGTGTGCTCAGGTCTTATTCAGGAAATTGACTTGGGTTGCATAAGGGCTTTCACGATTGATCCTTAGGCCAGATGATTCGGCGCCTTGGTTGGCACTTGCTGTTGGATTGCCCAAAGTTCACTTGGTTCTGTACGAAAAAACCTTTCAGGAACAGCACGTCTGTCCCCGCATAAATCCTCTCTAACCCACCTGCACCGGCAACACCACCCGCGCCTCCAACCCTCCACCTGAGCGGTTGCGCACGGTCAGCGTGCCGCCGTGTTCCAGAACGATCGCCCGTGCCGACGACAACCCCAGCCCCACGCCCCCCGTGCTTTTATTCCGCGACCCTTCCAGCCGAAAGAACGGCGCAAACACCTGTTCATAACTGTCAGCCGGGATCCCCGGCCCACGGTCGAGTACCCGAACGATCACCTGTTCGTCCTCCTGGCACAGTTCAATCGCCGGTTCACTGGCGTACTTGATCGCGTTGTCCAGCAAGTTGGTGATCACCCGTTTCAGCCCCAGCGGGCGGCCGAAGTAGACCAGTCGGGGTGGGCCGCTGAAGGTGATGTCGATGGACTGGTCGCGGTAGTCGTCGATCAGGGTTTGCAGCAGCTCGGCCAGGTCGAACTGGGTTGCCTGTTCCAGGCGGGCGTCGTCGCGGAAGAATTCCAGGGCGGAATTGATCATGGCCTGCATTTCGTCGACGTCGCGAAACAGCCGTTGTTGCTGCTCGGGGTCTTCGATGAATTCGCCGCGCAGGCGCATTCGGGTCAGCGGGGTGCGCAGGTCGTGGGAGATGGCGGCGAGCATCTGCGTGCGGTCCTTGATGAAGTGCTGCAACTGGGCCTGCATGGCATTGAACGCGAGGATCGCCTGACGGATTTCATGCGGGCCGACCGGGTCGATGGGCGGTGCACGAAAGTCGACGCCAAAGCGTCGGGCGCCTTGGGCAAAGTGCTGCAAGGGTTTGGCCAGTCGGCGAGTGGCGATCAGCGCGACAATACCGGTCGACAGCAACACCAGCAGAATCACGATCAGGGTTCGTGGCCCTTCCGCCAACCCCCAACTGCGTGACGACACGCTGAACATCAGCCAGGACTCATCCGCCAGTTGCACCAGCAAAGCGTAGTGACCGTTCTTCTGTGGCCAGTCGCCGGGTTGATAGGCTTCGACCCGGCGGGTCGGCGTGTTGAACAGTCGCTGGGCCTCCGGTGAGGCCGCGCGGTAAGCCGCTTCGGGCGTGTCCGGCAAGTCGAGGCCTTGACGGGTGGCATGCCAGCTGACGCTGAAGGTGTTTTCGCTGGCGGCCTTCGCCAGACCCTCGCGCTGCGACGCTTGCGAGGCTTCCATCATCCGGGTAATGGACGCGGTCTTTTCCAGGAGGCCGGTTTCGGCCAACGGTGGATACGCCCAGACGCCGGCCAACTGGATAAACAACGCGTTGAAAGCCAGCGACGTAAGCATCGCTATGAGGGTGGTCAGGGCGATCCAGCGGGCCACGGTGTCACGCGGGCGCAGACGCAATGCTGCCATGAGTTTTTTCACTGGCGGGTCACGCTGGGGGTGAACAGATACCCGCCGTTGCGCACGGTACGAATCATCTCCGGGCGCTTGGTGTCGTACTCCAGTTTGCGCCGCAAACGGCTGACCTGAACGTCGATGCTGCGATCGAACGCCTCATGGGTGCGGCCCCGCGCCAGGTCCAGTAACTGTTCCCGAGTGAGAATGCGCTGCGGATGCTCGACAAACACCAGCAGCAAGTCGAACTCCCCGGCCGACAGCGGAATCATCACCTGATCCGGTGAACGCAGTTCCCGACGAGTGAGGTCCAGTTGCCAGTCGGCGAACTTGATCAGCGGGCGCGGCGCTTCCCCGGTCAGCGGGCGGCTTTCGCCGGCCCGACGCAGCACGGCACGCACGCGGGCCAGCAGCTCCCGGGCGTCGAACGGTTTGCTCAGGTAATCATCAGCGCCCATCTCCAGCCCGACCACCCGATCACTCAACTCACCCATGGCGGTCAGCATGATCACCGGCGTCGGGAATTGCTGGCGCAGGCGTTGGCACAGCGTCAGCCCGTTCTCGCCCGGCAGCATCAGGTCGAGAATGATCAGGTCCGGCGCCTGGCGCTCAATCGCCGCCCACATCGAGGCGCCATCGGTGGCGACCTCCACCGCATAGCCTTGTTGCACAAAAAATTTCTTCAGCAGCGCGAGGACCTCAAGGTCGTCGTCCACGATCAAAAGACTGCTCACCAGCGGCATCACTTAAGGTCTGAAAGAACCCACATCTAAAACCATTCGGCGCGCTCCGTCATATATTTCAATCGGGTAACAAAGCGACAGCCAGGTAAAAAAGCAGACATCTTTGCGCAAGGCTCGAATGTCAGCATCGGTCACCTTTTCCCGAAGACTGTTTGCGCACGCGTACACCGCTGCCAGGAAGCCCAGACCGATGATCTCTGAAAACCAGCCGCTGATCCTGCAACAACGCGTGGTGAAACACGCCAACGCCAACCTGCACTGCCGCGAAGTCAGCCTGCAACTGTCGAGCGACCAGCGCGAGGTCATCCTCACCCGCTACACCGAACACTACAGCCCCGACGGCCTGCAATGGGTCGAACGCAGCCACCGCGTGCCGGTGACCGACCTGCTGCGCTGGGTGATTGAAAATGGTGAGGCGCAAACGTTGGTGCAGGGTGGGGACGCTTCTGAAGTCTTGCCGATTGATCGTTCCCAGGCTCCCGCGTGGGAGCGATCAATTACACGTTGATCTTCGACCTGTCCAATGATCTGGAAGACAGGCACCGCAACCTATAGCCTATAGCTATCGCCATTTGAAAAGGACTCTTCACATGCACACTGACTGGAAGCAAATCCGCGAGATGATGAACACCGTCATCGACAGCTGCGAGCAGATCGAGAACGCCGGTTATCGAGAGGAGCACCGCACGGCCATGGTGGAGGTCAACGGCCATCCGTACTCCGTTCATGAGTTTCTGATCAGTGCCTGGACACTGCCGGAAAACATTCGCTACCGGATCATTCAGGAACGCCACGACAAAGGCGTCAGCCTGCCCTATGTGCCTGAGTCGGCGCGGATGCTGCTGGCCATGGCCCAAGCGTGCAGCGAACTGATCGGGGCTCGGGATGCGGCGCCAGCGCAGCAGGCGATCAATGGAATGAACCACTGGTTTACCAACTATGCGGTACCGAATATCAAGAAGGCGATTGAGCAGGCCGAATCCGATTGAGGCGGTATCCTGAGCGCACATTGATCGGGCTGGACGCTCACTAAGGAGAGGTATGTTTTCAAGGAACAGAATGGTCCCCGAACTGATGGTCGGCGATATCAGGAACAGTCTGGATTTCTGGACCGGATTGGTTGGCTTCAGGGTCGCCTACGACCGTCCCGAAGAGGGATTTGCCTACCTCGATTTCGACGGGGTGCAGGTCATGCTGGAGCAGTACGACCCGCTCGAAGGGCAATGGGTGACCGCTCCACTGGAACCGCCATTTGGGCGCGGCATCAACTTTCAGATGACGGTCGACAGTGTCGAGCCGATTCTCCAGCGGTTGGCCGCTGCCGAGTGGCCATTGTTTCGCCCGTTTGCCGAGAAGTGGTATCGATCCGGTACGGTGGAAGTCGGCCAGCATGAGCTGTTGGTGCAGGACCCGGACGGTTATCTGCTACGGTTGGTTGAGTATCTGGGGGAGCGTCCGCTCTCGAATGTCGCAGCCACATAATCGCTTCAATCATGAATGCACGGGCAACGACCCCAGCCGATAACGGTCCACCATTACTCAGCCTCCACAACACGCCAAAGGCCGCCAACCGCCCATGTTCGAGCACATAGACCTCAATCACCTCCTCGCGACCTACGGCTATTGGGCGGTTTTTATTGGCTGTGTCATGGAAGGCGAAACCATCCTGATATTGGGCGGCATGGCGGCGCATCAGC
This sequence comes from Pseudomonas sp. FW306-02-D09B, assembly GCF_058782685.1. NCBI lineage: Bacteria > Pseudomonadati > Pseudomonadota > Gammaproteobacteria > Pseudomonadales > Pseudomonadaceae > Pseudomonas > Pseudomonas sp. FW306-02-D09B. The sequence continues at coordinate 362,413 of NZ_JBYSXY010000003.1, forward strand.
ATTTGCTGAAGCTTTGGCCGGTAATCGCCTGGGCCAGCGCCGGTGGGATGTTGGGGGATCAACTGCTGTTCTGGAGCGGTCGTTATTTCGGCTCACGACTCTTGCCTCGCCTCAAACGCCAGCAAGCGCAGATCAAGCGCGTCAGCGGATTGATCGCACGCTACCCGTCGATGTCGGTTTTTTCGGTGCGCTTTCTGTACGGCATGCGGTTGGTGGGCCCCATGGTGATCGGTGCCAGTGGCCTGTCGCCGTTGCGTTTTTCACTGTGGAACATGCTCGGTGCAATGGTCTGGGCCACACTGTTTGTCAGCGGTGGTTATTGGGCGGGCGAAGCGCTTCAGCGATTGTTCGGTGATCTCAGACCTTACCGGTTGCCGATTGCCTTGGGTGTTGTGCTGGTCGTTGTGGTTGTGGCGGTGATCGTGCACCTGAGAAACAAGCGTAAGTTGCAGCAGTAAATCGGTCCCCTTCGTACGTTACGACGGACAGAAAACCGTAGGAGCCTGGCTTGCCAGCGATGACATCCGTGAGACCGCCATCGCGGGCAAGCCTTGCTCCTACGGGAACGGGGTAAGCGAGATCGATCAGCTATCCGTGCCTCTCACCACCCGCCCTACTCCCCGCACAATCATCTCCACCTCGCGTTCATCGATAGTCAGCGGTGGCAGCAAGCGGATGGTCTTGCCCCGTGTCACGTTGATCAGCAACCCATGGTCCCGCGCGGCGATCAGGGTCAGGTCGCGAATAGGCCGGGCCAGGTCGATGCCGATCATCAAGCCTTGGCCACGGATCGCCAGTACCTGCGGGCTGCCATCGAGTTCGGCGTGCAAACGTGCGAGCAGGCGTTCGCCCTGACGCTTGGCGTTTTCCAGCAAACCTTGTTCTTCGATGATTTCCAGCACGGTGCAGCCCACCCGACACGCCAGCGGGTTTCCGCCAAAGGTGCTGCCGTGGCTGCCCGGGGTGAAGAGTTCGGCGGCTTTGCCGCGAGCCAGGCAAGCGCCGATCGGGACGCCGTTGCCCAGGCCTTTGGCCAGGGTCATGAGGTCCGGGACGATACCTTCGTGTTGAAAGGCGAACCATTGCCCGGTACGGCCGATACCGGTCTGGATCTCGTCGAGCATCAGCAACCAGTTGCGCCGATTGCACAATTCGCGCAGGGCTTTCAGGTAGCCGGGCGGCGCGAGTTGCACACCGCTCTCGCCCTGAATCGGCTCCATCAAAACCGCCACGATACGCTGGCCATGAGTCTGGTGCGCCTTATCCAGTGCGGCGAGATCGCCGAACGGCACTTTGATGAAATCCCCCGGCAACCCCTGAAACCCCAAACGCACCGCAGGGCCATCGCTGGCAGACAAGGTGCCCAGCGTGCGGCCATGAAAGGCGTTCTCCATGACCACCACCAACGGCTGCTCGACACCTTTGTGCCAACCGTACAGCCGGGCCAGTTTCAGCGCGGTTTCATTGGCCTCGGCGCCGGAGTTGTTGAAGAACACCCGGTCGAGCCCCGACAACTGCGTCAGCTTGTGCGCCAACCGTTGCTGCCAGTCGATGCTGTACAGGTTGGACGTGTGCAGCAACAGGCCGGCCTGTTCGCTGATGGCGCTGACCACCTTCGGGTGCGAGTGGCCGACATTGGTCACGGCCACGCCCGCCACCGCATCCAGGTATTCACGACCGGCCTGATCCCACAGGCGTGTGCCCAACCCTTTGGTAAAGCTCAAGGCCAGGGGTTGATACGTGGTCATCAGGCAGGCGGCGGTCATGACATCAAGCTCCATCATTGGTCAGTGTTTTTGCAGTATCGTTAGCCACCTGAGCTGGATAAACGCCGAAACACTTCAATCATTTTAAAGCTGGGCTTGATAATGGACTTACTGCTGGCGATGTCGGTTTACGTGAAGGTGGTCGAGGCTGGCAGCATGACTGCCGCCGCCCTGGAGTGCGAAATGTCGACCACCATGGTCGGCAATCACCTGCGAGCGCTGGAGCAACGTCTCGGCGTCAGTTTGCTGCACCGTACGACACGGCGTCAGCGCTTGACCGAATTTGGCTCGACCTACTATCAACGCTGCCTTGAGGTATTGGGGCTGGTGGCCGACTCCGAGCGGCTGGCCGAACAAACCCAGGGCGAACCCAGCGGAACGTTGCGCATTACCGCCCCGCTGACCTTTGGCACGGAACGCCTGGCGCCGGCCTTGAGTGAATTCGTGCAGCGCTGCCCACAGGTCAAGCTGGATGTGGTGTTGACCAATCAACGTCTTGATCTGCTGGACAACGGTTTTGACGTGGCGATTCGCCTGGGTAACACCGAACCGCCCAACCTGATCGCCCGGCCACTGGAGGACTACACGCTGACCATGTGTGCATCGCCGGCGTATCTGGCACGCCGTGGCACACCGCAAAAACCGGAGGAGCTGGCCGATCACGACTGCCTGGCCTTTGCCTACCCGGCGGGCGATGAATGGCGCTCGGTGGAAAAACAGTGGCGCCTGAGCGGCCCTGACGGGGAGATCGTCGTGGCGGTGAGCGGCCCGATGCTGATCAATAGTTCATCGGGCCTGCACCAGGCGGCGCGCACTGGGATGGGTGTGGTGATGCTGCCGGATGCTCTGGTGGATCAAGATCTTCGGGAAGGGAAACTGGTAGCCCTGATGCAGGACTATCAACTGCCCCGTCGCCCGATGAATCTGATCTACGCGCAGGACCGATACCGTTTGCCGAAGCTGCGTAGTTTTGTCGAGTTTGCGTTGCAGACATGGGGTAAACAGAACTGATCGCGCACGCCATTATTACTACGCAAGAGGCTTCTATCCCTTGATTTCCGGCGCTACAGTGTCAACGCGCCATGAGTTAGTCTTTACGACTGGCCGGCCACTTGAAGATCAGGGCAGCAGGGAGAGCGGTGATGGTTGAGTTGTCCAGTATCGAGCCGTTGAAGGTCAGCCTGACTGATCTGAATGAAGACATGCTGCACGCGATTCTGGAACTGGTCAGCGACGGGATCTGGGACTGGAACGCCAACACCGGGTTTGTCTACCGCAATCGCGGTTGGTACGACATGCTCGGCTACGCGCCTCATGCACTTGAGAACAACGTGCTGGCCTGGGAGAACGCGATTCATCCCGACGATTACCAGCAGGTGATGCTGCAATTCGATGCTCACCTGCATCAGCGCTCGCCCCGCTATCAAACCGAGTACCGTTGCCGCAGGCGGGATGGCCGCTACATCTGGATCGAAGATCGCGGTCATGTAATCGCACGTAACAGCGATGGCTCAGTGGCGCGGATGATCGGGGCGAGCCGCTGCATTGAAGACAAGAAGCGTCTGCTCGAGCAACTCGAACGGCGCAATCATTCCCTCGAAGCGATGGTCGAGGAACGGACCCGCGAGTTGTCTCTGCTCAATCAGCAGTTACAGGCGCAGCTGGACGAGAACCGTAAACTGGCAGAAAGCGACACCCTGACCGGGATCGCCAACCGCTATCTCCTGGAAAAAGCCCTACCACTGGAGTGCGAGCGCTCCCAGCGTTTTCGTCAGCCGCTGTCGCTGATCGCCATGGACATCGATGACTTCAAAAACATCAACGACCATTACGGCCATGCCTTGGGCGACGCGGCGTTGGTGCACGTGGTCGAAAGCGTCAAACGCTGCGTGCGCGAAGGTGACTTGCTGGCCCGTTGGGGCGGTGACGAGTTCATCGTGATTCTGCCCAACAGCACCGCGGCCACCGCACGCACCCTCGCCGAAAACATCCGCCTTGAGCTGTCGAGCCTGCCACCGGTGGGCGACTTCCAGGTCACGATGAGCTTCGGCGTGGCGCAACGCTTTGAAGACGAGCAACAAACCGGCCTGCTGGCTCGGGCGGATCAGGCGTTGTATCGCTCGAAGATCATCGGCAAGAACATGATTTCCGGTTGATCCAGCACTACATGCCGGTCTTCACCAACACCGGTTTCTCCTGATACCGCTCCGGGTACAGCTGTTTGAGTTGTGCCACTTTCGGCAGGTCGTTGATCACGATGTAGGGATACGTCGGATGCTCCGTCAGGAAGTTCTGATGGTAGGCCTCTGCCGGGTAGAAGCCGTTGTAGGTTTCGAGTTTGGTCACGATCGGTTTGTTGAAGGCATGTGCGGCATCGAGCTGTGCGATGTAGGCTTGGGCGACTTTTTGTTGCTCGGCACTTTCGACAAAGATCGCCGAGCGATATTGGGTTCCGGTGTCCGGGCCCTGGCGATTGAGCTCGGTGGGATTGTGAGCGACCGAGAAGTAGATTTGCAGCAAGGTGCCGTAGCTCACCTGAGCAGGATCGAAGGTGACCTGGACCGATTCCGCATGGCCGGTATCACCCTCGCTGACACGCTCGTATTGCGCGGTGTTCGCTGCGCCTCCGGCATAACCGGAGAGCGCATTCTTGACGCCTTTGACATGCTGGAACACGCCTTGAACGCCCCAGAAGCAACCACCGGCGAACACCGCCGTCTCGCTGTTGGTCTTGGGCGTTTCATCCACGGCTGGCGGCGCGATGGCAACCGCGTCCTCGGCAGCGCCAAATGAAAAAGCCATGCATTGACCTGCAACTGCAGCGACGGCCAGCCCGAGCAGGGTCTGGCGCCAGGTAAATCGGGTTTTCATGATGACGACTCCTGCATAAACAACTCTGAGTAATGTGGCGAGCACAACACCCGTGGCGAGGGAGCTTGCTCCCGCTGGAGCGCGTAGCGATCCCAAAAGGTCGCAACTCCATTCTGTCAGTTACACCGCGTACCCAGGTTTACGACGGCTTCGCCCGAGCGCGGACCGGCCGGCGGGAGCAAGCCCCCTCGCCACAGTGTTCAGTGCACGCTCTGGGCAACTGAATGTTCATCAACCAAAGGTAAACGCATACGCCGACACGCCCGGGTCAAGGAACTCGATGCTGAAGGTCCGATCTGCCACGTCGCCGGGTTGGCGCACCAATTGGTAGAGGCGTTGTTCGGTGACGCTGCCGCTGCCATCCGGGGCGACGTCGGTGCCGTGGGCATCACCCGGGGCCTTGCCGTCGATCATGACTTTGAAGCGCACCGGTTTGCCGTCAGCGCCGGGGCCCAGTACCAGGTGCAGGTCGCGGGCATGGAAGCGGTAAACGATGCGGCTGGCCGGGGCCGCCGAGGTGGCGCGCTCCGAACCGACGCTCCAGTGGCCGTCCAGCGTCCAGTCATTCAGCGCCAGCGTCGCGGGTGCGCTGTAGGCAGCAACCTTGTCAGGCGCGAGGCTCGCCTCAGGTACGAAATGTTCCAAACGCTGGTAGCCGACGTAGGTTTCCGGCGAGCGCACTTCGTTCATGTCCGGTGCCCGTTGCACGCCTTGGGCGCTGGCATCGATCAGGCCATCGGCAACTTTCGCCGCGCCGGCTTCACGCAACAACTGCTGGATCACCCGTTCCGATTCGGCGTAGTTGCCCTCACCAAAATGGTGGTAGCGAATGCGACCCTGAGCGTCGGCAAAATAATGCGCCGGCCAGTATTCGTTGTTGAAAGCGCGCCAGATCCGGTAGTCGTTATCGATGGCCACCGGGTAGGTGATACCCAGATTCTTCATGGCCTTGGTCACGTTGCCCACATCCCGTTCGAAGGCAAACTCCGGCGCATGCACGCCGATCACCACCAGGCCCTGATCACGATACTTCTCGGCCCAGGCTTTGACGTACGGCAAGGTGCGCAGGCAGTTGATGCAGGAGTAAGTCCAGAAATCCACCAGCACCACTTTACCCTTCAACGTTTGAGCGCTGAGCGGCGCTGAATTCAGCCACTGCACCGCACCGTCCAGCGGCGGCAGGTTACCTTCGACGGGCAGCGACGCGGGAGCGTTGGCGGCCACTTTCATCGCACCACCGGCAGCCATCATGGCTGAGCCTGATTGATCGTCGGCGGACGGCGGAATCTGCGCCATCATCGCCCCGCTGTTGGCCGGTGATTTACCTGCCAGTCGACCGACCAGCGCCTGTTCAAGCCCACTGGTAGACGCGGTCGACACCCGCGCCAGAATCCCGGTGTCCAGGCCCAGGGCAATAGCGGCCACACCGGCCAGCATCGCCGCACCAAGACCACGGCGCAGCCACTCACCGGCACCGATCGAACGCTTCATCGCCGCGAAGACTTTACCGCCCAGCAACAAGGCGACCGCGAGGGAAGTGGCGGCGCCCAACGCGTAGGCCAGCAACAGCAAGGTGGTGCCGATGCTTGCCCCTTGCAGCGCCGCGCCGGTCAGCACCAGCCCGAGAATCGGCCCGGCGCACGGTGCCCAAAGCAGGCCCGTGGCGACGCCGATCAGCAACGAAGCAGCGGGACGCGGCCGGGCATCGGCGCCCGCCGCTTCCGACAGTCGACTGCCGGCGGCCACCAGTGGACGCGTCAGCCGTTCGGCGAGTTTTGGCAGCAGCAGCGTCAGCCCGAACAGTGCTACGAACAGCAACGCGAGCCAGCGACCGTACTGATTGAGTTGCACCACCCAACCGCCGCCCACCGCCGCCAACGAGGCGACGAGCGCGAAGGTCAGCGCCATCCCCGCCAACAGCGGCAAGCCACTCTTGATAAACGGCTGCCCGGTGCGAGCGAAGACAAACGGCAGTACCGGCAGAATGCACGGGCTGAGAATCGTCAGCACACCACCGAGATAAGCGAGGACCAGAAGCCACATAACAAGGACCTGTATGAAGTGAGGGAAAAAGCCTGCCCATGGGTCAGGCCGTTTGCGGCTTGAAGGTCATCGCCAGACCGTTCATGCAGTAGCGCAGACCGGTCGGTTTTGGCCCGTCGTTGAACACATGGCCCAGATGGCCGCCGCAGCGTCGACAGTGAACTTCTTCGCGCAGCACGCCGAACGAGCGGTCTTCGCGGGTCGCGACGGCATGCTCCAGGGGCGCCCAGAAACTCGGCCAACCGGTATGGCTGTCGAATTTGGTTTTCGATGAAAACAGCGCCAGATCGCACCCTGCGCAGGCGAAAGTACCGTCGCGGTGTTCGTTGTTCAGTGCGCTGGAATAGGCCCGTTCGGTGCCCTCTTCGCGCAGGATTTCGTACTGCTCGGCGCTGAGCAGCTTGTGCCACTCGGCATCGCTATGGCTGACCTCGAAGGTCTCGGCGGCGCTCGCCTCGCTGATCAGCAGCGAGCCTCCGGTCATTTTTGGCAATACACCGGCAACCAGCGCCGCAAGGCCCAGCCCGCCGCCCGTTAGAAGAATCTGTCGCCGTGAAAACATGGCCCGCTCCCTAAATCCGCCGTGGATGACATGGAACACAGCCTAGGCTTGAGGTGATCGCCAAATCCTCACGTGGAGTTAAACAATTCGTGATAACTCGCCGAGGGAAAACCCCGCACAATACGTGCACTGCGCAACAGGATTAAGTCCAAATGGATCAACCCAAACGCGTCCTGGTGGTCGAGGACGACAAACACATCGCCGACCTGATCTGCCTGCACCTGCGCGACGAACACTTCGAGGTCGTGCACAGCGCCGATGGCAACGAAGGCTTGCACCTGCTCGAACAAGGCAGTTGGGATGCGCTGATCCTCGACCTGATGCTGCCGGGCGTCGACGGCCTGGAAATCTGCCGCCGCGCCCGCGCCATGGCCCGTTACACCCCGATCATCATCACCAGCGCCCGGTCGAGCGAGATGCACCGCATTCTTGGCCTGGAGCTGGGCGCCGACGATTACCTGGCCAAACCGTTTTCGATGCTTGAGCTGGTGGCGCGGGTCAAGGCCCTGCTGCGACGGGTCGACGCCATGGCCCGCAACCTGAAAATGGACGCTGGCAGCTTGACCAGCGACGGGCTGTTCATCGACCCGATCACCCGCGATGTGTCGCTCGACGGCAAGCGCCTGGACCTCACCCCACGCGAATTCGACCTGCTGTACTTTTTCGCCCGGCAACCGGGCAAGGTCTTCTCGCGCATGGACCTGCTGAACGCCGTCTGGGGTTACAGCCACGAAGGCTACGAGCACACCGTCAACACTCACATCAATCGTCTGCGCTCCAAGATCGAAACCGACCCGGGGCAACCGGTGCGGATTCTCACGGTGTGGGGCCGTGGCTATAAATTCGCCCCGGCGCAGGAGCAGCCATGAGACTGACACTCACCCAGCGCCTGTCGGCGGTGTTCGCCCTGCTGCTGTTGGTGTGCAGCGGCACGTCGGTGTGGATGCAAGTGCGCTCCAACCACATGCATGAGCTGGAAGTGGTGCAAGGCTTGTCCCGGGACCTGGCGCAGCACATCGCCCACGACACCCAGTTGATGGACGCCAATGGCCTGAAACCCGATGCACTGCGCGAGTTGTTCAGCCAGTTGATGCTGGTGAACCCGAGCGTCGAGGTGTACCTGCTCGACAGCAGCGGCCGGGTGGTCGGCAATGCGGCGCCCGAAGGCCACCTGCGTCGCGAGCAGGTTGATCTGGCGCCCGTGCGGCGCCTGCTCAACGGTGAAGCCCTGCCGATTCTCGGCGACGACCCGCGCAGCATCGACGGGCGCAAGGTGTTCAGCGCCGCACCGCTCAAGGTCAACGGTCAGCAGGTCGGCTATCTCTACGTGGTGCTGCTCAGCGAAGAACATGACCGCTACGCCGAACGCGGCGCCACCAGCGCCGCGCTGAACACCGCGCTGTGGTCGATCGGGATGGTCGCGTTGCTGTGCCTGATCGCCGGTCTCACGGCGTTTACCCTGATCACCCGGCCGCTACGCCGCTTGACCGACACGGTCGCGCATTTCGACATTGACGGCGTACCGGTCGCCCCGCCCTCGCCGGCGCCCTCAGGTCCAGCGGAGAACCTCGCCACTCAGGACGAAATCGCCGTGCTCGATGCCGCCTTCCGGCAGATGCAAAAACGCCTGGGCGAACAATGGCGTTCCCTGACCCGCCAGGATCAGGAGCGCCGCGAGCTGGTCGCCAATATCTCCCACGACCTGCGCACACCGTTGGCGTCGCTGCATGGCTACCTCGAAACCCTGTCGTTGAAAGACGCCAGCCTGACCCCGGCCGAGCGCCGCCGCTATCTGGGCATCGCCCTCGACCAGAGCCGCAAGGTCGGCGGCCTGGCGCAGTCATTGCTGGAACTGGTGCGCCTGGAACACGGCTTCGTCCAACCGGTGCTGGAGCGTTTTTCCCTGACCGATCTGGTGCAGGACATCTTTCAAAAATTCGAGCTGACCGCCGAAGCCCGACACGTGCAGCTCAAGGCAAGCTTCGCACCGAATGTCTCGGCGGTCTGCGCCGACCTTGGGTTGATCGAGCGCGTGCTGACCAACCTGTTCGACAACGCCTTGCGCCACACACCCGATGGCGGGGAAATCGACATCAGCCTTGTCCCACAAGGCAAGTTCGTCGAGATCACCGTCAGCGACAGCGGCCCAGGCATCGCCGCGGAACTGCGCGAAGGCTTGTTCCTGCGGCCCTTCAACATTGGCGGTGCACGCCGTGACGGCGGTTTGGGACTTCGCATCGTGCACCGGATTCTGCAACTGCATGGCCGCGAGATTCACTTGCTCGATATACCGGGCCAGGGCGCGACCTTCCGTTTTTCGCTTCCGGTGGATGAGGAAACGGCGAGCGCGTTGGCGGTTCGCTCGATGAATTTGAATTCGCCCCAGCGATAATCCGCTGGCCTCCCTGATACTCATTTAAGCAAAGACGCCGGCGGCTTGCCCGCCGGACTGCTTTTAGCCCCGCCTTCGAATCGAACTCGGGGCTTTTTTTGCGCAACGATTGGCCGCTGTTGCGGTCACATCGGTCGCTGTGTTGCCCTGATCGTCCGTTGGTCCGTGACAACATCGCAGCGGTCCAATAGATTAAGCGACCCGAAAACGCCGATGCCGTTCTCGTCTCAAATTCTGTTTAAAGAAGTAGTGAATTTTCAATGCCAGATTCCAACACCGCTGAATCCGTAATCACCTTGTCGTCCAAAGCGGAATACGAAAACTCCATCAATCTTTCACAACACGTGCCGCAGGCCAAAACCATCAGCGAGATGGTCCTGGACGCCTTCCACACCTCGAAAGAAAGCGACCAGATTCGCGAGCTTCGCGCGGCCATCCGCCAGGCTCACGACCGCTTCGACGACGACAAAGCCTACGAACTGATGGGCGAACTCAAACAACTCAAGGACGCCGAGGCCGCCGATATCGCAGCCCTGGAAGACCTGAGCAGCAAGTTCCCGATCAGCCGGATTCTGTCGAGCTTCAAGGATGACCCAGACTTTCAGGAGCTGGTCTACGGCCTGGCGCTGAAAGTGCTGAACCAGACCCATCAGGCCATCAGCAACCCAAGCGCCGGCAAGAGCAAAGCAGCCCGCGCCAAGAAAGAAATCGAAGTGTTCAGCATCAGCAAGGACGGTGTCAGCGTCAGCCTGCCGCTGCGCAATCCGCGCTCCAAACCGTACGTCGACCGTGAAGCCTTCGAATTCCTCGGTTTCACCTTTGTGGGTGAAGGCGACGAGGCAGAGCTTGCCAGCGAGACCTTCATCGACAATGCCGGTACCGAACAACCGGCCACCCGCAAAGCCATCGTCACCGCCCTGCAACAGCAGACGGCGTTCGACGGCTACAGCATCGCGGCACAGTAACCACGGCCTGCGCCTAACTCTCGTTATTGCCGTAACTCCCGTTATTGCCGTAGCAGCTGTCGAGCCTGCGAGGCTGCGAGGCTGCGAGGCTGCGTCAGAGGCGGACCGCGATCGGGCGCAGTCCTCGCAAATCCTGCGTACGCGGTTCGCCTGAAAGAACGCATTGCCTGATTTTACGACCGCTTTGCGGCCGGACGCAGCCTCGCGGGCTCGACAGCTGCTACGAGAGCTAGACGTAGCCTCGCGGGTACGGCAGCTGGAACAAGCAATTGGGCCACTCGCTCCGCCTGACAAATCCTGAATCCGGTCTACATTAAAAAGCCACTACCCAAAGCGCAGGGATTCGCTTATCCTTTTGGCTGTATATAAATACAGTAGTCGCAAAAGACAACTATCGTGAAGGCATGTGAGGTGGTGAATGGCCGTCGAAGTGGTATACCGCAGCAGCCGAGATCTGGAGCGCTTGTTCATGGATAAAGCCGAAGCTGACCGTCATGACAAAATGCTCGAACTGGCCGAATTGCTGGCTGAAGTGTTGCAAAAAGCGGTTCCGTCGCTGACCGAGCAACAGGTGGAAGAAGCCGGGATCTACATGGCGAAAAACCGCGATGTGTTCGCCAAGGCGTTCAAGAGCCAGCCGGACGCCCTGTCCGAATTGCTCAACGTGCCTGTCGCAGCCGTTGAACCCGTTGAGCCAACGGAACCAGCCGAGCCAGCGGAGCCTGCCAAACCCGCGAAATCGGCTAAGCCCGCGAAGTAAGCAACGCCCGAATTGAATAGGCCCTGAGTCACTGACTCAGGGCCTTTTTCATGCCCGCGTTTCAACTGTCCGGTTGTTCCAGTGCCTCGACCAACACCTTGAAGAACCGCGCCGCTTCTCCCCCCGTCACCACCCGGTGATCGAAGGTCAGCGACAGCGGCAATATCGGGTGCACCACAACCTTGCCCGCCATCGCCACCGGCTCGTCGCGAATGGCACCGGCCGCGAGGATCGCTACTTGCGGCGGCACCACCACCGGGTTGGCATAGCGCCCGAACATGGTGCCGAAGTTCGACAAGGTCAGGGTCGCGCCCATCATTTCCCTGGCGGGGATCGAACGCGCCTGCACGTCGGCGCGCAAGCGGGTGATGCCTTCTTTCAAATCATCTGACGAGCGATTACCCACATCGCGCAACACCGGCACGAACAAACCATCAGGGGTGTCGACGGCAATGCCCAGATTCAGGGTGTCGTGGTGCTTTATCGACAAGGACTTGCCATCAAAGCCACTGTTGAGCATCGGCTCCACGGCGCAGGCTGCCGCCATGGCTTTGGCCAAACGGATCAACGGATCACGCGCACGGCCCCAGCGATGCAGGTCGGCATCGGCGTAGATGGTCACCGGCACCACCTCCGCGTGGGACCTGGCCATGTTTTGCGCCATGCTGCGGCGCACCCCGCGCAGCTTCTCCCCGCCAAATTTGTCGCGCTCGGTTTGCGAGGCACTTTCCACATCGCTGCGGGTGATCAGCCCATCGGGGCCGGACCCGCTCAGCCCAGTCAACTCGACGCCCAGTTGCCGGGCCAATTGCCGTACCGCCGGGGTTGCGCGAGGACTCATGTGTTCACGGGTCGAGGGCGCGGCGCCAACGAAAAACTGATCGTCCTGATGGCCGCCACCGCCTTCAAGCCGGCCCACCACCGTGCCGGCATCCGCCTCGCCTTCATACCCCAGCAAGGGCTCGCCGACGTGCAGGATGTCACCTTCACCGCCGAAGGTTTTCGCCACCACACCGTCGTAAGGTGCGGGAATATCCACCAGGGCCTTGGCAGTCTCCACCGAAACCAACAGTTGATCGGCCTTCACCGTATCGCCGACCTTGACGTGCCATTCGACGATTTCCGCTTCTTGCAGCCCTTCGCCCAAGTCAGGCAGTTTGAAATATTTCATTGCAGCCTCCCGGGCCTCAGACGCCTCTTTAAAAGTGGTGCAGCACGCTGTCACAGGCGTGAAGGATGTCTTCGACGTTGGGCATGTACAGCAACTCTTGCCGATACAGCGGTGGCGGAATGTCCGGCGCGGTGACCCGCAGGATCGGCGCCTGCAAATCCAGCAACGCACGTTCATAGAGGCTGGCGGCGATTTCCGCGCCGACGCCACAGGTACGTGGCGCTTCATGGACGATCACGCAACGGCCGGTCTTGCGCACCGAGGCCTCCAGCGTGTCGAGGTCCAGCGGCTTGATGCTCGCGACATCGATCACCTCGACCGAAATCCCTTGTTCCGCCAGCGCATCGGCCGCCTGCAAGGTTTCCATGACGCTGGCACCCCAACTGATCAGGGTGATATCGCTGCCTTCACGCAAGGTGAAACAGGTATCGAGCGGCAAGCGTTTGCCATCGTCGATCAACGGTTGCGGGTTCATTCGGTAGAGCCGCGTCGGTTCGAGAAAGACCACCGGGTCCGGGTCGTCGATAGCCGCCAGCAGCAGGCCATAAGCCCGTGCCGGTGACGAAGGAATCACCACGCGTAACCCTGGGATATGCGCAAACAGCGCCTCGGTGCTTTCACTGTGATGTTCCGGCGCACGAATGCCCGCGCCCATCGGCGTACGCAGCACCATCGGGCAAGTGATCCGCCCGCGCGTGCGATTGCGCATGCGGCTGGCATGCGACACCAGGTGCTCCATGGCCGCGTAGATGAAGCCCATGAACTGGATTTCCAGCACCGGTTTCAGTCCCTGGGCAGCCATGCCGATCACCAGCCCGCCGAGCATGGTTTCGGCCAGCGGCGTATCGATCACCCGCTTGAAGCCAAAGCTGTCGCGCAACCCTAGCGTGGCGCGAAACACACCGCCGTTCACGCCGACGTCCTCACCGAGCACGATCACGTTTTCGTCCTCGCGCATAGCCCGATGCAATGCCAGGTTGACCGCCTCCAGCAGCGTGACTTTGCCGTTACTCATGAGCGGCCCCTCCTGCACGGCGCGCCGCGCGCTCGAGCAACCACTCGCGCTGCTCGGCCAGCGCCGCCGGCCACTGGGCATAAACGTGATCGATCACCGATTCAGCTGACTGCTGGCCGGCCGCATCGAAGTTATCCACAGCGCCCTGCACCAGCGCCTGGCACTCGGCAATCAACGCCTGTTCACGCCCTTCGTCCCACACGCCCTGCCCGGCCAGATAACGTTGCAAGCGCTTGACCGGTTCTTCAAACCAGGCCTGTTTGACCTCTTCGGCCGGGCGATAACGCGTCGCATCGTCTGCGGTGGTGTGATCGCCGAGGCGGTAACTCACACATTCCAGCAACACCGGACCTTTACCGTGACGCGCGCGTTCGAGGGCGATTTGCACCCGGTCGTAGACCGCGAGTATGTCGTTGCCATCGACTTGCTCGCCGTGGAAACCGGCGCCGATCGCCTTCTGCGCCAGGGTCGGCGCTGCACATTGAATCCGCCGAGGCACCGAGATCGCCCACTGGTTGTTGTTGATCACGAACACCACCGGCAACTGCCAGGCCCCCGCGACGTTCAAGGCCTCAAGAAAGTCGCCCTTGCTGGTGGCGCCATCGCCGCAGGTGGTCACGGCTACCCGGTGCTCGCCACGAATCTTGAATGCACTGGCGACTCCGCAAGCGTGCAGCGCCTGGGTGGCGATCGGCACGCAGATCGGGAAGTCCTCGACCGCCGCGGGCTCGGCAAAGTCGCTGCCGCGCTCATCGCCGCCCCAGTACAGCAAAATCTCTTCCATGCGCACCCCGCGCATCAATTGCACGCCAGTGTCGCGGTAATACGGGATCAGCACGTCCTCAGGATGCATCAGGCTGCCGACTGCCACGCCGATCGCTTCCTGGCCGAGGGTCGGCGCGTAAGTGCCGATGCGCCCGGTGCGTTGCAGGGCGACGGCTTTTTGATCGAAGAGACGGGTCAGGACCATTTGCCGGTAGAGGCGGGTCAGCAGATTGAAGTCGTCGGCCCAGGCGGGAAGTTCGCTCAATGCCTGGCCGTCGGGGGATAAATAGCGGGTGTAGGGAAGGTCGACCTTGTTACGAGGCATGAAACGGCTCCTTGCACGCCGGGTCAGCGTGCCGTTGTCGGGCCTGACGCTTGTGGCGCCAGGCTCAGGGAGCAAGTCGACCGGGTAAGGCCCTCACTCCGTCATCGGTACAGCACTTTCTCTGCCAGCTCATCCGCCACCCGGGCCGGCGAGCGTTTTTCAGCCTGGGCATGGGCGAAGACTTCAGTCAGCCGCGAGCTGATTTTCGAGAGGTGCGCGGTGATGTTCGACAACGCCTCGCCACGGTGTTTGAGCGATACATAAATCAACCCGCCGGAATTGATCACGTAGTCCGGCGCATACAGAATGCCGCGGTTTTCCAACTGGTCGGCCACCAGCAGGTTGGTCAGCTGATTGTTGGCCGAACCGGCCACTGCGGCGCAGCGCAATTGCGCAACGCTGTGGCTGTTGAGCACGCCGCCCAGCCCACAAGGCGCGAGAATGTCGCACGGGGTGCTGAGCAGCGATTCGTTGGCAATCGGACGGGCGCCCAACTGCTCGATGGCCAGTTGTACCTTGCCGGCGTCGATGTCGCTGACCAGCAATTCAGCCCCGGCGGCATGCAGTTGCTCGGCGAGGGCAAAACCGACATTGCCCAACCCCTGGACCGCCACCCGCAGGCCTTCGAGGTTGTCACTGCCCAAGCGGGCCATGGCCGTGGCGCGAATACCGGCGAACACCCCCATGGCGGCATGCGGCGCCGGATCGCCGGCGGCGGTGGTGCTGGTGACATGCTGGGTTGTCTGGGCAATGCAATCCATGTCGGCGACCGAAGTACCGCTGTCGATGGCCGTGATGTAGCGACCATCGAGCTGTTCGACAACGCGGCCGAAGGCCTCGAACAAGGCACTGCGGCTTTCGACGTGAGGTGGGCGAATGATCACCGCCACCCCGCCACCCTGCGCCAGCCCGGCCAGCGCGGCCTTGTAACTCATGCCTTGCGCCAGGCGCGCAGCATCCACCACGGCGCTTTCATCGTCGGGATAGGCAAGGTAACGGCAGCCACCAAGGGCGGGACCCAAACGGCTGCAATGAATGGCGATCACCGCCTTCAACCCGGTCACCGGGTCAACGCTCAGGTGCAGCGATTCAAGGCGAGTGCTTTGCATGAGAGCGAACATCGTAGGGCTCCCGAATCACTTCTTGTAGTCGCCAGTATAGGCCTGCGGCTGAAAATTGCTGAAGCGCACCGGAATAAGCAGAAGCGGTTTTACAGCCTTTAAGACATAACCTGCAACGGCATGTGTAGAGCACTGGACGAATGCCTGAGACGGGGCTAAAACGAGGCATCCGTCGGAGATTTTGATGAACCCGCGCCACGCTTTTTTCGCTTGTCTGCAACGCTCGCCACCGGCGCTCTTCGAAGCGGCGCTGTGGATCGCTGCCGAACACGATCCACAGGTGAAGCCCGAGGTACTGCTGGAGCAATTCAAGGACCTGCAACAACGGGTCAGTGCCGGTTTACCCATGTTGCCGGTCAGCGAATTGGCCCAACCGTTGTTGCGGCGACTCAATGACATGGGTTATCGACAGGACGAGTCCATCCCGCTGCGCCCGCAGGCGGCGCTGCTCAACAAGGTGCTGGAACGCCGGCGCGGACAACCGCTGGCCCTCGGTTTGATCGCGCTGGAGCTGGCCCGACGGCTGGAGATCCCAATGGTCGGGGTGAATTTTCCCGGGCATTTTCTGTTGCGGGTGCCGGGTGCCGATCATTTGCTCGACCCGTGTGGCGGTCGGCGCTTGTACCCCAACGACTGCCGCGAGTTGCTGCAGCGCCAGTACGGTCCGAACATGCAGCTCAACGCCGAGCATCTGCTTACCAGCGAACCGGTCCAGATGCTCCAGCGACTGTCGCGCAATTTGCGCCAGTTGCATTTAACCAACGACGACAACATCGACGCACTGATCGATGCCGAGCGGGTGCTGGAACTCGGCAACGCTTGCGTCAGCGACTACCTGGCCCGCGCCAGCCTCTATCAACGGCTGGAATGCCCCAACGCCGAGCGTTTCGACCTGGAGCATGCCTTGTTGCTCACCGACGACCCGATCCAGCGCATCCGCCTGACTGAACGGCTGGGGCATTTGCCACCTAACGCCATCGTGCATTAACCCTTTAACCACTGCATTCCTGTGGCGAGGGAACTTGCTCCCGCTGGGCTGCGCAGCAGCCCCAAAACCGGCGAATGAGATCCTTCAGAAACAGTGTTACTGCCTGTTTTTGGAGCGCTTCGCACTCCAGCGGGAACAAGCTCCCTCGCCACAAGAACAAAGTATCCGCTCAGCTATGGGGTATCGGGCTGATTCGCCGGGTGGGCCTTGATGAAGGCCGGATGCTGCGCTGCCAGCGCCGCGACCCGGCGAATCCGTGGATACGCCTCAAGGGAAATGTTGAACCGCTCGGCCGCGTACAACTGCGGGATCAGGTAGACATCCGCCAGCCCAGGCGCGCTGCCGAAACAGTAACCCTCGTCGCCAATCAAGTGCTCGACCGCCGCCAGCCCCTGAGTAATCCAGTGGCCGATCCAGTGCACCACCTGCGGCTCATCGTGACCGAGTTGGCGCAGTTGATTGAGCACGCTGACGTTGTGCAGCGGATGAATGTCGCAACCGATCAACGCCGCCACCCCACGCTCATGCGCGCGCCTGGCCAGGTCTTTGGACAGCAGCGGCACCTGTGGATAACGCTCCTCCAGGTACTCGATGATCGCCGGGGACTGGATCAGCAACTCGCCTTCATCGGTACGCAAGGCTGGCACCCGGCCTTGCGGGTTGATATGCAAATATGCCGGTTGCTGGTGTTCGCCACCTTGCGGCGCGATCAAGTTGATCGGCAGCGCCTGGTACTCCAGCCCTTTGAGTGCCAGGGCAATGCGCACCCGAAAGGACGACGTCGAACGGTAGTAGGTAAAGAGTTCCATGGCCTGAACCTCTTAGCGCGCCGGCAGGATTTTGCCGCGGCATTCGCCGAAACCGATGGAGGCGAAACCGTCACGGCTGCAGCGTGCGCGCAGGATGATTTCGTCGCCGTCTTCAAGGAACTTGCGCACCTCGCCCGAAGCCAGCTCGATCGGCTTTTTACCGCCTTCGGTGATTTCCAGCAGGCTGCCGAACTGACCGTTTTCCGGCCCCGACAAGGTGCCCGAACCGAACAGGTCACCGGCCTGCAACTGGCAACCGTTGACGCTGTGGTGCGCGACCATTTGCGCCACGGTCCAGTACATGTATTGAGTGTTGCTCAGCGTCAGGCGATGGGCTGGCAGGTTTTGTTCGCGCATGGCTTCGGTGAGCAGCAGCACTTCCAGTTCGATATCGAAGGCACCCGCGGCCTGATCGCGTTTGTCGAACAGGTACGGCAGCGGTTGAGGATCGCCTTCGGGACGCGCCGGTTGGGCACGGCGGAATGGCTCCAGCGCTTCAGCGGTGACAACCCATGGCGAGATGCTGGTAATGAAGCTTTTCGACAGGAACGGCCCCAGTGGCTGGTATTCCCAGGCCTGGATGTCGCGCGCCGACCAGTCATTCAGCAGGCAAAAACCGGCGATGTGCTCGGCGGCGTCGCCGATGGCAATCGAGTCGCCCATCTCATTGCCCTGGCCGATCCAGATGCCGAGCTCCAGTTCATAGTCCAGACGCGCACACGGGCCAAACGTTGGTTCGGTCTGACCGGCTGGCAAGGTCTGGCCTTTCGGACGACGCACGTCGGTGCCGGATGGGCGAATGGTCGATGCACGGCCGTGGTAGCCGATCGGCACGTACTTGTAGTTCGGCAGCAGCGGGTTGTCCGGGCGGAACAGTTTGCCGACGTTTTGCGCGTGCTCGATGCCGACGTAGAAGTCCGTGTAGTCATTGATCTTTGCAGGCAGGTGCATCTGGCAATCGGCGGCCAATGGCAACAGTTTTGCGCCTTGGGCTTCGATCTTGCCGCGCAGGGTGCTGCCTTCGGTGAACAGCTCCAGCAGACGCTCACGCAGGGCCACGCGGGCGCCACGTCCGAGGTCGAAAAATGCGTTCAGCTGACCGCCACGAGTGGCTTCGACGGCCACACGCGCCGCACCGTCAAACAGACCGGCGTCGAGCGCCGCTTCCAGGTCGAAAATATGCTCGCCGATCGCCACACCGCTGCGCGGCGCCGAACCCTTGGTGCTGAACACGCCCAGCGGCAGGTTCTGCAGCGGGAAGTCAGTGTGACCGTTGGCGGAGGCAACCCAGCTACGAGTGGGGGTGGTCTGAGTCATGGGTTATCTCCGGTTCGGATTGAATGTGACGGGCAGCGAGGCCCAGCATGCATCGTAGTTGTTTTGCAGTTGCGGGCAATCGAGGGCAAAGCGGCTTGGGCGCAACACCTGGCTGGTCTCGAACATGAAGGCCATGGTGTTGTCGATTTTGCTCGGCGCCAGTTCGGCATTGATCGCCTTGGTGCAGGTTTCACCGTCCGGACCGTGAGCGCTCATGCAGCTGTGCAACGACGCGCCACCCGGCAGGAAACCTTCGGCCTTGGCGTCGTAGGTGCCCTGGATCAGGCCCATGAATTCGTTCATCAGGTTGCGGTGGAACCACGGTGGACGGAAGGTGTTTTCGGCCACCATCCAGCGCGGCGGGAAGATCACGAAATCGAGGTTGGCCAGACCATGGACACTGGTCGGCGACGTCAGCACGGTGAAGATCGACGGGTCCGGATGATCGAAGCTGACTGTGCCGATGGTGTTGAAGCGGCGCAGGTCATATTTGTACGGCACATTATTACCGTGCCAGGCGACCACGTTCAGCGGCGAATGGTCGAGCTCGCAGCCCCACAACTCACCGAGGAATTTCTGTACCAGGGTGGTCGGTTGCTTGAGGTCTTCGTAGTGCGCGACCGGAGTCAGGAAGTCCCGTGGATTGGCCAGACCGTTACTGCCAATCGGCCCGAGGTCCGGCAAGCGCAGCGGCGCGCCATGGTTCTCGGCCAGGTAGCCACGGGCTTGCGGGTCGAGCAATTCGATGCGGAACTTCAAACCGCGCGGCAGCACGGCGATTTCCAGCGGTTCCAGTTCCAGCACCCCGAGTTCGGTGGCGATGCGCAACCGCCCCTGCTCCGGCACCAGCAACCACTCGCCATCGGCGTTGAAGAAAACCCGCTCCATGGAGCGATTGGCGCGGTAGTGAAAAATGCTGATCCCTGCCGGTTTTTCCGAACCCGAATTGGCCGCCATGCACACCAGACCGTCGATGAAATCGGTCGGTTCGCCAGGGATCTCCAACGGGTTCCAGCGCAGGCGGTTGGGCGTCACGTCGCCCAGCGGTCCGCCAGCCAATTGCCGCTCCAGCTTAACGAACGCCGGGTGATTGGCCGACGGCTGAATACGGTACATCCAGGTGCGTCGCGCTTCACTGCGCGCCATGGTGAACGCAGTACCGGAGAACAGTTCGGTGTAGAGACCGTACGGGGCTTTTTGCGGGGAGTTCTGGCCGACGGGCAGTGCGCCGGGCAACGCTTCGCTGCTGAATTCGTTGCCGAAACCTGACTGGTAAACCAGCGCTGGCGCCGTTGAATCAAGGTTCATGGAGCCTCCTGAACAGGGAGTAGGCCGTGGCCTGTGGCTCCCTTTCAGAAGTCTCGGCACGCCCAGGTTATTTTTATCGTAATTAGATTACGCATAACGTAATTTGATTGGTATTGACCGTCAAGCTATAAAGACGCCCATTCGTCCCGGGATCACACCGCCTCCATGGAAAAGCCGCGTAGCAGCACCGCCGACAGCGGTAAACAAAAAGTCCGCTCGGCCGAGGTCGGCACCGACATCCTCAAGGCCTTGGCCGAGTTGTCGCCATCGACATCGTTGTCGCGCTTGGCCGAACACGTGCAGATGCCAGCGAGCAAGGTTCACCGCTATTTACAGGCGTTGATCGCCAGCGGCTTTGCCGAGCAAAACGCCGCCACCAACCATTACGGCCTCGGCCGCGAAGCCTTGCGCGTTGGCCTGGCCGCTTTAAACAGTATGGACGTGCTGAAAGTCGCCGCCCTGCCACTCGCCGAGTTACGCGACGACCTGAACGAAACCTGCTTCCTCGCGGTATGGGGCAACCAGGGCGCAACCGTGGTGCATATCGAACCGGCGGTGCGTGCAGTGACGGTGGTGACGCAACTGGGTTCGGTCTTGCCGCTGCTCAGCTCATCCACCGGCCTGGTGTTCAGCGCTTTTTTGCCGAACCGCGAAACCGTTGAGTTACGCGAACTGGAAGTGCAGGCAACGGCGGCCCATCCGCTGGCCGATGACCAGGTCTACGCGACCTTGTGTGAACAGATCCGCGAACGCGGCCTGCATCATGTGCATGGTTTGCTGATGCCGGGAGTCGATGCGCTCTCGGCTCCAGTGTTCAATGCCGTCGGCCAGGTGGCGGCAGTGCTGACCATCGTCGGCCCGACGTCGTTGTTCCACGCCGACGAAAACGGCCCGGCGGCGCAGCGATTGCTGGCGGCGACCCGGGCCGTGAGTTGGCGGATGGGCTACGAGCCCAGCGTCGCCGGTTAAATTGTTCGGCGCTGAACGCCTGTGTTTACTCCAGTAGCGTCTGCTCGCTGGAATCAGGCTCTTCGAGCGCCTCCTTCATCAATTCGGTCATCACCGCCAGATCCACGGTTTTTCCACTGCACGCAGAGACAACGCTCAAACAGGTATTCGCATCGCCCAAGCGCTTGGCAATCGCCTTCTGCACCTGCGAGAAACCCAACTTGCCGATACGCATCGTGGCCAGTTCCAGCATGCAATCGAGGTAGCTTGCGAATACCCCCGAATGATCTCCTTCGTGATAAGCCTTTGCCCCCTCGAACACCCCTTTTGCCATCACGACCGCGCTTAACCCAAGACCGATCGGTGGGAAGATACAGCCTATGACGGTGACTGCCGCTACCGCAGCGTCGTAGCTCAGTTTGGCAACAATCTCGATGAGACTCATGGTTTGTGCATCGACACCGTCAATGATCTGCCTGATCATCTCGCTGTAACAATGCGAAAAGTCGAATACCCGGCTATGAACGTGCAGTGCCGGCGGCTCGTCGTCGGTACTACGTTGCGTCATCTCTTCGATGTATGCGCTGATCACTCGCTGGTCGGTGTATTTGACTCGCTTGCAGTAATAACTGCCTAACCCCCCCACTTTCACCGACCTGGCGAACTCGGCCCGTGGTCGAAACCATCGGCCGTCAGGTGCATTCGGGGTATACAACAGATCCGTGGCCACGCCATCGTTCATCAAGCGGAAAACATAAACGCCCTGGACCCTGCGGTTTTGCAGATAAAACTGGTACACACCGTTGCGTTGGGGAGATTCAGGCTCATCATTTTCTATTGGATCGGTGGACTCCGGTACTCGCAACCGATCAATAGCCTGTTCGATACGTTCATAGTGTTCCCGCGAAAGCACACCGCTGAACAGTTCCGCCAACGCGGCGCGCTGCATCTCATGCAGTTGCGTGTTTACATACACATCGCGTTTCAGCGCGTAACGCGGGGCATTGGGGTCCAGGTAGTCGCTGGACAACATGTCGATATATTTTTCGCCCGGACGCAACGTCTTCGACCAGCCCACCATGTATTTCATCAGCACGTCGGCCATCAAGGTGTCGGAGATGGGGGGATGGCCGGCCAACAAACGCAGTGTTGGGTAGATTCCCGGGTTATGTATCGGCCCGCTATCTTCCGTGATGTGTTGTTCCTTGATGATGAGCTGAGACAAGGTCATTTCTTGCGACTCGTCCAGCACCACCTTTATCAGATCGGGGTTCACGACGACTGTTTCACCGTGTTCCGCCAGAACACCTTCAACCCTTTGTTTGATGAGGTCGTACGCAAACTTCTCGTAACTGATCAGCGCCGCCTCATGGCTGGCCAGCCGGGTCAACGCTTTAAGCTCGGTATTCAAACGAGCGAAATACCGTCGATGGTAAGAGGACGCCGAACGATAACCGGCAGGGATGACCGCCTCCACTTCGCCCCGCAGCCAACCGACATTGAGCAGAACAGCCTGGCGTAATGCCCCTGCACCGAACTGCGGCCATGGGGTACGCTTGAGGCCGCGCCATTGACTCGGCAACTCCAGCACAAATCTCATGTAAGCATCGGTGCGCTCTCGCTCAGAGGCGTGAGACTGCCGACTCAGGTAACTGCGTCCTGCCGGCTGATTCGTCCAATCGGCCATATGGAAGTTCAGTTGTTTGATGCTCACAAACTCGAACCAGACCCTGCCCCCGGGGGCTTGCGGCGTATAGAGCACGCAAGGACCGTCTTCACCTTCCGGTCCACAATAAACAATCATCCCTTGGAAGGCGTGTTTCCAGGTGTCAAACGAAAGACTCCCCATGGAATAGTTTCTGACGTTCTGGCTGGCCAGTTCGACGATCTTGAGGCTGTCGTCACTGAGATGCCCTTGCAACTTCGCGCTGAACGAACTCAGGTCCGTGCGACTGTCCAGCAAGGCTTGCAGGGCTTGCAGCACCGCTTCGCTGGTGTATTTTTCTTCAAATTTCTCGGCATACAGTGAGCGCATGCTGTTCTCATCGCCCAGCACCTCCCTCAGTACTTGCTCGGTAAAGTCTGGCGGTAACGTCTCACCTTCAAGGGTGATCTCCAATGGAACAGAGGACGGATCATACAAACCGTTGAGCATGAACTCGGGAAGTGTCAGGCGATTGCGTTGAACAACCTTTTGCTGCCCCACATAAAACGTATGAGAAGCGTTGACAAGAATGTGCTCCGGGTCGACAAGTTCACCGGTTTCAATTCTGACAATCTCTTGGGCATAGAAATGTGCGAACGCCTTGAGAGATACGGTTTCTTTCAGCTGCTCATCAAGCGCTTGCTCTTTTGCTGCCAGGGACTGTTCCGTATCGACATAATATTGGCGATCTTCTTCACTGGCATTTTGCAACCAATCCGGTATCAGGTGAGGTTGTTCGGCCATTGTTCGTTTCGAAGGACGCAACAGCTCTTTCGAAGAGTCGCCCCCCGCCACGGCCGTTAAAACATTAACATTCATGCACACTTCCTTTTGGCATCCAATAAAACTCTTTAACACCCCGCACACTGATCGCGCGGGGCATTCTACCAACTCATTCCATTTATCGGCCACTGCACAGGCTTATAAGGCACTGCTTATTGCGCGCGGTAATACTCGACGATACTGCGCCCAAACAAATTCAGCTTTTCAATATTGAAGATATTGTTATCCACGCGATAAAGCGGATCAAACGTCCACTGCCGGGTAAATACACCCGCATACTCGTCGCCGAACGTTGGAAACTCGTCATCCTGGACCTTCTCCATGATCGCCCAGCTCAGGGTTTGCGAGTAATCGACTACCGGCTGCCCAAGGTCATTGATCACTGTCGAGTTCAAGTAAGTCTCATCGGCCTTGATGCCATACTTCAACTGTTCAAAATCCTTATCCAGCATCGCACTGATTTCTTTCAACAAATCCATATTCAACATCTCCGAAATCCTTTTAATAAATAAGTGATCGCCCCTACACAATAGATAAATTCACTTGAACCGGGCCGACGAACACCTTATAAAGATTCCAGCCTTCAAAGTACACCCCGGAACATGTATGCATTCGTAAACAGCCACAACAAGATCGTGTTCCACCCACACTTAAAATACTAAACCCCTGCACTGTTTCCCTGGCCACCGCTGGAGTTCCTCGCCCCACGCCCAACGTTCCATTGATCCGTCGCGCCTGGGCTTTTACCGTATGTAACGATATAAACAAGAGGTCGGCAATTCGTTAGTTCGCGTTACCTTGAGCGACTAACTTGAGCACTTCTATTTCACGTTGACTCAACGGGTTTTGTACAAAAGGCGCCACCTGACGTGCATCGGCCATGGCAGCGACTGTTGCCGATGCTGTAACAGTCATTGTCTCGAATCGCTATTTTTCCTTTGGGGATAAGGACTTATCCTTGCCTGGCTTTCAGGGCAATGGGGCCGAAAGCACGAAGTACCGAGGTGTGATTTTCCCGCCTCATCAGCAACAGAATCCAGGTGATTTGAATCCGTTTCAGCTCATCGACCCGTGTTCACTGACGTTGATTTGTAGCTCCTTGATCCAACGTCTTACCTTGGCCGCTGCGTTTGCAGCGGCCTTTTTTATGGGCGAAATAAAGAACCCCGTGAGCACGGGGTTCGATGGGGGAAGTGCTCGGAGGCGAAGCTGATTGAGCGTACGCTGGCAATAGTCTTCGGAGTTACAACGAATACTTCTGCAAATTCCCCATCATTTCCTTCAGCGCCTCAATGTTGTCCTTCGGATGCGCTGCACCTTCAAAGTCGCAAATCTGCTGCCAGTGAGCCGCAACATCTTCCGGCGAGAAGCCCTCACGCGGATCGAAACCGGCGCCGAGGCTGCGCTCCCAGCGTACTTTGCCCATCCAGCCACCGCCGACTTCGAACAGGCCGGAGGTTTCCTGGCAGTTCTCACTGGCCAGGTACACCACCAGCGGGCTGACCAATTCCGGTTTCAGCTGTTCGAAGACTTGTGGCGGAATCAAGCCTTCGGTCATGCGCGTGCCACCGGTCGGGGCGATGGCGTTGACCAGAATATTGTTCTTGCGGCCTTCGAGGGCCAGGGTGCGAGTCAGGCCATAAAGACCGAGTTTGGCCATGCCGTAGTTGGACTGGCCGAAGTTGCCGTAGATGCCGGAGGTCGAGGCAGTGAAGATCACTCGACCGTAGTTTTGCTCACGCATGTGTGGCCACGCGGCACGGGTGACTTTATAAGCACCTTCGACATGCACGCGGTAAACCAGGTCCCAATCGCCGTCTTCCATTTTGTGGAAGGTCTTGTCGCGCAATATCCCGGCGTTGTTGACCACCACGTCGATGCGACCAAAGGTATCGAGGGCGTGCTGCACGAGTTTGTCGCCGTCGGTCACCGAATCGTGGTTGGCCACGGCACTGCCGCCGGCCTCGCGAATCTCTGCCACCACGCGGTCGGCTGCCGAGGCATTGGCGCCTTCGCCTTGAGCCGAGCCGCCGAGATCATTGACCAGTACCTTGGCACCCTGCCTGGCGAATAACAACGCATGAGCCCGTCCAAGACCGCCGCCTGCACCGGTGACGATCACCACTTTATCTTCAAAGCGCACAGACTCTTTCATTACCAAACTCCAGCAGGCCAGGGACAGTGAGCCCGAGTGTCAGGCACGGCGCGGGCAGTCACAATCAACAGGGCTGAGGCTGAATGGTGTGCAATAAGGCGGGGGGATGATGAGCGCGAATGCGCTTGCACGGACCGTGCTGGAGCAGCCGGGCAGCACTACGTTGACCAGCGAGACAGCAATTCGCTGAATAGGGGGTAGTCCTTAGGGCTTCTAGCCTGTTCGCGTGTAGGATATGTGCCATTTTGCCAAGGATGCTCACAATGTTTGACTCGTGCAAGGAAGCCTGGCGCCGGATATCCGGGGTCTTTCTCACCGTGGTGAGCGTTCTTTCCAAAGTCGTTGGCTGGTTGCTGAAAAGCCTCTTTGGCCAGTGGCAGCCGCCCTTCTGGCTGAGGGCTATCGGCGCTGGGCTGACGACGCTGGGGCACAAGGCCCGAGCCTATCCGCGCCAGACCACTGGCGGCGTGTTGGGCTTGCTGCTGGTAGTGGCAGCGGTTTTTTACGGCTGGCACTGGTATTCAAACCTGCCAAAACCGCACACCGTGGCCTATTCGGTGCACAAGCCGAACCTGACGGATTACACCCAGCAGCCCCCCATCGTCGATACCCTGCAAATCCGCTTCGCCGAATCGGTGGCGCCGTTGCAGGACATTGGCAAGCCCGTCACTCAGGGCATTAGCCTCAAGCCCGCCGTCCAAGGCACCTGGAGCTGGGCCGATGATCGCAGCCTGTTGTTCGTGCCGGACCAGGACTGGCCGATTGACGCCCATTACAGTCTCGAACTTTCAAAGAGCAACCTGCTGGCTGACGGTGTACTACTGGCCGAATACAACAGCCAGATAACCACCCCGCCATTCCGCGGCCAACTGACCCAAAACGAGCTGTACCAGGACCCAGTCAATCCGACACTGAAACAGCAGGTGGCGACCTTCCGCTTCTCCCACCCGGTGGACGAAGAAAGCCTGCGCAAGCGAGTGTCCATTACCCTTGGCAAAGGCTTGGCCTACCGCGATGCCCAGGCGCCTAACCTGCCGGAAATCAGCTTCGACGAACGCAAGCTCAACGCCTACATCCGTTCCGCCGCCCTGGCCACGCCGCTGGAAAACGCCTCGGTCACGATCAAACTCGACGAAGGCATCAAGGCTCGAGATGGCGGCAACACCAGCCCTGCGCCGTTGAGCGCCGATGTGACGGTGCCCGGGCGTTATCGCCTGACCTTCAGCAGCGCCGACATCCAGTTTGTCGACAACGAACGCGGCGAGCCGGAACCTGTGCTGATGTTCAGCAGCTCCAACGCTGTGGCCGATGAGACCATCGCCGGTAAGGTCCAGGCCTGGCTGCTGCCGGAAAAAGCCGAGGATGACCACCGCCCCTGGTCCACCAGCGAAATCGACGAAAAACTGTTGGCCCGCAGCATCCCGGTCAAATTGACCCACGTACCGAGCATCGAGCCGCTGAACACTCAGCACGCCTTCAAGTTCAAGGCCCCGGCGGGCCGCATGCTGTATGCACGGGTTCCGGCCAATCTGGAAGCCATCGGCGGTTACCTGGCAAAAAATCCTGTGGCGTCGCTGGTGAGCATGCCGG
Source organism: Pseudomonas sp. FW306-02-D09B (assembly GCF_058782685.1). Classification (NCBI taxonomy): domain Bacteria; kingdom Pseudomonadati; phylum Pseudomonadota; class Gammaproteobacteria; order Pseudomonadales; family Pseudomonadaceae; genus Pseudomonas; species Pseudomonas sp. FW306-02-D09B. Next base: position 389,772 of record NZ_JBYSXY010000003.1, read on the forward strand.
CCTATCCGCGTACCTTGCAGTTCCTCTCCAACGGTGCATTGCTGAGCCTCAACGGCGAAAAACGCCTGGGTTTCATGGCTCGTGGCGTGCCCGGCGCCCATGTGGAAATCGCCCGTTTACTGCCCAACCAATTGCAGCACCTGGTGGATCAAAGCAGCGGCAGCTTCGCCCGGCCAAACTTCGGCAACGACTATTTCGACCGGATGGTAGAGCGCATGTCCCTGGACATTCCGCTTTCGGCCGCCGATCCGTCGAAAACCCTCTATGACAACGTAGATCTCAGCCGTTACCTCACCGCCAACGGTGGTCGCCGAGGGATTTTCGTCCTCAAGCTGAGCCCCCAGGACGATCCGGCCGAGCACACCTTCGACGGTTATTCGCGCAATACCACCAGTGACCTGCGCTTTATCGTGGTCACAGACCTGGGGATCATCGCCAAACGCTCCAGCGACGGCAGCCACGATGTGTACGTGCAATCCATCGGCAACGGTTCACCCGTGGCCGACGCTCAGGTCGATATCATCGGCCGCAATGGCTTGCCAGTGAGCAGCGGTAAAACCGACACCGAAGGCCACGCCCACTTTGCCAAACTCGACGAGTTGCGCCGCGAAAAAACGCCACTGATGTACGTGGTAACCCGTGGTAACGACCAGTCCTTCCTGCCAATTGCCCGACAGTCCCAGCAATTGGACCTGTCGCGTTTCGACGTCGGCGGTCTGAAAGAAGACGGCGCCATCGACCGCTTGAGCGCTTACCTGTTTACCGACCGCGGCCTCTATCGCCCCGGCGAGACCGCGCATCTGGGCATGATCGTGCGTAGCGGCAATTGGAAAGGTGTGCTGCAAGGCCTGCCACTGGAGTTGCAAATCACCGACCCCCGGGGCCTCGAAGTGATACGCCAGCCGCTGAAGCTGTCGGCCTCGGGTTTTGAAAGCTTCGATTTCGCCAGCAGTGAAGTAGCGCCGGCCGGGGATTACACCGCGACCCTGCAACTGATTGGCGAACAACAGACCCGCACCGATTTGGGCAGCGTCAGCTTCAAGGTTCGCGACTTCGAGCCGGACCGCATGAAAGTCAGTCTGAGCCTGCACGATACGCCGGTACAAGGCTGGATACCGCCGGAGCAAGTGGTGGCCAAGGTCACCGCGCTGCACCTGTTCGGCGCTCCGGCGTCGGGTCGGCGGGTGACCGCAAAAATGTCCCTGAGCCCGACGCTGGCCGCCTTCGATCGCTTCCCGGACTACCGCTTCCGTCTCAGAGACTCCCTGGAAGAAGCCAACTCCGAGGACCTGGCAGAGACCGAGGCCGACGACAACGGCCAGGCCGTCCTTGACCTCAACTTGCAACGTTTTTCCAACAGCACCTATCGCCTGCAAGTCATGGCTCAGGTCTACGAGGCCGAAGGCGGTCGCAACGTCGCCGCCCAGAGTGCTTTGCTGGTGTCTTCGGCGTCGTACCTGGTAGGTGTGAAGAGCCAGGATTCCTTGGGCTACGTGGCCAAGGATGCGTCGCGCCAGGTGCAATGGCTGGCCGTCGCGCCGGATCTCACGCCGGTAGCGGTCGAGGGCCTGAGCACCGAGCTGGTGGAACACCGCTACGTTTCGGTGCTGATCAAGCAATCCAACGGCACCTACAAATACGAGTCGCGGATCAAGCACATCAACCAGTCAGCCACGCCCCTGCCCTTGGGTAAGGACGGCGCGAAACAGACGCTGAACACCGCCACACCAGGCGACTACACCCTGCAACTCAAGGACGCCAACGGCAACCTGCTCAACGCCATCGACTACAGCGTCGCCGGGCGTGGCAACACTTCCCGCTCCCTGGAGCGCAACGCCGAGCTGCAACTGCGCCTGGACAAACGCAGCTATGCCACCGGCGACGAGATCGCCATCAGCATCCGCGCGCCTTACACCGGCGCCGGGCTGATCACCATCGAGCGCGATAAGGTCTACACCCAGCAGTGGTTCAAGGCCGACAGCACCAACAGCGTGCAGCACATCCGTGTGCCAGCCGGGCTGGAGGGCAATGCTTACATCAACGTGCAATTCGTGCGGGACATCGGCTCATCCGAGGTCTACATGAGTCCATTGTCCTACGGCGTGGTGCCGTTCAGCATCAACCTCGATGCGCGGCGCATGGCGCTGAAGGTCGAAGGCCCGACGAAGACCGAGCCGGGGCAGGTGCTGGACATCAAGGTCAATGCCGACCGCCCTTCCCGCGCCGTGGTCTACGCAGTGGACGAAGGCATTCTGCAAGTAGCGCGTTATCAGACGCCGGACCCGCTGGGCTTCTTTTTTCAGAAACGGGCGCTGGAGGTCGGTACCAGCCAGATTCTTGACCTGATCCTGCCGGAATTCAGCCGCCTGCTCAGTGGCGCTGCACCCGGTGGCGATACGGAAAACGCCTTGGCCTCGCACCTCAACCCGTTCAAACGCAAACACCAGCCGCCCGTGGCATGGTGGTCAGGGCTGATCGACTTGCCGGCCGGGGATACCGTGCTGCATTACCAGATCCCGGACAGCTTCAACGGCAAGTTGCACCTGTTTGCGGTGGCGGTGGATGCCGACAGCGTCGGTGTCAGCGAGGCCAGCACCGATGTGCGCGGGCCACTGGTGATCACGCCGAACGTGCCGGCCTTCGTTGCACCTGGGGATGTGTTCAGTGTCAGTGCCGGGGTCTTCAGCAATCTGGAAGCGCCCACCCGCGTGAAATTTGAGCTGCAAACCAGCGCCGGCCTGAAAGTCGAAGGCGACCCCAACAGCACCCTGGACCTGCAACCGCGCAAGGAAGGCATAGCCGAATTCCGGATCAAGGTCCTGGAAAACCTCGGCTCGGCGGATTTGCGCTTTGTCGCGGTGCTGCCGGACGGCAAGCGTATCCAGGTGGCCGAAACCACCTCGATCCGGCCCTTGAGTGAACACCGGGTCGCCCTCAGCCTCGGCCGTTTCGACAGCACCAGCAAAGAGTTGAAACCCACGCGCGAACTGTTCCCCCAACTGCGTAATGTGCAACTGGGGGTGGCCGCCTCGCCTCTGGTCTGGGCTAATGGCCTCAAACACTATCTTGATGACTACGGTTACGCCTGTACCGAGCAATTGGTGTCCAAGGCCATGCCGACGTTGATCTGGGGCGGCACCGCACCAGAAGCGGAACAGGCCTTTACCGGTGCGGTGCGCATGCTTCGACAGCGGCAGAATCAAGCCGGTGGTTTCGGCCTGTGGGCCGCCAATCCTGACGTCGCGCCTTATGCCAGCCTGTATGCCACTGACTTCCTGATCGAAGCCAGGGAGCGCGGTCTGCCGGTGCCGGAAGATGTGCTGGTGCGCGCCAACGCTTACCTCACCGACCTGGCCAACGGTCCCAGCGAAGGCCTGTCGGAATTGCGCAACCGTGCCTACGCCAGCTACCTGCTGAGTCGTCAGGGGATTCTGGTCAGTGGTGCCTTGAGCGATATCCGCGAGCGCTACGAGAGCTACTTCCGCGACAGCTGGAAGAATGACTTGGGCGCCGCCTACCTCGCCGCCAGTTACAAGTTACTGAAGCAGGATCGTCAGGCTGATGCACTGGTGCGCAAAATCCCGTGGCGTTCCATCAGCGATGCCTGGGACAGCGACGGCCTGTATTACGACCCACTGGTCCACGACGCCGAGCACCTGCATTTGCTCAGCCGCCACTTCCCGGAGTTGCTGGGCGACGTGCCGGTGAACCTGCTGGACAAGCTCGGCAAGCGCCTCAATGAGCAGCGTTACAACTCGCTGTCGGCCGCACTGTTGTTGCGCGCCCTGGACAACTACGGCCAACGGGCGCAAAGCAACATGACCCTCAAAGCCACGGCCTGGCTGGGAGACAAGCAGCAACAACTGTTACAGATGGCCGGTCAACCGCCTCGTGCGGCAGTCCCGCCAGGCACGCAAAAACTGCTGATGGAAAAAACTGACGGTCCTGCTGCGTTCTACATGCTCAGCGAGGCCGGTTTTGATCGGAGTGCGACCCTCCATTCCATCAGTAATGGCCTGGAAATCATCCACGAATACCTCGACCTGAACGGCAAGCCCGTCAGCCAGGTGAGCGTCGGTGATGAGTTCCTGGTGCGCCTGCGACTGCGGGCCACGGATCGGGATCAGGTGCAGCAAGTGGCGGTGGTCGATTTGTTGCCGGGCGGCGTCGAGCCGGTGTATCGCCTGCCGCCAGAGCCGCAGGCCGCCAGTGAAGGTGAAGGCGAAGAATCGCAATACGCCGAAAACAGCGAAGAGGCCAACGCCTGGCAAGCGCCTATTGGTGAGAGCGAGTTGAGCAATTGGCAACCGGATTACATTGATGTGCGCGATGACCGGGTGGTGTTTTATGGCACGGCGCTGCGGGACGTCGGCACCTTCGTCTACCGCGTACGGGCCACCAACGCCGGGACCTTCAACACGCCACCGGCCTATGCCGAAGGCCTGTACCAAACCACCTTGCAAGGCCGTGGCAAGGTCGGCCAGCTTGAAATCGTCAAGCCTTGAAACATCCGGGACGGCGCTTGAAACCCCTGCTGGCAGTTGGGCTGGCAGTGGGCGTGCTGGTGGGGCTGCGACTGTGGCCCCATCAGCCACTGGAGCAAACCACCTCATCCTCGCGACTGGTGCTGGCCGACGACGGTTCGCTGCTGCGCATGACCCTGGCCGCCGACGGCCAGTATCGGCTGTGGCTGCCCCTGGAGCGCATCTCGCCATCACTGGTCGAGGCGTTGCTGCTCAAGGAAGACCGCAACTTCTATTGGCACCCGGGAATCAACCCGCCAGCATTGCTGCGGGCGGCCACGGCCACTTACAGCGGGGGCCAGCGCCAGGGCGGCTCGACCTTAAGCATGCAACTGGCGCGACGGCTGTGGGACCTCAATACCCGGCAGGTCCCCGGCAAACTGCAACAAATGGCCCTGGCGCTTTGGCTGGAGCTGCGTTACAGCAAACACGACATCCTTGAGGCCTATCTCAACCTGTCGCCCATGGGCGGCAATATCGAAGGTGCCGAAGCGGCAAGCCGGATTTACTTCGGTAAAGCGGCAGCGCAGTTGTCGTTATCCGAAGCCCTCGCGCTGGCGGTGATTCCCCAGCAGCCAGGACGGCGCGCCAGCTTCGGACCGTCGCTGCAAAACGCTCGCCTGCGGCTGATGGCGGACTGGCGCAAGACCTATCCCGAAGATCCGCGTAACAGCAGTTTGCTGGAGCTGCCACTGGAGGCGCGCACTCGTCAGCAGATTCCTTTCCTGGCGCCTCATTTGAGCGAACAGCTGCTGACGTCCCAGACCGGTAATGAGCTCAACAGCACTCTCAACCTGCCCTTGCAACGGCTGCTGGAACGTTTGATTGGCGGCTTTATCGCCGAACGCCGCAGCACCGGTATCGAGAACGCCACGGCAATCCTGGTGGACAGCCGCGACCAGAGCGTCAAGGCGCTGGTAGGCTCGGCGGATTACTTATCCACGGCCATTCACGGGCAGGTCAACGGCGTGCTGGCGCGACGCTCACCCGGTTCCACCCTCAAGCCGTTTCTCTATGGGCTGGCGCTGGATCAGGGGTTGATCCACCCCATGAGCATTCTCAAGGACATGCCCAGTAACTTCGGCTACTTCCAGCCGGAAAATTTCGATGGCAGTTTTGTCGGCCCACTGACAGCCCGGGACGCGTTGATTCGCAGCCGCAATATTCCGGCGGTGTGGCTGGCCAGCAAGGTCAAATCCCCTTCGTTGTACGGCTTTTTGCAAAGGGCCGGGATCAAGGGATTGCGGGGCGAGAGCCATTACGGTCTGGCCCTGGCCCTGGGCGGTGGCGAGATGACCCCCGAAGAATTGGCGCGGCTGTACCTGATGTTGGCCGGCGACGGGCATTTGCGGTCGTTGCGTTACCTCGTCGAGCAGCCTCAGACCAGCGGTGCCGCGCTGCTGACGCCGCAAGCCGCGTTCATGGTGCGCGATATGCTCAGGCACAACCCGCGCCCGGATGGCTTGCCGGCCAACAGCGCTAGTCGGCACTGGCGCACGGCCTGGAAAACCGGCACTTCCTGGGGCTTTCACGATGCCTGGAGCGCCGGAATCGTCGGCCCGTACGTGTTAATCGTGTGGGTCGGCAATTTCGACGGCAGGCCCAACCCGGCGTTCATTGGCGCAAAGACGGCAGCGCCACTGTTCTTTCGCATCGCCGACGCCCTGCCTCTGGCATTGCCCACGGTCGCCGACAAAGTCGACAAGCCACCTGCAGGATTGACGCGGATCGACGTCTGCGCCGCCTCCGGCGAGCTGCCCAACCGCTGGTGCCCCTCGACCCGCAAGACCTGGTATATCCCCGGGGTCTCACCCATTCGTGTGTCCAACCTGCATCGCCCGGTGCTACTCGACACCCGTACCGGCAAGGCTGCCTGCCCGCCGTTCGATCCGCAGTACACCCGCGAAGAAGTATTCGAATTCTGGCCCAGCGATGTACAACGACTGTTCCGCGCCGCCGGCCTGCCACGGCGCACGCCGCCTGACGTGCTCAAGAGCTGCCAGCCCAATCGCCACGGCGATCAGAGCGAAGCCCCGCAAATCCGCTCGCCGCTGACCCAGGTCACCTATCAGCTGCGCCTGTCCCACCCCCAGGAAAGCATTCCCCTGAACGCCAACGCCGCGAGTGATGCCTTGACCCTGTATTGGTTCGCCGACCAGACCCTGATCGGTCAGGGCCCACCCCAAGCCACACTGAACTGGCGGCCAGGCAAGTCGGGCGAGTATCACTTGCGAGTCAGTGATGATCAGGGCCGCAGCGTGAGCCGAGGATTACGGGTAGAGTTTTTGCCTTAGCCGAGTAAGGAGCGACCCCGGGGTCGCATGACCACGCATTAGCCATGACTTGATGCAGGGCGCAGCTGAAACCAAAACGGGCCTGCATCTGCAGGCCCGTTTTCAGTGGGGTGGTAAGGGTGTTTCAGGCATCAGCTATTGAAAGCGGCCTGTTCGTTCTCGAGAAATTCTTCTTCCAGCAGCGCGTCGGCATGGGCACCCGAGTTGATCGGCGTGACGGTGGCGCGTTTACCGCGCAATTTGCCGAACAGATGTTCCAGCGCATGTTCAAGTTTGGTGGCCGCCCCTTCGATGGCCAGTTCCAGTGTGTCGGCTTTATGAGTAACGGAAACCGGTTGATGGCCTTTTGGCCGCGCTTCAAGTTGGCAGCGCATGTCGTGTGGACCGGGTTTATCGCCGTTCTCGTCCCGCAGGTGGACTTCGACCCGTGTCAGGTCTTCTTCGTATCGTTCGAGCGTGCTCTCAATGGTAGTACGTACCCACTCCTCCAGTCGGATGCTGCTTTGAATATGGTTATCGCTGTTGACTTGGATTTGCATAGTTCATCCCTTATTTCAGCTAGCTCGCGAGAGGTCCGGTGCAGTGTTTGAAACCTGAGTGACCGTGACCTCTTGATTACAGAGTTGGGCAGATGGAGAAACAATTCAACCCCTAAAAAAAGATAAATATTCATACGCAAAAAAAGCCGGACAACCGACAAAAGCGCTGTTAATGTCGGGAGTCGACTCGAACTGCAACACTGCAACAAATCCTCACAATTGCCCCTCACCCAGGGGGTGCAACCCGCGAAAAATCCCCGCCTCCTCCACCAGCCAGTCATGCACCGCGCGCACGCCCGGATGGCTCAGCGCCCCCGGTGAATACAGCAACACATAGCGTTTGTAGTTGGGCACCGCGACGCCGAACGGCACGATCAGCGTGCCCCGCTCCAGCTCATCGTTGAGCAAGGTCCGGCGGGCGATGGCCACGCCCATCCCGGCAATCGCCGCCTCGATGGTCAAGTGGTTGCGGTTGAAGGTATGCCCGCGCCGTACGTCGGCACCGTCGAAGCCGATAGCGTTCAGGTAAAACTCCCACTCCGCGTATTCATAACTGCCGCGCCAGGCGGTGATGTCGTGCAACAACGGAAAATGCACCAAATCCGCCGGCCCGTGCAGCGGCGGTCGACCGCGCAGCAGGCTCGGCGCGCAGACCGGGAAAATCTGCTCGTCGAGCAAGGCTGTGGATAACAATCCCGGGTAACTGCCATCGTTCAAGTCGATGGCCAGGTCGAAGTCGCCTTCGTGCAGCGCCACACTGCTGTCCTCGGCCACCAGCCGCAACTGGATATCCGGAAACCGCTGCTGCAAACGCGGCAGGCGCGGCGTCAGCCATTTGCCGAGAAACGAAGGAATCGAGCGCAAACGCAGGATGCCGCTGATCATTCCCGCATCCAGCCGGCGTAGTTCCGCGTCGATGCTGCCGTAGGCTTCGTTAACTGTGATCGCCAGACGCTGGCCTTCGGCACTCAATTCGACGCCCCGGGCGCGGCGGTGAAACAGGCGAAACCCCAGGCGCTCTTCCAACTGGCGGATCTGCTGGCTGACGGCGCCGGGGGTGATGTGCAGTTCTTCGGCGCAGCGGGTGAACGACAAGTGGCGTGCCGCACAGGAAAACACATGCAGCCAGACGTAGGTCTGGGCATGAAATTGACGACTCATCGTTTAGTCCTACTAAAGCCTGTCTTAGGAAGTTTCGTTGGTCAGCGCTGACCGAGGTAGGCAGTATCGCCTACATTGCGCTTGTCCTACAAAAAATGGCGGCGATTCCTACTCCATTGCTTGTAAGGCTTTAGCATGGCTATCAGTGTTTTCGATCTCTTCAAAGTCGGTATCGGTCCGTCCAGTTCCCACACCGTCGGCCCGATGCGCGCCGCCGCGACCTTCGCCCAGGCGCTGTTTGACCAGGGTTTGCTGGAGCAAACCCGACGGGTGGAAGTCCGTCTATACGGCTCGCTGTCCGCCACCGGCGTCGGCCACGCCACCGATCGCGCCTGCGTCATGGGGCTGATGGGCGAATGGCCCGACAGCATCGACCCGAGCTGCATCGGCCCGCGTATCCAGCAGTTGCGTGAAAGCGGCGAACTGCTGCTGGCCGGTCGCCGGAACATTGCCTTCGATTGGCAACGTGATTTGCTGCTGCTCGACGAAAGCCTGCCCTACCACCCTAACGCCATGTCGCTGACAGCCTTTGGCGAAAACGGCCAGTTGTGGGAACAAACCTACTATTCGGTCGGCGGCGGTTTCATCGTCGAAGCGGCCGAAGCCGAGTCGGGCGTGCCGGCCGCCAGCGACGTGGTGTTGCCGTACGAATTTTCCAGTGCCGTGGAATTACTGTCGCTGTGCAACCAGCACGGCTTGCGGGTTTCCGAGCTGATGATGGCCAACGAACGGGCCTGGCGCAGCGATGCGGAAATTCGCAGCGGCCTGCTGCACATCTGGTCGGTGATGCGTGAATGCGTCGAGCAAGGCCTGCGCCACGAAGGCATCCTGCCGGGCGGTCTGGATGTGCCGCGCCGCGCTGCGAAATTGCACCGCAGTCTGTTGGAAATCGGCAAACCGAACGTCATCAGTTCGACCCTCTCGGCGATGGAATGGGTCAACCTGTTCGCCCTCGCCGTGAACGAAGAAAACGCCGCCGGCGGCCGCATGGTCACCGCACCGACCAACGGCGCGGCGGGGATCATCCCGGCGGTGCTGCATTACTACATGAAGTTCAACCCCGACGCCTCGGACGACGATGTCGTGGCGTTTTTCCTCGCCGCCGCGTCGGTGGGCATCCTCTGCAAAAAGAACGCCTCGATCTCCGGCGCCGAAGTCGGCTGCCAGGGTGAAGTCGGTTCCGCCTGCGCCATGGCCGCTGCCGGCCTCGCCGAGGTATTGGGCGCGACACCCGAACAACTGGAAAACGCCGCCGAAATCGGCCTGGAACACAACCTCGGCCTGACCTGCGACCCGGTCGGCGGGCTGGTTCAGGTGCCGTGCATCGAGCGCAACGCGATTGCCGCGGTGAAGGCAATCAACGCCACCCAAATGGCCCTGCGCGGCGACGGCAAACACTTTATTTCCCTGGACCGGGTGATCCGCACCATGCGCGATACCGGCGCCGATATGCATGACAAATACAAAGAAACTTCACGGGGCGGCCTGGCTGTGAGCTGGGTGGAGTGCTGACGAGCATTCCCTGACCGCCTGCATTACGTGAGCCCGAGCAAGAATAATAACGAGGCGATACTGATGACCGATGTACGTACACCTGCTGCCGATAATCCTGCTGTAGAACTGCCCCGTAGTACCGCAACAACCAGCAAAGGCTGGAGCAAACACGACACCACCTGGATGCTCGGACTTTACGGCACGGCGATTGGTGCAGGCACGCTGTTCCTGCCGATCAACGCCGGTGTCGGCGGTTTCTGGCCGTTGCTGGTGCTGGCGCTGCTGGCCTTCCCGATGACCTTCTTCGCCCACCGCGGCCTGACCCGCTTCGTGCTGTCCGGGCGTTCCGGGGACATCACCGAAGTAGTGGAAGAGCACTTCGGCATCGGTGCCGGCAAGCTGATCACCCTGCTGTATTTCTTTGCGATCTTCCCGATTTTGCTGGTGTACAGCGTGGCGCTGACCAACACCCTCAGCAGCTTCATGGAGCATCAATTACACATCGCACCGCCACCGCGCTCGGTGTTGTCGCTGGCGCTGATTCTGGGGCTGATGGCGATCGTCCGTTGCGGTCAGGGCGTGATCGTCAAATGCATGAGCGTGCTGGTTTACCCGTTTGTCGCCGCGTTGCTGTTGCTCGGTGTGAGCCTGATCCCGAACTGGAACGGCGCGTTCTTCGCCTCGGCCAGTGAAGGCATGCCGTTGCCGCTGTTCTTCAAAACCCTGTGGCTGGCGATTCCGGTGATGGTGTTCTCGTTCAACCATTCGCCGATCATCTCCGCCTTCGCCGTCGACCAGAAACAGCGTTATGGCGCCCAGGCCGAACCGAAAAGCCGCGGCATCCTCGCCGTCGCCCACAGCATGATGGTGCTGACCGTGATGTTCTTCTGCTTCAGCTGCGTGCTGGCCCTGTCGCCAGCCGACCTGGCAGCCGCAAAGGCGCAGAACATCTCGATCCTGTCGTACCTGGCCAACCACTTCCAGACCCCGGTCATCGCCTATGCCGCGCCGTTGATCGCGCTGGTGGCAATCACCAAATCCTTCCTCGGCCACTACATCGGTGCGAGCGAAGGCTTCCAGGGCCTGATCGTGAAAAGCCTGCGCGGCCGCGGCCGGGTGATGCCAGCCACCTGGCTGAACCGCGTGACCGCGCTGTTCATGATCCTCAGTTGCTGGGCGGTGGCGACCTTCAACCCGAGCATCCTCGGCATGATCGAAACCCTCGGTGGACCGGTGATCGCCTGCCTGTTGTTCCTGATGCCGATGTACGCGATCCGCCGCGTGCCGTCGCTGCGCCAGTATTCGGGGCAAGCCTCGAACGTGTTCGTGGTACTGATCGGCCTGATCGCACTGTCAGCGATCATCTACTCCGTCATGCCCTGAAACGGCCCATGAATGAAAAAGGCGAGCCATTTGGCTCGCCTTTTTATTGCCGGTTTATTGACCCGGAGCAGGACCGGCATGGCCCTTGCTTCGTCAGAATGGAGGCACACGGATGTTGTTGAAACCTCAGCGAACGGCCTGCCGGTGGTCTGGAAAAGCGAACCAATCCTGATCCCGTCCGGTCAATGACTGCACGATCCCATCAAGCGGTGACGCATTATGGATAACCCTTTCCAACTGATCACCGACGCTTTTGCGCCGGATTATCAGGTCAACCTGAGCATTCAGGGACTCGACGGCAGCATCATGCTGACCCTCTCCAAAACCGGCCGAATCGTCGCCAAGCGGATGATCAGCGCCGCACAACGCAATGACCCGCAACGCCTGAAACGGCTGGTGCAAAGCATTCAGTTCGGCATCGCCATCGAACAGGGCCACAGCGCCGTGGCGATCCTTGAAGCGATGACCAACGGCGACAACTTCAAATTACCGCCGCCCTCACCCAAGACTCCACCCCCTCGGCCGGCAAGGTTTTAAAGCTCGCCCTTCTCGACTTCCGGATGCTCACCGGAGCCCGCCCCGGTCTTGCGCTGCGGGTGTGCGATCTTCACCGACGGAAATTGCGACGAGGCATAGCGCACCACCAGAATCGAAAACGCCAGCAGCAGAATGCCGCCGCACAGGTAGATGATCCCGATGTCCGGCGGGTTGTGGTGCGACACGTTGGAGATCAGCAGGCGCGTCAACGCGGTGATCGCCACGTAGATCAGAAAGCGCACCGGCATGTGGTTGGTCTTGAAGTAAATCCCGACCATCGCGCCCAACTCGAGGTAGATGAACAGCAGCAGGATGTCATCGATCTTGATGTCACCCTCCTTGATCATCAATAAAAACTCCGCCACCGCCGCCCAGGCAGTGACTGCACCGATGGCGAACAGCGCCAGGTAATGGAACGTCTCAACGAACAGGTTACCCAGCGATCCGGCCAACTCATGGACGCTCTGGCGAAGCTTTTCAGCCCAATTGATATTCACGGTTGTTCTTCCTTAGGTCGGTTCGACCGATGATGCCGGTTTGACGTGACGGTAGTTCTGCATGCAGAAAAAAGGCCAGCGGCATGGAGTGAGATGGTAGCGGGATGATATGAGGCACGTTGGAGTGCTTTGGGTAAATGTAGGACCGTTCTGAATTTGGTTTTTGGGCATCGGATGGATTTCTGGGGGCGCGCCAGCAGGAGCTTGCCCTGCGGCGATTAGCGACCTCCCAGGCGCTAAAAAACCATACAGAGCCAGCACATCGCTACGATTGTGCCCGCCAATCTCTGCACGCTAACGTCAAACCGTCGCTGCCTATTCAGCGACCGGGCCTGATAACCCGGGTAATATGCGCGCGCACCAGCGCCAAAAACCTCGATTGCCGGCGTTTTTTTTAGCCTGTACTTTCGTGCAATGGCGGCTGTGCGTGGGAGACCTTCGGGTCTGCCGGGTCGCGTGCATACCGGTTTATCAGCCTGCGCACAGCTGCCACCCACTCGCCTGATAACGAACGTGGCCGCTCTACTTTGTTTCTGGAGTATTGCTAATGCACGCTATTGATCCGTCCAAAGTTCGCGCTTTTACCACCTCCACCCTCTCGGAGGTGCCCCATGACTAACCTCAAAGTGTAGTGGTCTAATTTCCCCGGACACCTCGATAGGTGGAGAATGCATCTATCGAGGAGTTTTTCATGACTGGCAAACGCAGGGCATTCGACGACAGCTTCAAGCTGCAAGTCGTAAAGATGATCAAGGACCAAGGACTGGCCGTTCCGCAGGTCTGTCGCGACCTGAATATTGGTGAGACCGCCGTCCGGCGCTGGGTGCAGCAGTACGAGGCTGAACAGCTGGGAGAAGCCGGAATCGGCAAACCGTTGACGGCTGAGCAACAGCGCATCCGGCAGCTGGAGCAGGAAAACCGCCAGCTCAAGATGGATAACGATGTATTAAAAAAAGCCACCGCCTTCTTTGCCCGCGAGCTGAAGTAACGTATCGCTTGGTTCGGCAGCTGCAACAGAAGGCTTATTCAGTGGCGTATGTCTGTCGGCTGCTGGGTATTAGCCGCTCCGGTTTCTACGAGGCCACCAAACGTGCTGGATCGCCAGCCTCGATTTGTCCCGTGACTGTGCAACTCAAGGCGTCGTTTGCTGCGAGTGGCGGCTGCTATGGCAGTCGTCCGTTGCGTAAAGCGTTGCGCGCCAAGGGCATGGAAATAGGCGTTTATAAAATTCGTCGCTTGATGCGCGCCAACGGTCTGCGTTCGGCCTGGAAGCGCAAGTTTGTGCACACGACTGATAGCAACCACGATCTGCCGATTGCTGAAAATGTGTTGAATCGCCAGTTCGAACCCGAGGCGGTGAACAAGGCCTGGGTAGCGGACATTACCTATATCCGGACCCGTAGCGGCTGGCTGTACCTGGCCGTGGTACTGGACTTGTTCTCACGCAAGATCGTGGGTTGGTCCATGGCCCCGAACATGCCTGCCGAGCTGGTATGTAGTGCAATGCAACTGGCCGTTGCTCAGCGTCAACCGCCATCTGGTCTGATCGCTCATTCGGATCGCGGTAGCCAGTACGCCAGCGCGAGCTACAGGGCGCTGCTGACAAGAAATAACATGCAGCAAAGCATGAGCCGTAAAGGTAACTGCTGGGACAACTCAGTGATGGAGCGCTTCTTCCTGAGTTTGAAAATGGAGCGGGTATGGCGGCGCGATTACGCCAATCACGCCGAAGCGATACGTGACATCACTGAATACATCGTTGGGTTTTACAACAACGAGCGTCTGCACTCAAAACTGGGATATCTGCCACCGACCGTTTACGAACGGGCAATGGCGTCTAAACCACCTATCGAGGTGTCCGGAATTAGTTGACCACTACAAAGACCTGACAACCGCTGGCCTCACACCCTTCTCCATCCATTCCGACCACCCCCTCTTCCGCGTCAACAGCGGCGTCTCGATCCACGAAGCCTTGTCCCATGTGTCCGACTTGCTCCACCTCTCCAAACTGCTGGCCGAAGACGCGGCGATGGAACGCGGCAAGGACCGCTATGCCTGGGCGTCGCATTATTTGCAGGAGATGAGTAAGGCGGTGATCGATGACGTGGTGAAGGTGCTGGGTGCGCCGGGTAATAACCGCGATTGAATGGAAAAAGCCCCGGGCTTCTCTTGAAGGCGGGGCTTTTCAGGCGTTCGACTATTTGCTCAAACGGCGCCTAACCGCTCAACCATGTCGGGGAATTTCTCCACCAGCCTTATCAACAAGGCGGCCTGAGCATTGGGCTTCGACGTTTTCTTTCGCGCCCTTCTCGGGAGCCGGTTTGTCCTGCAAGGAATGACTGCGCAGTGCGATCTCACCTTCGCGCTGAGCCACCATCTCGCCAACGCCTCGCATTAACTCTACGAACAGGTCGCGCTTTTTCATGAAGCTACCTCGTGCTTTCAACTCTGCCTCAATGGCTTTTTTGAGCGCATTAACTTGGTCGGCGACCATCGCAAAACTATAGACATGTTGCTTATAGCTCGGCAATTGGTGGCCTGGTCGCCAAGATCAAAAGATCGCAGCCTTCGGCAGCTCCGAATATCACTCACCCACAATGAAGTGACGCGCCCCAACCACTCAGGCCGGCTGTCAGGCCGCCGTGCTGTTGCTGTTGATCTTGATCCACCCGCCCCTTCGGGAGGCCGAGCGCAGGTGTTCATCAGGGGGTGGGCGCGCAGCGCCGTACGGCGCAGCCGGACACATCGAGAGGAGGTCGTCGCGAAGCAGACCGTAGGCGATGCCCCCTGATGGACACCGGAGTGAGGGGACGCCGAGCCTAGGCGAGGTGCCGTACGCTTGGGGCGAGCGTTTTTTTGCTTACTTTTTTTAGGCGCTTGTAAAAAAAGTGAGTCGCCGTCAGGCGAAACCCCAAGTGGCCGTTACCGCAGGAATGGATATGTACACCTGCAAGAGGTTGGTCGGCTGTCAGGCCGCCATCGCGGGCAAGCCCGGCTCCCACAATGGATCGATGTACATCTGCAAGAGACAGGTCGGCTGTCAGGCCGCAATCGCGGGCAAGCCCGGCTCCCACAATGGATCGATGTACATCTGCAAGAGACAGGTCGACTGTCAGGCCGCCATCGCGAGCAGGTAAATCCGGGGGCAATAAAAAGCCCCGCGCTTCTCTCGAAGGCGGGGCTTTATGTACAACCGCAAAACCTTAAGGCGCGTAAGTCAGCAACAACTCGGTCGGCACCTTGAAGTCCAGCGACATCATCACGCTCAACGCCGTGATGGTAAAAATCGAAAACACAAACAGCTTACGTGCCCAAACCGTGTCATCCACCGCCTTGTAGCCCGTCCAGGCCATGTACAACCAGTACATGCCCATGGCCGCCGCAACCGCGAGATAACTCATGCCAGCGTAACCACTGAACGTCAGCATCAAGGTCGCCACCAGGAACGCCAGGATGTACAGCAGGATGTGCTTCTTCGCCACCTGAATCCCACGCTTCACCGGCAACACCGGAATCGATGCCGCCAGGTAATCATTGAAGCGAAAGATCGCGATCGCGTAGGAATGCGGCATCTGCCACAAGCTGAACATCACCAGCAGCGTCAGCGCCGCCATGTCGAAGTTATTGCTGACTGCGACATAGCCGATCACCGGCGGCATCGCCCCCGACAGACTGCCCACCAGCGTGCCGTGAACCGACTTGCGCTTGAGGTACAGGCTGTAGAAACCGACGTAGATGACAAAACCGATCACCGCGAACAACGCCGCCAGCGGGTTGGCCACGCGATACAGCAAGGCCACGCCGGCAACACCCAGGACGGTCGCGTAAACCAGTGCCAGTTTCAGGGAGATCAGGCCCTGCACCAGCACACGGTTCTTGGTGCGTTCCATCTTCAGGTCGATGTCACGGTCGATGCAGTTGTTGAACACGCAACCCGACGCAACCACCAGGGACGTGCCGATCATCGCAGCCAGGAAAATGGCCAGATCGACATGCCCTTTCGAGGCCAGGAAAAACCCGCCTGCCACAGAAAGCACGTTACCGAAAATGATCCCCGGTTTGGTGATTTGGATAAAGTGCTTTAAGGACATCCGGACTTTCCTCAGTGCGCCATCATGACGGAATGGATGCTGTACATGATCCACAGCGACAGACCGACCAACAGGACGATAACCAGCGCCGCGAAAACAAACGCAATCACGTTGTTACGCTGGGCGGCGGAGCGGTCCAGGTGGAGGAAGTACACCAGGTGCACCAGCACCTGGATCACTGCGAAGGCCAGTACGATCGCCAGGGTCATGGCTTTCGGCAGGGATGGGTACATCACCAGGCCGAAAGGAATGATGGTCAGGATCACCGACAGGATGAAGCCGATAGCGTAGGACTTGACGCTGCCGTGGCTGTCGTCGTGACTATCGTGTGAGTGAGCTGCGTTAGCCATTTACAGAGTCCCCATCAGGTAAACAACGGTGAATACGCAGATCCACACTACGTCCAGGAAGTGCCAGAACAGGCTCAGGCAGCTCAGACGGGTCTTGTTGGTCGCCGTCAGGCCATTCTTCTGGACCTGATACATCATGATCGCCATCCAGATCAGACCGCTGGTCACGTGCAGACCGTGGGTGCCGACCAGGGTGAAGAACCCGGACAGGAAGCCGCTACGGTTCGGACCGAAGCCTTCGGAGATCAGCGTATGGAACTCGTTGATCTCCATGCCGATGAAGCCCAGACCGAACAGGAAGGTGATGGCCAACCAGCCCAGCACCTGAGTCTTCTTGCCTTTGAACAACGCCAGCATGGCGAAGCCGTAGGTGATCGAGCTGAGCAACAGGCAGGCGGTTTCGCCCAGCACGTAGGGCAGTTCGAAGATGTCGTGGCCCGACGGGCCACCGGCTACGTTGTTTACCAGTACCGCGTACACCGCGAAGATCGACGCAAACAGAATGCAGTCGGTCATCAGATAGAGCCAGAAACCGAATACGGTCATCTCGCCCGAGTCGTGGTGATGGTCATCGTGCCCATGGTCATGACCATGGGCGTGTCCAACATTGGTCACTAAGTTCGACATGGTTTAAGCCTGTTCCAACGAGGTTTCAACACGGGTGGCGGTGGCCGGAATCGCTTTGGCCGCAACCAGACGCTTGTGCTGCTCGGCTTCAATGCGCTCGATCACATCGACCGGCACCATGTAGCCTTGATCATCACGGGCAGCGTGGATCACGAAATAGATCACGGTGCCAGCCAGGCCGAAGATAGCCATCCACCAGATGTGCCAGATCATCGCGAAACCGAACACGGTCAACAGAGCACCCATGACCAGGCCGGTCGCGGTGTTGTTTGGCATGTGGATCGGCTCGTACTTGGCCGGAGCCTGGTACGCAGTACCGTTTTCCTTGGCTTCGGTGAACGGGTCGATACCGTCGGCTTTCGGCAGTACAGCGAAGTTGTAGAACGGTGGTGGCGACGAGGTCGACCATTCCAGCGTGTGGGCATTCCACGGGTCGCCGGCTTCGCACATGTTCTGTGGCAGCTTGCGATCACGGATACTCACGTACAACTGGATCAACTGGCAGGCAATACCGAAGGCGATCAGTACAGCACCAACCATTGCAACGTGCAGGTATGGCGTCCACTCAGGGTTGGTGGTGCTGTTCAGACGACGGGTCATGCCCATGAAGCCCAGTACATAGAGCGGCATGAACGCGACGAAGAAGCCCGAGATCCAGAACCAGAACGCTGCCTTGCCCCAACCTTCGTGCAGCTTGAAGCCGAACGCTTTAGGGAAGTAGAAGCCGAAGCCGGCGATGTAGCCGAACACGGCGCCGCCGATGATCACGTTGTGGAAGTGCGCGATCACGAACAGGCTGTTGTGCAGTACGAAGTCAGCACCCGGGATGGCCAGCAGTACGCCGGTCATGCCGCCGATGGCGAAGGTCACCATGAAGCCCAGGGTCCACAGCACTTGGCTGGTGAAACGCAGACGGCCCTGGTAGATGGTGAACAGCCAGTTGAACAGCTTCACCCCGGTCGGGATCGAAATCAGCATCGTCGCCAGACCGAAGAAGGCGTTGACGTTGGCACCCGAACCCATGGTGAAGAAGTGGTGCAGCCAAACCATGAAGCCAAGGATCGAGATCGCGCCGCTGGCGTAGAT
Source organism: Pseudomonas sp. FW306-02-D09B (assembly GCF_058782685.1). NCBI lineage: Bacteria > Pseudomonadati > Pseudomonadota > Gammaproteobacteria > Pseudomonadales > Pseudomonadaceae > Pseudomonas > Pseudomonas sp. FW306-02-D09B. The sequence continues at coordinate 408,354 of NZ_JBYSXY010000003.1, forward strand.
CATCGAGTGATGGCCGAACAGTTTCTTGCCGGAGAAGGTCGAGATGACTTCGGAGAAGATCCCGAACGCCGGCAGAATCAGGATGTAAACCTCGGGGTGACCCCAGGCCCAGAACAGGTTGACGTACATCATTGGATTGCCACCAAGTTCATTGGTGAAAATGTGGAAATCCATGTAACGGTCAAGCGTCAGCAGTGCCAGGGTAGCGGTCAGGATCGGGAAGGAAGCGACGATCAGTACGTTGGCCCAGGTGCAGGTCCAGGTGAAGATCGGCATGTCCATCATTTTCATGCCCGGGGTACGCATTTTCAGCACGGTGGCCAGGAAATTGACCCCCGTCAATGTCGTACCCAGTCCAGACAGTTGTAATGCCCATATGTAGTAGTCCACACCCACGCCCGGGCTGTAGCCCAGTTCCGACAGCGGTGGATACGCAACCCAACCGGTACGGGCGAATTCGCCGACACCCAGGGACACGTTCACCAGTACCACGCCGGAAACCAGCAGCCAGAAGCTCAGGGAGTTCAGGAACGGGTAGGCAACGTCACGCGCGCCGATCTGCAGCGGCACTGCAAGGTTCATCAGGCCGGTGAAGAATGGCATCGCCATGAAGATGATCATGATCACACCGTGAGCGGTGAAGATCTGGTCATAGTGTTCAGGTGGCAGGTAGCCAGGCGAACCCTCAGTGGCCAGGGCCAGCTGGGAGCGCATCATCACGGCGTCGGCAAAACCACGCAGCAGCATGATCATGGCAACGATGATGTACATCACGCCGATTTTCTTGTGGTCGACCGACGTCAGCCACTCGGTCCACAAATAGGTCCACTTCTTGAAGTAGGTGATTGCAGCAAATACCGCCAGACCACCGAGCGCGATCATGGCGATGGTCACCATCACGATCGGCTCGTGGAACGGGATCGCTTCCCAACTTAATTTACCAAACATCGTTTACTCCTCTGCCCCGGCAGCTGAATGCGAACTCATGTCCATCCCTTCCATACCGGCGCCGGCCACTTCGTGTTCTTTCTTCTCGTGGTGCATCGGCTTGCCCGGTTTCATGCCTTCATACTTGTCGATGATGGTCTGGAACAGGTTCGGCGCGTACGAGGAGTAGAGTTCAACCGGGTTGTTCTGGCTTGGTTTGGAAAGGGCTTCGTATTCAGCTTTTTCAAGCTGTTTAGGTGCTTTCTTGACATCACTGACCCAGGCATCGAAATCTGCCTGAGAGGTGGCGATTGCTTTGAATTTCATGCCAGTGAAGCCAGCACCGCTGTAGTTGGCGGAGATACCGTCAAACTCGGCATTCTGATTGGCGATCAGGTGCAACTTGGTTTCCATGCCCGCCATCGCGTAGATCTGACCGCCCAGGCCCGGAATGAAGAACGAGTTCATCACGGTGTCGGAGGTGATTTTGAAGTTAACTGGCGTGTTGGCCGGGAACACCATCTTGTTGACGGTGGCGATGCCTTGTTCCGGGTAGATGAACAGCCACTTCCAGTCCATCGCGACCACTTGAATGGTGATCGGCTTGACGTCGGATTCCAGCGGACGGTAAGGGTCCAGGGCGTGGGTCGACTTGTAGGTGACGTAACCCAGGGCAATGATGATCAGGACTGGGACAGCCCACACCGCGATTTCAATCTTGGTGGAGTGCGACCATTTCGGGGTGTAGACGGCGTCCTTGTTGGAAGCGCGGTATTTCCAGGCGAACAGGAAGGTCATGACGATGACCGGAACCACGACCAACAGCATCAGCAGCGTTGCGGTGATGATCAGGTTGCGCTCGTCCAGGCCGACCTGGCCCTTGGGATCGAGCAGGGTCATGTTGCAGCCTCCCAGCAACAGCGTGCCGAGCAGCGGCAATAAGCCTAGTAGTCTGGGGTACCTGTTTTTACTCATCTCACGACCTCTAAAGCAGCTTGCGCAATGCAGTTGGGTTTTGATCGCCAACACTTCACCCTGCCAAGGGTTGGCATTTTTCTTGGATTGAATAAGGGCTTGCCCGTCGCGCGCTAAACGCTGGTCGACACATCCTGGGCTAGCGGTGAGTTCTTATTCGAATTCGTGGTCAAAGGCCTTGTTACAGACCAATTCCATTTGGTGCGGATAGTTGGAAGGCGCCGACACCTGGCGTCGAATGAAGCCCGTTACAGCCCCACGACCACCCCTTGTGCCAAGGAGAGTGCCGCCCCGGAATTTCAGTGCGGGCGATTGTAGATATGTAACGTTGTATAAACCATGTCTCAACTCGAAATAATTTTTATCGGATACCGCAACAATCATTAACGAAATCTGCAAAGATTATCCACGATATCGAGACAGATTCTCAATAACAACCCCAAAAAAACCAGCGCTACTGTCCGCAGTTCAGACAGCTTCAGCCCCTCTCGAAGCATCGCTGACCTCGCGCAAGCCCCCTTGTCACAAGGCCTTTAGCCATTCGTCCGAGCCTGTTAAAACTGCCTGCTGCACCGCATTTTCCGGCTTCCGGAGAGGCCCGTCAGCAAGATAAATTCCCTGTCAGTTTCAGCGACGACAATCGTCTTTGAAATGAGTTGCGACACCTTTGCTGTGACAACATGTCGCACACGTGTCGCACCCTTCTTTGCCGCGCGTCACGATCCTTTGACAGACCCGCTGAAACGCAAAGCGCCCCGGCCTCTTTTCGAGGTCCGGGGCGCTTTATTCAAGGCCTGTGGCTGCGGCGAGAAGCCTCAGTTCAGGTGTTTGCGGTTACGCGAAATGAGCAGTGGCACCAGCACCACAGTCAACACGAAGGCCACCAGCGCCCACTGTGCCAGCGACAGGCCGAGGATCGGCGGGTACGGTGTTTCGCAGAAGCCGTCGACCTGGAAGCCCAGCGGGAAGATCTTCGCCAGCGGCAAGCCGTCGACAATCGGTTGCAGCACATCGATGCCGCAACTGACCGCCGGGTAAAACTGCGTATAGACGTGATGCCCGGCCGCAGCAGCGCCTGCAAGGGCGAAGATCACCACCAGCCCTTCGAACACGGTGATGCTGCGACGAGTGCGCATGGCGGCACCGATAAAGGCACTGATCGCAATCAGCAACAGTGCATAGCGCTGCAGGATGCACAGCGGGCATGGCGCCTCGCCCAGCACCACTTGCATGTACAGCGCGCCGCCGATCAGCGCCAGGCAGATGATACCCAACAAGACCAGGAAGCGCCGCTCACGGCCCATCCGCATCATTTCCTCGTTCATCGCGTTTCCCTTCTGACTATCTATTGCCCGCAAGTCTACACGCTGGCTCTGACCTTTGAGAGCCGGCACGTGCCGGTGGATGGGGGAATAGACGATAAGCGGGTTAAGAAGGGATTAACTTTCGAGTGTTTTTACGAATCGGGACCGCGGTGAAGCCTTCGCGAGCAAGCCCGCTCCCACATTAGCACTGCGTCGTACACATGGATGGTGTATGGCGCGGTCTAGTGTGGGAGATTCTATGTTGCAGGACAACCCTGCAACGGTCGATTCGGTTGGTATTCGCTCTGGTTTTTCATCAGG